>SVMD01000007.1 GCA_015067615.1 Oscillospiraceae bacterium
ATCCTAAAACAAAAATAAGCGATACCTGGTTAACAAAACCAAGTATCGCTTATCTTTTGCTGTTGCACCCTGTTTGGCAGCTACCCTATATCAGTAATCTTTCATACTGTCTTATTGGAAGCTACCCTTAGGTGTCCTTTTTTTATGGGGATAATGGGATTCGAAAGGCCGGCCTGAGCGAAGCGAAGATAAAAACAGTCCGGTGGACTGTTTTTAGGCCGTGGGAGAATCCATCGGTTCCCGGGCGCAGTCCGCAGGACTGTGAACGGAAACTGAAATGTGGTTACAGAAAGGTACTGCATAGCTGAATCTATAGTGTACGCTAAGCACAAGATAAGCTGACAAATTTCGATAAGAAATTTGTCAGCTTATTCTTTATTCTACAGAAATGTTGAGATATATGGTATAGAAAAGCTGCATGATACAATATTTGATTATGAAGGAATTTTAACCAGCCAAACGTAAGGTTCCGGCGGAGCAGAACTCGGGAGGGCCTGATCGGGCGTAACATTTGGCTTCCGTTACAGGTTTTTTGTATTTTGTCGGTATTCCATGGGACTGACGGACTGGGTCCTGCGAAACACCTGGGAGAAATAGCTCAAAGAGGAGAACCCCAGAAGCTGGGCGATCTGAGACATGGACAGATCCGTTTCCGCAAGCAGGTACTTGCTTTCCTCAATTCGTTTGGTGGTCATATAGTTGATAGGGGAGGTGCCGTACTCCCGTTTGAAGGCATGGGCCAGGTAGTACTTGTTCATGTGGGCATCTTCTGCCAGCTGATCCAGCGTCAGGGATTCCTTAAAATGCAGGTCGATATACCGTTTGACGGCGGCACACTGGCGGTTGCCGGATACAACCTGGGGTTCAGTGGGAACGGCAAGGGCGGTATTACGCATCAGCCGGATGATCAGGATTTCCATGTAGGCCTGGCAGACATCTTCATATCCGGTGTTTTTCTGCTCCATTTCCCGCAGGATATTTCTCAGACAGGAGGAAATTTCCACACTTTCAAAATGGTCCAGTATGTTGAATTGCCCGTTGGAACTTTCGCTTGTGGCAAGCTCAATGCCTTCAATGCCCAGGACAATGTATTCCAGAGGCTGTGCGTTCAGACTGACCTCAGTATGGGTAACGTTGGGATTAATGATCACAAGATTGTTGGAATTCACCGGATAAAGCTGATCCTGGATCAGAAATTGTCCTTTGCCGCCGACGATATAAAAGAGTTCCAGGTGATTATGGGTGTGGGGCACGGAATGCCAGTCACCGCCATACTTGGCACTGGCCACATTCAGTAATTTTGCTGTGCCACGAATGGTAAAACCCTGATCCTGATTCAGACTGTAATGGCTTCTGCTCATGGAAAAACCTCCTCAATACTGTTCCGGATTTTAGATTTATTGATATTATATATCAATTTCTTGCCTTTTGCAATGCGGTTTTTTGAAAATGAAATAGAGAAGCAAATAGTGAAATAATCGATTTTGCACAATGTTATGCGAAATGCACAATTTCTCTATGTGCAAATTAAATGAAATGCTGAAAATGTTCTGAGAGCAATATCTATAAAATATACCGCAATTTTCAACTTGAGAAAGCCGGGAGATTTTGTATACTTAAGACAAGTGGAAGAATGTTTCCGCGAAACTAAAATAATATGGAGGAAAATCAAATGAAGAAGATCATTGCACTTCTGCTGGTGCTGGCCATGGCTCTGTCCCTGGTCGCCTGCGGCGGCGGTAACGACCAGCCCGGCGAGACCAAGGCTCCCGAGGCCGGCAATAACGATCCCGTCGAGACCAAGGCCCCCGAGGCGGAGGCTGTCACCATCAAGGTCGCTGCCATCGAGACCGCTTACGGCTCCCAGGTCTGGGCTGACGTCTGCGCCGCTTTCGAGGCCGAGACCGGCATCAAGGTCGAACTGACCACTGACAAGAACCTGGAAGACGTTCTGACTGGTCCCATGCAGAACGGCGAGTTCCCTGACGTTGTCCACCTGGCTACCGGCCGTGCCGCTGGCCTGACCGAGCAGCTGGTCAAGCAGAACGCTCTGCACCCCCTGACCAACATGCTGGCCACCACCATCCCCGGCGAGTCCGCCACCCCCGCTGACAAGATCGCTGGCGGCTTCACCGAGACTTCTATCACCAACCCCTACGGCGACGGCGTGACCTATCTGGCTCCCATGTTCTACTCTCCCTGCGGCCTGTTCTACAACGCCAAGCTGTTCGAGGACAAGGGCTGGGAAGTTCCCACCACCTGGGACGAGATGTGGGAACTGGGCGACAAGGCTCTGGCTGAAGGCATCTACCTGTTCACCTACCCCACTGCCGGCTACTTCGACACCTTCATCCCCGCTCTGGTGAACACCATCGGCGGTGCTGAGTACTGGGAGTCTGTCCGTACCTACGAAGAGGGTATCTGGGAAACCGAGGAATCCAAGCAGCTGTTCAGCGTCATTGAAAAGCTGGCTTCCTACACCCATCCCAACACCCCCGCACAGGCTAACAACCAGGACTTCACCAAGAACCAGCAGATGCCCATGGACGGCACCGCTCTGTTCATGCCCAACGGCACCTGGATCACCGGTGAGATGGCTGACTACGCAGCTACCCTGGATAACTTCGCATGGGGCATGACCGCTCTGCCCGCATTCGATGCCAATGCTGACCGCTACGCTTACTGCTGGTTCGAGCAGGCATGGATCCCCGCCGGTGCTGAGCACATCGCTGAGGCTGAGCAGTTCGTTGCTTTCCTGTACTCCGACAAGGCTGCTGAGATCTTTGCCACTGTCGATGCTATCCAGCCCATTGTCGGCGTTGCTGACACTCTGGAAGGCGAGAAGAAGATGTTCTACTCCATCTATGACAACGGCGCCAAGGCTGCTATGGGCGACTTTGCCCCCTTCGCTGAGATCCCCGGCATCACTGTGGCCGATGTCTTCCGCTATCCCATCGACTCTCTGGTTTCCGGCACTCTGACCATCGACGAGTATGTTGAGAACATCAAGACTGCTTCCGAGCAGATGCGTGCCAACATGCTGGGCTAATTCCCCAGTTTTAAGTCCACACAGTATGTAATTTGGGTGGCAGTGACCTCTGTCACTGCCACCCATTTTCAAAATGTTTTCCCTTGTGCAGGTATCGCCTGCCTGATGGAAAGCATTTTAGATATAATAAGGAGTTGGTTCAAAATGAAAAGCAATGTCAAGCGCACGGCATTTATTCTGGCGTGCGTGGCACCGGCCGTGATCCTGTTTGCCATCTTCATGATCGCGCCCACCTTCAACGTGTTCCGTCTGTCATTGTACCAGCGGAGTACCTTCAATCCCAATGAGACTTTCATCGGTCTGAAAAACTTCCAGATGCTCTTAAAGGATGCCACCTTCATCCGCTCTATGCAGAATATGCTGCTGCTGATTGTGATGGTGACCATCTTCACCATGGGCACTGCCCTGCTCTTTGCCGGTATTCTCACCCGGGAAAAGCTGAAGGGTCAGGATTTCTTCCGCATCGTGTTCTACATCCCTAATATCCTGTCCGTGGTCGTCATTTCCGGTATTTTCTCCGCCATCTACGACATTGACAGGGGCCTGCTGAACTCCATTCTGAACCTTTTCGGCAAGGAGGGTGTCCTGTGGAAGGGTGAGCAGCACGTCATTACCAGCCTGGTGATTGCTATGGTCTGGCAGGCTATCGGCTACTACATGGTCATGTACATGTCCTCCATGGCTGCTGTGCCTGAGTCCCTGTATGAATCCGCCGGACTGGACGGTGCCAGCCGGGTGGCCCAGTTCTTCCAGATCACCATTCCTCTGATCTGGACCAACATCCGCACCACCCTGACCTTCTTCATCATCTCCACCATCAACATGGCCTTCCTGTTCGTCAGCGCCATGACCGGCGGCGGCCCCAACAACGCATCCAATGTGGCCCTGCTGTACATGTATAACCAGAAGAACCTGGGCGGCGGCTACGGTTACGCCATGGCCATCGGCGTGGTGATCTTCCTGGTGTCCTTCGGCATGTCCGCCCTGGTGAACAAGGTCACCGAGCGGGAAGTGCTGGAATACTAAGGAGGTGCGGTTATGAAAAATACAATCGAAGTCAACCGCGCTGAGCGGCTGTACAAGATCTTCATCTACCTGGTGCTGGGTATTTTGGCAGTTCTGATCCTTGTGCCCGTGCTGTGGGTCATGATGGCATCCGTCAAAGAAACTGTCGAGCACTACGGCAGCCCCTGGGCGCTGCCCAGCCACATCCACTGGCAGAACTTTGTAGATGCCTGGAACAAGGCCAACATGGGCGGCTACATGGTCCACTCCGTGTCCATTACCGCTATGGCCCTTGCAATTCTGCTGGTAGTTGCTCTGCCCGCTTCCTACTGCCTGTCCCGGTTTAAGTTCTTCGGCCAGAAGTTCCTGAACACCTGCTTCATGGCCGGTCTGTTTATCAACGTAAACTACATCGTGGTGCCCATCTACCTGATGCTTTCCGACGGTGACAAGTGGCTGAAGGGCGTTCTTGGCAACGGCTTCCTGCTGAACAATCACATTGTTGTGGCGGTTGTCTATGCTGCCACGGCCCTGCCTTTCACCATCTACCTGTTGTCCAGCTATTTTGCAACCCTGCCTCACGATTTTGAGGAGGCTGCCTACATCGACGGTGCCGGTTACTGGCGCACCATGCTGCAGGTGATCTTCCCCATGGCAAAGCCCTCCATCATCACCGTGATTCTGTTCAATTTCCTGTCCTTCTGGAATGAGTACATCATCATCAAGACCCTGGTCACCGACCGGGATCAGTGGACTCTGCCCGCCGGCCTTCTGAACCTGATGCAGGCCCAGCAGTCCGCGGCAGAATACGGCCCCATGTACGCAGGTCTGGTGCTGGTGATGCTGCCTGTGCTGATCCTGTACATCTGCGTCCAGAAGAATCTGACCAAGGGCATGACTGTCGGCGGTCTGAAAGGCTAAGGTGACATAAATGAATTTCTGGAAAAACCATACCGCGCTGCGGTTTATCCTGATCGCAGTGTTCTTTGTGATCGGCCTGACCCTGACCCTGGTAGGCTGGTCCATGACCGGCAAGCTGGCAGGCCTGGGACTGATGATCGTTGGTATCATCCTGCTGCTGACCGCACTGTTTGTTTACAACGCCGCTTATAAAAATTGACAAAATGGGGAGGGGAGGATCCCTCCCCATTTGTCAGGTTTATTTTTCAGTTTTGTCTTGATTTTTTGGAAAAATACGATAAAATCTGGAATAGACAGAACCCCAACCATCATAAGGCAAATTTTACTTTCACAAGGAGTTTACCAAAATGAATGATATGAAGAGAACAGGCCGCGTGACCATCCCTACGGATCTGGACGTGGTTCCCGAGACCCTGGAAATTATGAAGCGCTGGGGCGCAGACGCCATCCGTGACTGTGACGGCACCGATTTCCCCGCTGAGCTGCAGAATCAGGATGCCAAGATTTACTCCACCTACTATACCACCCGTAAGGACAATGCCTGGGCAAAGGCCAATCCCGAGGAAGTACAGCAGTGTTACATCATGACCGGTTTCCACACCGCCACCGAGGGTGCCCTGGAAATTCCTCTGATGAAGGGTATCTCCCCTGAGCTGATGGAGGTCAACACCCGGGACGATATCAAGCGCTGGTGGGAAGTGGTTGACCGCACCACCGGTGAGGTGGCCGCCATCGATGCCTGGAATTACAACACCGAGACCGGCTGTGTGGTGATTCCTGCACCCGAGGCCTTCCACGAGTACACTGTGGCATTCCTGGCCTACCTGATCTGGGATCCGGTGCATATGTACAACGCGGTGACCAACAACTGGCAGAACTTCGAGCATCAGATCACCTTCGACGTCCGCCAGCCCAAGACCCACAAGTTCACCATGGAGCGCCTGCGCAAGTTTATCGCAGACCACCCCTATGTCAACGTCATCCGCTACACCACCTTCTTCCATCAGTTCACCCTGATGTTCGACGAGCTGAAGCGGGAAAAGTTCGTGGATTGGTACGGCTACTCCGCCTCCGTGTCTCCCTACATCCTGGAGCAGTTCGAAAGGGAAGTGGGCTACAAGTTCCGTCCCGAGTACATCGTGGATCAGGGCTATTACAACAACCAGTACCGGGTTCCCTCTAAGGAGTTCAAGGACTTCCAGGCCTTCCAGCGCCGTGAGGTTGCTGCCCTGGCCAAGGAAATGGTGGACATCACCCACGAGCTGGGCAAGGAAGCCATGATGTTCCTGGGCGACCACTGGATCGGCACCGAGCCTTTCATGGAAGAGTGGAAGACCATCGGTGTGGATGCTGTCGTCGGCTCCGTGGGCAACGGTTCCACCCTGCGCCTGATTTCTGACATTCCCGGTGTCAAGTACACCGAGGGCCGTTTCCTGCCCTATTTCTTCCCGGATACCTTCCACGAGGGTGGCGACCCTGTGAAGGAAGCCAAGGAGAACTGGGTCACCGCACGCCGTGCCATCCTGCGCAAGCCTATCGACCGCATCGGCTACGGCGGCTATCTGAAACTGGCCCTCCAGTTCCCTGAGTTCATTGACTACGTGGAGTCTGTCTGCAACGAATTCCGTGAACTGTACGAGAACATCAAGGGTACTACTCCCTACTGCGTCAAGACCGTTGCTGTCCTGAACAGCTGGGGCAAGATGCGTGCCTGGGGCTGCCACATGGTCCACCACGCCCTGTATCAGAAGCAGAACTACTCCTATGCTGGCATCATCGAGGCGCTGTCCGGCGCTCCCTTCGATGTAAAGTTCATCTCCTTCGACGATATCCGCAAGGATGCGTCCATCCTGGACAACATCGACGTCATCATCAACGTCGGTGACGGCGATACTGCCCATACCGGCGGAGCCGAGTGGGAAGATCCTGCCATCTCCTCCGCAGTGCGTAAGTTCGTCCACAATGGCGGTGGCTTTATTGGCGTGGGCGAGCCCTCCGGCCACCAGTACCAGGGTCACTACTTCCAGCTGGCCAAGGTTCTGGGCGTGGAGAAGGAAACCGGCTTCACCCTGAACTACGACAAGTACAACTGGGAGCAGCATCCCGATCACTTCATTCTGGCAGATGTTGCTGGTGAGGTTGACTTCGGCGAGGGCAAGAAGAGCATTTATGCATACGAGGGTACCGACATCCTGGTCCAGAAGGATAAGGAAGTCCAGATGGCGGTGAACAGCTTCGGCAACGGCCGCAGCGTCTACATCTCCGGCCTGCCTTACTCCTTTGAGAACAGCCGCGTTCTGTACCGGGCCATTTTGTGGGCTGCCCACGGTGAGGAGATTCTCCACAAGTGGTTCTCCACCAACTACAATGTGGAAGTACATGCCTTCGTTGCCAACGGCAAGTACTGCGTGGTCAACAACACCTATGTTCCCCAGGACACCACCGTCTACACCGACAGCACCTCCTTTGATCTCCACCTGGAGGCCAACGAAATCCGCTGGTATAACTTATAATCACTTTTTGCGTAAAACTGCATCAAACGTGATTGGAAAAAACAAAAAGAAGAGCCATCCATCGGGTGGCTCTTCTTTTTGGCCGGGAGGAGCCTGGCGACTCATCAAAATATAAGATATGCATCATAAATCAGGATATGGACTTATTTCACCCTTTCGGTATAATAAGGGCAGAAGCTTCTGAATATCTGAAAGGAATGAGGGAAATGACTGTTTTTTCCAAGAATCTGAAGCGGTTCCGGATGGCGAAGAATATGACTCAGGAGCAGGCTGCTGAAGCCCTGGGGGTCAGCACCCAGACCGTGTCCCGGTGGGAGTGCAACACGACCCTGCCGGATGTGACCATTCTGCCGAAAATCGCCTCCTTGTACTGTGTTACCATCGATGATCTTTTCGGCAGAAGAAATACAGGATGTGCGGGATCCATTCCTGACAGCCGATCAGCCTTTCTCCTGCAAACCTATTCACAGATGTATGCTCCTGAGGCCGGTCCCTGGAATTTATCAGTTGAGAATAAATATTTGGAGTACAGATTCCGGGACTTCTTCGAAAAAAACTTTTCAATACCCCAAAACGTCCAATTATGCAATATTGGGATCGGTGCAGGTGAGTGGGATACATATCTTACTTATAAGCTGTCCGGAGGAACTCTGACGAGCATTGATAAGCTTGAGATCTGTTGCCGGCAGCTGGAAGAACGGCTCAGCTGCGAAGGAAATCCCAATAAGGTCAATGTTGTCTGTGCGGATGCCACGACGCTGGATTTTGCTGATCGGTTTGATATCCTGACGATGGTGGGCTCCACCGCAATGGAAAGCTGCGACGGTATGGGGCTCTTTGCAAAAGCCTGTGAGTTTGTAAAAGATGGCGGTGCAGTCTATTACCAATCTATTGATGCACAAGAGAACTGTAATACTGTTATGCACAGGGCTTTTCAATGCGGAATGTCGCTGTCCGCATTTGCTGAGGACAGTGCTTACGGAATCCGGGCGTGTTATTATAAATTTGAAAAGAGAAAGTAATCATTCCCTTTATTCAGCTCCCCCTGTTCATTAGGAACAGGGGGCATTTACACAGAAAATTCTTGTCAAGGTTTTTCCTGTTTGGTATGATAAAAGAAATCAATTGGGGAGGGGATTCCATGAAGGCAGAAATTCGTGTGAACAGGCATTTTACCGTGGGTCAGATCGACCGGCGTATTTACGGCTCCTTCATTGAGCACCTGGGCCGGGCAGTCTACGGCGGCATCTATGAGCCGGGTCATACGACAGCCGATGATCAAGGCTTCCGGCGGGATGTGCTGGAGCTGGTGAAAAAGCTGCAGATTCCCATTGTCCGATATCCGGGCGGCAATTTTGTCTCCGGCTACAACTGGGAGGACGGCACCGGAGACAAGGCAAAGCGCCCCAGGAAAATGGAGCTTGCCTGGCAGGTGGTGGAAACCAACCAGGTGGGCATCGATGAATTCCAGGAATGGGCAAAGCGGGCCGGAGCCCAGGTCATGATGGCGGTCAATTTAGGCACCCGGGGCCCGGAAGAAGCCCGGAACTGCCTGGAATACTGCAACAGCACACTGGATACCCACTATGCCAATTTAAGACGGCAGAACGGCTTCCCGGAACCCTTTGACATCAAGGTCTGGTGCCTAGGCAACGAGATGGACGGTCCCTGGCAGATCGGCAGCAAGACTGCCGAGGAGTACGGTCGGGTGGCGGCCGAAACAGCGAAGATCATGAAATGGGTGGACCCCTCCATCGAACTGGTGGCCTGCGGAAGCTCCAATTACGATATGCTCACCTTCGGCGACTGGGAGCTGACGGTGCTGGACCATACCTACGACTATGTGGATTACCTGTCGCTGCACCAGTATTACGGCAATCCCGAGGATGATACCCTGGAATTCCTGTGCAAGAGCGATGACATGGATGCCTTCATCCGGTCCGTGGCGGCGATCTGCGACGCGGTAAAGGCTAAGAAGCATTCGGATAAACAGCTGAATCTGTCCTTTGACGAGTGGAATGTGTGGTTCCACAGCCAGGACGCCGATGCGAAAATGGAAAAATGGCAGGTGGCTCCGCCCCAGCTGGAGGATGTGTACACCTTTGAGGACGCCCTGCTGGTTGGCAGTATGCTGATGACCCTGCAGAACCACTGTGACCGGGTGAAAATTGCATGCCTTGCCCAGCTGGTGAATGTCATCGCACCTATTATGACGGAAAACGGCGGAAGCGCCTGGGTCCAGACCATCTTTTATCCCTTCCTGTATGCATCCACATACGGAAGGGGAAGCACACTGCGCAGCATCGTCTCCTGCGACAGTTTTACTGCCGGTAAGTACCGGGATGCGGCGTATCTGGTTTCCTCCGCAGTTTATAACGAGGAAACGCAGGAAATCGTGATCTTCGCGGTGAACCGCTCCCTGACGGAGGATATGGAACTGGATATTGTTCCCGAGAACTTCGGCCGGTGCCGAGTCCTGGAGCAGGTAGAGCTGTACCATGAGGACCTGAAGGCTGTGAACCGTAAGGATCAGGAGGCGGTCAGCCCCCGTTCCGTGCCGGTGGGGGAGGGGAAGATTACCCTGAAGAAGCACTCCTGGAATATGATCCGGCTGAAGACCGGAATGTAAGCACGAGTTGAAACAGATACAGATACAGCTGAAAGGACACTTGACCTTTCTTTGCAAATCAGGTATAGTTATAGAAGCGAGCAAGGATACGGTATGAAAAATTTGGTTTTTCCGACGTATCCTCGGATAGACAGCATTTTTCCATGTAATTCATAATAATTTACATACAGCGAAGAATTAGGAAGGAGATCATTCCCATGAGAATCATCAAAGCCAAGGATTACGCAGAAATGTCCCGTAAGGCAGCCAACATCATTGCAGCACAGGTTGTTGCCAAGCCCAACTGTGTGCTGGGTCTGGCCACCGGCGGCACCCCCGTGGGCACCTACAAGAGCCTCATCGAGGACTGGTACAAGGTCGGCGATCTGAGCTTCGCTGAGGTCACCACTGTGAATCTGGACGAGTACCGCGGCCTGCCCCGGACCAACGACCAGAGCTACTGGTACTTCATGCACGAGAATCTGTTCAACCATGTGGATATCCGTCCTGACGCTGTTCATGTCCCCAACGGCGAGAATCCCGATGCCGAGGCTGCCTGCGCTGAGTACGACGCCATCATCAAGGCTGTGGGCGGCGTGGACCTGCAGCTGCTGGGCATCGGCCACGACGGCCACATCGGCTTCAACGAGCCTGCCGATCACTTCCCCGTGAACACCCACTGCGTGGACCTGACCGAGGAGACCATCGAGGCCAACAAGCGCTTCTTCGCTTCCCGGGATGATGTGCCCCGCCAGGCCTACACCATGGGCATCGGCACCATCATGAACGCCCGGAAGGTCCTGCTGATCGCCTCCGGCAAGGATAAGGCTGAGATCGTCAAGAAGTCCTTCTTCGGCCCCGTCACCCCCGAGGTCCCTGCTTCCATTCTGCAGCTGCACCCCGACTTTACTCTGGTCTGCGACGAGGCAGCCCTGAGCCTGATCTAAGCTCATTCACAGTACCGGGAGCGAAAGTTCCCGGTACTGTTTTTTGTCCCATGGAAATCCGGTAAAAAATCCCATATCTTGACAGGCTGCATAACTGTGTGGTAAAGTAAGTGTTGTGCCCCGCTGCGGATGCAGCAGTGCGGTGCTTCCTCCCGCAGTGCGGCCTGCCGGCGGAAAACCGCATAAGTGCTATTTTCTCTCCGCAAAGGGGTGCGCTCAGCATTCTCTTTGCGGAGTTTTTTGGAAATTTTTATTTTTGGAGGCTTTTATGAGAGGAATTCCGTCCTTAATCACTGACATTCGTAAAAAGGTCTTTGCGGAGGTTGCCCGTATGGCCTATTCCGGCAAGGGTTACGAGGCTGCCAACGATCTGCCTTACGTCATTGTTCCCGGCGACCGGCCCCTGCACCGGGAATCCGTGTTCCTGGAGCGTGCCATTGCCGGTGAGCGTGTCCGCCTGGCCATGGGCCTGGGCCTTCGTCCCGCTGACGGCCGGCATCTGGTTTCCGAGGGCATGGATGCTGCTTACATTGCCGAGCAGTATTATGAGCCCCCGCTGGTCAATATCATTCCCTATGCCTGCCACGCCTGTCCTTCTAATCAGTACAAGGTGACCAAGTACTGCCAGAACTGTCTGGCCAGGTCCTGCGAAAAAGTCTGCCCCAAGGGTGCCATTTACTTTGACAACGGCAGAAGCCATATCGACCAGAGCAAGTGCATCAAGTGCGGCAAGTGCGCCGGTGCCTGTCCCTACAATGCCATCGTCCATCTGGAGCGTCCCTGCGCCAAGAGCTGCGGCATGGATGCCATCGGCTCCGATGACCAGGGCCGTGCGGTGATCAACCAGGATAAGTGCGTGGCCTGCGGCCAGTGTCTGGTTTCCTGCCCCTTCGGCGCTATTGCGGACAAGGGCCAGATCTTCCAGGTGATCCAGTCCATCCTCCGGGGTGACAAGGTCATTGCCATCGTGGCTCCTGCCTTCATCGGCCAGTTCAGCGGCATGGTGTCTCCCGGCAAGCTGGTGACTGCCATGGGCATGCTGGGCTTTGACTCCGTCCGGGAAGTGGCAATCGGCGCGGATATCTGTACCATCGAGGAGGCCAAGGACTTCCTGGAGAAGGTGCCCCAGGAGCAGAACTATATGGCTACCTCCTGCTGCCCCGCCTGGCAGGGCATGATCGAAAAGCTCTACCCCAGCGAGATCAAAAAGATCTCCATGACCCTGACGCCCATGGTCTTTACCGCCCGGCTGATGAAGAAGGAGAATCCCGGCTGCAAGGTGGTCTTTGTGGGACCCTGTGCTGCCAAGAAGCTGGAGGCGATCCGTTCCGATATCCGCTCCGACGTGGACTTTGTTTTGACCTTCGAAGAGCTGATGGGCATGTTCGAGGCCAAGGAGATCGACTGGGAGAAGGTGGGGGAGGCAGAGTGCCTGAACGAGGCCTCCGGCTCCAGCCGCAATTTCGCCGTGGCCGGCGGTGTTGCCAAGGCTGTCACCGATCTGGTCCACGAGGAGCATCCGGATCTGGAGATCAAGACCGCCCGGGCTGAGGGCCTGCGGGACTGCCGCAAGCTGATCGCCCTGGCAAAGGCCGGTAAGTACAATGGTTATCTGCTGGAGGGCATGGCCTGCCCCGGCGGCTGCGTGGCCGGACCCGGCACCATCCTGCCTGTGGACAAGGCTGCCAAATTCGTGGATAAATACAGTAAGGAAGCTTCTCTCGATTCTCCCACCAAGAGCCCCTTCCGGCACGTGGGCGAGAAACTGGACTAAACTGAGGAGGAAACCGCCATGGCAAAGGAATTCACCATTGAAAACGAGTACCTGAAAGTGACCGTCACCACCTGGGGCGCCCAGGTCAAGAGCGTGATCCGCAAGTGCGATAATGTGGAGCACATCTGGCAGGCGGACAAGGCTGTCTGGGGTTACCATGCCCCCATTCTGTTCCCCCATGCGGGCAAGGTGGCGGATGGTAAGATCGAGGCCAAGGGCGGCGTTTATGAGTCCGGCCAGCACGGCTTTGCCCGGCTGATGGACCATGACTTCGTGGAGCAGACCAAGGACACCATCGTCCTGGAGCTCTGCGCCAATGAGGAAACCCATCAGAAGTTTCCCTATGAATTCCGGCTGGTTTCCACCTTCACCCTGGAAAATGATACCCTGCACCACACGCTGACCGTTGAGAATCTGGATGAGGAGAAGCTGCCCTTCGGCATCGGCTATCATCCCGCCTTCACGGTTCCCTTTGATGACAAGCATGTGGCAACGGACTATGAGCTGCGCTTTTCCGAGATGGAATCTCCCGTCTGCCTGAACTGCCTGCCCACCGGACTGGTCCAGAAGGACCACTACTATCTGGGCAGCAATATCACCGCTATCCCCGTGGATGAGCAGCTCTTTGCCAATGACAGCCACTGCATGGTGAATCTGAAATCCGCAACTCTGGGTCTGTACGAAAAGGGTACCGGCCGGGCTGTGGTGTGCAATATTGCGGAGTTCCCCTACACCCTGATCTGGAGCAAGCCGGGCATGCCACGCTTTGTCTGCATCGAGCCCTGGCACAGCCTTCCCAGCTGCGAGGGTTCTGGCAGCGATTGGAATGAGAAGCCCGCCGCGGCCATCCTGAATCCCGGCGAAGCCTGGTCCACCACCCTGAGCACTTCCTTTGTCCGGTAATTTTGGAATAGGTAAGGGCACGGCACCCCATTTGGGGTGCTGTGCTTTTTTCTGCCCGCAGTCACACAGGCTGAGCAAAAGGGGAGAGCGGCTAAATAAAGAAACGATTCCAATTGATGTTTTTATCCGGATATGCTATGATACGGACAGAATTATCCGCAAGCAAAACAAGGAGGAATCGCAATGGTCATTGTACAGATCTGTGTGGGCAGCTCCTGCCATTTGAAGGGCTCTGAGGAAATCGTGGAGATGTTCCAGAAAAAGCTGGAGGAAACGAACCTGGAGGACGAGGTGGTCCTCACCGGCAGCTTCTGCATCGGAAAATGCAACCGCCATGGTGTCACCATCCAGGTGGATGACGAGATCCACACCGGCGTGACACCGGAGAATTTTGCGCTGTTCTTCCGGGATATCATACTTCCTGCGGTAAAGAGAGGATAACACCATGGCCAATTGTCTGACTTTCAAAAAATCCAACTGTAAAAACTGCTATAAGTGCATCCGTCACTGCCCGGTAAAGGCCATCCGGTTTTCTGCCAACCAGGCCCATATCATCGGAAGTGAGTGCATCCTCTGCGGCCGGTGCTTTGCGGTGTGTCCCCAGAATGCCAAGCAGATCGTGGACGGCACGGAAAAGGTCAAGGTTCTGCTCCAGTCCGGGGACCCGGTGGTGGTGAGCCTGGCACCCTCCTTTGTGGCAAATTACGACGGCGTGGGTATCGAAAATATGCGCAGCGCCCTGAAAAAGCTGGGCTTTTACGACGCTGAGGAGACGGCCCTGGGCGCCACCATGGTCAAGACCGAGTATGAGCGGATGCTCAACGAGGATGGCCGGGATATTATCATCAGCTCCTGCTGCCATTCCATCAACCTGCTGATCCAGAAATATTTTCCGTCGCTACTGATGTACCTGGCGGACGTGATGTCGCCCATGCAGGCCCACTGCGCCGATATTAAAAAGCGCATCCCCAATGCCAAAACCGTGTTTATCGGCCCCTGTGTGGCCAAAAAGGACGAGGCGGAGCTTTCCGAGGGAATCGTGGATGCGGTGCTGACCTTCGAGGAGCTGACAGCCTGGCTGAAGGCTGAGCGGATTCAGCTGATTCCGGAAGCCAAGCGGGAGGAAAAATCCCGGGCAAGATTCTTCCCCACCACCGGCGGCATCCTGAAGACCATGACCCGGAAGAATCCGGACTATAGTTATATTGCTCTGGACGGTGTGGAAAACTGCATGGCAGCCCTGCGGGATATCGAAGCGGGGAAGATCCACAAATGCTTCCTGGAGCTGTCCGCCTGCCACGGCAGCTGCATCGGCGGTCCTGTCATGGAGCGGCACAATCAGATGTCCGTGAAGGACTATATCACCGTCACAAATTATGCCGGTACGGAGGATTTCCCTGTGGAGCAGCCGGATACCATGGAGCTTCGGAAGCACTTTGCGTACATCGACCGGCAGCAGGTGATGCCCTCGGAGGAAGAGATCCGGGCAGCCCTGCGGCAGATGGGCAAGATCTGGCCCGCCGATGAGCTGGACTGCGGTTCCTGCGGCTATAATTCCTGCCGGGAAAAGGCCATTGCCATTATCCAGGGCAAGGCGGAGCCCTCCATGTGCCTGCCGTACCTGAAAAACAAGGCGGAGAATTTCTCCGATACCATCGTCCGCAATACCCCCAACGGCCTGATCGTGCTGAACGAAAATCTGGAGGTCCAGCAGATCAACGCCGCCGCCAGAAAGATCATGAACATCCGCGCCGAGTCCGATGTGCTGGGCGAGCATGTGGAGCGGATCCTGGATCCGGCGGTATTCGAGTCTGTTCGCAAAAATCTCCGGTCCGTCCATGACCTGCGGGTATATTTGTCCGAATACAAAAAGTATGTGGAGCAGACCGTGGTCTTTGACCGGGATTCCCGGATGTTCATCGGCATACTCCGGGATGTGACCGATGAGGAGGCGGAGAAGGAGAGGAAGGAGCAGATCAGCCGCCAGACCGTGGAGGTGGCGGACAGAGTGGTGGAAAAGCAGATGCGCATCGTTCAGGAGATCGCGTCGCTGCTGGGCGAAACAGCCGCGGAGACCAAGATTGCCCTGACCAAGCTGAAGGAGTCCATTGTCGATGAATGATCTGTGTGTAGATATCGGATATAAAAGCATCATCCATGTGGGGGAGGAGCTCTGCGGCGACCATGTGGATGTGGTGGAGGAGAATGAAAATTCCACCGTCATCGTTCTGGCCGACGGCCTGGGCAGCGGTGTGAAGGCCAGTATCCTGTCCACCCTCACTGCCAAGATCATATCCACTATGATGGCGGCAGGACTGCCCATTGAGGAGTGCGTGGAGACCATTGCCGCCACGTTGCCTGTCTGCTCGGAGCGGGGTGTGGCCTATTCCACCTTTACCATCATCCATATCCTGAACAATGAGGTGGCGGAGATCATCCAGTACGATAACCCCATGGTCATCATCCTCCGGGATTTTGCCAATTATCTCTATCCCAAAAAGGAGATGAACATCGGCGGCAAGAAGATCTACAAGTCCACTGTCCGGCTTCAGGAGGACGATGTGTTCATCGCCATGAGTGACGGCTGCCCCCACGCGGGTCTGGGCACCCATTTCAATTTCGGCTGGAAGCGGGAGGAGATCATCTCCTTCATGGAAGCGCTGAACATGGGCGGCTACACCGCCAAGACCCTGGCTACTATGCTGGTGGATGAGTGCGACAAGCTCTACGGCTATAAGCCCGGAGACGACACCACCGCCTGCGTGGTGAAGGTGAGAAAGCGGGAGCCCATGAACGTGCTTTTCGGACCGCCCGCCAACCGGGATGACAATGACCGGATGATGAGCCTGTTCTTCTCCAAGGAGGGCAAGCACATCGTCTGCGGCGGCACCACCGCATCCATCGCAGCAAAATACCTGCGTAAGCCCCTGCGGGCCAGCCTGAAATATGAGCGCTCTGACATTCCGCCCATTGCCTATCTGGAGGGCGTGGACCTGGTGACGGAGGGCGTCATCACCATGAACAAGGTGCTGGAATACGCCAAGGACTATCTGGGGGACAACAAGGATTATGAGCAGTGGTCCTTCCGGAAGGACGGCGCGTCCCAGATCAGCCGCCTGCTCTTTGAGGAAGCTACGGATATCAATTTCTTCATCGGCAGGGCGGTGAATCCTGCCCACCAGAATCCGGACCTGCCCATCAATTTCCACATCAAGATGAATCTGGTGCAGGAACTGTCCCAGTGCCTGCGGAAAATGGGAAAGCGGATCAAGGTCAGCTATTTTTAAATAACGTTCTTCACAAAACGGGGCCTGAAGCGGGCCCCGTTTTGTCATTTCGCATTAACAAAGCTGCCAGAATTTGTCATATCTATGGAATTTTTCCTTCAAACCAATCGGTATCTTGAATTTTAAACGTTTCCAATTTATAATCATTTCGTATGTATTTACCGATACGTACGAAGAGAATTGAATTGGAGGATCATCATGAAAAAGACAATCAGCTTAGTTTTGGCGCTGGTTATGGTTCTGAGCCTGATCATGGTGCCCGGCGTTCTCAGCGTAGCCGCTGAGGAAGCCGCAGGCCCCGTGCAGCTTAAGTTCCATTACAGCCGCGAAGACGGTGTCTATGACGACTGGGACCTGTTCTCCTGGGGCGCCATCACCGGCTCTGCTCCCTTTGTTGAGGAGGACGGCGAGATGGTAGCAACCATCTACGCCAACGCCAATACCGCTTCCGTTGGCTTCATCGTCCGTCAGGGCGGTGACGGCTGGAAGGCCAAGGACCCCGACGGCGACCGCTTTGTGGAAAGCGTCTACGCAGATCTGGGCCAGGTCAAGTCCGGCTCCCTGCATATCTACCTGAACTCCGGCGTGGCCGACTTCACTGTGGAAGAGGGCGATGACGTGGTCAAGGGTGAGCCCGATGCTCCCGAGTACGACATCACCATCAAGGTCCACTACTTCCGCGAGGATGCCGCCTACGGCGACTGGGAAGTTCACATGTGGAACGGCGTGGAGTCCCTGGACGCCACCCGTAAATTCGAGCTGGAGGATGTGGAGTACGAGGGCACCACTTATGGCGCCACCGCTACCTACTACGCCGACGCTGCCGATATCTGGTGCGGCTTCATCATCAAGAAGCCCGACTGGACCAAGGATCCCGACGGCGACCGTCAGATCGACGTTTCCGACGTCCTGTCCGGCACTGTCCATGTCTACGCCAAGTCCGGCTCCGCCCTGGAAGACTTCATCGTTGACAAGTCCGAGGCTCAGGTTGGCGCAAAGGTCACCGCTGCTGTCTATGACTCCATCGACGATACCCTGACCGTCACCACCGCTGTGCCCATTGAGGGCGACCTGAAGGGCTCCTTCGTTCTGGAAGGCCCCGCCGGTGAAATGAAGATCAAGAGTGTCACCAATGTGGAGGGCACCTCCGATTACGTCCAGGATTACGAGGGCGAGATCAACTCCGACGAAATCTTCACCGTTTACTACAAGGGCACCCCCTGCAAGATCACCGTTCCCAACGTGTATTCCACCGATTTCTTCGAGGCTGAGTACACCTATGAGGGTGATGACCTGGGCGCCACCTGGTCCGCTGAGGCAACCAGCTTCCGAGTGTGGGCACCCACTGCCTCTGCCGTGTCCGTGAATCTGTACACCTCCGGCACTGAGGGCACCGACGACCTGATCGCTTCCCACGAGATGACTGCCGATGCCAACGGCACCTGGATCGCCACCGTGGAGGGCGACCTGAACGGCATCTACTACACCTACTCCGTCACCCGCAAGGGTGAGACTGTGGAGGCTGTGGACCCCTACGCCCGTACCACCGGCGTCAACGGCAACCGTGGCATGATCATCGATCTGGATTCCACCGATCCCGCAGGCTGGGAGAACGATACCTATGTGACCCAGGATAATTACACCGATGCGGTCATCTGGGAGCTGCATGTCCGTGACTTCTCCATCGATGAGTCCTCCGGTATGGAAAACAAGGGCAAGTACCTGGCCTTCACCGAGAAGGGCACCAAGGTCCCCGGAACCGAAATCTCCACCGGCGTGGACTACATGGTGAATCTGGGCGTCAACTACGTCCACCTGCTGCCTGTCTACGACATCAACTCCGTGGATGAGACCGTGGGCGGCTACAACTGGGGCTACGATCCCAAGAATTACAACGTTCCCGAGGGCTCCTACTCCACCGATCCCTACAACGGCGCAGTCCGTGTGAACGAATTCAAGCATATGGTTCAGTCCCTCCATGACAATGGCATCGGTGTCATCATGGACGTGGTTTACAACCATGTTGCTGACGCAGGCAACTTCTGTTTCAACAAGATCGTTCCCGGCTACTTCTCCCGCATTCACGACGACGGCTCCTATCAGTCCAACTCCGGCTGCGGCAACGATACCGCTTCCGAGAGATCCATGGTCCGCAAGTACATCGTGGACTCCGTTCTGTACTGGGCAGAGGAATACCACATTGACGGCTTCCGCTGGGACCTGGTGGGCCTGATCGACTACGAGACCATCAACCAGGTTATGGCTGAGGTCCACGCTGTCAACCCCGAGATCATCTTCTATGGCGAGGGCTGGGAGATGTGCACCTGGACCACCAAGGAAGGTTACGTCAATAAGATGACCATCCAGCCCAACGATACCAAGGTCAACACCGAGGCTGGCGTCTTCGCCCTGTTCAACGATACCATCCGTAACGCCATCCACGGCGGCGTGTTCACTGCCACCGACAAGGGCTTCGTCTCCGGCAATATGACCGGCGGCACCAAGATGGTTGTTTCCGCAGGCTACACCGCAAACTCCCTCTGGGGCTCCAACGGCAGCTCCGTGGATACCCCCCTGCAGACCATCAACTACGCCTCCTGCCACGATAACTACACCCTGTTCGATAACCTGACCATCGACGTGATGGACGCCAACGGCTGCACCGCTGAGGAGGCCGCCGCCCAGGCTGCCGCCATGAACAATCTGGCTGCCGCTTACTACATCACCGCTCAGGGCGTGCCCTTCATCCACGCCGGTGAGGAAATGCTCCGCTCCAAGCCCGATGCCCAGCAGGAGAACGGCTTCAACCATAACTCCTACAACGCCGGCGACGAGATCAACTCCTTCAAGTGGTCCAATCTGGACATGGAACTGGTTGACACCTCCGTGAACTACTACACCGGCCTGATCGCCTTCCGGAAGGCCCATCCTGCTATGCGCCTGACCACCAAGGCTGATATCAACGCCGCCATGACCGAGCTGGAGACCTACAACAATAACGTTGTGGCCTACATCAACAACGGTGCCGGTCTGGAGGATGCCATCATCTCCATCTTCAACGCCGACTCCGTGGCCAACACCGTGGAGCTGCCCGAGGGCAAGTGGGCTGTCTGTGTCAACAAGACCACTGCCGGCACTGAGGCTCTGGCCATCGTGGAGGGCACTGTGGAAGTGGACGCTACCTCTGCTATGATCCTGGTTCCTGCTGATCCCAATGCACCTCTGACCGAGTCTGAGACTGAGCCTGAGGTGGAAGAGCCTGTTGAGAAGCTGGGCTTCTTCGCCTCCGTCTGGAAGGCCATCGTGGACTTCTTCACCAATCTCTTCGGTTAATATTCCTGATTTAAGGACGGCCTTCGGGCCGTCCTTATTTTTATATGGAAAGAGAATCAGCTTGCAAAAACCATGGGCACAGGGTACAATGGATTTATATTAAACACGAAAGGGTGATACCGATATGAAACTGGGTATTTTAGGCGCAGGCGGCATTGCGGCCAGCACAGCTCCCACCATGGCGGCACTGCAGGAGGTGGAGTGCTATGCAGTGGCCTCCCGGTCCTATGAAAAGGCCGAAGCCTTTGCCAAAAAGTTTGGCTTCCAAAAGGCCTACGGCGGCTATGAGGAGATGCTCCGGGACCCGGAGGTGGAGCTGGTGTACATCGCAACGCCCCATTCCCATCACTACGAGCATATAATGCTGTGCATCGATCACGGCAAGGCTGTCCTGTGCGAAAAGGCCTTTACCCTCAATGCAGACCAGGCCAAAAAGGTTCGGGCTCATGCCGCGGAAAAGGGCGTCTTTGTGGCGGAAGCCATCTGGACCCGGTACATGCCCTCCCGGAAGATCATCAACGATCTGATCGGCAGCGGCATCATCGGCAAGGTGAATACCCTGACTGCCAACCTGTCCTATGTGATTCATCAGGTGCCCCGAATCTACGAACCGGCCCTGGCCGGCGGCGCCCTGCTGGATATCGGCGTCTACGGCATCAATTTTGCCCTGATGCACTTCGGCACGGATATCGAACGGGTGGAAACTGCCGTCCGGATGATGGACACCGGTGTGGACGGCATGGAGACCATCACCATTTTCTACCGGGATGGCCGTATGGCGGTGCTGACCCACAGCGTTTATGCCCGGTCCGACCGGAAGGGTATCATCCACGGTGACAAGGGCTATCTTGTGGTGGAGAACATCAACAATCCCCAGTCCGTCAGTGTGTACGATGTGCAGGATCAGCTGCTTCAGAAAATCGAAGTGCCCAAGCAGATCAGCGGCTACGAATATCAGTTCCTGGAGTGTGCCCGGTGCCTGGAAAGCGGAAAGATCGAAAGTGATTCCATGCCCCTGGCGGACAGCGTCTACGTCATGGAGTTCATGGACAGCATCCGTAAGCAGTGGGGAATGGTCTATCCCCAGGAGCGTTAAGTCCTTATCATAATCATGGAAAGAAAGGAGGACCTTCCCATGGAAGTTACCCTGATGCAGATGCTGGAAGCCCGGGAACAGCGGGCAGCCCGGCAGGTTGCCCTGAGCCGGAAATATGGGAAGGCCCTTATCAGTTTTTCCATGAATATCCCGGGGCCTGTGAAAACCTCGCCCCTGATCCGTCGGGGATTTCAGGAGGGACTCCGGGCGCTGGAACAGCGGTTACCGGAGGAAAGGGTCCTTGCGAAAGAAGTGAAAGAGGCGGTGACCGGCTGTGAGGCCATCCTGGTCGTGGATATGGAGGCTCTGAGCCTGAAAGCCATTACCACGCGCATCGAGGACGAGCATGGCCTGGGACGGCTCTTTGACATGGATGTGATTGGGCCGGACCTAAGCAAGCTGGACAGGGAAGCGGTTGGGGGCGGAAGCCGCAACTGCATCGTCTGCGGCGCACCGGGCCGGGGCTGTGCTTCCCGACGGGTCCATTCGGTGGCGGAATTGCAGACGGCTACCAAATCCATACTGCGTCAGTATTTTGCCAAGGCGGATGCGGAGCGGATCGGAGCACTGGCGGTCCGTAGTCTTCTGGACGAGGTGGAGACCACGCCAAAACCCGGCCTGGTGGACACGCGGAATTCCGGCAGCCACCGGGATATGGATATCCACACTTTCCGGTTAAGCGCCGCGGCGCTGGGTGATTATTACCGTGATTGTGTCCGCATCGGTATGGATACAGCTGAGGAACCTCCCGCCGAGACCTTCCGGCAGCTTCGTGCCGCAGGCTTGCAGGCGGAGCAAGTTATGTTCGCAGCAACCAAGGGAATCAATACCCACAAGGGTGCTATCTTTACCCTGGGCATTCTCTGCGGCGCAGCCGGACGGCTGTGGGACCCGGCAGGGAAGTGGGAGGAAGCTGCCATTTTCCCGGAGATTTCCGCCATGACCGGGGGTGCCATGGAGGCGGACTGGAAAAAGGGCGGAAACACGGTGGGATACCGCCTTTTTGCCCAAAACGGCATCCGGGGCATCCGGGGGGAAGCCGCCGACGGGCTGCCCTCGGTAGAGAAAATCGGTATGCCTGTGTACCGGGATTGCCTGGAAAGGGGAATGGACTCCAATGAGGCAGGGGTCCGGACGCTTCTGAACCTGATGGCCCGGGTGGAGGATACCAACATGATCGCCCGGGGCGGTCTGGAGGGTGCCCAAGCGGGCAGGGAAGCGGTATGCCGCCTGCTGGAAGGGGAATATACCTTAAAAGACGTGGAAGAACTGGATGACTGGTTCATCCAAAGAAGGCTGTCCCCCGGGGGCTGCGCGGACCTTCTGGCCTGTGTGTATTTCCTGTTTGGACTGATCAACGAAACAGAATAAGCGCAACAGCAAACCGTCCTCTTTGGAGGACGGTTTTTTTCTGCGATTGTCAGCATGCAAAATACATTTATTTTTGTAAGGCGGACGGTATTTATATACAGTTGATGCATATAAAACCACAGGAGGAATCTGCAAAGGCCGTCTGCCGGTTACAAAATGAAAATATTGGTAGTCAAAGTGCACAAAAGACACAATCTGTTCACAAATCAAATATGCACAAGTCATGAATAAATGGAAACATGAATGAATATATATGCATAAAACTTGACAAAATATGAATAAAGCTGTATAATCCCTGCATAACAAACTACCTGTTCGGGAGGCCCCATTATGAAAAAGGAAAACATCAAGAAAGTCGTTCTTGCTTACTCCGGAGGTCTGGATACCTCCATCATCATCCCCTGGCTGAAGGAAAACTACAACAACTGTGAAGTCATCGCCGTTTCCGGCAACGTGGGTCAGGCCGACGAGCTGGAAGGCCTGGAAGAGAAGGCCCTCAAGACCGGCGCTTCCAAGCTGTATGTGCTGGATCTGACCGACGACTATGTGGACAACTACATCATGCCCTGCCTGAAAGCCGGCGCCATTTACGAAGAGTACCTGCTGGGTACCTCCCACGCCCGTCCCTGCATTGCCAAGGGTCTGGTGGACATCGCCATCAAGGAAGGCGCTGACGCCATCTGCCACGGCTGCACCGGCAAGGGCAACGACCAGGTCCGTTTCGAGCTGACCATCAAGCACTTCGCCCCCGAGATGCATATCATCGCCCCCTGGCGTGAGTGGACCATCAAGTCCAGAGAAGAGGAGATCGAGTACGCTGAGGCTCACAACATCCCCCTGAAGATCAACCGTGAGACCAACTACTCCAAGGACAAGAACCTGTGGCACCTGAGCCATGAGGGCCTGGACCTGGAGGACACCGGCAACGAGCCCCTGTACGAGAAGCCCGGCTTCCTGGAAATGGGCGTTTCTCCCATCCAGGCTCCCGACGTTCCCACCTACATCACTCTGGACTTCGTTCAGGGCGTTCCCGTGGCTCTCAACGGCGAGCAGATGAGCGCCAAGAATATCATCCTGAAGCTCAACGAGATCGGCGGCGCCAACGGCATCGGCCTGCTGGACATCGTGGAAAACCGTCTGGTGGGCATCAAGTGCCGCGGTGTCTACGAGACCCCCGGCGGCTCCATCCTGTACAAGGCCCACAGCGTTCTGGAGTCCATCTGCCTGGATAAGATGACCCTCCACGAAAAGCAGAGACTGGCCATCA
This sequence comes from Oscillospiraceae bacterium, assembly GCA_015067615.1. GTDB lineage: Bacteria > Bacillota > Clostridia > Oscillospirales > Oscillospiraceae > Faecousia. The sequence goes on from SVMD01000007.1 coordinate 24,075, forward strand.
CCTACGCCGAGCTGGTCTACAACGGCCAGTGGTTCACCCCCCTGCGGGAGGCTCTGGCAGCTTTCGTGGATAAGACCCAGGAGAACGTCACCGGTAAGGTGAAGCTGAAGCTCTATAAGGGCAACATGATCAACGCCGGTGTCTGGAGCCCCTACTCCCTGTACTCCGAGGAGATCGCCACCTTCGGCGAATCCGACTACGACCAGACCGACGCCAAGGGCTTTATCAACCTCTACGGCCTGCCCATCAAGGTCAAGGCCATGGTGGACCGGGCAAACGCCAAGTAATTCAAATTAAATTGTAAGGAGCAGCAGCTATGGCTAAAATGTGGGCCGGACGGACCGACGGTACAACTGAAAAAATCGCGGATGATTTCAATTCTTCCATCCATTTTGACAGCCGGATGTACCGACAGGACATCACAGGCTCCATGATCCATGCTGCCATGCTTGCCAAGCAGGGAATCATCTCCGAAACCGACGCCGACACCCTGGTTGACGGTCTGGAAGGGATCCTGAAGGATCTGGACTCCGGCGCTCTGGAATTTGACTGGGAGTGCGAGGATATCCACATGTTCGTGGAGCAGGTGCTCACCCAGCGCCTGGGCGACGTGGGCAAGAAGCTCCACACCGCCCGGAGCCGAAATGACCAGGTGGCCCTGGATGTCCGGATGTACTTAAGAGATGAGATCGATGAGATCACGGCTCTTACCAAGACCCTCATCGCCGCGGTCACCGCCAAGGCGGAGGAATACTACGACGCCATCATGCCCGGCTACACCCATCTGCAGCGGGCACAGCCCATCACCTTCGGTCACCATCTGATGGCCTACGCCATGATGCTGCTGCGGGATGTGGACCGGCTGGCAGATACCCGGAAGCGGATGAACCTGAGCCCCATCGGCTGCTGTGCCCTGGCGGGTACCACCTATGAGACAGACCGCCGCTTCGAAGCCGAAAAGCTGGGGTTTGACGGCATCTGCCTGAACTCTCTGGACGGCGTTTCCGACCGGGATTTCTGTGTGGAGCTGATGAGTGCAATTGCTACATTGATGATGCATCTTTCCCGGTTCTCCGAGGAGATCATCCTCTGGTCTTCCTGGGAATTCAAGTTTGTGGAGCTTTCGGATGCCTATACCACCGGCTCCTCCATCATGCCCCAGAAGAAGAATCCCGATATGGCAGAGCTGGTTCGCGGCAAGACCGGCCGGGTCTACGGTGACCTGATGGCCCTGCTCACCACCCTGAAGGGCCTGCCCCTGGCCTATAATAAGGACATGCAGGAGGATAAGGAAGCCGTCTTCGACGCCTGTGATACCGTGAAAATGTGCCTGAAGGTATTCTCTGGTATGATCGAAACCCTGAAGGCCAATACCGCCAATATGAAGCGGGCAGCCCAGAAGGGCTTCATCAACGCAACGGATTTGGCTGACTACCTGGTAAAGAAGGGAATGCCCTTCCGAAGCGCCTATAAAATCTCCGGCCAGCTGGTTGCCCTGTGCATTCAGAACAACACCGTTCTGGAAGAGCTGCCCTTAAGCACCTACCTTTCCTACAGCGAGCTGTTTGAAGCAGACCTGTATGAGCATATCGATCTGACCACCTGCGTGGAAAAGCGGATCAGCGAGGGCGGTACCTCTACCGCTTCCGTGAAAGCCCAGATCGCCTTTGTCCGGGAGGCGCTGGCATGACCAAGGTTTTTATTGATGGCAGCGCCGGTACCACCGGACTGCGGATCTATGAGCGTCTGGCAGCCCGGCCTGATCTGCAGCTTGTAAAACTTTCGGAGACCCTTCGCAAAGATCCTTCCGCCCGGCGCGATGCCATTTGCGGCGCGGATATTGCTTTCCTCTGCCTGCCGGATGAGGCGGCACGGGAAGCGGTGGCACTGGCGGGGGATTCGGATGTGAAGATTATAGACACCTCTACTGCCCACCGCACCGATCCGGTCTGGGCATACGGCTTCCCGGAACTGAAGGGAAACCGGGACAAGATCCGCGCTTCCAAACGGATCGCCAATCCCGGCTGCCATGCCAGCGGCTTTGTGGCCCTGGTGGCGCCGCTGGTGGAGGCGGGTATCATTCCTGCAGGACTGGCACTGACCTGTTTCTCCCTGACCGGCTATTCCGGCGGCGGAAAAAAGATGATCGCCCAGTATGAAAGTCCCGACCGCAGCCCCCTTTTAAAGGGACCCCGGCAGTACGCTCTGCCCCAGAGCCACAAGCATTTGCCGGAAATGGCTGCAATCTGCGGCCTGGAAAAAACGCCGGTGTTCTGTCCCATCGTGGCAGATTTTTACAGCGGCATGGAAGTGACTGTGCCCCTGTTTTCTGAGCAGTTGAATGCAACCGCCAAAGAGATTCGTGTGTTGTATGAAAACTATTATGCTTCCGGTCTTGTCAGGGTGGATCACAGCGCCGACCCTGACGGTATGCTCTCCGCCGCTGCGTTCAGCGGACGGGACGACATGCAGATCGGTGTCTACGGAAATGAAGACCGCATCCTGCTGGTTTCCCGGTTCGACAATCTGGGAAAGGGTGCCTCCGGCGCGGCTATTCAGAATATGAATGTATTGCTGGGGCTTCCGGAAGAAAACGGCTTGATCGTATAAATTTTGCAGGGGCGGCACAGTTGCCGCCCCTGTGCGCTATTATTAATTATCAGGCGGAACCTGTTTCGTCCGCCCGAAAGAGGGATTTACATGAAGTTAATTGAAGGAGGAGTATGCGCCGCAAAGGGCTTTCGGGCAAACGGCGTACACTGCGGCATCCGTCACAACCGCACCAAGCGGGATCTGGCCCTGATCGTCAGTGATGTTCCCGCAGCAGCTGCGTCTGTTTATACCACCAACCTTGTCAAGGGCGCCCCCCTGACCGTTACCAGGGAGCATATCTCCGATGGCGTGGCCCAGGCCGTGATCTGCAACTCCGGCAACGCCAATACCTGCAACGCCAATGGCATTGAGATCGCCGAGGGCATGAGTGTTCTGGTGGAAAAAACCACAGGAATCCGGGCCCGGGACGTTGTGGTTGCATCCACCGGCGTTATCGGTCAGCCCCTGAGCCTGGAGCCCATTGAGAACGGCATGCCGGAGCTGGCGGCCGGACTCAGCGAAAAGGGAAGCGAAGCCGCTGCCGAGGCTATCATGACCACGGATACCGTGAAAAAGGAAGTGGCCGTGGAGTTTACCCTGGGCGGCAGGCTCTGCCGTATGGGCGGCATCGCCAAGGGCAGCGGCATGATCCATCCCAATATGGCCACCATGCTGGTGTTCATCACCACCGATGCTGCCATCTCCGCGGAAATGCTGCAGAAGGCACTTTCTTCCGATGTTCAGAAGACCTTTAATATGACATCCGTGGACGGCGACACCTCCACCAACGATATGGTCACCATTCTGGCCAACGGTCTGGCAGGAAATACGCCTGTTGTGGCTGAGGGCGAGGATTTTACCACCTTTATGCTGGCTCTGAACACCCTGACGGTACAGCTGTGCCGCCTCATCGCCGGTGACGGTGAGGGCGCGACCAAGCTGCTGGAATGCACCGCAGTAGGTGCGGAAACCGAGGAGGCGGCCAAGATCTCCTGCAAGAGCGTCATCTGCTCCAGCCTGCTGAAGGCTGCCATGTTTGGTGCCGATGCCAACTGGGGCCGGGTCCTGTGTGCCATCGGCTACAGCGGTGCCCAGGTGGATGTCAGCAAGATCGGCGTTTCCTTCAAGTCCTCCGCCGGATCCGTTGAGGTGTGCCGCAACGGCGCAGGTATCCCCTTCTCCGAGGAGGAGGCCAAGAAGGTGCTGACGGAGAAGGAAATCGAGATCGCCCTGACCCTGGGCGACGGCCCTTACAGCGCCACGGCCTGGGGCTGCGACCTGACCTACGATTACGTGAAGATCAACGGAGATTACAGAACCTGATCATACCCAGAGGTAGACATATGGATATGGAATTTACAAACGTGGAGCGGGCGGAGGTACTGACTGCCGCGCTGCCCTACATTAAGAAATACAACGGCAAGATTGTGGTCATCAAGTACGGCGGCAATGCCATGGTGAACCCCCAGCTGAAGCAGCAGGTCATGGAGGATATCACCCTGCTGTGGCTCATTGGCGTGAAGGTGGTGCTGGTCCATGGCGGCGGTCCTGAGATCAGCCAGACCATGGCAAAGCTGGGCAAGGAGGCCAAGTTTGTCAACGGCCTGCGGGTCACGGATAAGGAAACCGTGGACATCGTGCAGATGGTCCTGGCCGGCAAGATCAACAAGACCCTGGTGAATCTGATCCAGATGAAGGGCGGACACGCCATGGGCCTGTCCGGCATCGACGGCGGCATCATCGAGGCCACCATGAAGGATGAAAACCTTGGCTATGTGGGCGAGATCACCAAGATCCGCACCCAGCCTATTGAAGCCCTTCTGGAAAAGAATTACATTCCGGTGATCTCCACCGTTGCCAGCGACCGCCAGGGCAATACCTACAATATCAACGGCGACACCGCCGCTGCCCGGATCGCCGGTGCTCTCCGGGCGGAGCGGCTGATCATGATGACCGATATTGCCGGTATTCTGATGGATAAGGACGATCCTTCCACCCTGATCCCCCATGTCACCGTGGAGGAGGCCCGGAAGCTCTATGATTCCGGCGTAATCTCCGGCGGTATGATTCCCAAGGTGGACTGCTGCATCGACGCCATCGAGCACGGAGTGGACAATGTGGTCATCATGGACGGCCGGATTCCCCACTCCATTCTGATGGAGCTGCTTACCGACGAGGGCGCCGGTACCATGGTCCTCCGTGGATGACAGCTTTTGACGCAAAACGAAGAAAAGGTAGGTGAGAAGCTTCCGGGGTGTTCTCCGGGCAGCGATCGCTATGAGTATTACTTCCATTGATAAAGAATTTGTTTCCGGTACCTACGGCCGCTTTCCTGTGGAATTGGTATCCGGCAGCGGAAGCCTGCTGACCGGCTCCGACGGTAAGCAGTATATTGACCTGGGCTCCGGAATCGGTGTAACTGCCTTCGGCTTCAGGGATGAGGCCTGGATGGGCGCCGTTACGGCCCAGCTGGGAAAAGTGCAGCACACCTCCAATCTGTACTACACGGAACCCTGTGCCCTGCTGGCCAAGGCTCTGTGCGAAAAAACCGGCATGAAGAAGGTATTCTTCGGAAATTCCGGTGCGGAGGCCAACGAGTGTGCCATCAAGGTGGCAAGGAAGTATTCCGCGGAAAAGAAGGGCCCGGACTGCTATACCATCATTACGCTGCTCAACAGCTTCCATGGCCGGACGCTGACCACTCTGGCAGCCACGGGGCAGGACCATTTCCACGAGCTGTTCCAGCCCCTTACCCCCGGCTTCGTCCATGTACCCGCCAATGATATCGGCGCCCTGGAGCAGATGCTGGGCTCTGTAAAGGCTGCGGGTATCATGCTCGAATGTGTCCAGGGCGAGGGCGGTGTGATGCCCCTAACCAAGGAATACGTTCAGGTGGCTGCCAGCCTGGCAGCCCAGCACGATATTCCCCTCATCATCGACGAGGTGCAGACCGGCAACGGTCGAACCGGTAGTCTGTACGCCTATATGCAGTTCGGCATCCAGCCGGACATCGTGTCTACGGCCAAGGGCCTGGGCGGTGGCCTTCCCATCGGCGCCTGCCTGATGAGCGAAAAGGTCCAGTATGTGCTGGGGCCGGGAGATCACGGCTCCACCTACGGCGGAAATCCTGTCTGCTGCGCCGGTGCATTGTCCGTGATCAACCGGCTGGACGATGAATTCCTGGCACAGGTAAAGGCCAAGGGCGAGTATGTGTTCGACGCACTGAATGGTGCCGAGGGCGTGGAAGGTGTTTCCGGCATGGGCCTGATGATCGGCATTAAGACACGAAAGCCTGCAAGGGAAGTGGTGAATGCGTGCCTGGAAAAGGGCGTGCTGTGCCTGACCGCCAAGGACAAGGTCCGGCTGCTGCCTGCCCTGAATATTCCCATGGAGCAGCTGAGCGCTGCGGTGGAGATCATCCGGGAAGCCTGTAAATAAACCTGACCACATTGAAATTGGAGTTGGAAAATATGAATTTGAAAGGCAAAAGCTTCTTAAAGCTACTGGATCTGACACCTGAGGAAATCTCCGGCCTGCTGGAGCTGGCTGCTGACCTCAAGGCAAAGAAAAAGGCCGGAATTCCCCACCGTTACTGTGAGGGAAAGAATATTGCCCTGTTGTTTGAAAAGGACTCCACCCGGACCCGCTGCGCTTTTGAAGTGGCCGGTCACGATCTGGGCATGGGCGTTACCTACCTGGGCCCCACCGGTTCCCAGATGGGCAAGAAGGAGTCTATCGCCGACACCGCCCGGGTCCTTGGCCGGATGTATGACGGCATCGAGTATCGGGGCTTCGGCCAGGAGATCGTGGAAGATCTGGCAAAGTATGCAGGGGTTCCGGTCTGGAATGGACTGACCAATGAATTCCATCCCACCCAGATCCTGGCAGACTTCCTGACCATTCAGGAGCACTGCGGCGGCCTGAAGGGGAAAAAGCTGGTTTACTGCGGCGATGCCCGGTTCAACATGGGCAACTCCCTGATGGTGGGCTGCGCCAAGATGGGCATGCATTTTGTTGCCTGCGCGCCGAAGGAATATTTCCCCGCCCGGGAGCTGATCGATGCCTGTCAGGCTGTGGCAGGGGAGACCGGCGCTACGCTGGAATTCATCTCCGATCCTATGGAAGCTACGAAGAACGCCGATGTGATCTACACCGATGTGTGGGTGTCCATGGGCGAGCCGGACGGCGTCTGGGCGGAGCGGATCAACGCACTGAAACCCTACCAGGTGACCATGGCCATGATGGAGAATGCAGGGGAGCAGTGTAAGTTCATGCACTGTCTGCCTGCGTTCCATGACCTGAACACCGTCATCGGCAAGCAGATCCATGAGAAATTCGGCCTGACTGCCATGGAGGTCACGGATGAGGTTTTTGAAAGCTCCCGGTCCATTGTCTTTGATGAGGCAGAGAATCGGATGCATACCATCAAGGCCGTTATGGCTGCAACAATGAACGTATAATTAACCGTATTTACAGAATAAATATAAACAGACTGCTCGTGTGCCGGGCAGTCTGTTTTTTTCATGAAAGCAGCGTGAAACGATATTTGATGGATAAAAATGGAAAATCGAAGGTGATAATGGATAAAATCTGAAGAAAATTACATTTCACAAGAGTCTCATAATTGATTAAACCGATGATAATGGGCGAAATAACCATAAATGAATCAGCCTATATGTAATATCCATAGAAAATACAATCGACGATTGACCTTAATCGGTATTTATGGTATGATTATGCCATCCATAAACAGAATATCACCTGTTTGGGAATAATGAAAAAGGAGCTTGATTATGAAGAAAGCACTGAGCCTCATTCTGGTTCTGGTTATGCTGCTGACCCTGGCCGCCTGCGGCGGTGAGTCCGGCAACGACGAGACCAAGGGTGCTGAAGGCAACGAATCTGCCGTTCAGTACTACAACACCTACATGACCGCTGATCCCACCTCTATGGACATCTCCCGTATCTCCGACTCCTACTCCTCCGGCATTGTCAACAATGTCATGGAGTCCATCGTGCGTATGGGCGAAGTCGACGGCAACTACAAGATCATCCCCGGCGACGCTGAGTCCTGGGAGTCCAACGCTGAGGGTACCGTGTGGACCTTCCATCTGGGCAACAACACCTGGTCCGACGGCCAGCCTGTCACCGCTCAGGACTATGTCTACTCCCTGCAGCGCTCCGCTGACCCCGCTACCGGCTGCCCCAACGAGTATTTCCTGCTGCCCGTGGCTGGCTATCAGGAAGTCCGTGACGGCGCTTCCCTGGATACCCTGGGCGTCAAGGCTCTGGACGAGAAGACCCTGGAGGTCACTCTGAGCTACCCCGTGCCCTCCTTCCTGGAGATGTGCTGCGGCACCGTTTACTATCCCCAGCGTCAGGACATCGTTGAGCAGTACGGCGAGCAGTACGGCTCCGAGCCCGAGTACTGCGTCTTCAACGGTGCTTACACCATGGAGTCCTGGACTCACAACTCCTCCATCATCCTGAAGAAGCGCGAAGGCTACTGGAACGCCGCTGATGTCCAGATCGAGAACGTCACTGTTCACATCCTGGGCGACTCCTCCACCTCCTACACCATGTACGAGGCCGGCCAGCTGGATTACGTTGGCACCTCCGCTGCTGAGTGGGTCCAGAAGTTCCTGGCCCGCGAGGACACCGACTACGTCAAGACCTACTCCGCTTCCGTCAACTACGCATTCTACAACACCAAGGACGCTCTGTTCCAGAACGCCAACATCCGCCGCGCTTTCAACATGGCTGTTGACCGTGCCGACCTGAACGAGGTCACCTTCGGCGGCCGTTCCAACCCCGCTACCGGCTGGGTCACCGGCGCTATGGCTGTCGGCTCCACCAACTACCGTGAGTACGCAGGCGACATGATCCAGGCTATGTACGATGATGCCGCTGCCAACAACATGACCGCTAAGGACTACCTGCTGAAGGGCATGGAAGAGCTGGGCCTGGGCAATGACCCCCTGACTCTGGACATCACCTTCTCCCTGGCCGGCACCGACGAGTGGTTCCGTACCTACGGCGAGTACCTGCAGCAGACCTATAACACCGCTCTGGGCATCGATCTGAAGATCAGCTTCTCCGAGTGGGGCATCTTCTCCTCCAACCTGAACACCGGTAACTACCAGATCGGCTACATGGGCTGGGGCGCTTACTACAACGATCCTTACGACGTTCTGTCCCTGTTCATGTCCACCAACGACGCCATCCAGACCGGCTGGGTCAACGAAGAGTTCGACAAGCTGGTTCTCGAGGCTCAGTCCGAGATGGACGAGGCTAAGCGTCTGGAGCTGTACAAGCAGGCTGAAGAGATCCTGCTGCTGGAAGAGTACGTTGTCAACCCCATCCTGTTCCCCTCCTCCAACAGCTTCTACAAGAACTTCGTTCAGGGCTACGCCACTCTGGCCTTCTCCTCCGGCGGTTATCAGGGCATGACCACCGGCGGCCGTCAGTAATCTGAATATTTCTTAGCTTAGTTACGGTTTATCCTATGGAAAGGCGCAGCCCAGCTGCGCCTTTCTTCATAAACACACATTAAGAAAGGAGCGCCTTTCATGGTAAAGTACATCCTGAAACGTACAGCCTGGGCATTTGTGACTCTGCTGGCTGTCGTTACCGTGACATTTTTCCTGATGCGCAGCATTCCCGGCGATCCTCTGGCCGGTATGGCCCGGGCACTGCCCGAGGAGACCAGAAATGCCTTCATGGCAAAGTACGGCCTGGATAAGCCCCTGTTCGATCAGTACATCATCTACATGAAGGGTCTTCTGACCGAGTTCGACCTGGGCGAATCCCTGCGTTATGCCGGTCGTCCCGTTCTGAAGACCATCACCGAGACCTCCCCCGTTTCCGGCTCCTTTGGTATTCCCGCTCTGATTATCGGTACCCTGACAGGTATCATCCTCGGCATTGTTGCCGCACTGAAGAAGAATAAGTGGCCTGACTATGTGGTCATGTTCCTGGCCATCCTGGGCACCACCCTGCCTGTCTTCGTGCTGATCTCCATTTCCCAGTGGATCTTCGGCGTGAAGCTGAACGGTTTGCTGCCTCCCTCCGGCTGGGGCACCCCCAAGCACATGATCCTCCCCATTGCGGTTTCTGCATTTGGCTCTGTTGCCACCTATGCCCGTTATGTGAAGGCATCCATGCTGGATACCCTGGACCAGGACTATGTCCTGACCGCCAAGGCCAAGGGCCTGAGCCAGTTCCAGATCATCACCCGCCACGTTCTGCGCAACTCCCTGATGCCCGCCATCACCATCTTCGCAGGCAGCGTGGTCGGCGTTTTCACCGGCGCATTCGTTACTGAGAGAATGTTCGCCATTCCCGGTATCGGCTTCTACTACATCAGCTCCATCAATAACTACGACTACACCATGATCCTGGGCACCACCGTGTTCTACGCCGTGCTGTTCGTGGTGATGCAGCTGATCCTGGATATCGTCTATACGCTGATCGACCCCAGAATCCGTGTCGGCGGCGGAAAGAAGTAAGGAGGAGCGGAATATGGAAAACATCGCAAAAGAGAAATTCCAAATCATCGGCACCGAAGACGATGCCGCTGATCTGCTGGCCCGGCCTCCCATTAACTTCTGGAAGGATGCCTGGCGCCGTTTTAAGATGAACAAGATCGCAGTTGTGGCACTGATCCTGCTGTGCGTCCTGATCGTCATGTGCGTGTTTGCGCCTATGGTCAGCAAGTACGATTTCGAAGTCATGTCCGATGCTCGTAACGCGGACCCCTCCGCTGAACACTGGTTCGGTACCGATAAGCTGGGCCGTGATATGTGGACCCGTGTGTGGGTCGGCGGCCGTGTCTCCATCATCATCGGTCTTACCGGTGCTCTGATCTCCATGACCCTGGGCTGTATCTACGGCGGTATCGCTGCCTACTTCGGCGGCATGGTGGATAACATCATGATGCGTATCGTGGAGGTCCTGATCTCCGTGCCCTACCTGATCGTGGTTATTCTGATGAGTGTTATCTTTGAGGAATACGACATCCCGCAGCTGGTAACGCTGCTGCTGGCCATGTGTATCACCGGCTGGTGCGGCACCGCACGATTCGTCCGTTCCGAGATGCTGCGCATCAAGTCCGAGGAGTTCACCCTGGCAGCACAGCTGCTGGGCGTCAGCCCCTGGAAGATCGTCATCCGTCACTTCATCCCCAACACCATCAGCATCATCATCGTCAATATCACCTTCTCCATCCCCAGCTACATCTTCTCTGAGGCATTCCTGAGCTATCTGGGTCTGGGCATTGAGCCCCCCGGAACCTCCTGGGGCGCACTGGCTTCCGCTGCGCAGTCTCAGTTCACCTTCTATCCCTACCTGCTGTTCTGGCCCGTTCTGATGATCGCCCTGACCATGCTGTGCTTCACCCTGATCGGTGAGGGCATGCGGGACGCTCTGGATCCCAAGGCCAGAAAGTAATCGGAGGTAACGACTATGGAAAACAAAGAAAAAATCCTTGAGGTGGAAAACCTGGGTGTTTCCTTCCATACCTACGCCGGTGAAGTCAAGGCCGTCCGCGGCGTCAGCTTCCATGTGAACCGGGGCGAGACCCTGGCCTTCGTTGGTGAGTCCGGCTGCGGCAAGACCGCCACTGCAAAGGCCATCATGCGTCTGTGGAATCCTCCCTTCGTGGAGATCAAGAGCGACTCCTCCATGAAGTACAACGGCGAAGAGATCATGGACATGGACAACAAGCAGCTGCAGAGCCTTCGCGGCAACAAGATCTCCATGATCTTCCAGGACCCCATGACCTCCCTGAACCCCACCATGACCGTGGGCAAGCAGATCATGGAAGGTCTGATCCTGCACCAGGGCATGGACAAGAAGCAGGCCCGGGAAGCAGCCCTGGAAATGCTGAAGATGGTCAAAATCCCCGCCCCCGAAAAGAACATCGACTCCTATCCCCACCAGCTCTCCGGCGGTATGCGCCAGCGTGTTATGATCGCCATGGCCCTGGCCAACAAGCCCTCCATCCTCATCGCTGACGAGCCCACCACTGCTCTGGACGTGACCATTCAGGCCCAGATCCTGGACCTGCTCCAGGGCCTGAAGGACGAGATGGATACCGCCATCATTCTGGTTACCCATGACCTGGGTGTTATCGCCAACTTCGCCGACCGTGTCCAGGTCATGTACGCCGGACAGGTCGTGGAGCGGGGCACCACCGAGGAGATCTTCAAGGAAGCCAAGCACCCCTACACCTGGGCACTGCTGAGCTCCGTTCCCGCTCTGGCTACCGAAAACAAGCAGGAGCTGTACGCCCTGAAGGGTACACCTCCGGACCTGCTGCTGCCCCTGGAGCGCTGCCCCTTCGCCGCCCGCTGCGAGTACTGCATGGGCATCTGCCGTGAGAAGAATCCCGCGGAGGTTTCCCTGGGCGAGACCCACAGTGTTGCCTGCTGGCTGCAGCATCCCGATGCTCCCGAGGTACAGTCTTTCTACGACAGGAGGAAGAAGTAATGGCAGAGTATTTGGTTGAAGCAAAAAATCTTTGCAAGTATTTTAAAGTTGACCGCAAGCGTATGCTGAAGGCCGTTGACAACGTGTCCCTGGGCATCCGCAAGGGCGAGACTCTGGGCCTCGTTGGTGAGTCCGGCTGCGGCAAGACCACCTGCGGCCGTACCCTGCTGCACCTGTATGAGGCAACCTCCGGCGAGATCTACTTCGACGGCAAGGATGTGTCCAAGCTCTCCGGCAAGGACAATATGGACTTCAAGCATCGTGCCCAGATGATCTTCCAGGATCCCTATTCCTCTCTGGATCCCAGAATGACCATCGGCGAGATCATCGCTGAGGGCATGGATGTCCATGTAAAGCTCACCGGCCAGGAGCGTCAGCAGCGCATTGTGGAGCTCCTGGCAGCCGTCGGTCTGACCGAGCAGTTCGCCGGCCGTTTCGCTCACGAGCTCTCCGGCGGCCAGCGCCAGCGTGTGGGTATTGCCCGTGCCCTGGCTGTGGACCCCGATTTCATCGTCTGTGACGAGCCCATCTCCGCTCTGGACGTGTCCATTCAGGCCCAGATCGTGAACCTGCTGATCAAGCTGCAGCGGGAGCGGGGCCTGACCTACCTGTTCATCTCCCATGACCTGAGCATGGTCAAGCACATCTCCGACCGGGTTGGTGTCATGTACCTGGGCTCTCTGGTGGAGCTGGCTTCCTCCGAAGTGATCTTCAAGAACGCCAAGCACCCCTACACCCAGGCCCTGATGGCCGCCATCCCCGAGGTGGACTTCGACGGTGACGGTAAGAAGAAGATCGAGCGTCTGGAGGGCGAAGTGCCCAGCCCCATCAATCCGCCTCCCGGCTGCCGTTTCGCCGCCCGCTGCAAGTACGCAACGGATATCTGCCGTCAGCAGCAGCCCCAGCTGGTTGAGCTGGAGCCCGACCACTTTGTGGCTTGCCATCATTGCAAGTAAAAAAGTTAGATCCGTAATCATCTTTTTAGATAGGAGATAACCATATGATCATGTCGTCCGCCACGCTGGACCGCGTCCTGGACGCGGCCAGTGCTGGCGGCGCTGACTTTGCGGAGGTTTTTTGCGAGGATAACCGCCAGACCGTCCTCAATGTCCGCGCCGCCGGCGTAGAAAGCAGCTCCATCGGCCGCGAAAGCGGCGTCGGTATCCGGATTTTTTCCGGCCTGAACTGCTACTATGCCTATAGCAATGATACCCGGGAGGAGACCCTCCTCCGTCTTACCCGGCAGCTGACCGAAACTGTCCGCAGCGGCGCCGTCCAGCGCGCACCTCTGGGACAGCTGATCGACCGGAGTCAGAAAATTTCTCCCATGCCCATGAGCACCGTGGACACAGGCCGTAAGATCGAGCTTGTGAACCGGGCCATCCGCAGCGGCATGGAATATCACGATGACATTTCCCAGATGCAGGTCAAGTATCTCGATCATGACCGCCGCATTCTGGTTGCCAATACCGAAGGTCTGCTGGCTACCGACCGGCAGCTGAAGACCCGCATGCTGATCTCCGCCTACGCCCAGCGGGGCAGCGAGCTGCGCAGCGGCTACTATGGCCCCGGCGCTATGGCGGGTCTGGATTTTTACGATAATCTGGATATCGAAGGGGCCGGACGCCGGGCTGCGGAAGCCGCGGTGACGGAGCTTCGGGCGAAAAAATGCCCCGGCGGTATGATGACCGTGGTGGTGGATAACGGCTTCGGCGGCCTCATGTTCCACGAAGCCTGCGGCCATTCTCTGGAAGCCAGCTCTGTTGCAAAGGGCATGAGCGAATTTTCCGGTAAGGTGGGACAGCAGGTGGCCTCCTCCTGCGTCACCCTGATCGACGACGGTTCTCTGCCTGGCCAGTGGGGCTCCATGGGCATGGATGACGAGGGCAACCCCGCCCAGCGCAATGTGCTCATCGAAAACGGCATTCTCAAGGGCTATCTGGTGGACCGGTATGAAAGCCGTCGGATGGGCCTGCCCGCCACCGGCTCCGGTCGTCGGCAGAATTACCGCTTCGCCCCGGAAGCCCGTATGACCAACACCTTCATCGCTCCCGGCACCTCTACCCGGGAGGAGATCATCGCCAGCGTGGAGAAGGGCCTGTTTGTGGGCAATATCAACGGCGGCAGCGTCAACCCTGTCACAGGTGACTTCAATTTCGCGGTTTGTCAGTGCTGGCTCATTGAAAATGGCCGGCTTACAGAGCCTGTTTACGGCGCCACCCTCATCGGCAACGGCGGCAATGTGCTGCAGCAGGTAGATATGGTGGGCAATAACCTGGTCCACGGCCAGGGCTACTGCTACAACACCAGCGGCGCGCTGTTCATCAACGCCGGCCAGCCCACCATTCGGGTGAAAAATATTCTGGTGGGAGGTCTTGCCTGATGATCAAGGAATTTGCGCGTCAGTTTTGCCTGGCTGCCCGGGACGCAGGCATTGAAAAGCTGAACTTCTATATGGAGGAAAAATTCTCCCGGGATATTTCCGTGTACAAGGACGCTTTGGAGCATTTGAATTTCAGCGAGACCAGTCAGCTGTTCATCGAAGGCCTGGTGGACGGCAAGGCAGGCAGTGTCTTTGTGGAGAACTATGATCCTGCCATGATCCCCGACTATATCCAGTCCCTCCGGGACTGCGCAGCCATCAGCGGCAAGGAATTCATTCCCTATGAACTGGAAGGCCTGAAGCGGACGCCCTTTGTGGACTACCACTATACAGATCTGAACAGTACCGTCCAGGCCATGTGCCAGGCGTCCCGGATCGCCCGGGAGTATGACAGCCGCATTGATGAGGGTATCCAGGTCCATGTGAATGAGACCGGCAGACGCTTCACTCTGGCCGACGAGCGGGGCAATATCGCCACCGACGTGGTGGTGGGCGGCAAGGCCGGTATCCATCTGGTGGCCCGGGACGGTCAGCTGGTTCAGCCCGGCGGCCGGGGGAAGCCCTACAACACGGAGAACCTGCCGGATATGGACGAGCTGGCCCGGATCGCCTCCTGGGGCGCGGTGTCCCGGCTGGGTGCCACCTCCTGTCCCACCGGCGGCTATCCGGTGGTGCTGGACAGCCGTGTGGTGGGCGAACTGCTGGATGCCTTCATGCCCGCTTTCTTTGCCCAGAATATCCACAGCCGCATGAGTGTGCTGGCCGGACGGCTGGGAGAACAGCTGACAGGGGAGAACATCTCCATTCTGGAGGATCCCTATATGGCCGGCGGCTTCTGTACCCGGAATTTTGACGACGAGGGCAGCCCTGCCACCCAAAAGGCCATTGTGGATCAGGGTAGGCTCTGCTGCTGGCTCCACAACCGGGAAACCGCACAGAAAGATGGCGTGCCCTCCGGCGGCAATGGCTTCAAGACAAAATTCAACGAGGCTGTTTCCACCGGCTACACCAATGTCTATATCCCTCAGGGTGAAAAATCCCTGGAGGAACTGCTCCATCAGATGGGAACCGGCCTGTATATTACCGGTGTCAGCGGCGTCTTTGCCGGTGCCCGGCCCAATTCCGGCGACTTCTCCCTGATCTCCTCCGGCTATCGGGTGGAAAACGGGAAAATGGCCAGAGCGGTGAATCAGATCACCATTGCGGGCAATTTCTTTGATATGCTGAAGGACGTTCTGGCCGTGGGCAGTGATGAATACTGGATGATCGCCCCCAACGGCAGTGTGCGTACCCCCTCGCTGTATGTCAAAAACCTTGCCATTTCCGGAAAGGAGTAAGGATATGAAAAAAATGAGAGTTCTCCCGCTGCTGCTTGCTCTGGCCCTGCTGCTGTGTGCCTGCGGCGCCCCCGCTCCGGCGGAGACCACCGAACCCGAAACCACAGCGGCACCTACGGAGCCCCCGGAGGTGAAGGAGGTCTTTACCTGGGAGGACATGAACGGCATTGACCACACTGAGAAGAATGTGAATTTCAACGATATCGATTTTTCTCAGCAGCCCCATTTTACCAATCAGCTGGGCATGCACGATTATTTCCTCAGCTGTCTGGAGGGCCGCTGCCGGAATATCCTCTTCACCTGTGAGAAGAAGGCCATGCCCGAAATCTTCGGCAGCGATTTCTGTGAGAAGTACATGCTGGCCTGGTGCAATCCCAAGATGGAGCCCGGTGAAAACGGCATCCACTACATGATCTCCATCACCTATTACCCCGGCGATAATGTGGCCTGGGCCTATCTGAACAACGATACCTCCACCCTGACGGAGGACGAGCTGGTACTCTATGATGTGGCAGTGAACTGGGTCAACGAGAACATCACCGAGGACATGACGGACATCGAAAAGTGTGAGGCCATTTATGAGTACCTCTCCGGCAATGTCCAGTACAGCAACGACCTGCTGAACGCCCTGAATACCAGCTACACCTTTGACCTGGGCATTACCGCCTATGGCGCTATGATCGACAATCTGACCATCTGCCAGGGCTATGCCGATGCCTTTGACATGCTGACCAGCATGCTGGGCATGAACTGTGTCCAGATTTTCGGCCAGGGCAACGGCCCCCACAACTGGAATATGATCGAGCTGGATGGCAACTGGTATCACGTGGACTGCACCTGGGGCGCAGCCTTTGGCGGCGTGGACGGCAAGTGCAGCTGGGCCTACTTCCTGGCCTCCGATGCCCGGATGAGCCGCACCCATTCCTGGGCCCGGGATGAATTCCCCGATGCCACCGATGAGAGCCTGTTCTACTACACCTATCACGACCTGTACGTAACCAACGAAGAGGAGCTGGCTGCCAAGGTGGGCGAGCCTCTGGCAAACGGTGCGGAGCAGGTGGATGTGTACATCAAGGACCTGATCCTGAAGCAGGTGAAGGACTACCTGGAAAGCATCGGCGCCACCTTCCACGTGGAAGAGAACAAGAATGACCTGGCCCTCTGCGCCTGGATCGAGTAACATGCGTAAAAAAATCAGCCACCCTTTGGTGGCTGATTTTTTTGTCCTCTTAAGTGACCGCATCGAACTGGGATTCGTAGAGCTTCCGGTATACGCCGTTTTGGGCCATCAGGGAGTCGTGGGTGCCCTGTTCCACCACCTGGCCTCCGTCCAGGACCAGAATGTGGTCGGCGGAGCGAATGGTGGACAGCCGGTGGGCGATGACGAAGCAGGTCTTGTCCTTCATCAGCTCCCGCATGGCAGCCTGGATATGCTGCTCTGTCCGGGTATCCACGTTGGAGGTTGCCTCGTCCAGGATCAGCATATGGGCGTCTAAGAGCATGGCCCGGGCGATGGTGAGCATCTGCTTCTGGCCCTTGGAGATGGAGGAGCCGTTGTCGGAAAGAATCGTGTCATAGCCCTGGGGCAGCCGGGAGATGTAGGAATGGATGTGGGCGGCCCTGGCGGCGGCTTCCACCTCTGCCCGGGTGGCGCCGGGCTTGCCGTAGGCAATGTTGTCGAAAATAGTGCCGTGGAACAGCCAGGTGTCCTGCAGAACCATGGTAAAAGCCTTGCGCAGGGAGGACCGGGTCAGGTGCCGGATATCCTTGCCATCCACATAGATGGTGCCGCCGTCCACATCGTAAAAGCGCATGAGAAGATTGATGATGGTGGTCTTGCCGGCACCGGTGGGGCCCACAATGGCGGTCAGGCTGCCGGGCTCCGCGTGGAAGTTGAGATTTTTGATGATGGGCTTGCCAGGATCGTAGGAGAAATCCACGTTCTCCATCCGCACATCGCCCCGAACGTCGGTCAGAATCTCTGCGTCCGCGCTGTCAGCGGGCTCACTTTCCGCGTCGATGAGCATGAACACCCGCTCTGCCGCTGCAAAGGCACTTTGCAGCTCCGCGATGATGTTGGCGATCTCATTGATGGGACCGGAGAACCGGCGGGAATACTGGATGAAGCTGCTCAGGTCACCCAAACGGACCTCGCCCTTCAAAAACAGCAGGGAACCGAAGATGCACACAAGCGACAGGGAAACGTTGTTGATGAAGGTGACCGAGGGGCCGGTGATGGTGCCATTGGCTTCCGCCACGGTGTAGGCATCCACGGCGGCGTCGTTCTTTTCGTCAAAACGTTTCAGAACTTCCTGCTCCCGACCATAGGCCCGGATGGTTTTCTGACCGTTCAGCATCTCCTCCACAAAACCGTTCAGCTCGCCCAGCTTGGCGCTGCGGCGGCGGAACAGGGGACGGACCATGGTGGTCAGCCACCGGGTGAAGAAGAAGGTAGCCGGAATGGTGATAAGGAAGATCAGGATCAGCTTCGGGGCAATGGTCAGCATCATGATGAAGGACACCGTTACCGTGACCACGCTCTGCAGAATCTGCAGCATGTCCGAGGATAGGGATTGGTTCACCGTGTCCACATCATAGGTGATGGTGCTGATGATGTCGCCGGTCTGGTACCGGTCGAAGAAGCCCACGGGCAGGGAAGTGAGGTTTTCAAACACGTCATGGCGCATCTGCTTGGAGATGGACCGGGAGAGCCGGATCATGACGGCATTGAGAAGATAGGTAAAGATGGAAGCGCAGATGTAGAAAATTGCCATCAGGGTGGCGCAGCGCCAGACGGTGTCAAAATCCACCTTTCCTGCGCCCAGCTCGATGGCGTTGATGGCTTCGCCGGAGAGCTTGGGACCGTAGAGGGACAGCAGGCTGGAGGACAGGGACAGGATCAGCGCCAGGATCACTAAGATCCGGTTTCTGCCCATGTAGCGCCAGAGCCGCAGCAGCAGCGCCCACATATTCAGCTTCTTGCCCTCAAAGCGGCGCTTGTCGCCGCTGACTTCGGCCCGGGTAAGTCTGCCGCCGCCGATGAGATTGGGATTGCCGGCCATCAGACCGCCTCCTTTCCGTCGCCCATCTGGATTTCGGCCAGATAGCGGTATTCAGAGCAGGAGGCCATGAGCTGTTCGTGATTGCCCATGCCGATGACGCAGCCGTCCTGGAGCACCAGGATCAGGTCCGCATGGCGAAGGGAGCTGATCCGCTGGGCCACCAGCACCGTGGTGGTATTGCGGTAATTGCTCCGCAGGGCTTTTCGCAGATTGGAGTCGGTCTGATAGTCCAGGGCGGAGGAGGCGTCGTCCAGGATCAGAATTTCCGGATTTGCCGCCAGGGCCCGGGCGATCAGCAGCCTCTGTTTCTGGCCGCCGGAGAGGTTGTTGCCCCGGACCATGACCTCAGCCTGCATTTGACCTTCCTTTTCCGCAATGAAATCTGCCTGGGCGTCGGCTGCGGCCCGGTACAGATCCCTGTCGGGCAGCTCCCGGAGAAAACGGATGTTGTCGGCAATGGTGCCCTCTGCCATGAAATCGTTCTGGAAAACCACACCGAATTTTGCTTTCAGGGTTTCCGGAGCGATGGTTCGGATATCCTGACCGTCGATGAGGACGGTGCCGGAATCCGGGTCGTACATTCGCAGCAGCAGATTCAATATGGTGGATTTGCCGGAGCCGGTGGGGCCCAGGATGCCCAGGGTCTGACCGTGGGAGAGCTTAAAGGACAGGGAGTCGATATTCTTGCCGATGCCGGTGTAGGAGAAATTCACATCCCGGAATTCGATGTGGGGGGCGTTTTCTTCCGGCTCGGCAGGGGACAGGGGCACCAGGTCCTCCGGCAGAGCCAGCACATCGGCCACACGGTTGGCGCTGGCTTCGCCCTTGCTCCACATGACGAAGATCCGGGTGATGCCCAGCATGGCATTGAGGATCATGGTAAAATACTGCAAAAAGGCCACGATGACGCCGCTTAAAATAGCGCCGCTGTGGACCCGGTAGGCGCCGATGACCACCACCAGCGTCAGACCCAGGTTTAAGGTCAGACTGGACACCGGATTGGTGATGGCGGTGATGAAGCCCGCCTTCATATCCACGGCAGTCAGATCCGAATTGACCTGATGGAACCTATCCTTTTCGTAATCGGTTTTGCTCAGGGCCTTGATGACCCGGATACCGGTGATATTCTCCTGAACGGTGCGCACCACCCGGTCCAGCACGCCCTGCTGCTTGGTGTACAGGGGCACGCTGGTCTTCGTCACAAAGTAGACCACAATGCCGATGATGGGCAGCAGACCAATCAGCACCAAAGCCAGCACCGGGTCCATGGTCAGCATCATGAAGATGCCGCCGATGAGTAGAATGGGAGCCCGGATGCCCAGCCGCTGGAGCCGTGCAAGCAGCTGATTGACGTTGTAGGTATCGCTGGTGAGCCGGGATTCGGCGGAGGGGATGGTCAGCTCATCCATCTGCTTTGCGGAGAGGCTTTGCAGCTTCTGGAACAGGTCGTGCCGGATGGAGCGGGTAATCTTGCCGGAGCTTTTGGCGCTCATGCGGTTGGCCAGAATGTTGCAGAACAGGCAGCCGCCTGCACACAGCAGCATCAGTCCGCCATAGAGCCAGATGGCCCGCACATCTTCCTGCGGCACTTTTTCGTCCAGCATGACCTCCATCAGGCTGGGGATCAGCAGTTCCAGCAGGGCACCCAGGAGCTTGATAAACATGGTAAGCCCGATGAAACCCAAATAGGGACTTATGTATTTCTTCAGTCGGATCAAAGGAAAACCTCCCAATTCTTCACTGTTGCATATGCAACTATTTTAGAAGATTTATGAGGAATTGTAAAGTGGAAATTATGAAAAATATCAGACCCGGCAGTGACTTGTGTTTTGGTGGGAATTATGCGATAATGGCCCCATCAGAAAATGAAACGGTGATGTAATGGATAAATACCAATTGCTGCGCAGCGTCTATGGCTATGATGCCTTCCGCCCGGGACAGGAGCAGCTGATCGACGGCGTTCTTTTTGGCCGGGATGTGTTCGGCATCATGCCCACCGGCGGCGGAAAGAGCATGTGCTACCAGATTCCGGGATTGCTGCTGCCGGGGCTGACGGTGGTGGTCTCGCCTTTGATCTCCTTAATGCGGGATCAGGTCCAGGCACTGACCGCCGCCGGAATTCCTGCGGCGTACCTGAACAGCACCCTGAACGCACAGGAATCGAAGATGGTCTACCGGAACCTCTACTGGGGAAAATATAAGATCCTGTACGTTGCCCCGGAGCGGCTGGACAGTGAAGGGTTTCTGGCTCTGACGGAGAAAATAAAGGTTTCTTTTGTCGCGGTGGATGAAGCCCACTGTATCTCTCAGTGGGGCCAGGATTTCCGGCCCAGCTATCTGCGGATATTGCAGTTTATCGAGGCCCTGCCCGCCCGGCCTGTGGTGGGTGCCTATACTGCCACGGCTACGAAGCAGGTCCAGCAGGATATCGTCCGGCTTTTAAAGCTGCGGGATCCTGTCAAGTGCGTCACGGGCTTCGACAGGCCCAATCTATATTTTGAGGTATTACATCCGGAGAGCAAGGATGGGGAGCTGCTTGGGCTTCTGGCCGCCCGGAAACGGAAAAGCGGCATCGTGTACTGCACCACCCGGAAAAACGTGGAGTCAGTCTGCCAGCTGCTCCTGGACCGGGGCTACAGGGCCACCCGCTACCACGCGGGACTGGAGGAACAGGAGCGCAGCGCCAACCAGGAGGATTTTCTCTACGACCGAAAGACCATCATGGTCGCCACCAATGCCTTCGGCATGGGCATCGACAAATCCAACGTCAGCTTCGTGATCCACTACAATATGCCTAAGTCCATCGAAGCCTACTACCAGGAGGCGGGGCGGGCAGGCCGGGATGGAAGCGATGCTGAATGTATCCTTCTATACAGCGGCCGGGATGTGACCACCGCCAAGTTCATGATCGAGCATGGCTCTGACAACGAGGAACTGACCGATGCCCAGCGGGATAGGGTACGACAGCAGGACTACGCCCGGCTGGAGGCGATGCAGCGCTACTGCAAGACGGATACCTGCCTCCGGGCGTTTATTCTGGAATACTTCGGCGAAAAAGCGAAAAGCGTCTGCGGCAACTGTGGTAAGTGCAATGAGGGCTTTGAAAAGAAGGACATTACCCGCCAGGCCCAGATGATCCTCTCCTGCGTCAAGCGGATCTACGACCGGACAGGGACCTTTGGGGATATGTCCATGCTGTCCCGAACCCTCCGGGGCAGCCGTGACAAGGTCATTCTGGAAAAGGGGCTGGATGAGCTGACCACCTATGGTCTGATGAAGGATTATACCCGGACGGAACTCCATGAGCTCATCGACCATCTGGAAGCGGAAGGGTATCTGAAATCAGAGGGGGAGAAGTCTCCGCTGATCCTGACTGAATCTGCTAAAGAAGTCCTTTACCGGGGCAAAACAGTTACCATGCTGGTGCGCAGAGAGACGGAAGTCCGGCAGAAAGAGGAGAAAAAGCTGGGCGGAAAGGATGCAGACCTGTTCGATGTGCTGAAAGAACTGCGGTCCTCTTTGGCGAAAGAGTCCGGGGTGCCGCCCTTTGTGATCTTCTCCAATGCAACGCTCACGGACATGGCAAAGAAGAAGCCAACCAACCTCACCGCCTTCAAAAAGGTCTCCGGCGTGGGCGAGATCAAGGCCGCCTGGTACGGAAAGGCCTTCGTCAGCCGGATCAAAGCGTACCTTGACGAACAAAACCAGTAAAAAATCTTGCTATTTTCCGTATTATCCGTTATGCTAAAAGAAAAACGCAAGGAGGAAATTCCATGAAACTTCTGACCAAGGCAAGCCGTTCCGGTGAAGTGAGCCAGCGGGAGCGGGAGAATCTGGCCGTTGCCTATCAGGCCGCCTGCGAGGGCATGGTTCTGCTGAAAAACGACGGCGCGCTGCCCTTCAGAACCAAAAAGGTGGCCCTCTACGGCCCCGGCGCTTCCATGACCATCAAGGGCGGCACCGGCTCCGGCGAGGTCAACGAGCGCCACTCCGTGACCATTTTAGAGGGCATGGAAAACCGGGGCTTTGAGATCACCACCAGGAAGTGGATCCGCGATTTCGAAAACCAGTATGCCGAAGCGGAGAAGGCCTACAAGGAAGAGAAGAAAAAGCGTGTCAACATCTTCAAGATGGAGTCCATCATGCAGATGCTCTTCGACAATTTCCGGGCCCCTGTGGGTCTGCCCATTACTGAGGAGGATGTGGAAAGCAGCGCTACGGATTCCTGCATCTATGTTGTCTCCCGGCAGGCAGGCGAGGGCGGCGACCGGAAGGCGGAAAAGGGCGATTTCTTCCTGACTGACGAGGAGCTGACTGCCATCCGGTTCTGCGCGGAGCATTACGAGCACTTTGTGCTGGTTATCAACTGCGGCAGCGCCATGGACATGGCCTTCGCCCAGGAGATTCCCGGCATCAATGCCATCCTCTACATCTGCCAGCTGGGCACCGAGGGCGGCCACGCCTTTGCGGATGTGATCTCCGGCGCGGTGACCCCCTCCGGCAAGCTGGCGGATACCTGGGCCCGGCAGTATGCCGACATTCCCTGCGGAAACGAGTACAGCTACTTAAACGGCAACCTGAAGGACGAATACTACAAGGAAGGCATCTATGTTGGCTACCGGTATTTTGATACCTTCGGTGTGGAGCCTGCCTATCCCTTCGGCTTTGGCCTCAGCTACACGGATTTTGCCATCCATTCCGCCGGTGTGTCCGCTGAAGGCAGCAGAATCACCGTGAAGGCCAACGTTTCCAACGTGGGCGAAACCTACAGCGGCAAGGAAGTGGCCCAGCTGTATGTATCCGCCCCTGCCGGAACGCTCCACAAAGAGTACCAGTCCCTGGCTGCCTTCGGCAAAACCCATATTTTGGCTCCCGGCGAGCGTCAGGAGCTGGAGCTGACCTTTGACATTAAGAATCTGGCCTCCTACCGGGAAGCCGATGGCTGCTATGTGCTGGAAGCGGGCGAATATCTGCTGCGGCTGGGCAATTCCTCCCGGAATACGGTGGTTGTGGGCGTTATGGAAGTGGAGAAGGAAATCATTGTCTCCCGCCATGCCCATATCTGTCCCCTCCGGGAGCCCCTGGAGGAGCTGACCGCTCCCGAGGGGACTGCGGAAGCCGTTGCGGAGGGACTGCCCCGGATCATCCTGGCGGCAGACGCCATTCAGACCGTGGAATATACCTACGAAAAGCCTCCTGTCTGTGAAGAGCCCAGAGTCAAGCAGTTCATAGACACTCTGACTCTCAGCGAAATGGTGGACATCGTGGTGGGTATCGGCATGTTCGGCGGCGAGACCCGGTTCAATCTGCCGGGCTCCGTGGGCAACACCACCTCCAAGTTCTGGGACCGGGGCCTGGCAAACGTGCCCCTCTGCGACGGTCCTGCCGGTCTTCGTATCCAGAAGCGCTCCGGCGTCAACGCCAAGGGCAAGGTCAAACCCATCGATATGGCCATGTCCATCTTTGAGGCCTTCCCCGGCTTTGTGAAAAAGCTCATGATGGCCGATCCTGAAAAGGATACCGTCCTGTATCAGTATACCACCGCCTTCCCGGTGGCGGCCGCCCTGGCCCAGACCTGGAATGAGGATCTGCTCCATCAGGTGGGCACCGCCATTTACCGGGAGATGAAGGAGTACGGCTGCACCTACTGGCTGGCCCCCGCCATCAACATCCACCGCAACCCCCTCTGCGGCAGAAACTTCGAGTATTTCTCCGAGGATCCCCGGCTCACCGGTGTCATGGCCGCTGCCATCACCCGGGGCGTCCAGCAGGAGGAGGGATTCTACGTCACCGTCAAGCACTTCGCCTGCAACAACCAGGAGGACAACCGGAATTTCGTATCCAGCAACCTGTCCGAGCGGGCATTGCGTGAGATCTACCTCCGGGGCTTCGAGATCACCGTCCGGGAGGGCGGCGCAAAGGCCATCATGACCTCCTACAACCGGGTCAACGGCGTCTACGCCCCCAACAGCCACGACCTTTGCACCAAGGCCCTGCGCAACGAATGGGGCTTCGACGGTGTGGTCATGACCGACTGGTTCTCCACCAACAAGGGTCAGGGCAACAACGCCCTGGCAATGGCTGCGGGCAACGACCTGATCATGCCCGGCGGCGGAAGCTTCAAGAAGGAGATCCTGGCCGGGGTCAAGTCAGGTCAGATCAGTGAAGAGGATGTGCGCCGCTGCTGCGCCAATGTGGTCAAATCCATCTTAAACAGCGCCATCCAGCGAGAGTACATCGGATAAGAGAAGAAAAATGCACACCCTTTCGGGTGTGCATTTTTTAGCAAAAGACAGCTCCACACTGCAAAGAATTGCGGTGTCCTTGATAATTGTGAATATTTCGATTTTTGTAATGAACGCGGTTCCTCTGCGTCCTACAGATGAAAGGCGGTGAAGTTGTGACGGATTTTTCGGAGGTTTATGACCGGTATTTCCGGGATGTATACAAGTACGCCCTGGCCATCAGCCGGGATGTTCATCTGGCCGAGGAGATTACCCAGGAGACCTTTTTCAAGGCACTGAAATCCCTGGATCAGTTCAAGGGGGAGTGCAAGCTGTCGGTATGGCTCTGCCAGATCGCCAAAAACTGTTACATTTCCCACTGCCGGAAGCTGAAATTTCAGGATTTTGGAGCGGATACCTCCAAAATCGACAGCGGAATGGATCTGGAAGAGCAGATTTCTGACCGGGAGACGGCCTTTGCCATACATAAAATTCTGCACAGCCTGGATGAGCCCTATAAGGAGGTCTTTTCTCTGCGGACCTTCGGCGAACTAAGCTTCAAACAGATCGCAGAGCTTTTTGGAAGGACGGAAAACTGGGCCCGGGTGACCTATCACCGGGCGAAGCTGAAAATCAGGGAGGAACTGAAATGAAATTATCCTGCGACGTGATTCTGGATCTGCTGCCATTGTACCACGATGGGGTATGCTCGGAGGAGAGTGCCGGACTGGTGCAGGCGCATCTTGCGGAGTGTGAAACCTGCTGCGCCATACTGGATGCTCTGAAAGGGGAGATCGATGCACCGCACGTACCGGCCGACGAAGTGAAACCCCTGACGGAGATTCAAAAGTCCATCCGTAAGGGTAAGCGCAGGGCCCTGCGTCGGGGTATGCTGGCGGCGGTGGCGCTGATCCTGGTGGCGGCGCTGATGGGCTCCGGTGTCTGGTACAACAGAATCGGAAAGTATTATGATGCTGTGGCGGATAAAATGGAGCCTATCACAAAGGAAATGGGCCGTATGAGCTCCGGCACCCATTATCTGGAAGCCGGGGACTATGGTGTGATTCTGAAAAAGCCCATGGTATTTTCCGATTCCGGTTTTATCACTGTAGGGTCAATGGACCTGACGGTCAATTATCTGAAAGGAATTTACAATGAGGTAGCCTGGGGCGAGGAACTATATCTGGATCTGTTTTTCTACCCGGACCAGGAGGGGGGATATGACTTTGCGGTGAATTTCACCTTCAGGACGGTCGGGCAGGAGCAAGATGGGGTTAAGTATCTGCAAGGCTGGTACTGGCTGAATCCCGACCTGACACTGGATACGGACGGAAGAACCTATATGCAGGACCAATTGGACGCATATCCTGTGCTTCTGGAGGAATATAGGACGGAGATCGAAGCGCTCTTTGCCGTAGTGGAGGAGCAGTTCGGCATCCGTTATTTGGAATAAGGAAAGCGGGCATCCAGGTTGGATGCCCGCTAAAAATATTACTTCAGCTTTGCGATGGTAGCCTGAATTCTTTCCACGGTTCTGTCCTTGCCCAGAATCTGCATGACGGTATACAGGTCCGGGGAGTTGGTCTTGCCGGTGACGGCCTGACGGATGAAGGTGGAGATATCGGCCACAGTGCCGGGGAAGGCGGTGGGGTCTGCCTTGTAGGCCTTCATGTCGGTGGTGAAGCCCATTTCGGTGGTGATGGCTTTGACCTTCTCGAACCAGATGCCCGAATCATCGGTGATATCGAACTTCTCCAGGAACCGGTTCAGGGCCTCGATGACGGTAGCCTTCTCGAACTTCTCATCAAACTGGGGCTCGGCCAGGTACTCGTCATAGAAGAAGCCCATGTAATCCTTGGCATCCTTCCAGACGGCCAGGTCCTTCCGGGGCTTCTTGCCGCCGCGGCCAATGGCCAGGATTTTGGTTGCGAATTCGTCATCGGCTGCCAGCTTGGCACCGAAGTCGGGATCAAACTCCTGGGCCCATTCGGTCAGCAGGGTGTAGACTTCCTCGGCGGTCATCTTGGAGATGACGTTCTTACTTACATCGGTGAGCTTGGCGTAGTCGAACAGAGAGCCGGCGGGATTCAGCTTCTTGGGGCTGAACTTGAAGGTCTCGGCAGGTGCGTCAGGGTTGGCCCGGCGCCAGTCCTCGAAGTTGGAGTTCAGAATGGTCATGATGTACTCATAGACCGCCTTCACCGGGAAGCCTTCGGCCTTGTAGAAGGTCAGAGCCAGCTCGGGGTCCTTTCGCTTGGAGAGTTTGCGCTTGGAATTGCCGTCCATCTTCATCAGAGGTCCGATGTGGACATACTTGGGCAGCTTGAAGCCCAGAGCCTTGAACAGCTGAATGTGGAAGGGCAGGGTGGGTAGCCACTCGTCGCCACGGACCACGTGGGTGGTACGCATCAGGTGGTCATCGCAGGCGTGGGCGAAGTGGTAGGTGGGGATGCCGTCGGACTTCAGCAGAACATGGTCCACGTTGTTCTCAGTGATGGTCAGCTTGCCCTTCACCAGGTCGTCAAACTTGAACTGATTCTCAATGTTGCCCATGGACTTGAAGCGCAGGACCCAGGGGTTGCCGGCGTTCAGCTGAGCCTGGATGTCCTCCATGGAACGTTCCCGCCACATGGCGTACTTGCCGTAGTAGCCGGTGGTCTCCTTGTTGGCTTCCTGCACTTCACGCATGGCGCTCAGCTCTTCTTCGGTACAGAAGCAGGGATAGGCCTGACCCTCGGAGACTAATCTTTTGGCATAGACATGGTAGATGGAAGCTCTCTGACGCTGACGGTAGGGGCCGTAGATGCCGCTGTCGCCGTCGTGGGTGGCGCCCTCGTCAAACTGGATGCCATAATGCTTCAGGGTGTCGATGAGCACCTCCACAGCGCCGGGCACCTCTCGCTTGGCGTCGGTGTCCTCCACACGCAGGAACAGCACACCGCCGGACTGGTGGGCCATCCGCTCGGAGGTTAGACCCTGGACCAGATTGCCCAGGTGGACAAAGCCGGTGGGGGAGGGGGCCATACGGGTGATGACAGCGCCCTCGGGGACGTTACGAACAGGGAAACGCTCTTCAAGCTGCTCGGGAGTCTCGGTGACATCGGGGAACAGCAGCTGAGCCAAAGCCTGATAATCCATAAGAAAATACCTCATTTGCATAAATTTCTCCGTAAAGTATAGCACAGGGCAGGCAAGAAATCAATTACCCCATGGTTTAAAAATGAAGGGTTGACAAGGATAATTTCCGGTGATAGGATGAAGAAAATCCAAATGGAGGAAAATGGCAATGGCAGCAGGCTTTGTTTCCTATATCCCTGCACCCTGGTGCATCTGGTCCCAGCCGGATGTGCTTGCATTGTCATACTCTTTTTGAAGCGTGATCGCGGAAAAAGACCTGTACGGTGTAAGCAGCTTTGCTTACACCGATTTTTTGTTTTGGGAGGCAGAATATGGAGACACTGAAAGCTTTGACGGACTTTTACAGCAACTACGATGAAGAGGGCCGCCTGCTGAGCAGACACGGCCAGGTGGAATACTTGACCACCATGCGCTATATCGAGAAGTACCTGCGGCCCGGTATGCGAATCTTAGAGATTGGAGCGGCCACAGGACGGTACTCTCATACACTGGCCCGGCAGGGCTACAAGGTGGATGCGGTGGAGCTGGTACAGCATAATATCGACATCTTTAACACCCTGACCCAGCCGGGGGAGGACGTGACCATCCGGCAGGGAAATGCCAAGGATCTGCATTTCTTTAGCGATGAAACCTTTGACATGACCCTGCTCCTGGGACCCATGTACCACCTGTTTACGGTGGAGGAGCAGCTTCAGGCCCTTTCCGAGGCCCTTCGGGTGACGAAAAAGGGCGGCATCATCATGGCGGCCTACTGCGGCAATGATGCCACCATGGTCCAGTATTGCTTCGGTCGGGGCATGCTGAAAGAGCAGCGGTACCGGGATCTGGTGGATTTTGAGACCTTCAAGGCATCCTCTGACCCGGCGGAGCTGTTTGAGCTTTACAGAATTGAGGATATCGATGCTCTGATGGAGCAGTTCCAGGTTCAGCGGCTTCATTTTGTGGGTACCGATATGGCTACCAACTACATGCGTCCTGTGATCGATGAGATGGACGATGCGTTCTTTGAACTGTATCTGAAATACCATTTCACCATCTGCGAGCGCTCTGACATGGTTGGGGTGAGCCATCATTTCCTGGATATCTTCCGGAAACTGTAAAAAGGCTTGCACAAGTCGGTAAATTATGCTAATATGAACAAAGTTATTTTGGAAAAAGGAACGTGAATACTATGAGCGAAATTATCACGGAAACTGCTGCCCCCAAGAAGCGGATGCTCTCCGGCATCAAGCCCTCCGGCGATCTGACCCTGGGCTCCTACTTAGGCGCCGTCAAGAACTGGGCAGAGCGGGCAGATCAGTATGACTGCTTCTATTTTATGGCTGACCTGCATGCCATTACCGTCCGTCAGAATCCTGCAGACCTGCGCCGCCGCACCCTGGAGCAGCTGGCCCAGTACATTGCCTGCGGCCTGGACCCTGAGAAGAACACCCTGTTCATCCAGTCCCATATTCATCAGCACGCGGAGCTTGGCTGGGTCCTGGACTGCTATTCCCAGTTCGGCGAGCTGAGCCGCATGACCCAGTTCAAGGACAAGTCCGCCAGGAACGCCGACAACATCAACGCAGGCCTGTTTACCTATCCCAGCCTGATGGCTGCGGACATTCTGCTGTACCAGCCTGACCTGGTGCCCGTGGGCGAAGACCAGAAGCAGCACGTGGAGCTGACCCATACCATCGCCCGCCGCTTCAACGGCATCTACGGCGATGTGTTCAAGATCCCCGAGCCCTTTATTCCCAAGGTGGGCGCAAGAGTCATGTCCCTGACCAACCCCCTGGCCAAGATGTCCAAGTCCGAGAACGAGGACACTGGCCGTGTGCTGCTGATGGATGACCCCAACGTGATCATGAAGCAGTTCAAGCGGGCCATCACCGACTCCGACACGGAAAACTGCGTCCGCTACGACAAGGAGAACAAGCCTGGCGTTGCCAACCTGATGACCATCTACTCCGCCGTCACCGGCAAGAGCTTCGAGGAGATCGAAGCTGAGTTCGCGGGCCAGGGCTATGGCAAGTTCAAGCCCGTGGTCGGTGAAGCCGTTGTGGAGCACCTGCGGCCCATCCGTGAGGAAGCCACCAAGCTGATGAAGGATAAGGCATATCTGGAATCCGTCTACCGTGACGGCGCCCAGAAGGCCTCCTACGTGGCCGAAAAGACCCTGCGCAAGGTCTATAAGAAGGTCGGCTTCGTTGCCAAGTAAATGATATGAGCCTGTGGGTTTTGCCACAGGCTCGTTTTTTAGTAGTTCGGCAGTCCGTAACCCCGGATCCGGGGATCCCAGCGGATAATATAGCGGTAGCCCACTGCATCATCCTTGTTGCCCTCGATGACCTTGATGAAGGGACCGTGGGTGCCCACCACGATGCCCACATGATCGGACCAGCCGGTGGAATCCCCCAGGGTCCGCACATCCCAGTCGTAGTAGATGATATCACCGGGCAGGGGAAGATAGGTGTCATCTTCCTCCCATCGGTCCAGCCCCTGCCACAGACCGATCTGCCGTTCACAGCCGCACTCTGTGGGGATAAGGTCAGTCAGACCTGCTTCAATGGCGCAGAAGCTTACAAAGGTGGCGCACCAGTCGTCGTCATATTTCACTTCGTAGCCCTGGGCCAGAGGCTCGTGGGCATTATAGCCGTTGATGATGGCGTGGTGGGCATCACTGCCTTCCGTGACACCAAGACAGGTGACTGCTTCACTCAGCAGATCAGCTCGCTGCCCTTCGGGACTGCCGAAATCCGCCCGGGGCAGGTAAAGCCACAGCGCTCCAAGCACCAATGCGAAACTCATCAGGATCCCCGCAATTATCCGTAAAACACCTTTTAAATTCTTCAAAAACAGAACCTCCCGGCGTGGTTTGGCTTATTATACCAGACCCGCCGGGAGATTGCTATTAAATTATCCTTAATTTTCACAGGAACAGGTAAAGTACCAGGGTCAGCAGCGCCCAGTTCTGATCCTCCTGACAATCTCCTGCCATTAACAACAGCAGCAGGACGATCATCAGGTCCCCTGTGTCAAAATCCTTGGGCAGGATGTTTTTCAGAAAACTCATGGCTCCCATTTCCCGGCTTGCGGGACAGTTCTGCCGCCTGGGCTGCGGGGGAGGGGGCAGGGGTATGCTGCACTCCGGCTGGGGCGGCGGCATCTCACAGGGAGGCTGCTGCGGCTTTGGCGGGTCCGGGATGAACCGGCGGCGATGGGTGCCGTCACTCTGGGGTACATAGCGGTTATACATGGTGTTCACCTGCCTGTCAGTAGGGACAGGCCGCCCTGTCCGAGAAATGAGGAGGCCATCCGGGCCATTCCGGCTGCCCGCATAGCCCGTTCCAGCTTGGCAACCTTGCGGCTGCTTAAGTAGGGATGCAGGGCATGGAGTAGGGCCTGCTGATTGCTGTCCATGTGGACCTTTCCTGCCAGAGATGAGAGCTTTTGCAGCAGGTTGGGGTCAAAATCCATGGCAGGTTTCTCTTTGTCAGGTTCTTTTCTCTCTTCCTGCTGGGCATTTTGTCCCAGGGCCTGGGCCATGGACATGATCTGCTGCATCATCTGGGGATTATTCAGGATCGCCCCCAGCTTATCTTCCATTTGATCCATGGTATCCTCCCATCTGTGCAAGAAGTGCTCTGACCTCGGGGCTGGAAAGCAGGGGACCCAGGGAATTTTTGACCGCTTCATAGTCCCCGGAGGCTGCCCCGGACATGGCTTTATTCAGCTTTTCCTGATCCGCGCTCTGAAGCAGCCGGAATAATTCCTGTCCCGCAGGGCTCCGGGCGATGCGCATGGCATCCTCAAAATTCTTCGGATTATTCTGCATGATTCATTCCTCCCGTCTGGGAAAGTATTCGCTTCTGTATCACTATATGAGCGTGAATACCCAATTGTTCCGGGACAGAAAAAAAGCTGCCCGCAAAACGCGGACAGCTTTTTTATATCAAATGGAAGATCAGTTCTTGCTCTTCTTCTGCTTGGTTTCCTTGTGGGCCAGGTTGGTGGGGTTGAAGCTCAGAACGATGCTGGTGGGAATGTACATGATCAAATTCCTCCTAATATAATCAAGGCGTAAGCCGAATGTATGAATGGTGCCGCGAATGAAGCGGCGGGCAAATATATCGGTAAACCGGAAGGACTTCAGCCCCTCAGAACACCGGTATTATAGCACCTTGACGATATGGATAAAAGTGGTATAATTGACATAAATAGGGTGGATATTGACTTTTGATCCCATGGGGGAGGAGGATTTTCTTGCAGTATTATTATCACGAAATGCTGACCAACCTGGATGATACTGGCTTTGGTGTGATCTATATTGACAGGCCCAACGCCTATTCGCCCCCTCACTGGCACAGTGCGGTGGAGGTCCTTCTGTTTCTTCGGGGCAGTGCCACCTGCAAATTCAGCCACAGCACCCTGAAACTGGAGCAGGGGGACGTCTGTCTGATCAATTCTCACGACATTCACGAGACCAGATGCTCCCACGATGCCCGGTATCTGGTGCTGCATATCCTCCCGGGGGCTATGGGCCGCTATGTTCCCGATTTTGACCAGTTGACCTTTTCTTTGAAATTTGATCCGGACGATCCGGTGAAATCCGGTGCATTGGATGAAATCCGGCAGCACATCACGGCCATCGGAGATCTGCGGACCCGGGAGGAAAGCGGAGCCGCCCTGGAGCTCCACGCCCGGCTCTTTGCCCTGACGGCGATCCTGGTACGGCAGTTTTCCAGACCCATTGCCCAGGAGGACTCAAACCGTCAGCGAAGCGACATGACCCGGCTGGAACCATTGCTGGATTACACCCAGCTGCATCATCACGAGGACCTGACCCTGGACCAGGCGGCGGAATCCATGGGACTGAACCGGGAATATTTCTGCCGACTGTTCAAGAAGAACATGGGTGTCAGCTATCTGACCTATCTGAATCAGATCCGTGCCACGGCGGTGTGCCGGGAGCTGGAAACCAGCGACGATCCCATTTCCGTCATCGCCGAGCGCCATGGCTTTACCAGTCCCAAAATGCTCAACCAGTATTTCCGGGAGCTCTATGGCTGCACCCCCTCGGAAAAACGGAAGGCATTCCGGGAAATGATCCTGGACGGGGTATATTAACAGTGGATTCTTGCTTCAATGTATGTTATAATCAATTTCACTTCCAATAAAGGATAATTTGCTATGAAGATCCTTGTTTTTTCCGATTCCCACAGCGCTCTGAGCTTCATGCGGCTGTGTATGGATGCCATAAAGCCCGATGCGGTGATCCATCTGGGTGACCATTACGATGATGGTGAGGTCATCAAAGAGGAATATCTGGGTATCCCCATGTATCAGGTGCCGGGAAACTGCGACAAATACCGGATGCGTACATTTGTACCGGAAATTCTGGTGGAGCGGGTGTGCGGTGTGGACCTGTATATGACCCACGGTCACAAGCACAATGTAAAGCTGGGCATCTGGGCACTGCTGCGGGACGCCCGGCAGTGGAAATGCGCCGCTGCCCTCTATGGACATACCCATGTTGCGGACTGTCATCAGGAAGAGGACGGTATGTGGGTTCTCAACCCCGGCTCCTGCGGCTACAACGGCGGCAGCGCTGGTCTGATCGAAATTACTGACAAAAAAATAACCGCCTGCCGTCTCATCGACAGGTGGAGTCTGGAGGAAAACTTATGATTTTAGCCATTGATATCGGCAATTCCAATATCGTCATCGGCGGTGTGCAGGACGACAACATCCTCTTTGAGGCCCGGCTTCGCACCGATGCCACCAAAACCTCCGATGAATACTGCATCGACGTCAAAATGATCCTGGAGGTCTATGAGGTCAGCGCCAAGGCTGTGGAGGGCGCCATCATTTCCTCCGTGGTGCCCCAGGTCCTCAACTCCATCAAGACCGCCATTAAGAAGCTCTGCGGTGTGGAGGCGCTGGTGGTGGGTCCCGGCCTGAAGACCGGCCTGAACATCAAAATCGACAATCCTGCCCAGACAGGCGCGGACCTGGTGGTGGGCTGTGTGGCTGCCCTGCGGGAGCATAAGCCCCCCATGATCGTCATCGATATGGGCACTGCCACCACCATGATCGCATTGGATCAGACCGGCGCATTCATCGGCGGCTGCATCGCTCCCGGTGTGAAGATTTCCATGGATGCCCTGACCAACCGGACGGCGCTGCTGCCGGGCCTTCAGCTGGATCAGCCCAAGAAGGCCATCGGCCGCAATACCATCGACTGCATGCGCAGCGGCATTATGATGGGCTCCGCCTGTATGCTGGACGGCATGGTCCAGCGGATGGAGGAGGAGCTGGGGGCAAAGGCAACGGTGGTCATTACCGGCGGTATCGCCCGGTTTGTGATGCCCATGTGCCGTACCCCCATGATCTACGACAAGGATCTGCTGCTGAAGGGCCTTGTGACCCTGTACCGGGAGAATACCCGCCGTTAAAAGGTCAGAAAGTACATCAGCAGGGTCACGGAGCCCAGTCCCGTGATCAAAGCGGTGATACCGTCCAGCAGCTTACCCAGGAAATATGCGGGCTCTGCCTCGTTGGGGTGGGGATAGCGGCGGCTGCGGCGGGTAGAATAGGTGTAGGATGTGACTTTCATGGTTGTTTCCTCCTTGTTTTATCTTATGATGGAAGTATACAACTAATAAAGTCCAATAAAACGGACTTTTAAGATTTTATGAAATCCCGCGTCACAGGGCCGCCATGGGTTGCAAGGGGCCGAAAAATGTGATATGATAGGAAAAATTCTTTCCCGGAGGTATAGTATGAGCGAATCCGGCAATACTGAAAAGAAGCTTAAGCTGCCTTCTGTGAACCTGAAGCTGCCAGCTTTCAAAAAGCAAACTGAAAATAATCACGAGCAGCTGCCCGATGAGACCCGGAAGCGCAGCGTTATTTATAAAATCGGTGAAGTGATCCGGATCCTGTGCCTGGTACTTTACCGTCTGCGTTCCGTATTCTTGTCCATTCCGGTGATCTTTGCTGCCCTGCGGCTGGCAGCTTATAATTCCGAGCATCTGCCCCTGCTGGTGGGTCTCGACCTGCAGACCACCGGTGAATTTGCCCGGACCATCAGCCGTCAGAGCGCTGTAACCATTCCGCTGATGATCACGGCAGGCTGCCTGGCGCTGATGTTTTTGTCCAAAAAGACCCTGTATCCCTGGCTGATCAGTATTTTCTCTCTGGCTATTCCGGTTCTGCTTCTGATCACCAATATGTATCCTGCATAAAATTTCGGCTGCCGTTGTTACACGGCAGCCGTTTTGTCTGTTCTGCACAAGAAGAATAAAAAAATTACCAGTCTGTTCATCAATTCTTCACCATTCGCCATGTATGTTTGCTATACTGTAAGTACAAAGACGAAGGCGGTGGGGGAACCCGATGCCGTGGAAATATCTGCGGATAACCCGACGGCGTACCCGTGACAGACCGGCTTCGGAGGAAGAGGAATACATAAGAAGCGGCGGCTCTGTTTTCGAGCCGCCGCATTTTTGTTGATTATTTTTCGATGTCCTGAACCTTGGAATGCTTGCCGAAAAATGCGAAAATGTACTGAATGAATGCAAACATCAGGCAGATGCCGTCGATCACCGCAAAGGCATTTACGATGGCCGGATGCATGTTGGGGATGAACACCAGCAGGGTGAAGCTGGTAAACAGTACCGTTGTGCAGATCTTACCGGCCAGCAGCGCACCGTCCAGGGCCTTACCTTTCCGATATTGGATCAGGGCCGCAATGGACTGGAAAATCTCCTTGGCGAGAAACAGCACCAGCACAGGCCGCATCACCGGATACCGCAGACTCAGGCAGATGGTCAGCACCAGCTGGGTGAACTTGTCGGCAATGGGATCCAGCAGCTTGCCCAGGGGGGTGATCATATTGAAATGCCGGGCGATCTTGCCGTCCACCATGTCGGTCAGGCAGGATACGGCCAAAATCACACCTGCTAAAGAATACTGCCAGGGTTCATTTGCGTTGAGATAGATGTAAACATATATGGGAATCAGCACCAGCCGGAACAGGCTCAGCAGATTCGGAATGTTGAAAATGTCTTTTTTCCAGTTGTTCATGGGAAGCGTCCTCCATAGGCGGCAAGGCATAGTCACACCATTGCCACATCTTCCCTATTATATGCATTTTGTACCCACGAATCAAGTCAAATCAATTCGCCAAATGAAAAATTCATAAATTTTACATATTTGCCCCCTGGTCTGACTGCCTTGCAGCCTGTGGATAGTGTAGAGCAAGAGCCTTCCAGGTCAGTTTATCCAGATGTCCTGTCATGGGAAGGCCGCTTAAGGACTGGAAAGCGGATATGGCGTTGCTGGTGGCCTCGTCCAGAATCCCTGTATGGCTCACAGGGCCGATGCTTTGATAGGCGTCCTGCAAAACTGCCAGAATGGCCTGGACCATATAGATATGGGGATGCCGCTGTCCCCGGCGGATCACCTGGTTGGGTTCTAAAATAATGTCCAGAAACTGGGCTTCGCCCACCTGAACCAGTGCAGGCTCATATTCACCCAAGATCTGCTCCCAGGTTGCCTGGTCCGTGATCCCGGTGGCAGGAAGCCCGTGGAGCCGCTGGAAACGGGAGACTGCCGACACGGTGGCCGGTCCGTAGATACCGTCCGGGACAAGGGTCTCATGTCGGGGGTCCTGCTCAGCCAAGGTACGCAGCATGGTCTGCAGGCTGCGGATGGGCTGATTGAGGAAGGATTCTTCGGGTTTCATCGTACCGCCTCCTGTCTGACCGGGTCCTGATTTCCTGCGCGCAGATCCCGGCCGGGGAACTGGCGCAGGGTCGTGGTGTTGGCATACCGGTTTCTGGGGGCTACACCGGCTACGGCGGCGGTGTAGGGGAAGTCCGTAACATCCCGCAGGGAAGTATTTTCGATGCCTGCGTACTGGTCGTAGATCTCATCCCATGTGTCAAAATCCACCTCTCCGGTCTGGGGCAGACCGAAGCGCCGCTGGGCCGCCAGAACCGCGTTGCGGGTATTGGAACCGAAGATTCCGTCCACAGTCACAGGCGGTATCTCCGGGATGTACTCAGAAAGCACAGAGAGCATGTATTGCAGATGCTCCACCTTGATGCCCCGGTCACCCTGCTCAATGGGCTCATGGGCCCAGGAATTGGCATAGAACCGCTGGCCCTGACTGCGCAGCTCCGCCAGCCGGGTCACTGCGATATAGATGCGCACCAGGGCATACCAGGTGGCAGAGCCCACGATGCCGTCGGGATTCAGATTGAAAACCTCCTGGAATTTTCGTACCGAAGCTTCCGTTCTGGCTCCGAAAATACCGTCAACGGTGGGTACCTTGGGGATGGCCGGATAGCTCTGGGAGATCCGGTTCAGCATCACCTGAATGGTCACCACACCGGGCCCGGTGGTACCCCGACGCAGGGGCGTTCCCGGATAGGACTGCTGGATGCCCCGGACCGGGGCGTTGGGGACGATTTCCACATCGCCGTAGTAGCTGCGGATGATCTGGGTGGAATTGTAGCCCTGCTGGGCCAGCCCCTGGCTGCCCCACTGGCTTAAGCCCTCACAGGTGACGGTGGTGCCGTTGCAGAATTTGGCGGCCAGAGGCTCCACAAAGCCCGGGCGGCGCAGGTAATCGTTAAAGAGTTCATCCACAAGCCGGGATATGTTTTCAAAATAGCTCCGGCCATTGACGAAGTACTGGTCGTAGGCAGTGGAATTTGTGATATCAAAGGGATAACCCCGGCTGCGGTAGAATTCGGTATACACCCGGTTCAGGGCAAAGGAGACGATGGCATAGATATTGGCCCGGAGGGCGCTTTCTTCCCAGGTGGGATAGATCTCACTGGAAGCTACGTTCTTCACATAGTCCGCAAAGGGTACCGTCACATTCTGGGCATCGGAACCGGGAGGCCCCAGGTGGACGGTGATATTCTCCGGTACATAGGGGATCACAGGGGGCATAGGCTACCTCCTAAAGATTCTGGGGCGGCGTGGGGAAAATCTCCACCTTGTTCCAGCTGTTCGGCAGCTCCGACAGGGGGATCATCTCCAGATTCTGATTGGTGACGGTACCCGGAAAGACCTGAACATTTTCGTTTTCGATCTGCTCGTAGCCTTTCTTCCGGGCGTAGATGTTCACCGGGGTGTAGGGGATTTCCCCGGTATCCGGGGTCTGGCTGGCGGCGGCATCGGGGACCGGGATTTCAATGGGACCGATTCTTCCGCTGCGGTCCGTCAGCCGCAGGGCAATGGCGGTACCGTCCTGGGCAGTTACCGTAACGGCCACATCCTCCAGCGGCAGCCTTGCCCGGCTGGTGTAGGCGTGGACCTGAATGTATCCGGTGGATGGCAAACGATCACTCCTTTCACGTTTCAAAGCATGATATGATTCCGGCTACGGAAATGTGCAGCAGGGGATGTACTTTTTCCTTTCCCGGCGCATAGAATACAGGGATTGAAAGGATGTGATCTGCTTGTGTGCCATCGCTGGGATACTGAATTTGAACGTGGATGGGGAGATCCTGCAGCGGATGCTGTCCTCCATGGCCCGCCGGGGTCCGGATGAGGATGGGGTGGAGGGAGGACCGGACTGGGCGCTGCTCCATGCCCGGCTGACCATCATCGATCCGGAGGGCGGTAAGCAGCCAATGAAGCTTGCCTGGGCTGGGGAGCGGTACACGCTGGTATATAATGGGGAGCTGTACAATACTGGGGAGCTGCGCCGGGAACTGATAACACTGGGCCATCAATTCAAGGGCCACTCGGATACGGAGGTGGTTCTCCACGGCTTTGCCCAGTGGGGGGAAGCGGTGCTGGAACGGATGAACGGGATATTTGCCTTGGCGGTGTATTTGGAAAAGGCCAAGCGTCTGTTCCTGGCCAGGGACCGGATCGGTGTCAAACCGCTTTTTTTTGCCATCCATGATGGCGGACTGCTCTTTGCTTCGGAGATCAAAACGATTCTCTGCTATCCGGGTGTCAGACCTCAGATCGATGCCCAGGGCTGTGCGGAGCTGATCATGCTGGGTCCGGGGAGACTCCCGGGCAGCGGCGTGTTCCGGGGGATCCGGGAGGTGGAGCCCGGCTGCTGCGGCTGGTATGAACAGGGTAGCCTGCGGCTTTGGCGATACTGGAAGCTTAAGGACAGGGAGCATACCCAATCCTTCCAGGAAACCTCGGATATGGTCCGGGAATTGGTTGTCGATGCGATCAAACGGCAGATGGTTTCCGATGTGCCCCTGGGTACCTTCCTGTCCGGAGGGCTGGATTCCAGCATTATCAGTGCCGTATGTGCCGGGGAAATGCAGAAGCGGGGAGAGGTGCTGCAAACCTTTTCCGTGGACTATCGGGATAATGACTTATTTTTCGTTCCGGGTAAATTCCAGCCCAATTCCGACGGAGAATACATCCGGATCATGCAGCGCTTCCTCGGGTCGGAACACCACGAAACGGTTCTGACGCCGGAGGATCTATTGGATGTATTGGAGGCTGCCACCCTGGCCCGGGACCTGCCCGGCATGGCGGATGTGGATTTCTCCCTGCTGGCCTTTTGCAGGGAAATACGGCCCTATGTGAAAATGGCCCTGTCCGGGGAGTGTGCAGACGAGATCTTCGGCGGATATCCCTGGTACCGGGACCCGGAGGTTCGGGCGCTGGAGGGCTTTCCCTGGGCCCAGAATACGATCTTCCGGGAGGAACTGCTCCATCCGGATATTCGTTCCAGGGTCAATGGCCGTGAGCTGGTGATGGATGCCTACAGGGATACCTGCACAGCCAGCGATATTCTCCCCGGTCTGCCGGAGCAGGAGCGGCGGATCCGGGAAATGGTGAATCTGAACTTCCGGTATTTCATGCAGACCCTGCTGGACCGGAAGGACCGGATGAGCATGTACTGCGGTTTGGAGGTCCGGGTCCCCTTCTGTGATTACCGGATCGCGGAGTACCTGTACAGCATACCCTGGGAATTCAAGGATTGGCAGGGGAAGGAAAAGGGACTGCTGCGTCATGCCATGGCCGGGATTTTACCGGAGCAGGTACTCTGGCGGAAGAAGAGCCCCTATCCCAAAACCTTCGATCCCCAATATGGAAAGCTTGTTAGGGATCGGGTCAAACATCTGCTGGAAGAAAAGGATGCGCCGCTGTTTGCCGTGGTCAACAGGGATACGGTAAGGCGACTGTTCAGCGAAGAACCGGTATGGCCCTGGTATGGGCAGCTGATGCGAACGCCCCAGACCTTCGCCTGGCTGCTGCAGCTGGATTTCTGGCTTCGCAGGTATCATTTGGAAATTCTGCACTAAGGAAAATATCCTGATTTTTCATTGACTGGTTAAAATGCATATGGTAAAATAATAAAGTTAAAACCCCAGTTATCATTACTGCGAAAGATATATTAGGAGGCGTTTTTGTATGCGCAAGACAAAGATCATCTGCACCATCGGTCCCGCTTCTCAGAACGAGGAGACCCTGACTCAGATGGCCCTGGCGGGCATGAACGTGGCCCGGCTGAATTTCTCCCACGGCACCCATCCTGAGCAGAAGGAAAAGATGGACCTGGTGAAGAAGGTCCGTGACAAGCTGAATCTGCCCATTGCCATTCTGCTGGATACCAAGGGCCCCGAGTACCGGATCAAGACCTTCAAGAACGGCAAGATCACCATCAAGGCCGGCGATACCTTTACCTTTACCACCGACGATGTGGAAGGCGACGAGACCATCGTTTCCGTCAACTACAAGAACCTGCACAATGAGATGGTTCCCGGCGGTGAGATCACCGTCTGCAACGGTATGGTAAAGTTCGAGGTCTGCACCGTCAAGGGTACCAACATCATCTGCAAGTGCATTGTGGGCGGCGAGATGTCCAACCGCAAGAGCATGTCCTTCCCCAACAAGGTCATGACCGGTCCCTACCTTTCTGAGCAGGATAAGGCCGACATCCTCTTCGGTATCGAGCAGGGTGTTGACTTTGTGGCGGCTTCCTTCGTCTCCACCAAGCAGGATGTGCTGGATATCCGCAAGCTGCTGGATGAAAACGGCGGCGAGGATATTGAGATCGTGGCCAAGATCGAAAATCAGGCCGGTGTGGATAACGTGGAGGAGATCTGCCAGGTGGCCGGCGGCGTCATGATCGCCCGTGGCGACCTGGGCGTGGAGATCCCCTTCGTGCGCCTGCCGGATATCCAGAAGAACCTGACCCGGAAGTGCCGCATGATGGGCAAGCGGGTCATCACCGCCACCGAAATGCTGGAGTCCATGATCACCAACCCCCGGCCCACCCGTGCTGAGATCTCCGACGTTGCCAACGCGGTCTATGACGGCACCTCCTGCGTCATGCTCTCCGGCGAGTCCGCTGCCGGTAAGTATCCTGTGGAGGCTGTTCGGACCATGGCTGAGATCGCCGAGTACACGGAGCAGCACATGGATTACATCACCAACTACCGCAACACCCCTTACGAGGGCAAGAACAATCTGGATAAGCTGTCCCATGCCGTCTGCTCCATGGCTCTTGACGTGGACGCCAAGGCCATCGTGGTCTGCTCCGTTTCCGGTAAGACTGCTATGCTGGTTTCCCGGTTCCGTACTCCCATCAACATCGTGGGCATGACCACCGACCGGAAAATCTGGCGCCGCTTGTCCATGAGCTGGGGTGTCACGCCCATTCTGGCTGACGAGTTCCCCAATATGGACGTTATGTTCTACTTCGCCAAGAAGCAGACCGCCGAAGCCCTGAAGCTCAACAAGGGTGACAACGTGATCATCACCGGCGGCCCTGTCAGCCGCGGCGGCGGAAACACCAACACCATTAAGATCGAGACTGTGTAATAAGAAAACTGGCCTGCCGCTTATCCGGCAGGCCAGACATTTTTACCGGATTTTACCGGGAAAACAACTGGAAAAATTCGGCATTTTACCCATGTGAAATCATAAAAATGTTGTGATATAATACCTTCAGAAGGATAAATGTCCAGGTTTTGGAGGTAAATTCTATGTATCAGATGGGAGATCAGGTGGTATACGGCATCCACGGTGTGTGCCGCATTGTGGATCAGGAAAAACGTGTCATAGACAGAAAAACGGTTACTTATCTGGTTCTGGAACCGGTGGGGCAGGAGGGATCACGATACCTGGTGCCCACTCACAATGCGGCGGCAATGAGCAAGCTGCGTCCCATGATGACACCTGAGGAGCTGGAAGCACTGATGGGCTCTGAGGAAGTCCGGCAGGATGGCTGGATCCGGGAGGAAAATCTGAGAAAGAATACCTACCGGGAGCTGATCACCTCCGGAGACCGGGCGGGACTTTTGCGGATGGTCAATACCCTGTACCGGCATAAAAGGGAGCAAAATGCGGCGGGTAAAAAGGTCCATCTGGCGGATGAGAATTTCCTCCGGGACGCGGAAAAGCTGCTGGTCAGTGAGATCAGCGTGGTCATGCGCCTGCCTGCGGATCAGGCAAGAACGTACCTTCGTACACAATTGAAAGCAGAATAAAAATCGGGCAGTTCAATGGAACTGCCCGGTTTTCTTATTTCATCAGAGATTCATACAGCTCATCCATGGTATAGGCGATGGAAGCAGCTCCGGCGCTGACCATATCCTCCACCTTGCCGTAGCCCCAGGCCACGCCTACGGTGGGGATACCGTGAGCCTTGGCGCCGATGACATCAAAGGAGGTGTCTCCAACCATAATCTTCTCATCATAATCGCCGCACTGCTGCAACAGGTAGGCAATTACGTCCTCCTTGGAGCTGCGGGACCGGTCAAAGCTGGCACCGGCAATGATATCGAAGTATTTTGCCAGATCAAAATGCTCCAAAATCTCCACAGACATACTTTCCGGCTTGGAGGTGGCAACATAGAGGGTATGGCCTGCCGCCCTCAGCTTTTCCAGGGTTTCCCGGATACCCTCGTAGGGGTGGTTTTCAAACTTGCCGATGGGGATGTACCGGGAGCGGTAGATCTTGATGGCGTTGTCGGCCTCCTCAGCAGGGACGCCGAAGCGGATGAAGGAATCATGCAGGGGAGGACCTACAAAAGTCCGCAGCTCTGCCTCACTGGGGATGGGCAGACCGTAATGCTCCAGGGCAAGCTTGGCGCAGTTCATGATGCCCTCGCCGGAGTCGGTGAGGGTGCCGTCCAGATCAAATAAAATCGCTTTTTTCATGGGACGCAGCTCCTTTCTGTTTTCCTGATTATAGCATAGAAAAGCGCCGTGCTCAAGATGGAAATTCGTTCTAATTTGTACATTCTATACAAGGAAAAGTGAAAAATTGTACTTTTTCTGTTGCAAAGTTAAGTGTGATTTGATATATTATTCTTGTTATATTGTGCGCTGAGAAGTCAGTCACATCATAGTGCATCCCATATATGAAAGGAAACGTGAACAAAATGGTTGATTTAAGAGCAAAGCCTTATTACCTGAATGATGAAGATATCGCTTGGGTAGAAAACACCATCGCTTCCATGACCGATGAGGAGAAGGTCGGCCAGCTGTTCTGGCAGCTGACCTCCAGCAATCAGGAAGAGTATCTGAAGGATCTGATGGAGACCTATCATCTGGGCGGCTGCCGCTACAACGGTATGCCCGGTCAGTTCGTTCTGAACCAGAACCGCATCCTGCAGAAGTACGCCAAGGTTCCCGTGTTCATCGCCTGCAACCCCGAAAAGGGCGGCGACGGTGTCTGTGTTGATGGTACCCCCGTGGCTGCACAGGTGAAGATCGGCGCAACCAGAAAGCCTGAGTACGCCCAGGCCATGGGCCGTGTTTCCGGCGCTCAGATCAAGGCCACCGGCTGCAACATGGCTTTTGCTCCTGTTGCCGACATCACCTACAACTGGGAATGTGAAGAAGTTCTGGCCCGTGCCTACGGCAATGACCACGAACTGGTCGCCACCATGGCCAAGGCCTACATGGACGGCATCCATGAGACCGAGGGCGTCTACGCCTGCGCCAAGCACTTCCCCGGCAACGGCCAGGACTACCGTGATGCCCACATCTCCAACAACGTCAACCACTTCACCCACGACAAGTGGATGCAGACTTATGGCCATGTGTACAAGACCCTGATCGACGGCGGTCTGGACGCCATCATGGGCGGCCACATCCTGATGCCCGAGTACATGGCTGAGATCAACCCCGATATCACCCCCGACACCATCATGCCCGGCACCCTGTGCAAGGAGATCATGACCGACCTGCTCCGCGGCGAGCTGGGCTTCAACGGCATGGTCGTTACCGATGCCTCCCACATGGTTGGTATGACCAACCGCATGAAGCGCGTGGA
This sequence comes from Oscillospiraceae bacterium, assembly GCA_015067615.1. Classification (GTDB taxonomy): domain Bacteria; phylum Bacillota; class Clostridia; order Oscillospirales; family Oscillospiraceae; genus Faecousia. Next base: position 68,567 of record SVMD01000007.1, read on the forward strand.
CATGCTGCCCGCCGCCATCAACGCCGGCTGCGACATGTTCCTGTTCTTCAACGATCCCGCTGAGGACTTTGCCACCATGCTGAACGCTTACAAGACCGGTATCATCGGTGAGGAGCGTATGGTGGAGGCTCTGACCCGTATCCTGGGCCTGAAGGCAGCCAAGGGTATGCACAAGATGGCAAAGGAAGATCTCTGCGGCTCCGACGAGCAGCTGAAGGAAGCTCTGGGCAATCCCGAGTTCAAGGCTGTGGCTCCCGCCATCTCCAAGGACGCTCTGACCCTGGTCAAGTATAAGGACGAGGGCATTCTGCCCATCACCCCCGAGAAGTATAAGCGCATCATGCTGGTCAACATCAAGGGTGCCGATACTCCCATGGGTAAGCTGATGGCCATCGCCATGGGCGGCGCAGGCGCCAAGAAGCGTCCTGTTGACAAGCTCTGCGACAAGCTGAACGAAAAGGGCTTCGAAGCTTTTGTCTACGAGTCTCCCCTGGATAAGATGCTGAAGCAGGTGGAAGCCGGCGGCAAGATGGACCTGAACCTGTACTTCGCAGGCAAGAACGCCATCTCTGAGTTCGTTTCCGGTCAGGACCTGGTCATTTCCTTCTTCGATGTGGCCGGCGGCCATCCCACCTTCGGCCTCTCCAAGGGCGGCGGTGAGATCCCCTGGTACGTTCATGAGCTGCCTGTTGTGGGCATCTCCGTGAACAAGCCCACCATGCTGGCTGACGCTCCCATGCTGCGTACCTACATCAACACCTATGACTCCAGCGAACATACTCTGGACGCTCTGGTGGACGCTCTGCTCACCGGCCCCGAGGCCTTCAAGGGCACTGATCCCATCGACGCCTACTGCGGCATGTTCGATACCCACATGTAATTGGGAAACGAGGTCAAAATGTCTATTTTTGATACTTTCGAAAGAAAGCACGATTATCTGGTCTGCGTCGATTCCGACGGCTGCGTCATGGACACCATGAACTGCAAGCACTTCAACTGCTTCGGTCCCTGCATGGTCACCGAGTGGGGCCTGGAGGAGTGGAAGGACGAAATCCTGGACCGCTGGAACGTGATCAACCTGTTCTCCATGACCCGTGGAATCAACCGCTTCAAGGGTCTGGCCATGGCTCTGGGCGAGATCAACGAGAAGTACACCAGAATCGTCGGCGTGGAGGCCCTTCAGCACTGGGCTGACACCGCTCCCGCGCTGAGCAATGACGGCGCAGCCAAGGCTGCTGCCGAGACTGACGATCCCGATGCCAAGCTGGTCCTGCAGAAGGCTCTCAGCTGGTCCAAGGCCGTCAATGCTGCCATTGTGGAGCTGGATGAAAGCCTGAAGGTTCCTTATGACGGCGCCAAGGAAGGTCTGGCCGCTGCCCATCAGTTTGCTGACGTGGCTATGGTCTCCTCTGCCAACCGGGATGCCGTGGAGGAAGAGTGGGGCAAGTTCGGTCTGCTGGAGCATACCGATATCGTCCTGGCGCAGGACATCGGCTCCAAGGCCGCCTGCATCAAGGAAATGCTGAAGTTCGGCTATGACCTGGATAAGGTGGTTATGGTGGGCGACGCCCCCGGCGACTGCGACGCTGCCGAAAAGAACGGCGTTCATTACTATCCCATTCTCGTCAATCACGAGAAGGAAAGCTGGGATGAGGCCATTGCCGTTGCCTTTGGCAAGCTCCAGGCCGGTGAGTACGCCGAGTACGGCGCTGAGATGAAGCAGAAGTTCCTGCGGAATCTGGGTGGCTAAGCAAATATTGTCAGGGCCGCCGCAAAACGCGGCGGCCCTTTTCTTTGAGGTGTATCTATGATCCGAAAATGCTATCCGGGCGGAAAAGTAAAAGCCTTCAACATAAGCTACGATGACGGCGTGATTCAGGATATCCGCTTTGTGGAGCTTCTGAACCGGTACGGGCTGAAAGGTACCTTTAATTTAAATTACGGTCTGCTCCGAAGCGGCTTTACATGGCAGCATGAATGCGGTATGACTGTCCGCCGGATCCCGGAGGAGGAGATCAACCGGGTCTACGAAGGCCATGAGATTGCCAGCCACAGCTTTACCCACCCTTATTTCGATTCCATGTCCGAAACGGAAATCCTGAAGGAATTGGGAGCGGACAAGTTCTTCCTGGAACGGTTAAGCGGCAGGGAAGTGGCAGGCTACGCAACGCCCTTTTATTATTACTCCGAACTGATGGCCGACTGTGTGCGGCACTGCGGCTTTGAGTATGCCCGAATTTCCGAGGAGAGCAACGACTATTCCGTTCCGGAGGATTTCTACCGCTGGCGGGGCAGTAAATTCCACTGGGACGAGGACCTGGAGGATTTCGTCCGGGAGTTCCTGGAAACCCGGCAGGAGCTGGCCCTCTGCCAGCTGGTGGGGCACAGCTATGACCTGGATGTAATGAATCTCTGGGATACCATGGAGCACATCTGCCGATGGGTCAGTGACAGCGGTGAGGTCTGGGCTGCTACCCATGTGGAAATCGTCCGTTATCTGAAAGCCATGAACCGGGTCCGGATTACGGACCGGGAAATTAGCAACGAAAGCAGCGCCGAGCTGTGGTTTGCGGTGGATGGAAAGATCCTCAGCTTACAGCCCGGCGAGAAAATAACGCTTCCCTAAGGAGAAAAACATGAAACGAATTGTACTTGTAATGTGTGTGTTGCTGATGCTGCTCACTGCCTGCGGCAGTGCGGATACCATCATAGGCCGGTGGGAAACCGAGAGCCAGGCGGATGCCCTGGGACTGAATCTGTCCGGCAACTTTATCTCTACCGTGACCCGGATCTCCTTTTTGGAGGAAGGCGTCGGAACCTGGGAAATCGAGATGGTCCAGACCCGGGAGATCCTCCGCCGGGAATTTTCCTACACACTGGAGGGTGATACACTGATGATCCTCTATCCGGATGAGACCGCACAGCAGTTCCAAGTGGATTTTGAGGATGGCATCCTGCTGCTGACAGGCAATGAAAATCTGGCTCTGAAACGGGTTCAGTGAATAAGGAAACCTCCGGCTTCGTTAGAAGCCGGAGGTAATTTTTATGCCTGATAAACGATCTTGCCGTTTACGATGGTCATGGCGCTCTCGGCACCCACGGCAGTCATGGGGTCAGCGGTCCAGATGACCACGTCGCCGTCCTTGCCAGGCTCCAGGGAGCCTACACGGTCGCCGATGCCGGTGGATTCTGCAGGGTTGATGGTGATGGCCTTCCAGGCGTATTCCGGATCCAGGCCAGCCTTGGCGGCCAGAGCGGCGCACATGGGCAGATACTGCAGCGGGATCACAGGGGCGTCGGTGATGATGCTCACCTTCACACCGGCCTTGACCAGGTCCACAGGTGTTTTGAAGCTCTTGTTGGTCAGCTCAATCTTGGACTTGCTGCCGAAGGTGGGGCCAACGAATGCGGGCAGATTCTCCTCGGCCAGCTCGTCAGCGATGAGGCTGCCGTCGGTGCAGTGATCCAGGGTGATTCCGACGCCGAACTCCTTGGCGATACGGATGGAGGTCAGAATGTCGTCATGGCGGTGGGCATGGGCCTTCAGGGGAATCTCGCCCTTCAGAACCGGGATCATGGCCTCCAGCTTCATGTCAAAGCCGGGATTCTTGCCGGCTTCCTTGTCTTCCATGTAGCGCTTGGTCTTGAACAGGGTCTCCCGGAGCAGGGCGGCGGTGGCCATACGGGTGGTGGGGCTCTTCTTGATGCCCTGGCCGTAGACCCGCTTGGGGTTCTCGCCGAATGCGCACTTCATGGCGATGGGATCCTTGATGATCATCTTGTCAACCCGCTTGCCTGCCAGTTTGATGGCAACGAAGGTGCCGCCCACCACGTTGGCACTGCCGGGGCCGGTGCAGGCGGAGGTGACGCCGCCCTTCAGGGCCAGACCGAAGGCCTCGTCCAGGGGATTGATGGAGTCGATGGCACGCATCTGGGGGGTGATGGGATCCACGGCCTCGTTGTAATCCCGGCCCTCCCAGCCCATGGCCTGGTTGTCAAGGCCGATGTGGCAATGGGCATCCACACAGCCGGGGGTTACCAGACGGCCCTGGGCGTCGATGACGGTGGCGTCGTTGCATTCGATGGACTCTGCCACGGAAACGATCTTACCGTCGTCGCCGATCAGGACGCAGCCCTTGGGAATGTCGGGGCCTGCCATTGTCTTGATATAGCCGTTTTTGATCAGAAGCATAGTTAATTCTCCTTTTCTTGATGGTTATCCACAAGACGGGTAGAGGTCAGCTTTGTCCTGTGGTAATAGATGGTGGTTAGGGTGGCGCAGAGGATCCAGCCGGCGGGGTAACTCATGGCGATGGGGATGATTTCGTTGCAAAGTCTGCTCATGATGAAAAGATATACCTGCCGGAAGGCAACAAAGGATGAGAGCATGATCACCATGGGTGCCTTGCTGTTGCCGGCGCCCCGCAGCGCACCGGAGTAGACCTGGTTGAAGCAGCAGACAATGTAGAAGGGGGTCACATAGCGCAGGAGCATGGAGCCGTATTCCACCACTTCAGGCTTTGCGTTAAAGAAGGCCACGACGGGCTCCGCAAAGATCAGGATGGGGATCATCAGAACAGCTGTGGAGCAAAGGGCAAGCCGAAGGGCGGTATTGACACCCTTTCTGGCCCGCTCCGCCTGGTTACTGCCCAGATTCTGGCCTACAAAGGTGGTGGAGGCCAGGGCGATGGACTGCATGGGCAGGAAGATCACAGCATCCACCTTGGCATAGGTTGTCCAGCCGGACATGGCGGCGTCGCCGAAGAAATTGATGTAGGACTGAACAAAAATGTTGGAGAATGCGGTAATTGCCATCTGAATGGCTGCCGGAATGCCCACACGAATGATCTTTTTCAGAATATCCCAATGAAGGCGAAGCTTTTTGGGAATGAACCGGATGCATTCCCGGGTTCTGAGCAGAACAATGAGAACCAGAACGGCGGATGTAGCCTGCGAGAGAATGGTTGCCAGTGCCACACCACGAACGCCCATTTGGAATATGATCACGAATACAAGGTCCAAAACCGTATTCATCAGCGCGCAGACGACCAGGAAGTAGAAGGGTCTCTTGGAGTCGCCCACCGCCCGGAGGATACCTGCGCCCACATTATAGATCATCAGACCCATGATGCCGGAGAAATAGATGGAAAGGTATGCACGGGATTCCGGGAATACATTATCCGGCGTATTCATAAGCCGAAGCATTGCCGGTGCCACGATGAGACCCAGGATGGTGAAGGCCACACCCAGAATCAGCGTCATCATAATGGTGGTATGTACCGTTCGCTCCACATCCTGCATCCGTTTGGCGCCGTAATACTGGCTGATGACCACACCGGCACCGGAGGAAAGGCCCATAAAGAAGCCTACCAGCATATTGATGATGGGTCCCACACTGCCTACGGCGGCGTAGGCCTCGTTGCTGACGAAGCGACCAACCACCCAGGTGTCCACCATGTTGTATAACTGCTGAAAAATGTTGCCTGCCAGCAGAGGAAGCGCGAAGAGAATGATATGCCGGGTAATATTGCCCGTGGTCATATCCACATCCTTGCCGCGTTTCCTGAGGGCATGTTGCCCTGAAGACACGAAAATCCCTCCAAAAGATTGATGACCATATTATAGCAGAAAACCATTGCGTGCGCAACTATTATTTGACAAGAAAAGGAGGCACTTTCGTGCCTCCTTATTTTGGAACGGATTACTTCAGATGGTCTGCCCGGATGCTGGGGAGCTTGTCTCTCCATTTGCCCTTCTTGAATGCAACAATGGAGATGACCATACCCAGGGTCCAGCTGATCATCAGAGAGCCGAACAGGGCGATGGGATTGCCGTGGGGGAACTCGGGAGAACGGGTCAGGTAGGCAATCAGATAAGCTACGGGAACACGGATGATGATGGTCTGGGCGATGGAGATCCACATGGGAACCACAGTCTCACCGCAGCCGCGCATGATGCCGCCCAGAACCTGAGTCAGGGACATGCAGATATAGCCCACAGCCATGATCCGGATCATTCGGGTTGCCAGATCGATCAGTTCGGGGGTATCGGTAAAGAAGCTGAAGAGGGTGGGGCTGAAGAACATCAGGATCAGAGTGATGACTGCGCTGGTATTGGTGGCTATCATGCCGCCGTGCCGGACGCCGAGGCCCACCCGGTCGTACTTACCGGCACCGAAGTTCTGACCGGCGTAGACGGACAGAGCCTGACCGAAGGTGAAGTTGGGCATCATGGCGAAGCCGTCCACACGCATGACGATGACGTTGCAGGCGATGACCATTTCGCCCATGGCGTTGGTCAGATTCAGAACCACCATACCGGCGGTGGCCATGATGGCCTGGGTGATGCCGGAAGGGATACCGATCTTCATGATCCGGCCTGCTACGGCGGGAATCAGCTTCATGGTCTTCAGATTCAGATCGAAGCTGTCGGACATCTTGGCCAGCTTGATGTAGCAGAACACTGCGGAAATACCCTGGGAGAGAACGGTAGCCAGCGCAACACCGGCCACGCCCATATCCCGGACAAACCACAGGTCCAGCAGTACGTTCAGAACCGCGGCGATGAGCAGGAAGCCCAGAGCAGACAGGGAGTCACCCAGGCCCCGGAGCACGCCGGAGAGCATATTGTAGAAGAAGAAGCCCACAATGCCCCAGAAGTAGATCTTCAGGTAATCATCACACCAATAGATGATGGATTCGGGGGTACCCAGCATCTTCAGCATGGGCATGGAGATGATGGGGCCGATGATCATGATGACGATGGATGCAATGACGGACAGGGCAATACAGTTGCCGATGGCTTCGGTCAGGCCCTTCCGGTCCTTGGCGCCGTAGCTCTGGGAGACAACGATACCGGCACCGGTGGAGATACCCACGAACAGAGCCAGCAGCAGGTTCAGAATGGGCATGGCGCTGCCCACGGCAGCCAGGGCGTTGTCGCCCACGTAATGGCCGACGATGATGGAGTCAGCGGTGTTGTACAGCTGCTGGGCAATATTGCCGATCAGCATGGGGATGGAGAACTCCAGGATTCGTTTCCAGGGAGCGCCTTCAGTCATGTCCTTGGCGGAAAACATTTCTTTTATGCTCACGCAAAATCCTCCTTAATTATGTAGTTTGCTACGAAATATTCTAACGCATTCAGACAAAAAATGCAATACGGACATGAAAAAATATACAATCATAACAAATTGGGCTGCCTGTAACTGGACAAGACGCTGTGTTGACAGAAAAATGAAGCAGATGGTAAAATAAATAAAATATACGCAGGAGGGAAGCACCATGGAGAAAAAATATGAGATAACCCGCCGCGGCGGATATGTGGAGATCGCCAACTTCGGTGGCCGAAAGCTTACAATGGCAGCCGCAAGAATTAAGGAATCCGAGGGCTTTGCCTTTAAAAACCTGTCCGGCAGTGATACGCTGCTGCCTTATGAGGACTGGCGGCTGAAGCCAGAAGTTCGTGCGAAAGATCTGGCTGGCCGCTTAAGCATTGAACAGATCGCCGGTCTGATGCTCTGGTCACCGCATCAGATGGTGCCCTTTGTTCCGGGAATGCCTTTTAAGGGCCATTACGACGGAGCGGATTTTGTTCCCGGCGTCACGGATCCGGCAGCCATGACCGATGAACAGAAGGATTTCCTGGTCAATCAGCAGCTGCGCAATTTTCTGCTGGTGGGCGTGGAATCCGCTGCCACCGCTGCCCGGTGGAACAACGCCCTCCAGGCTATGGCAGAGAATTGCCCCCTGGGCGTTCCGGTCTGCATTTCCTCCGACCCCCGGCATGCCGCGGGAAAGAAGGGGGCGGAGTTTTCCGGCACCGGCCGGGAGGTCTCCCGTTGGCCCGAAGGCCTGGGCATGGCGGCTACCTTTGATCCGGAACTGATGAAGCAGTTTGCGGAGGTCATTTCCAAGGAATACCGGGCTCTGGGTATTTCCCAGGCCCTGGGTCCCCAGATCGATCTGGCTACGGACCCCCGATGGATGCGTCTGGAGGACACTATGGGTGCCCAGACGGAGATGGTTACTGCCTTTGCCAGGGCATACTGCGATGGTTTACAGACTACGGAAGGCTCTCCCGACGGCTGGGGCAGGGACTCCGTTGCGGCCATGGTCAAGCACTGGCCCGGCGGCGGTACCGGCGAAGCGGGACGGGATGCCCATTACGCCTTCGGCAAATACGCGGTCTATCCCGGCGGCAACTTTGAAGCCCATAAGAAGCCCTTTACGGAGGGCGCCTTCAAACTGGAGGGGCCCACCGGGAAAGCTGCGGCGGTGATGCCCTATTACACCATCTCCTGGGAGCAGGATACCAAATACGGCGAAAATGTGGGCAATTCCTTCTCTAAATACATCATCCATGACCTGCTGCGCCAGGGGGAAAACTATGACGGCGTTGTCTGCACCGACTGGGGCGTGACTCATGATCCTTCTCCTGACCTGGGCGCTTTCGGTTCCCGGGATCACGGTGTGGAGCATCTGACGGAAGCGGAGAAACACCTGAAGATTCTGGAAAACGGTGTGGATATGTTCGGCGGCAACAGTGCCATGGGTCCTGTGGTGGAAGCCTACCGTTTAGGCTGCGAAAAGTACGGCGAGGAAGCCATGCGTCAGCGCTTCGAGCAGTCTGCCACCCGGATTCTGACGCTGATGTTCCGGCTGGGACTTTTTGAAGACCCCTATCTGGATCCGGATGCCAGCGCAAAAATCGTCGGCGCCCGGGAATTTGTGGAGGCGGGTCTGGATGCCCAGCGGCGCAGCGTGATTTTGCTGAAAAATCAGGGTCAGCTGCTGCCTCTTAAGAAGGGAACGAAGATCTATGTCCCCGGACGACACCTGGGCGAACATTATACATTCTTCCGCTCTATGGCTCCGGCTATGGATGTGCAGCCCATTTCCCCGGCTGAGGTGAAGGGATATTTTGAATTGGTCTCGGAGCCTCAGGAAGCAGAATGTGCGGTGGTGTTTATGGAAAGTCCCCTGTGCGACTGCTACACCGATGCGGATAAAGCCTCCGGCGGCAACGGATATCTGCCCATTACGCTGCAGTACCGTCCCTACACTGCGGACGCCGCCCGGGAACACAGTATCGCCAGGGGCGACTACCGGGAGAACGACTGTGACCGCAGCTACAAGGGCAAAACCAATACTCCCTACAATGCGTCCGACCTGGATAATCTCCTTTCTGCGAGAGAGGCAATGGGGGACAAGCCGGTGTTCGCAATTTTGCAGCTGCACAACCCCTGCGTGGTTGGCGAATTTGAGCCCGTCACCGACGGTATCATCGCCCACTTTGGTGTGGAGAACAAGGTCCTCATGGAGATCCTTTCCGGCGAGGCTGCGCCCACCGGACGGCTGCCCCTGATCATGCCGAAGAATATGGAAACGGTGGAAAAGCACTGCGAGGATGTTTTCGACGATCTGGACGTGTATCAGGATGCCTGCGGCAACCGTTATGACTACGGCTTCGGCCTGCACTATGGAGATTAACATGGCAAGAACGGAAATCTGCGAGCTGACCATGCTCTGTCTGCTTCAGCGGGGAAACGAGATCTTACTGCAAAATCGGGTGAAGAAGGACTGGGCAGGTTATACGCTTCCCGGGGGCCATGTGGAACCGGGGGAGTCCTTCGTGGATGCCTGCGTCCGGGAAATGCGGGAGGAGACTGGTCTCACGGTGCTGAATCCCACCCTCTGCGGTGTGAAGCAGTTCCCCAATGGCGGCACCCGCTATATCGTGTTCCTGTTCAGGGCGGATGAATTTGAAGGGGAGCTCCGTTCCTCCGAAGAGGGGAACATGGAGTGGGTGCCATTGGATAAGCTTCAGGAATACAACACCGTATCCGACCTGAAGGAGCTGCTGGACGTGATGCTGCGCCCTGACTTAAATGAGTTCCAGTACATCGTCCAGGGCGATGACTGGATCGTGAATCTGAGGTAAGCTATGGACAAGATTTTATTTATCAACGCCTGTATCCGGCCGGAAAGCCGGACCCTGATCCTGGCAAAGCACCTGCTTTCCAAGCTGAACGGCCAGGTGGAGGAAGTGAATCTGGAAAAAGAGGCCATTCCTGCGCTGACTACAGCATCCCTTAAGTACCGGCAGGATCTTCTGGCGGCGGAACAATTTGACGACCCCATGCTTAAGTATGCCAGGCAGTTTAAGGAAGCGGATGTGATCGTCATTGCTGCCCCTTACTATGACCTGTCGTTCCCCTCAAGCCTGAAAAATTACCTGGAAGCGGTGGCCTGTGTGGGTCTGACCTTCTGGTACGATGAAAACGAGGTGGCCCAGACTCATACCAGAGCAAGAAAGCTCTACTATGTCTCTACCGGCGGCGGAATTCTAAAAAAGCAGTATGGCTTCGAGTATGTCAAGGCCCTGGTGGGAGAATTCTACCACATTTTCGATGTGCAGGGCTTCTTCGCGGAAAAACTGGACCTGCTGGGCAGCGACCCCGACGCCATTATGCAGGAGGCATTGGGGAGCATTGATGCGGCATTTGAAGGACAGGTATAAAATAAGCTTGTCCGGGACAAAATTCCTGATATCATTCGGGCCCAGGGCGAAAGTCCAAAGGTACGCGAACTGGACGAGACAGAATATATTTTCAACCTGCACCGAAAGCTGGATGAAGAGGTTGTGGAATACCACGCAGAAGGAAAACTGGAAGAATTGGCGGACATTATGGAAGTCCTGTTTGCGCTGTCCGATACCATGGAGTTCAGCAGGGAAGAATTGCTTGCCCTCTGTGCGGGAAAGCGTGAGGCACGTGGAGGTTTCGGAAAAAGACAGTTTTTGATTTCCAAGACATAAAAAAGACCGGCGTGAGCCGGTCTTTTTTATGTGTCAATTACTCCACGCACACAACACCGTTTTCCTTTACGGTGATGGTCATACCGTCCTTGACGTAGTTCAGGAATTCATCACCCAGGGAGTCCACGACAGGCATATTCACGCCGTCCAGCCAAACGGAGGCCAGGATGGAACCGGCGGCTGCCAGAGAGTCGATGGGCTTGGAGAAGAGCATACAGGCAGGCTGACGCTCCATGGCGCAGGCGCAGTACAGTACCAGGCCGCCGGTGGTGGAGCCGATGGTCTGGGGCAGGCACAGGGCGGTGCCCACCATTTGCTTACCGTAGAGGTCCGGGTTATTCTGGTCACCGCAGGTGGCCTTCTTGTCGCCGAACTGTAATGCCTTCTGGAAGGATGCCAGGGTGTTCAAGCCACCGTGGCTGACCAGTGCGGGAGCGGTAACGGTACCGGGGGCAACAACGCGTCCAGTGAATTCTCTCATATCCATTACACTCCCTTCGTGATCTTCGCCAGGATCTCAGCTTCCGTGTAGAACCGGGCGGTGGTGTAGGTCCGCAGCTTGTTGGAGCAGGTGATGACGGGCATCTTGCCTGCCAGAGGATTGTTCATGTACATCAGGGGGCAGATGCAGCTGAGGATTACGCCGGTCTTGGCCAGTCGTGCAGCCAGAGGTGTTTTGTCGAACTCCTTCTTGACGGCGGGAGCGGTGGTGAACACGGTGGGGATGCAGACCTTTTCCTTACCGGCTTCAGCAAGACTCTTTTCCACATTTTCGGTCCAGCTGACCAGCTGTTCCATGGACATGTGGGGGCAGCCGATGAAGCACAGCTTGGGCTTGGCGTCGGCGCTCTTCCACATGACAGGATAATTATCCTGGACCCGCTTCAGTTCTGCGTCGTCGATGATATACACCTGTGCGTTTTCGGCAATGAGGGCTTCGCCCTGCTCCACAGCCTCGGGAGTCAGGTTTGCGATGTGATACAGGCCCACGGCACCGTTGGAGGCAGTGGCAGCGCCGAAGTCCTTCAGGTAGGCGCAGGCGGCATCGTTCAGCTCGGTGCCGATCCACTTGTCAAGGCCCATGACATAGGGCACATCCTCCATGACCTTCATGCCGATGGCAGAGCCCAGGAGCTGGGCTTCGGGCTTTTTGCTGGTTTCCACCTTCACGATCCAGGTAGCCTTCCGGCCCTCGTCAGTCAGCAGACCAAAGTGGGGGACGAAACCGGCGATGGAGCCCATGATGTCCATGATGCCGGAGTTGCGGTTGCACCGGGCGCCCAGAACGGAGTTGGCATAGACCACGGCGGAGGACTCAGCCCAGGACAGGACTTCGCCCTTCTTAGGTTTATTGCCCATCTGATCTAAGTAGCAGGCGCAGGAGAAGGCGTCCTCGTTCATGAGACCCAGGGCATTCAGCTGCTTTTCATACTCCTCCTGCTTGGAGTACATGAAGTTGTTGAAGATGATGTTCATCAGGAAATTGGCGGGAACATTCTTGTCCAGAGGACGGGGGTCCACGGAGAACTTCTGCTGAGAAATGGCACCGGCATCGATGAGCTGCTGCATCAGGTCGAACACGGGCTTCATCATCTTCAGGCCGAAGGAGGTGACAAGGTGGTTATATTCAGAGGTCACAGGCACCATCTTGTCAGCGCCGAAGGTTTCGCCATACATGACCAGGGTCTTCATGACCTTGGCCAGTGTTTCGCCCTTTTCGCCGTTCAGAATGGCCTGCTGTTCAGGGGTTAAGTACATAGTTTTCATCTCCTTAAATTTTCATGCACACGTCCCATGCGCCCCAGATGACGGTGCGCAGGTTGCCCACGGCCTTGGCGTCGCCGATGATGTGGACGTTCTTTGCCTTGGGCACCAGAGGAGCGGGCTTGTAGCCCACGGAAAGGATCACGGAGTCGGCAGGAATCTCAAAGCTCTTGCCGTCCTTGCCTGCCACCAGCACAGTGCCGTCTTTGATTTCCTTCAGCGCGGTTTCCAGATGGACGGGAACCTTGTTTGCCTTGAAGAAGTCCCGGAGGAAGCTGGTGTTCGCCAGGCAAACACCCTTGGTGGTGATCAGGTCGTCCTGCATCTCTACAATGACAGGCTTCTTCCCCTGGAGGTACAGCTCGTAGGCGATCTCACAGCCGGTGAGGCCGCCGCCGATGATGACCACATTCTCGCCTACGTCCTCCTTGCCCAGTAGGTAGTCACAGGCTTCAATGCCCTTGTCGAAGCCGGGAATGGGGAGCTTATTGGCTCTGGCACCGGTGGCGATGACCACTTCGTCAGCGCCGAGAGAGGCGATGTCGGTAACTTCGGTGTTCAGCTTGACTTCGATGGGGTACTTGGTCAGCTCCCGGCGGTACCAGGCGATCAGCGCCTTGTCCTTTTCCTTGAAAGAAGGAGCGGCGGCAGCGATGAACACACCGCCAAGAACACCAGACTTTTCGTACAGGGTGACCTTGTGGCCACGCTTGGCCAGCACCAGAGCAGCTTCCATACCACCAATGCCGCCGCCGATGACGGCTACGTTCTTGATCTTCTTCGCGGGCTTGATGTAGTGCTTCTTGCTTTGCATGGTCTCTGCGTTGATGGCGCAGCGGGCCAGACCCATGGTATCCGTCAGGTCCTGGGTGTTGTAGTGGCCCTTGGAGGAGGAGAAATTGAAGCAGCCGGAGTGGCAGCAGATACAGGGCTTGATGTCCTCCAGACGGTCCTCGATGAGCTTCGTGATCCATGCAGGGTCAGCCAGGAACTGCCGGGCCACGCCCATGCCGTCGATCTTACCCTCGGCGATGGCCTGGGCGGCAACATCCGGCTCCATACGGCCGGCGCAGACCACGGGAATGTCCACAAACTGCTTGATGTGTGCCACGTCCTCCAGGTTGCAGTTCTGGGGCATGTACATGGGGGGATGGGCCCAGTACCAGGAGTCGTAGGTGCCGTTGTCCGCATTCAGCATATCGTAGCCCGCATCCTGCAGGTACTTGGCGGCCCGCTCGGATTCTTCCATGTTCCGGCCCTTTTCCTCGGCCACCTCACCGGAGACGATGCCCTCGGCGAAGCCCTTCAGCTTGGATTCCACGCTGTAACGCAGAGAAACGGGGAAGTCGTCTCCGCACTCTGCCTTGATAGCCTTGACAACTTCCGCAGCAAAGCGGTAGCGGTTTTCAAAGCTTCCGCCGTACTCATCGGTACGCTTGTTAAAGAATTCGATGGAGAACTGGTCAAGGAGGTAACCTTCGTGAACAGCGTGGACCTCCACACCGTCAACACCTGCGTCCTTGCACAGCTTGGCGGTCTTGGCGAAGGCTTCGATGATCTCGTGGATTTGCTCCACGGTCATCTCCGGGCAGATGATGTCCGGAGCCCAGCGGTTGGGCTGGGGAGAGGGGCAGGCCAGCTCATGGCTGGTGTCGATGACAGGCTTGACAATGGCTCGGGTGACCTTATTCTTGTGCAGAGGTCCGATCAGCTCGGTGATTGCCCAGCTGCGGCCCATACCGGCGGTGAGCTGAATAAAGAGCTTGGCGCCGGTCTTGTGGATTTCATCCATAAAGACCTTCAGCTCTTCAAACATCTTGGGGTTCTGCCACAGCCACTTGCCCCAGAAGGTATCCCGCAGGGGAGCGATGCCGGGGATGATGAGGCCAACATTGTTGTTGGCCCGCTCCAGAAAGAGCTTTGCGGCTTCCTTGTCAAAGCCGCAGCCAGTCAGTTCAAACCAGCCGAAGAGGAAAGTACCGCCCATGGGACACATGACGATGCGGTTCTTGATCTCCACATTGCCGATCTTCCAGGGGGTAAACAAAGCTTCATACTTCTGATCCATGAAAACACTCCTTTTTTATCGATTGGATGTAGTTAGTATATCGAAATATTGTTACATTGTCAACGTTTGCAAAAGACAACAATTTTCCTCTTTTTATCTATGTTTCTTGAAATGTATGTGTGCATATGTTAGTATGGAACAAGGAAAACGGAAAGGCAAAGGAATCGTAACATGGCATATGTGAATATTTACGGAAAAAATATATACTACGAAATTTACGGAGAATCCAATGAAACGATTCTTTTGTATTTGCATGGCGGTCCTGGGTCAAGTTGTCTGGATTTTGTTAATATGGCGTCACAGCTGGCGCAAGATTTCTGTGTGATTTCCTTTGACCAATGGGGTGTGCTTCGTTCAGATCCAATCGCAGAAACCGATTCCTATTCCGTGGAAATTCAGGCGGACATGATTGAGCAGATGCGCCATGAGCTGAATATCCAGTGCTGGAGTCTTCTGGGCCATTCCTACGGCGGCGTGTTGGCAGCAGTTTATGCCAATAAATATCCCAACAGCGTCAACAGAATTCTTCTGGAATGCCCCAGTCTGAATTTTGCCGATTCCACAAAATCCATTGCGGCCTACGTATCTGACTACATTCGCAAGACCTGCGATGTGTCTGCCGTAGAGCTTTGCGGGAAAATGATAAGCTTCGACTATGAAGGCTGCGATTTCTTGATGGATCTTCTCAAGCTTTTGAGTTATGTGAAGGATCAGAAATTGCGCAATTATCTCCATGGCATTTCTTACGATGATTACAGGTGTAGCTATTCAACAGAGGGCATTACCGGGGAAATGTGGGCAAAATCGGAAATGCACCTTGCAAAGCTGCTGAAGGATAAGGCTATGGCGGCGGATTATTTACCCGTCCTGAAGGACTTGAATAAACCCATCCTGCTTCTGAAGGGAAAATATGACCCTGTATGCAGTACGCATCAGACGGATTATATCAAGGACTTGAAGAATGCCACAGTGGTGGAGTTTGCCAATAGCGGACATTTTCCGAGAATTGAAGAGCCTGTAAAATACCAGAAAGCAATCCTGAATTTTTTCAATGACTGATCAGATAGAACACGAAAAGCCAAGCTGCATTATGCAGCTTGGCTTTTGCTTTCAAAACTTGAAAATTACTTATACAGGGGGAACTTCTCGCAAATCTCAGCGACAGTAGCACGGACCTGGGCCTGGGTGCCCTCGAAGTCCCGGGCGGTCATGCCGATGCACTTGGCGATGACCTTCATTTCCTCCTCGCTCAAGCCACGGGTGGTGACTGCGGCGGTGCCAAGACGGACGCCGGAGGTGACGGTGAACTTCTCGGGATCGCCGGGGATGGAGTTCTTGTTCAGGGTGATGTGGTTGGCGTCCAGGCGGTGCTGCAGCTCCTTGCCGGTGATGTGAAGGGGGCGCAGGTCAGCCAGCATCAGATGGTTGTCGGTGCCGCCGGTGATCAGGTCGAAGCCCTCGTCCAGCATGCCCTGGGCCAGGACCTTGGCATTTTTGACCACATTGCCTGCGTAAGTCTTGAATTCCGGCTGCATGGCTTCCTTAAAGCAGACAGCCTTGGCTGCAATGACATGCTCCAGAGGACCGCCCTGGATGCCGGGGAACACGGCGGAATTAACCTTCTTGGCAAATTCCTCCTTGCCCAGGATCAGACCGCCACGGGGACCCCGGAGGGTCTTGTGGGTGGTGGTGGTGACCACGTCAGCGTAGGGGATGGGGCTCATATGGGCGCCTCCGGCCACCAGACCTGCGATGTGGGCCATATCCACCATGAACACGGCACCTACCTCATGGGCGATGTCGGCGAAAATGGAGAAGTCGATGGCTCTGGGATAGGCAGAAGCGCCTGCAATCAGCAGCTTGGGCCGGTTCTTTTTGGCGATGTCCCGGATCTCGTCGTAGTCGATGAGGCCGGTCTCGTGATTCACGTCGTAGGAGACCACATTGAAATACTTGCCGGAGATATTGGCGGGGCTGCCGTGGGACAGGTGGCCACCGTTGGCCAGGCTCATGCCCATCATGGTGTCGCCGGGCTGCAGGAAGGCCAGCTGCACAGCCATGTTGGCCTGGGCGCCGGAGTGGGGCTGCACATTGGCAAAATCCGCGCCAAACAGGGCCTTGGCCCGGTCGATTGCCAGATTCTCTAATTCATCCACATATTCGCAGCCGCCGTAGTAGCGCTTGCCGGGCAGACCCTCGGCGTATTTATTGGTCAGAATGGAGCCCATGGCGGCAATGACCGCGGGGGAGGCCAGGTTTTCGGAGGCAATCAGTTCCAGACCGTCCTGCTGGCGAACCAGCTCCCGGTCCATCATGGCGGCCAACTCGGGGTCGTACTGAGAAACAAAACCGATGGAATCAATAGGCTTACCGTACATAGGAAATTCCCTCTTTCTTTTATTTTTACAGGAAATCAAAAAAGCAGCCCCGGCGGGACTGCTGCACAGCAATACAGGAGTCCCAGAGTCCGGCTATGCCGGAGGCGCAGGCGCAAAACTTGCTTTAGAGACTTCATTGGTGGATCATTCTCATAAATAGTATACATGAAACACAAAAAAAGTCAATGGAAATCCGTGGAAACTGGGCATAATGACTGAAAATACGGACAAATGTATTGCGCTGACGGACAGATTAGGCTACAATAGGACCGAGGTGATCGTAATGATCGAGAGAGCGAAGCAATATGTGATCAGCCTGCTTGGTAAGGATGCATCCGGCCATGACCACCATCATGTTTTACGGGTGCTGGCACTGGCGGAGACCATTGCGGAGGAAGAAAGCAAAGTTACCCCCATGGATATGGATGTGGTGCGGCTGATGGCCCTGCTCCATGATGTGGATGACCGGAAAATTTCTCCTGAGACCGCTGAAAACCTGGATAACGCCAGAGTATTCTTGCAGGAAAATCAGGTTCCGGACCACAAGGCGGAAATGATCCTTGAGGGAATCGCGAATCTTTCCTATAAAGGCACAGGCCGCACCGTTCCGGCATCTGTGGAAGGAAAATGCGTCCAGGACGCGGACCGTCTGGACGCATTGGGGGCTGTTGGCATTGCAAGGACCTTTGCCTTTGGCGGCAGCCGGGGCAGGCCCATTTATTTCCAGGAGGATCCGGAGGGAAATTCCGGTCACAGTATCGCACACTTCTACGAAAAGCTGCTCAGGCTTAAGGGTCTTATGAATACAGAAGCCGGAAAACGCATGGCAGAGCATCGGCATGCCTTTATGGAGCAGTTTTTGGAAGAATTCTATGGGGAATGGAACGGTAAAACTTAATTATCTGAACCGTCTTGCGTATCCACATCTGCGGCAGAGTTCCTCTGCCGCTTCTTTTTTGGTAAAGCCCTCATAGATTGCCTTTGCCCGGGGCTTTGCAAGGATGGAATCCAACTTTTCTGTAAAAAGATTGCCCAGGGCAATATCGCCCTCGTGGTCCAGGCAGCAGGGGACCACGGTGCCGTCGCAGAGGACGCCAAGCTGATCCCGCAGGCCGTAGCAGAATACCCGGCTGCCGCCCTCCGGGGCAGTCAGGTCCGGCCAGTCGAATTTATCGCCGTATTCCAGAAAGATCCGCTCACCGATCCTGTGTCCCTGGCGGTTGGGGGTCCAGGGCTGGGGGAAGAACCGCTCCATAGAAGTGAGGATCTGCTGATTCAGCGCATCCGCACCGCCGTTGTTCCAGAGCCGGTAGACGATGAGCTTCTGTCCTTCAGCGGCCTTTCCGAAGGCGAAGCAGTCCCGGAGGTAATCTTCAAAGGGAACGGACAGGTCGTTGGCTTCAAAGGCATGGAGGGAGATATTGACCTTATGCAGCGCCGGGGCATTCAGAAGGATTTCCTGCTGCTTGGCAAGCAGAGTTCCGTTGGTGGTCAGAATCACCTTGAAGCCATATTCTCCGGCGATTGCCAAAAATTCAGCCAGATGGGGATGCAGTAGCGGCTCACCCATAATATGAAAATAGAGATAGTCAGAAAAAGGCTGCAGCTTGGGCATCAGGGCGGAGAATTCTTCCACCGTCATAATATGCTTTTCCCGCTTCGTGCCGGGACAGAAGGCGCAGGACAGATTGCACACATTGGAGATTTCCAGATAAATTTTATTGAAACGCTTCATAAGTAAAGCTCCGTTTTTCTTTTATCATATCATGGCTTTGCCAGTCCGTCAAACCAGAAACGCCCCGCCGACAGAATCGGCAGGGCGTCCCTGGAAAGAAGAGAGGTAGAAAAGAGGTGGAAGATCATCCGGTTCACGGCTCCCGGTTGATTTCCATGGCTATACAATACCTGTGGATTATGAAGATGTGATAACCAATTTGCAAACGAAATTCGACAAAATTGTAAAGGAAAATTTTTATGGTGGATGCTGTAACCTTTTCATGGTAAAATCCCTCTATATGGTAAAGCACACGGAGGTGAGGTCCATGGAAGACAAGCAGATCATTGCCCTTTACTGGAGCAGAAACGAAGAAGCCATCCGCCAGACGGAGAACCGCTATGGCGGTAAGCTCAATGCTCTGGCATACCGCATCGTGAATACCCGGGAGGATGCCCAGGAGTGTGTCAGCGATACATATCTGGCAGCCTGGGACTCCATGCCGCCCCAGTGGCCGGAGTACCTCTTTGCATATCTGGCCAAGATCTGCCGGAATCTCTCCTTAAGCCGTCTGGACTGGCTGAACGCTGCGAAGCGAAAGGCGGAGGTGGTTACCCTGACCAGAGAAATGGAGCTCTGCATCCCGGACCGGGGCAACGAACGGAATCTGGAAGGAAAAGAGCTGGGTGAGCTGCTGAACCGGTTTCTTGGCACCATTTCCCGGGAAAACCGCATGATCTTCCTGCGGCGCTACTGGTACGCCGACTCCATTGAGGAGATTGCCAAGCGGTATCACTTCAGCCAGAGCAAGGTCAAAACCAGTCTGCACCGGACACGAAACAAGCTGTCCGTATTTTTAGCAAAGGAGGGGATCAGCCTATGACCGGAAAAGCGATTCTGGAAGCCCTGAGCTTCGTGGATGAAGCCTACATAGAGGAAGCGGAAACCGGTACCCTCCAGGGGACTGTGGTCCTGCGTCGGGTGCTGACCATGGCCGCCTGCCTGTGTCTGATTTTGCTGGGATTGAAACTTTGGTTACCCTCTGTGGATAACGAGGTATCAGATGAAATGGAGCAAATGTTCCCCCAGCAGGAGGCGATGGCAGAACCCAAAGATGAAGCGAACCACTTTGTACAGGATCAGAATGAGTGCGAAATCGTGATGGACAATGAAGTGGCTGAACCCAATGTCAGCGAGGTTCCCACGGTAGTTTTGCGCATCGAGGAATGGAACGGTGACGGCTTTACCGCAACGGTTGTGCGCAACGGGAATTCCGCTGCTTTTGAGCCCGGAGAGGAGCTGCGGATCGTCTTCTCGGAGAATATCTTCGTTGAAGAGATCACTTCTGATCTGGTGACGGTATACCGGCGGCTGCCCACGGAGCCGGAATTCCCGGCAGGAACTGAGGTTGTGGTACAGTATGAATACATTACGGAGGATGGAATCCTCATTGTTCGCTCTATTTGCAGGGAGGTCGAATGAAGATGAAAAAGCTGATAGCGTTTGTTCTGGTTTGTTCGCTTGTCCTTGGGCTTAACGCCTGCGCCCGGGATGATCGGGAGGACCTGATGCTGACAGTGAAACCAAACGAGGTGGAGCTGGTTACCGATCTAACATGGGGCAGCGAAGCGGCGACGGATTTCGGTGTCCGCCTGTTCCGGCAGTCCTATTCCCCGGAACAGAATACGCTGATTTCTCCCTTAAGTGTTCTGTATGCCCTTTCCATGACAGCCAACGGCGCTGAGGGTGAGACCCTTGACCAGATGGAAGCGGTTCTGGGTATGGAAGTGGAAGAACTGAACCGGTGGCTGGGAGCCTATCGGAATATCCTGACCGATACGCAGAAGGGGAAGCTGGCTCTGGCTAACTCCATCTGGTTCCGGGATTCGGATCGTTTTGCTGTGAATGAAGCGTTCCTGCAAAAGAACGCGGATTTCTATGGCGCTGATATCTTTAAGGCGGCCTTTGACGAACAGACCTGCAAGGATATCAACAACTGGGTGAAGAAGAACACCGACGGCATGATTCAGGACATTCTGAACGGGATTCCCGACGGTGCGGTGATGTATCTGGTCAACGCCCTTGCCTTTGACGCCAAGTGGCAGGAAATTTACAAAGAGTCTGCCATCTGGGATGGGGAATTTACCACCCAGCGGGGCTTCCGTCGGAGCGTGGAGATGATGCACTCTGAGGAAAGTCTGTATCTGGATGATGGAAAAGCTACTGGTTTTCTCAAATATTATGAGGGCAGGCGCTACGCTTTTGCCGCGCTGCTTCCCAACGAGGGCATCACGGTGGGGGAGTATCTGGAAAATCTCACCGGGGAGCAGCTGTACGCATTGATTTCCAATCCCGATGTAGCCATGGTCCAGGTGACGCTGCCGAAATTTGAAGTAGAATACGATGTGCAGATGTCGGATATTCTGGGTGCCATGGGCATGACGGATGCCTTTGATGGGGACAAAGCGGACCTCTCCGGCATCGGACGGTCCCAGCGTGGAAATCTGTTCATCAACCGGGTACTGCACAAGACTTACATCTGCGTGGATGGCAAGGGCACGAAAGCCGGTGCCGCCACGGCGGTGGAGGTCAATGACGAATGTGCCATGGTGGAGCCGGATTTCTACCGGGTGGATCTGGACCGGCCCTTTATCTATCTGCTGATCGATACGGAAAACAGCATTCCCTTCTTTATCGGCACCATGATGGACCCGGATGGAGAAGCGAAGCTCCCGGAAGCGGAAGAACCCCTGTCCGGCCCTCCGGAGCTGAAGGTTATTTGGGACGGTGGTGAACTGGCGGCACGAACCGGAAATTATTCCTGGGAAGGTCCGGCGGAGAACGGTCAGAATATGGCCGTGATCGCCTGCGGCGCCCATCCCCTGGACAACATCGATAACCGGGAATTTACCCCAGTGTCAGGAGAATGGCTGGAACTGTTCTTCCCGGTGGAGCCGGATTCCATCACCATCCGCCGATGGCCCGGAGAGGATATGGGAAATACCGAGGCCCAGGGGACGCTCAAAGAGCTGGACGGCGGCTACCTTGCCATGGAGGAAGGGGAATGGGTCTATCAGATCATCGCCAAATGGGACCGGGATGACTGGAACGGAGAAGCGCAATACCACCTGTATCTGAAACGATAAGAAACCGGCGTCAGCTTTTGCTGACGCCGGTTATCCTTGCATAAAGAAATTAGAATGTTGGACTCTTCTTTCTGAAAACCCAGGGTTAATATCCCTGCCGGAATCCTTTGGCAAAAATGCTTGCATATTTCTGAATAACGTATATAATAACAAGTATATCGACAAAATGAGAGGATATGCCCAATGCATAAGAAAGTGACAGCGTTTGTGCTGTTTTTTTCCGTATTTTTGAGCCTATTTTCCGGATGTGCGGATTCGTCCGTTCCGGATCCGTCAGAAACAATTACACCAGCTTCTTCTGTAATGGAGAGCAGCATTCCTGAGACTGAGTACACGGTTCCTGAAACCACTGTGGCTACGGAATCGATGACGGAGCCTGTGACAGAGCCAGAGCATGAGGACAGCCAACCTGAATATGCATTCCTGTTGACTGATAATACCGTTACACTGAATGAAAAAGGTCAGACTATGAATCTGTACTGCGGTGATGTTCCTCTACTGGATATCAGCTGGATGAGTGCCGATGAATCCATTGCGCTGTTCAGCCAGGGTACCGTTGTGGCGGTCGACCAGGGTGTAACGGTGGTTTATGCAAAATACCGGGATCAGATCGTATTCTGTGAAGTGGTCTGTGACGTGGATCCGGATGCACCCAAGCCCTATATCTCCAGGGATTATCTCGATGCTCCCCGGCTGGGTTCACCCTATGTTGAGAATCCGGAGGATACCACGTTCTTTGATGATGCGGTGTTCATCGGTGATTCCGTTTCCTATGTGCTGCAGCAATGGAACCTGAAGAATCATCTTTTCGGCGATGCGCTATTCCTGACCCGCAGCAGTCTGGGTCTGCAGAACAGCATTGACGGCCGAATTCAGCTGAATTATCAGGGTAAGTCCTACAGCCCGGAAGATGCGGTTGCCCTGGTTGCTCCCGGCAAGCTGTTTGTTATGCTGGGATTCAACGATTTAGCTGTTTATGGAATCGACGGTACTCTGGAACGCTGGGAGATTTTCATTGACCGTATTGTGGAGAAGTCTCCGGATGTGAAAATATATATCCAGTCCTGTACACCGATGCATCGTCACTCCGAATATGGAAAGCTGAATAATACAATTATTGACGAATATAATGCCGCTCTTAAGAATTTCTGCCTGGAGCGGGGATACCATTTCGTGAATATAGCCCCTTATTTTAAAGATTTCAATAACAGTCTTGTGCCCGCATTCTGCAGTGATGCATTCGTTCATATTACCTACGATGGTGCGGAACGCTGGGTCAATGTGCTGAAGGCCTACGGCGAAGAACAGCTGCGTCTGGAAACGGAAGGAGAAACCAAATGAAACAAGTATTTGCACTGCTTTTGGCAGTAACAGTTCTGCTGTCCCTGACAGCCTGCTCCGGTCAGGAGGAGCCGCAGCCCCAGGCACCTTCGGTTACCACAGAGGCCCCTGCTGCCCCTGCGGACATGAGCGCGATTTATGAAGAAATGGAAAAGACTCTGCCTGAGATGATCCCGATGGACGAGACCACGATGCTGAACTTTTGCGGAATTTCCGCCGAGGATTGCACCCAGGTGGTGGCTGCCATCTGCGCCGATGGATTGATCACAGATGAGGTATGGCTGATTGAAGCAAAGGATGAAGCGTCTCTGGCAACGCTGAAGTCCCTTGCGGAGAGCCGCCTGAAGGCCAAGGGAGAAGAGTCCATTACCTATTCTCCGGAACAGTATGCCGTCGTTCAGAAGGCCCAGATCATTTGCGATGGTCTGTACATGGCTCTGATCGTATCTCCCGATGTGGATACTCTGGCGGAGATCTTCAACGGTGCTATCGGCTGATATGCTATACCATAAACAGCGCCGGATCGGCCCAATTGCCGGTTGGGCGCTGCTTTTTTGAAAGGGGGAGACAGGATGCTGTTTTCCAGTAATGTATTTCTGTTTGCATTTCTTCCGGCAGTACTGCTGATGTATTATCTGAGTCCCCGCTGGCTGCGAAATCCCGTGCTTCTGCTGGTCAGTCTCTTCTTCTATGGCTGGGGGGAACCGGCGTATCTTCTTCTGATGGCCGTAACCATCGTGCTGAATTATCTTTGCGGCGCATGGGTGCATATCCGCCGGGAAAAAGGAAAGCGGATGGAGGGAGTCCTCATTTTCAGCGTGGTGGGCAATATGCTGATTTTGGGATACTTTAAATATGCCGGGTTCTTTCTCGATTCTGTGCAGGCACTGATTCCTTCTCTTTCGAAGGTTTCTTTGCCGGAAATCGTACTTCCCATCGGAATATCTTTCTACATCTTCCAGTCTCTGAGCTATGTGATCGACGTATACCGTCAGGATGCGCCGGTGCAGAAAAATCTGCTGACCTTTGGTACTTATGTTACGCTGTTTCCGCAGCTGATCGCCGGACCCATTGTCCGCTACCGGGATGTGGCTGAGCAAATGGAGAACCGCAGAGAGAATATTTCTGATTTTGCCTCCGGTGTGCATCTGTTTGTGGCAGGTCTTTCCAAGAAGGTACTGCTGGCCAATCCTATGGGAAATCTGTGGAATCTTGCTCAGGCAGAGCAGGGAACCGCAGTTGCATGGATGGGCATCATTGCCTACTCCCTGCAGATCTATTTTGACTTTTCCGGCTATTCGGACATGGCCCGGGGCTTGGGCAGGATGTTCGGCTTTGAGTTCCTGGAGAATTTCAACTATCCCTATATTTCCCGGAGTATTACCGAATTCTGGCGGCGCTGGCATATTTCTCTGTCTACCTGGTTCCGGGAATACGTGTACATCCCTCTGGGTGGCAACCGCCGGGGCTTGAAACGGCAGATCGTGAATTTGCTGATCGTGTGGCTGCTGACGGGACTTTGGCATGGAGCCAGCTGGAATTTTGTGCTGTGGGGGCTGTACTATGCAGTGTTCCTGATCCTTGAGAAGCTGTTCCTTCTGAAATGGATGGAGCGTATTCCCAGGGGTGTTTGTCATGTATATACGCTGGTGATTGTTGTCCTGGGATGGGCACTGTTTTATTTTGAGAGTCTTCCTGCCTTGGCCGACTTCCTGGCAAGACTCTTTTTACCGCAGGCTGTCACCCAGACAGGAATCAACCTGATATCTGCACACCTGCCTCTTATGGCTGTTGCAGTTTTCTCGGCTACACCTGCGGCAAAACAGCTGCTGGATGCACGGAAGAGCTCCACCATTATCCGTTATGGTAAAATTGCTGCGGCTGCCTGCGCCCTGCTGCTCTGCGTGGCGGCACTGGCAAGACAGAGCTATAATCCCTTTATTTATTTCCGGTTCTGAGGAGGTGAGCAGGCGTGAAGGCAAGAAAAGATGAGATTCTGACCATTGTGTTGTTCTGCGGCTTTTTGTCAGTGATGCTGCTATGCTATCTGCTGCTTCCCAAGAAGGATTTCTCGGAAAAAGAAAAGAGATATCTGGAAAAGGCGCCTGTATTCTCCGGAGAGGAACTGCTCTCCGGGAAACTGAGCGATAGTATCGAGAAATATATGGCAGACCACATTCCTGGCCGGGACTTCTTTGTGGGACTCGATGCCTATGTCAGCCTCCTCTCGGGACGTCAGATAACCGGCGATGTTCGGTTGCTGACAGGGGAGCGGATCGTGGAAGCGCCGGTAGAATGGAATGAGACGGCAGTACAAAAAAACGTGTCGGCAATTCTTTCTTTTGCGGATTCTCTTGACCGACCCATTGATTTTATGATCATACCGTCTGCCGGATGGGCTTCCGACAATTCCAGGGTGGCAACCCTTGACTTCTTCGGGCAGGAAAGCTATGCTGATGAGCAGCATATATCTTCTGTTTATGGTCGAATGGACGAGAATGTGCGCTGTATGGATACGCTGAACGTTATGCGTGGCCGTGAGGAACTTTACTATCGGACTGATCATCACTGGACCAGCGAAGGCGCCTATGAGATGTACAGAGCCTACATGACATCCCTGAACAGAAAATATCTTTCCAAAGAGGAATTTACTGTAGAGTCGGTGCCTGGATTCCGGGGATCCACCTATTCCCGCAGCGCACTGTGGAATGTTTCCGGTGAGGATCTGGAATTATGGCACAGCGGAACCGAATTACTGGTTACCAATGGGGAGTCAGATGACACTCATAAGGGTGTGTTTTACCGGCAGCGGCTGGAGGAAAACGACAAATATACCGTTTATCTGGATGGAAATCATTCCATTGTCAGAATCGAGAATCCTGCCATGGCAGGTGCCGGCAAGCTGCTGGTGATTCGGGATTCCTATTCCAACTCTCTGGGCTGCTTCCTGGCTGAGTCCTATGAAACCGTGGTTCTGGTAGATATGCGATATTATAAAAAGCCTGCATCTCAGCTTTGTGCCCAGGAAGAATTTGCCGATATTCTGGTCTGTTACAGTATCGGTAACTTCATGTCAGATACAAATCTGGTCTGGCTGCGATAAATTATGATAGAAAAGACCACCGGCTTAGCCGGTGGTCTTTGTTATGCCAGTATCTTTGCGGTGGCTTCGTCCTCGTACTGCCGGGTGTAGAGCTCGTGGTAATAGCCTTTCTTTGCCAGCAGCTCCGTATGGGTGCCCTGTTCCACGATTCTGCCGTTTTTGACGACCAGGATCAGGTCGGCATTCCGTACCGTGGAGAGCCGGTGGGCGATCATCAGGGAGGTCCGGCCTGCGGTGACGGATTCCATGGCCGCCTGGATCTTTGCCTCTGTCATAGTGTCCACAGAGGCGGTGGCTTCGTCCAGAATCAGGATTCGGGGATCCGCCAGAATGGCCCGGGCGAAGGAGATCAGCTGTTTTTCACCGGTGGAGAGCAGGTCGCCGCCCTCACCAACGTCGGTGTCCAGACCCTTTTCCAGGTGAGCGATCACGTCCTCAGCGGAAACCAGCCGGATTGCCTCCATGATCTGCTCCTCCGTGGCATCGGGATTGCCCATCAGCAGGTTTTCCCGGACGGTGCCGGAGAACAGGTGGGGCGTTTGCAGCACGTAGCCGATGGCGCTGTGGAGCCACAGCTGGGACCGCTCCCGGGCGTCCCGGCCATCGATCAGCAGCGTACCTTCCGTGGGCTCATAAAACCTACAGACCAGGTTTACCAGGGTGGATTTGCCTGCGCCGGTCTCACCCACGATGGCAAGGTGGGTGCCGAAGGGAATTTTCAGGGAGAAGTTTTCCAGAACGGTTTCCTCGCCGTCGGGATACTGGAAGGTAACATCCCGGAACTCGATATCACCCCGGATGGGCTCCCAGTTTTCCTTTTTCGGCTGGAAGCAGTCGCCGTATTTTTGGGTCACCTCCGGTGTGTCCACCACA
Organism: Oscillospiraceae bacterium; assembly: GCA_015067615.1. Classification (GTDB taxonomy): domain Bacteria; phylum Bacillota; class Clostridia; order Oscillospirales; family Oscillospiraceae; genus Faecousia. The sequence goes on from SVMD01000007.1 coordinate 95,772, forward strand.
TCGGATTTGACGTTCAGAAGATTGATAAACCGCTCAATATTCACCTGGGTGGTGATCAGCTCGGAAACGATATCCACCAGCCAGCGGACCGGCTCCATCATGCCCTGGGCGTAGGACATGAACACGGAGAAGGTTCCCATTTCCTCCAGGGCGATATAGCCGCCCTTCCACAGGACGATTGCCAGGGCCGCGGAGGATGCCAGGTTGACGGTGCCGCTGAAGGCGCCCCGAAGCCGGGAGGCCTGGACGCTTTTGCGGCGCATGGTGTTGGTCTCCTCCCGGAACCGGTTTTTCATCTTCTCCTCGATAGCCAGGGATTTGATGGTCTTGGCGCCGGTGATGCCCTCGTTGAAGTTGCCGGTGATTCGGGAGTTGATCTCCCGCACATCCCGGTTCACGCCCTCCAGCCGGGCCTGAAACAGGCTGAACAGCACCGCCACAAAGGGAATGATGGCAAAGACCATCAGGGCAAGCCTTGCGTTCATGGTCAGCATCATAAAGATGGCGCCAATCAGGTAGGAAACACGCCAGGTGCAGTCGATCAGGGTCCAGCTGACCAGGCTGCCGATCCGGGAGGTGTCGCTCATGAGCCGGGCGTGGATGTAGCCTACGCTGTTCTGATTGAAGTAGGAGAAGGACAGGGTCTGCAAATGCTCGAAGCCCCGCTGCCGCAGGTCCCGGTTCACCAGCATCTCGATGGTGGTGGCCTGGGCGCAGGAGACGTAGTTGACCACTGCCAGAATCAGGATCACCGTCACATTGCAGAGAATGAAGGGCACGATGGTATCCAGGGTGTTCTGGCCCACGAAATGGTCCAGGGCGTAGCGCTGGAACAGGGGAAGGATGATATCGCCCACGCTGCTGACCAGCGCCAGGGCAACCATCATCAGGATCTGGTTTTTTACATTTTTCAGGTATGGGAGGATCTTGCCGATACCAAAATACTTTAAACGTGTTTTCTGCTGCATTATACGGCCACCTCCTGAGAGCCGCTCTGTGTTTCGTAGATTTTTTGATAGATGCCTCCGCCGCACTTCAGCTCCTCGTGGGTACCCTCCTCCACGATCCGGCCCCGGTCCAGAACGATGATCTTGTCCGCGGCGGAGAGGGTGGTGATCCGGTGGGAGATGAGAATGACGCTGGCCTTTCCGAAGCGTTTGGAGATAGCCTGCCGGATCCGGGCATCGGTCTGGGTGTCCACAGCGGAGAGGGAATCGTCGAAGATCATAATGGGGGTGTTCTGGGTCAGCATCCGGGCGATGGCCGCACGCTGCTTCTGACCGCCGGAGAGGGTGACACCCCGCTCGCCAACCATGGTGTCGTAGCCCTGGGCAAAGGAAGTGATGGTCTCATCCAGGGCCGCAGCCGTTGCTGCACTGCGGACAGCCTCCATATCCAGTTCAGGAGATACGATGCCGATGTTCTCCGCAATGGACCGGGAGAACAGGTAGGGTTCCTGCAGGACCATACCGATATTCCGGCGCAGGTGGGCGGTTTTGATTTTCCGGATGTCCACGCCGCCGATGGTGATGCATCCGCAGTTTTCATCCAGAGGATAGAGCTTGTCAAGCAGCAGCATCAGGGTGGATTTGCCGCTGCCGGTGCCGCCCAGAATGCCCAGGGTGGTGCCGGCCTTCATGGTAAAGAATATGTCATGGAGCATCTGGGGGGAGTTCTCGTAGGCAAAGTTCACATGCTCGAAGCAGATATCCCCATCCATAGGTGCCTCTGTAGCATCCGGGTCATCCTGCTCCACCGGGGAACTCATGATGTAGAACACCCGGTCGATGGAGACGCCGGCCTTGCTCATTTCAGAGATCATCCGGCCCAGCTGCCGGATGGGCCATACCAGCATGGAATTGTAGGAGATGAAGGCAATGTACTCGCCCTCGGTCAGGCTGCCACGGATGCAGTAGTAGGCGCCGAAGGTCACCACCAGCATGATCTGGATGCCGGAGAGGATATCCGCTGTGCTCCAGAACTGGGCCAGGACCTTGCCCATCTTCACCCAGAGGGAGGTATAGTAATCGTTCTGCTTATGGAATTTGTCGGTTTCCGCCCGCTCAAGACCGAAAGCCCGGACTACCCGGACGCCGGTGAGATTTTCCTGGGCCATGGCAGAGAGCTTGCCCTCGTTTTCGTCGCAGGCGGTAAAGCCGTCGTGGATCTTCCGGTGGAAGAACAGGGAATAGCCCAGGATCACGGGGGTGGGGATCAGTGCAACCAATGCAAGTCCCCAATGCATGGAAAACATGAAGGTGACAGACAGTGCCAGCAGAATGACAATCCGGAACACGGAGGTCAGCTGCTCGGACAGGAAGTTCTTGGTGGTTTCAATATCCGAGGTGCAGCGCTGGATGATGTCGCCGGTGCGGTTTTTCGTGTGCCAGGAGAAGGGCAGGTGCTGAATGTGGGAAAACAGCTGATCCCGCATGGATTTGACCAGGGTTTCCGAGGCCTTTGTGTTGTAGACCCGGAAGAGGTACTGGGATGCCACCTGGAACAGGGCAACGAGCATGACGGCCAGGGCCATGATCCAGAGATGCTGGCCTAAGTAAGAGAAGCCGCCGACGGAATTCACCAGGTCCATGACAATTTGGGGGAATTCCGCTTCCTTGCCGCCGATGGCGTTGTCGATGGCGGCCCGGATGATCTGGGGCATCAGCATATCCGCCAGGGCTGTCACCGCGGCAGCGAAAATGGTGACAGCGAAGTAGCGCTTGGCGCCTTTCAGGAAACGCCACAGAAGAGAAAGCTTTTCCTGTTTCCGGGCGTCTTTGTTGTTGGTGTTCATATTTCTCTCCTTTTCCTTGTGTAGATGCTAATGGACGCAAAAAGGGCGCAGGCCGAAGCCTGCGCCCAGAAAATGCCCATAGACAGAATGTGCCTAAGAATTCCCCACAGGAGCGAAGCTTCGGATATCCCATTGTGCAGCGTAAATCATATTAGTCATGAAGCTCACTCCCTTCTTTTCTTAATATCACAGGTATCTTAACACACGGCACTGTGGATGTCAAGCATAAACATACAGATTTTGTAAATAAACTTGTTGCAATCGCGGACAAATGGCCGTATAATAGGTACACTCTGAAAAAAGAAGGCAATACCATGAAAATCATCGACATCCATACCCATGTGTACCCGGATAAAATCGCCCGGAAGGCCACCCACAGCATCGAAGAATTCTACCAGCTGGAAGGAAGCCGTATGGACGGCACCGTGGAAATGCTGCTGCAGCAGGGACAGAAGGCCGGAATCAGCACCTATGTGGTCCTGCCGGTTTCCAATACCCCCAACCGGGTCCGCAGCATCAATGAATTTCTGCTGGAGCAGACCAAGCTCCATAACAATTTCATCGGCTTCGGCACCGTCCACGCGGAGATGGAGCATATCACCCAGGAGGTGGACTGGATCTTACACAATGGCCTCCGGGGCATCAAGATGCACCCGGATTCCCAGCGGTTCAGTATTGACGATGTGCGGCTGTATCCGGTTTATGACATGATCCAGGGCAAAATTCCGGTGATGCTCCATATGGGCGATCTGCGCTATAACTATTCCCATCCAGTGCGGCTGCGGAAGATTCTGAACCTGTTTCCCAAGCTGGAAGTCATTGCAGCTCATTTCGGCGGCTATTCCATGTACCATACCGCCCGGGAGCTCCTGTGGGATACGGACTGCATTTTCGATGTGTCCAGCTCCCTGATGTTCATGGAGCAGGGAGAAGCGGAGCGGTATATCAACAGCTATGGCGCCGAACGGATGGCCTACGGCACCGACTATCCCCTGTGGGACCCGGTGACGGAGGTAAAGCGCTTCAGCCAGCTGAAGCTGACAGATGACCAGTTCGAGCAGATCTTCCATAAGACCGCGGAACGGCTTTTTGACTTGAAATAATGCAGAACCCCGGCCTGTGAAGCATCACAGGCCGGGATTTTTCTGCAGAGGATATTATACTGCCAGACATATTCCAATTTGCCTGGCGTTCTACCAGATTGTCATATTAAAACGCTATTGTAATGGTACAGCAAAAAATACGCAGATGGAAGAATGTTCCATCTGCGCATTTTTGATACTATTTCATTGCGGTACCAAGAGTAACGGTTTTACTCATTGGAAAATCAGTCAGCTTACTTCCAGCAGCTATACCAGCCGATGCCCTGATATTCCCAACCGGCATTGATCAGGTTCTGCTTTTCCTCCAGACTGAAGGTGAAATGGTAAGCACCAACGGTGGCATTGGGGTTATGGAGTCGATGCTGAACGGCTTCGGTGTCGTAGGCGGAGTTGAAAGCGACGCCTTCGTAATTCCAGCCATCAGCCATCAGGCGCTCCTTTTCAGCATTGTCCATGGTGTACAGATGCTCACCGGTGGAAGGCTGGAACAGACGATGCACCGGAGCGCCGGTGTTGGCAGGGAACGTGAAGCCAATGCCCTCATACTTCCAGCCAACTGCAAGCAGGTTGTTCTTTTCAACCTCAGAGCCAGTGTAGAAATGTTCGCCGGTATTGGGATTAAACATACGGAACATATGCACCACCTGCCGGGTCTCTACCGTTTCCCGGTGGACGCTGCAGATATTGCAAATGCCATCCACATTGTCATCGTAGGTGTGCTCGACGCAGACAATCTGAATATTGCCCATACGCCAAGATGCCGTGTTCTCACCGGTGGATTTCAGCGTGATAATCACTTGCGATGCGCCATTCAGATCCAGCTTTACAGGCAGGCTCAGGTCATTCCATTTAATCTGCCGTTCATCGTAGGCGGCAACTGCCTCTCCGTCCACGGTGATGGTCAGATAAGCCACCCGATCCATAAGGTTTCCGTCAATGGGGGAATCAGCAAAACGGGCAATGTCAAAAGAGATCTCTTTGCACTTGCCGGAGAAATTGTAGCAGACCTTTGCGGTGGAGTTGCCACCCCAGGTGGACAGTTCGTAACCGCCCTTGTAGTGCTCGCCGCCCATGCTGAACTTGCCGGTGATCACCGCTGCCTGGGAAAGCAGATATTGATAATAATCAAAACCTTCGCAGGAGGTCAGCACTTCCTGGGTGGGAGTAACTCCAGGGGCACTGGATATCTGGATATTACCCATACGCCAATGCAGGGTGTCGTTACCGGTGGACTTGAGACGAATGACGACCTGGGAAACACCGGTCAGGTCCAGTTCTACAGGAAGGCACAGATCGTTCCATCCGATTTGACGGTTGTCGTATTCCGCAACCGCCATGCCGTCCAGCGTAATTGTCAGGTAAGCCAGACGGGTGTCTGTAGAACTATCCAGAGATTTTTCCGCATATCGGGCAATGTCAAAGGTCATTTTACCGTACTGACCGTTGAAATCATAACAGACATAGGCATCAGAATTACCGCCCCAGGTACGCAGGTCATAGCCGCCCCGGTACTGATTTCCGCCCATCTGGAAGGGACCGGAAACCACAGCGGCACGTCTGAGGACATACTGGCAATCATCATACCCCTCGCTGCATAGCAACACAGATTCCGTGGGAAGGGTAGCTGCCGGTTCGGCCTTGATCTTACCAATGGCATAATATTTTGTGCTGTCATAGCTGGATTTCAGACTGATGATCAGCTGGTGCACGCCAACCAGGGAAATGGTATGACTCTTGGCCACTTCGTCATAGCCGATCGTGGTGTTATAGACCACAATGCCGTCAGCTGTGACCGTCATTTCCGCGTCCTTCTGCAAACCACTGACAAAGCCGGCATCAAAGGTCAGAGATTTATACAAGCCCTTAAAGTTATACGCGATCACGCCGGTGTTGTTGCCACCGGCCATATAGAACCTGATGGCATCGTAATATGCCTTTCCCGACATGACCACCTTACCGTTTACAGCTTCGGCGCGCCGGTAAATATAGGGCTTGGGGGTGTTGGGGTCTGCTGCACCGGCTGCGATTTCCTCTGCTGATGCGCTAACTGTAAACACACCTAACACCATTACAATGCTAAGAATCAGGCACAGCAGGCGATACAATCTTTTCATAATGTTGCTCCCTTCATTTCTTATATTATCCCGGCTTTCCGGTATAGTTTACTGGATAACAAGATTGTCCACAGTATTGAACTTCACAGAGCGTGTGTTTATCTTATAAACCATTGTATCTTCTGCGACGGACAAAGTCAAGCTTTATTCAGCGCATGGCGCTGTGTCTGCGCGTAATATTTACTTGCTGACATTGACGCGCCAGCCCATGTCGTCGGGCAGGCGGCCGGTCTGGATGCCGGTGATGGTGTCATAGAGCTTCTGGCTCAGGGGGCCAATCTCACCGCCGTTGATGGTCATGACCTCGTCCACATAGCGCAGCTTGCCGACGGGGGAGATGACGGCTGCGGTGCCGGTGCCGAAGCACTCTTCCAGGGTGCCGTTGCGCTGGGCCTCGATCAGCTCCTCAGCGGAGATCTTGCGCTCTTCCACATCGTAGCCCCACTTCTTGCAAAGCTGGATGGTGGAATTGCGGGTGATACCGGGGAGAATGGAGCCGTTCAGGCTGGGGGTGACCACCTTGCCTGCGATCTTGAAGAAGATGTTCATGGCGCCCACTTCCTCGATGTACTTCCGCTCCACGCCGTCCAGCCACAGGACCTGGGAGTAGCCGGCGTCATGGGCCTTCTGCTGAGCGATCAGGGATGCGGCGTAGTTGCCGCCGGTCTTGGCAAAGCCGATACCGCCGCGAACGGCACGGACGAACTCATCCTCAATCCAGATGCCAACGGGAGCCAGACCGCTTTCGTAGTAGGCGCCGCTGGGGGACAGGATGATCATGAACAGGTAGGTCTTGGAGGGAGCCACACCCAGGAACTCATCGGTGGCGATGATGAAGGGGCGGATATACAGGGAGGTGCCGGGCTCGGTGGGGACCCAGTCACGGTCCACGTCCACAACGGCCTTCACAGCCTGGACGAAATCCTCCTCAGGGATCCGGGGGATCACCAGACGGTCATTGGTGTTGTTGGTACGCTTGGCGTTCATGTCGGGACGGAACAGGTAGACTTCGCCGTCATCGCCCTTGTAGGCCTTCAGACCTTCGAACATCTCCTGGCCGTAGTGGTAGACCATGGCGGCAGGGGACAGGGAGATATTGTGGAAGGGCTCGATCCGGGGATCATGCCAGCCCTTACCCTCGGTGTAGTTCATGACGAACATGTGGTCGGTGAAGATCTTGCCGAAGCCCAGCTTCTGGCCCTTGGCAGGCTTGGCTGCGGGGGTCTCAGTTAAAGTAATCTTGATATCCAGCATAATTGTTACTCCTTTCTGAAATCGGAGATTGCCACACCAGTGTGCGCACTGGTTCGCAATGACAGAATAAGATTTCTCTTAATGATCGTAACCCAGCTGCAGTGCCTTGCAGTTGACGTCGATGAGATTTGCCTTCTTGGCGGGGATGAAGGCTTCCAGGGTCTCCTTGTTGCCGTCCCAGGCAACACCGTCGGTCTCCTTCAGCACCTTACCGGCCAGGATCATGTTGGCCAGAGTGGCGAAGCCGGCGTCACGGGCCATCTGGGTGGCAGGGACGTAGAACACTTCCACGTCGGTACGGTCGACCTTGACGTCAATCAGGGTGGAATCGATGATGATCTTGCCGCCGGGGACAACGGCGTCCACGAACTTCTGCAAGGAAGGCAGGTTCATGGCCACCAGAATGTCGGGGTCGGTGATGATGGGGGAGCCCACAGGGGTATCGGAGATGATGACGGAGCAGTTGGCGGTGCCGCCGCGCATCTCAGGGCCGTAGGAGGGGAGCCAGGAAACCTGCTTCTCCTGGACCAGGCCCTTGTAGGCCAGGAACTTACCGGCAAAGAGGACGCCCTGTCCGCCGAAGCCCGCAATGAGGATCTGTGTGGTCTTCATATCACTTTTCCTCCTTTGCAGCGCTGCGGTCCTTGTAGACACCGATGGGGTAGTAGGGCAGCATATCGCTTTCCACCCACTCCAGAGCCTTCTGAGGAGTCATGCCCCAGTTGGTGGGACAGGCGGAGACAACTTCCACAAGGGAGAAGCCCTTGCCCTCGATCTGGTTCTGGAAGGCCTTCTTGATAGCCTTCTTGGCGTTCTTCACGTTCTTGACGTTGTTCACAGCCACGCGGGTGATGTACTCGGGACCCTCCAGGGTGGAGAGCATCTCGCAGACCTTGATGGGCCAGCCACAGTGCTTCACGTCACGGCCGTAGGGGGAGGTCTGGGTCACCTGACCGGGCAGGGAGGTGGGGGCCATCTGGCCGCCGGTCATGCCGTAGATGGCATTGTTGACAAAGATGATGGTGATATTCTCGTTTCTGGCAGCGGCGTGGACGGTTTCGGCCATACCGATGGAAGCCAGGTCGCCGTCACCCTGGTAGGTAAAGACGATATTGTCGGGTCGGCAGCGCTTGATACCGGTAGCGGTAGCGGGGGCACGGCCATGGGCGGCTTCGATCATATCACAGGCGAAGTAGTCGTAGGCCATGACTGCGCAGCCCACAGGGGCGACGCCGATGGTCTTGCCCTCAATGCCCAGCTCGTCAATGGCTTCGGCCACCAGACGATGGATGATGCCGTGGGGGCAGCCGGGGCAGTAATGCAGAGGAACGTCCGTCAGGGACTTGGGTTTCTGAAACACGATAGCCATGGTTTACTCTCCTTTCTGTGCCTTGCGGATGGATTCCAGCACCTGGTCGGGGCTGGGGATCATGCCGCCGACCCGGTTGCACAGGGTCACAGGCTTGCGGCAGGAAGTGGCAAGCTTAACATCCTCGATCATCTGGCCCATGCTCAGCTCCACGGAGATGAAAGCCTTGACCTTGTCAGCAGCGGCTGCCAGAGGCTTTGCGGGGAAGGGCCACAGGGTGATGGGACGGATCAGACCTACCTTGATGCCCTCGGCCCGGGCGGCTACGATGGCATTCTTGGCAACGCGGGAAGCGATACCGAAGGCCACGACGCAGATTTCTGCGTCCTCCATCATGTACTCCTCCCACAGGGGCTCGTTCTCTTCCACAATTTTATAGCGCTCAAAACGCTCGAAATTCTTCTTTTCCAGGGCGTCGGGCTGCAGGTACAGGGAGTTGACGATGTTGTGCTTGCGCTTGCCCTCGGTGCCCGTCAGAGCCCAGGGCTTCTCGTAAACTTCGATCTCCGCATCCTCAAAGGAGATGGGCTCCATCATCTGTCCGATGGTGCCGTCTGCCAGGATCATGGAGGTCATGGAGTACTTGTCAGCCAGGTTGAAGCCCTTGATGGTTAAGGAAGCCATCTCCTGAACGGAGGCAGGGGCCAGGACAATCATCCGGTAGTCGCCGTGACCGCCGCCCTTGGTGGCCTGGAAGTAGTCGGACTGGGAAGGCTGAATGCCGCCGAGACCTGGGCCGCCCCGCTGGACGTTGACCACCAGTGCGGGAACATCGGAACCGGCGATATAGCTGAGACCCTCAGACTTCAGGGAAATTCCGGGGGAGGAGGAGGAGGTCATAACCCGGCAGCCGGTGGCTGCTGCGCCGTAGACCATGTTGATGGATGCGATCTCGCTCTCTGCCTGGAGGAAGACACCGCCGATCTTGGGCATCTTCTTTGCCATGTAGGCAGCGATCTCGGTCTGGGGGGTGATGGGGTAGCCGAAGTAATGACGGCAGCCGGCACGGATGGCGGCTTCGGCAATGGCTTCGTTGCCCTTCATAAGTACACGCTGTGCCATAGGTTTACCTCCTTATTTCTCCACGGTGATGATGCAGTCAGGGCACATGGTTGCGCAGAAGGCGCAGGCGATGCACTTGTCCTGGTCGGTCATCACAGCGGGGGAATAGCCTTTTTTGTTGATCTGGTTGGCGTCGATCTTCAGGATGCCCTTGGGGCAGGCATTGACGCACAGGCCGCAGCCCTTGCACAGATCTGTGTTGAAAGTGACTTTTGCCATAATGTTTCCTCCTTGGGTTAATCTAAATTATCCCCACAGAGGTCGGTTGCCCGGCTTCTGGGAAGGTAAGTCAAAATATTTTTCCTGCAGGGTAAGGGGCAGGACAGGGGAGAGGTCCAGCTGGGAAGCAACAGCCTTTTCGGCAGTGGTCAGCCAGATGGGAAGTCCGGAAAGCTGGGAGAGCTTTTCCATATAATCAAGGGAAGCAAGTACGGTTTCGGGAGTGGTTTCGGAGGCTAAGTTGGAGTTGTTTATGATGTCCGTAAACTGCAGGCCGCAGGCGGCCTCAATCTCCCGCATCACTTCCAGTGCTTCCTCCGGGGTCCGGGTCAGGGGGCGGTAGCAGTTGGCAACGAATACCATCCGGTAGTTGCCCTCCTCCTTCATGGCGGGCACGTAGCGGCCCAGGGCGTAGGCGCCCCGGTCGTCACCGCCGATGTCCATGATGCCGTAGATGCTCTTGTCTGTCACCAACCGGTAGGCTTCGGCAGGCAGGGCAGGCAGGTCCACATTGGTATTGGCGAAGGTGGGGGAGATCAGGTGAACGCCTGCCGCATCCAGTACAGCCGCGCTGTCCTTGGTGCGGAAATAGGGGTTCACGATATCCAGGTCCGCAATGCAGACCTTGTTGCCTTCGGCTGCCAGGTGCAGAGCGTAGTTGACCGCGATGTTGGTCTTGCCGGAGCCGAAATGCCCGGCAAAGAGAGTAAGTCGTTTATGTTCCATAGGGGGCCTCGCTAATTACAAATTACAAGTTACAAATTATTAATTGCAGGTAACCCTTATGTGGATGATAATTTGTAATTTGTAATTATAAATTTATAATTGTTTGCGGATGATCTTGCCGCTGGTGGTCTTGGGCAGGGATTCCCGGAATTCCACAATTCTGGGGTACTTGTAGGGGGCGGTGCGGCGCTTGACGTAGTTCTGAATTTCCTTCTTCAGCTCTTCCGTGCCTTCAAAGCCCTTGACCAGGACGATGGATGCCTTGACCACCTGACCACGGACCTCGTCGGGGGCAGCGGAAACGCCGCATTCCAGAATGTAGGGCAGCTCCATGATGGTGGATTCGATCTCGAAGGGTCCGATCCGGTAGCCGGAGGACTTGATCACATCGTCAGCACGGCCAACGTACCAGTAGAAGCCGGCCTCATCACGCCAGGCCAGGTCGCCGGTATGGTAGAAGCCGTCCCGCCAGGTCTCGGCAGTGACCTCGGGATTGCCTTCGTAGCAGTAGGCCAGGCCGCAGGGCAGGCCATTTTTAATATTGATGCAGATCTCGCCGGTCTCACCGGTGTCCACCTCATTGCCCTCGATGTCCAGCAGGTGAACATCGTACAGGGGCACGGGCTTGCCCATAGAGCCCAGCTTATGGTCGTTGCCGTTGAGGTTGCCGATGATCAGGGTGGACTCGGACTGGCCGAAGCCCTCCATGATGCTCAGACCCGTGGCCTTCTGGAACTGGCGGTAGACCTCGGGGTTCAGAGCCTCACCAGCGGTGGAGGCGTGCTCGATGGAAGAAAGGTCGAATCGGCTCAGGTCCTGCTTGGCCAGCATCCGGTACATGGTGGGAGGTGCGCAGAAGGTGGTAATGTGGTACTTGGCGAACATGGGCAGGATCTTCTCGGCGTCGAAGCGGTCGAAGTCGTAGACAAAGATGGGTGCCTCGCAGAGCCACTGGCCGTAGAGCTTACCCCAGGCGGACTTGGCCCAGCCGGTGTCGGAAATGGTCAGATGCAGACCGTCGGGATTGACACGGTGCCAGTATTTGGCGGTGATGAAGTGGCCCAGGGGATATTTGTAGTTGTGAGCCGCCAGCTTGGGGTAGCCGGAGGTGCCGGAGGTGAAGTACATCAGCATGGGGTCAGAGCCGCAGGGGGCGTCTTCCTTCCGGTCGAAGTGGGAGCTGAACATGGTGTACTCTTCGTTAAAATCATGCCAGCCGGGCTTACTGCCGCCCACCAGGATCTTGTGCTCCACACAGGGGCACTTGGCGGCGGCTTCCTCCACAGCCTTGGCGGTATCGCCGTCGGCGGTGCAGAGAACGGCCTTGACATTGGCCGCGGTAAAGCGGTAAGTAAAGTCCTTTTCCAGCAGCTGGTTAGTGGCGGGGATGGCCACGGCGCCCAGTTTGTGCAGGGCCATCATGGCGAACCAGTACTGATAGTGGCGCTTCAGCACCAGCATCACCCGGTCGCGCCGCTTAATGCCCAGGGACTTAAAATAGTTGGCGGTCCGGTTGGATTCCTTCTTGATATCCTGGAAGGTAAAGCGCCGTTCGGTCATATCCTCGGAGATATGGAGCATGGCCAGCTTGTCGGGCTGCTCTTCTCCCAGGGCATCCACCACATCGAAGGCAAAGTTGAAGTTCTCCTCGCCCTTGAAGCTGATGGCCTTCAGCAGGCCGTCCTCCACCTCACGGTCGATGAACTTGCGGTAGATACGATGCTTCTTGTCCGGGGCCCGGCGCTTGGTGTCGGGGGTGGCAATGACGGCAGCCTGCTCGTTTTCACGGGCGGCGGAATTGCTCAGGACGATGGCGTAGAAGGCACAGTCCTCACCCTCCACGGCGATCATGCCGTGGGGCACGGAGGAGTCGTAGTAAATGGTGTCGCCGGCATGGAGGACTTCCGTATGTCCGCCAATCTGGATCTTCATATGACCCCGGATGACGATATCGCACTCCTGACCCTCGTGGGTGGTCAGCTCGATATCCTCGTATTCGGCACCCTCCCGGTACTTCATCTCCATGTACAGGGGCAGGGCAATGCGGTTGCGGAAGTCGGCAGCCAGGTTGTAGCCAACCATGTGGTGTGCTTCCTCAATGCGCTGACCTTCGCCCTTACGGGTCAGGTCGTAGTGGCGCAGCTTGGGGCTCTTACCTTCCACCAGGTCGGCGAAGTCAACGCCGAAGCTTAAGGTACAGCGATACAGAAAGGCGATGGACAGGTTGCGGTTGCCGGATTCGCACTGGATGTACTCCTCCACAGAGATTCCGGTACGCTTTGCCATTTCCTCCACGGTAAAGCCGGAAACCTCGCGCAGTTCCTTGATACGCCCTGCCATTTCCCGGATCTTCAGATCCAGGCCGGTGATTTTCTCTTCTCTCATAATTACCTCCGATAGGGACCGGGGAAATGAAAATGCCCGTCCCAAAGACTGATTCTTTGAGACGGGCATAATACCCGCGGTACCACTCAAATTGCACCCTGAAAAGGATGCCCCTCATCGGACTCTGACAAGCCCTAAGCACTGACGCAGCTGACGCGGGAGAGTTCTACTTGCGATAGCTTTCTTCTCTCCGGCTGGGGAGCGACAAACCGAACAGATCCATCATGGCTTGCACCAAACCGCCAATTCTCTTGGATGGATTTCCATACGGCCCTCTCCGTCTGAGCCTTTGTGAATTGTGATAGAATCATATCACCATATTCTGTAATTGTCAACAAAAAGTTCGTGATTAAGGGATAAATGTAAGCTTCGGGAGGACGAAAGTTACAGTTTGTTACGAATGATCTTGCCGCTGATGGTCTTGGGCAGCTCCTCACGGAATTCCACAATTCTGGGATACTTGTAAGGAGCGGTGCGGGACTTGACGTAGTTCTGGATCTGCTTCTTCAGCTCTTCGGTGCCTTCGGTGCCCTTCACCAGCACGATGCAGGCCTTGACCACCTGACCCCGGACCTCGTCGGGGGCGGCGCAGACACCGCATTCCAGAACGTAGGGCAGCTCCATGATGGTGGATTCGATCTCGAAGGGTCCGATCCGGTAGCCGGAGGACTTGATCACATCGTCAGCACGGCCCACATACCAGTAGTAGCCGTCCTCATCCCGCCAGGCCAGGTCGCCGGTGTGATACATACCGTCGTGCCAGGCGGCGTCGGTGGCTTCCTGATTGCGGTAGTAGCCCAGGAACACACCGCAGGTGGGCTTGGGATCGGTGCGGATGACGATCTCGCCGTTGACACCGTCTTCCACAGGATTGCCCTCGCTGTCCACCAGGTCGATGCCGTAACCGGGGACGGGCTTGCCCATGGCGCCGGGCTTCAGCTGGGTGCCGACCAGGTTGGCAATGCCCAGGGTCATCTCCGTCTGGCCGAAGCCCTCGGCAATCCGCAGGCCCGTGGCCTGTTCGAACTTGTAGAAGACCTCGGGATTCAGAGCCTCGCCGGCGGTGGTGGCGTGGTGGATGGAGGAAAGATCGTACTGGCTCATATCCTGCTTGATGAGCATCCGGTACATGGTGGGCGGTGCGCAGAAGGTGGTGATGCCGTACTTGGCAAACATGGGCAGGATCTTCTCCGCGTCAAAGCGGTCAAAGTCGTAGGTAAACACGGCGCCCTCGCAGAGCCACTGACCGTAGAGCTTACCCCAGAGGGCCTTGCCCCAGCCGGTCTCGGAAATGGTGAAGTGGAGGCCGTCCCGCTCTGCCATGTGCCAGTATTTGGCGGTGACATAGTGACCCAGGGCGTATTTGTAGGAGTGCATGGCCATCTTGGGATAGCCGGTAGTGCCGGAGGTGAAGAGCATCAGCATGGGATCCTCGCCGCAGGGGGCGTCGGCTTCCCGGACATAGCGGCGGCTGAACAGGGAATACTCCTTGTCGTAGTCATGCCAGCCTTCTCTCTGGCCGCCCACCAGGAGCTTGGTCATGGTCCGGCCACTCTCTTCCAGCGCCAGCTCCACCTGATGGGCGGTGTCGCCGTCGGCGGTGCAGAGGATGGCGCTGACATCAGCGGCGTCAAAGCGGTAGATGAAGTCCTTCTTCACCAGCTGATTGGTAGCCGGAATGGCGATGGCGCCCAGCTTGTGCAGACCCAGGATGGAGAACCAGAACTGGTAGTGGCGCTTCAGCACCAGCATCACCCGGTCGCCCCGCTTGATGCCCAGGGACTTAAAGTAGTTGGCGCTCTGGGAGGAGGCGTCCTTGATATCCTTGAAGGTGAAGCGCCGTTCGGTCATGTCGTTTGCGATGTGCAGCATGGCCAGCTTGTCGGGCTCCCGGCGGGCGATGGCGTCCACGGTGTCGAAGGCGAAGTTGTATTCGTCGGCGCCCTCGAAGGTGAGGCTCTGAAGCGCGCCCTTTTCGTCCTCCTTGGTCTGGATGAACTTCTGGCACAGCAGTTTGCTGTCCGGGGTGCCCTTACGGCTCTGGCCGATGTACAGGGGCTGGTCGGTGGTGTCGGAGACCATGATCATGGCCATGAACACACAGTCCTGACCGTCAATGGCGATCATGCCGTGGGGGGTGGAGGATTTGTAGAAGATGCTGTCACCCTCCCGCAGGACCTCCTCGTGGTCGCCGATGCGGATCCGCATGGCACCCTTGATCACCAGGTCAAATTCCTGACCGGTGTGGGTGGTGGTGTGGATGGGCTGATTCTGCAGCTCTTCATTATATTCATAGGTAACCCAGTAGGGGGTGGCCAGCTTCTTGCGGAACATGGGGGCCATATCCTGGATGGTAATGCCGTCCTCGGAGGCGGTGGTCAGACCCTTGCCCTTCCGGGTGACGGTGTAGCCGGACAGACGGGCGCTGTGACCTTCCAGAAGGACGGTCAGCTCCACGCCGAAGACCTTGGCACACTTGTGCAGGAAGGAGAAGGGAAGATCCACGGTGCCGGATTCATACAGATGGTAGGTTTCCTCGGACACATCGGTCAACGCTGCCATCTTCTGCATGCTGTGACCCAAAATTTCACGCATGTCCCGAATTCGCATTGCGATCTCCATTAATTGTGTTGCAGGATTCTGGTTCGTCATATGGCTCATTCCTTTCTGACAAATAAAAAATCGCCTCAAGAAAAATTCTTGAGACGAGTAAAAGCATACCCGCGGTACCACTCAAATTGCGGCGTCATCCGCCGCCCCTTCAGGCTCCAGCAAGCCCTATCCCTTAACGCGGGCAGACGGGAGAACCTGAGGAATAACTTTCAGCTCTCCGGCTCGGAAGTGATGGGTACTCTGTCAGTCGATTGCGGGCTTTCACCAAACGTCCGCTCTCTGGGAATCTTCTTAACAGGACCGTCTTCGTCACAGCTTTTTCATATTGGCAATACTGTAGCATGTCCGTGGACAAAAGTCAAATGTTTTTCTGGTGAAGTATGAAATTTATCAACCGGTACAAAATTCAACTTTATTCATGGCAGAAAACTGGGAAAACTGACTGTTGACAAATTGACCGGAATATGGTTAAATTCATCTATATATTCAAAGACGTTGACGGAAAACTTGCTTTCTTCGGAAGCTCCAGAGAGCCGGCGGCTGGTGGGAGCCGGTGCGGATGAATTAAGCGATCTGATTCCCGAGTCGGTGCTGTGAAAGGAAAGTCGAGTAATGGCACCCGGTTGCCTCCGTTACAGGGATAGGACTTGTTGGAGTCTGAAGGGATCTTCCTTTTGGGAAGATAATCAGGGTGGTACCGCGAATGTAGATTCGTCCCTGAGGCAGAAATTGCCTCAGGGATTTTTTATTTCAGTTGTAAGGAGACATCGTTATGAATGAAATCCGAATCAGTGATGTGACTATGAAGCAGACAGGCCAGGATATCAGCCTGTCCTTTAAGGAAAAGATCGAGCTGAGCAAGCTGCTGGATAAGCTGGGTGTTTCCGTCATCGAGCTGGAACCCATTACCCAGAGCAAGATCGACAGCCTGCGGATCAAGTCCATCGCCGCTGCGGTGAAGGAGAGCATCGTGGCTGTTCCGGTCTCCTTGAATAATGAAAGCGTTCAGGCTACCTGGAACGCTCTGAAAACTGCGAAGAAGGCCAGACTGCAGGTCTGCGCCCCTGTCAGCTCCGTACAGATGGAGTATCTGCTGCACAAGAAGCCCGACGCTATGCTTTCTGCCATCCGTCAGACGATTCTGGATTGCAAGGCTCTGTGCGCCGATGTGGAGTTCATTGCGGACGATGCTACCCGCAGCGATCCTGCGTTCCTGTACCAGGCTGTCACCGCCGCCATTGAAAGCGGCGCCAAGACTGTCACCGTCTGTGACACCGCCGGTGCTATGCTGCCCAATGAGTTTACTGCCTTCATTCGGGAGCTTTACGCCAATGTTCCGGCGCTGAAGGATGTGGTTCTGGGTATTTCCTGCTCCGATGAGCTGTCCATGGCCGATGCCTGTGCCATTGCCGCAGTCCGTTACGGTGCCAGGGAGCTGAAAGCAGCTGCTTACCGCCTGAACTGTATCTCCCTTTCCAATGTGGCCCGGGCCCTCTGCGCCAAGGGCGATGTATACGGTGTCTCCTGTAATGTCAGGACCACCCAGATGAAGCGCATCACCGGCCAGATCGCCTGGATGTGCCGCACCGGCAGAAGCCAGAATTCACCCTTTGACTTTGGCGTCCAGGAGGATGACGGCGGAATCTACCTGACTTCCCACGATGATCTGGCAGCAATCATGAAGGCTGCCGCCCGGCTGGGCTATGATCTGTCGGAAGAGGATGGCGTGAAGGTGTTTGAAGCCTTCCAGGCCATTGCTGTCAAAAAGGAAAAGGTCAGCACCAGAGAGCTGGATGCCATCGTGGCCTCCGCCGCCATGCAGGTTCCTCCCGCCTATGTGCTGGAGAGCTATGTGGTCACCTCGGGCAATACCATTTCCGCCACTGCCCATCTGAAGCTGCACAGAAATGACAAGGTGCTGCAGGGCGTATCCATCGGCGACGGTCCCATCGACGCCGCCTTCCTGGCGGTGGAACAGATCACCGGACGCCATTATGAGCTGGATGATTTCCAGATCCAGGCTGTTACCGAAGGCCGGGAGGCCATGGGTCAGACTGTGGTGAAACTGCGCAGCCAGGGCAAGGTTTATTCCGGCCGGGGCATTTCCACGGATATCGTGGGTGCCAGTATCCACGCCTATATCAATGCCCTGAACAAAATCGTCTATGAGGAGGAATCCGTATGAAGCTGTCCTTTTCCACCCGTGGCTGGGGCGATTTAAGCTGGGAGCAGCTTTTGGATGAAGCTCTGGACATGAAGTTCACCGGTGTCGAGGTGTACAATCTCTGGAAGTTCCCCCACATGACCGAGCGGGGTGGCCCCTTCCACAAGCATAAAATGGCTGCCACCTTGCGGCAGCTGCGGGATATGAAGCTGAACATCCCCTGTCTGGATACCTCTCTGGATCTGACCAGCGGCTATGAGGATGCCCGCAGGGTGGAGGAAATGATCCAGCTTGCCCGGGACATGAAGGTTCCCTATGTGGTGTGCTGGGCGTCCCGGGGCGGGGAAGCCCTGGAGCTTCTGAAGAAGAACATGGATATGCTGCTTCCGAAAGCGGAAGAGCAGGGTGTCTGCCTGCTGATTAAGACCAGCGGTATTTTTGCCGACACCGCCTATCTGCGTTCCTTCCTGGAAAGCTACGCCAGCGATTGGCTGGGCGCCCTGTGGGATATGCACCATCCCTACCGAGACTTCGGTGAGAGCGCCGATGCCACCATCAAGAATCTGGGTACCTATGTCAAGCATGTCCATCTGCGGGACTCCGATGACAAAGATACCTACAACCTCATCGGCGAGGGCAATCTGCCTGTCAATGACATGATGCGTGCCCTGTCTTCCATCAACTATGACGGCTTTATCTCCCTGGAGTGGAAGCCGGAATGGATGGAGGACCTGCAGGACCGGGAGATTATTTTCCCACATTTTGTCAACTACATGTCCCGGTTCCACTCCACCCGGACCCGGAAAAAGTCCCTGTACTATAACCACGATGGCTCCGGTCAGTATGTGTGGAAGAAGAACGACCTGATCGATCTGACCTTCCCCCAGGTGCTGGACCGGATGGTGGAGGAATTCCCCGACCAGTACGCCTTCAAGTACACCACCCTGGATTATACCCGCACTTATGAGGAATTCCGGGATGATGTGGATAATTTCGCCCGGGCGCTGGTGTCCCTGGGCGTAAAGCCCGGCGCCAAGGTGGCTATCTGGGCAACCAATGTGCCCGCCTGGTTCATCACCTTCTGGGCAACCACCAAGATCGGTGCCGTGCTGGTGACGGTGAATACCGCCTATAAGATCCATGAGGCGGAATACCTGTTGCGCCAGTCCGATACCCACACCTTAGTGATGATCGAGTCCGCACTGGACTCCAACTACAGCAGGATCATCAACGAGATCTGCCCGGAAATCGCCGGAACCAAGCCCGGCAATCCGCTGCACTGCAAGCGGCTGCCCTTCCTGCGCAATGTGATCACCGTGGATTTCAAGCAGCCCGGCTGCCTGACCTTTGACGAGGCTATGGCCCGGTCTGAGCTGGTGCCGCTGGAAGAGGTCAAGCGGATGGCCGCCAACGTCCATCCGGATGATGTGTGCAACATGCAGTATACCTCCGGCACCACCGGCTTCCCCAAGGGTGTCATGCTGACCCACTACAACGTGGTCAACAACGGCAAGTGTATCGGCGACCGGATGGGCCTGAGCACCGCAGACCGGATGATGATCCAGGTTCCCATGTTCCACTGCTTCGGCATGACGCTGTCCATGACCTCCTCCATGACCCATGGCGCGACTCTCTGTCCGCTGCCTTATTTCTCCGCAAAGTCCAGTCTTGCCTGCATCAATCAGGAACGGATTACCTGCTTCAACGGCGTTCCCACCATGTTCATCGCCATGTTCAACCATCCTGACTATCGGAAAACAGACTTTTCCTACATGCGTACCGGTATCATGGCCGGTGCAGGCTGTCCGCCTGAACTGATGCGCCGGGCCGCCCAGCCGGATGAGATGAATATGCGGGGCATCGTGTCCGTTTATGGCCAGACCGAGTGCGCCCCCGGCAATACCATGTCCGCGTGGACCGATTCTCTGGATGTCAGAACCAATACTGTCGGCTATGATTTCCCCCATGTGGAGTGTAAGATTATTGATCCGGAGACCGGCGAGGAAGTCCCCGACGGCGTCAACGGAGAATTCTGCGCCCGGGGCTACAACACTATGAAGGGCTACTACAAAATGCCCGATGCCACCTCCGGCACCATCGACGCCGACGGCTGGCTCCATTCCGGCGACCTGGCCTGCCGGGATGAAAACGGCTGTTACCGGATCACCGGTCGGCTGAAGGACATGATCATCCGGGGCGGCGAAAACATCTACCCCAAGGAGATCGAAGAATTCATCTATACCCATCCTGCTGTCCGGGATGTGCAGGTCATCGGCGTGCCGGATAAGAAGTACGGCGAGGAAATCATGGCCTGTGTGATCCTGAAGGAGCCCGATACTGTCACCGTTGAGGAAATGACTGACTTCATCAAGGCCAGCATGGCACGGCACAAGGTCCCCAAGTACATCAAGTTTGTGGACAGCTTCCCCATGAACGCCGCAGGCAAGATCCTGAAGTACAAAATGCGTCAGGATTACGCAAAAGAGCTGGGCCTTGTGGGCGACGGCAGTGATACCGCCGGTCCCGGCAAGTAAACAGATAAAAAGTCCCGCTGAATCAGCGGGACTTTTGTCTTGGAGAGTGAAAAAGAGCTATCTGATCATACCAAATCAGATAGCTCTTTCTTATTGGGAAAAGTGGAACTTTCTCAGCTCAAAAGCCGGGAAACACGCAGTTTTGAATTATTCCCATTCTAGCCATCGCCCTTGATTTCTCGTTAAAAAACGCACTTTTTGATCGGCTTTTGTTCACGAAATCCCGATTATCCGGCTAATCCGCAGCGTCCGCAAATCTTTTGTAGCCAAAATGTAGCCGCAAAAAATACCGTTTTTTCAGTACAAATAGTCCCGATTATCCCGGAATCAGCCTGCACCCCCAAAATAGGGGAATATGTAGGAATAATGAAAAATTCCGGTTTTCGCACATTGGGTACGCACTTGAAAAACGGTGACCTTTGAGCCGAAAAATGGCTACAAGTGGCTACATCCACGAATTTTTGATTCACCTCAACCTAAAAATTCATGGAGGAAAGCAAGATGGAAAAATATATTTACAACGGGAATAATGGCCTATGGTATGAGCTGCAGGGGGACTATTACATCCCGTGTCTGACCCTGGATGAAGAAAATACCCAGCCTATCGGAATGTGGGGCAGGAAGTATCTGCGGTACATCAAGGAGCATCGTCCGGTGCTGCACACCACACTGCTACTCAGCGGCAAACTGAATAGCCACCTTGCGGAGATCGACAACCGGGCAACTGAAATGTTTGACCGGCTGGTGAAGCAACTGGCCGAAAAGGAAGGTATCACCGAGCAACTGAAAGCGCAGGATCAAATGGCTTGGGTGGGTGCTATGAACGGTATCCGCAACCGAGCGGAGGAAATCGTCAATGGGTCGGTGATCTTCGCATGATTGAGAAGTACATCCAGGCATTGAAAAAATATGCGCTGTCCCACGATCCCAGTTGCGCCGATGGGGAGTCAATCTTGGGGTTGCTTTACGAGTGCCACAATGAAAATTGCCCCTATGACAACGATGAAATCAAATCGGATTTCAACGAACTTTACCGGCAGATGAACGGAATGACCATCCGGGATATGGACAAGGTTATCTATCCGGTTTGTAAGCTCTGCCGGGATCACGAAAAGGCTGGCTTCATTGAAGGTGTCAAGGTTGGTATTCATTTAGCCACAGAAATCAAATAAGCGAAAGGGTGCCCTG
>SVMD01000008.1 GCA_015067615.1 Oscillospiraceae bacterium
CCTTGAACCACATCTTGGCGTGCTCCTTCTCGTTGTCAGCGGTCTTCAGGAACAGGGCAGCGATCTGCTCGTAGCCTTCCTTCTTGGCCTTGGATGCGTAGTAGGTGTACTTATTTCTTGCCATGGACTCGCCTGCGAAGGCAGCTTCCAGATTCTTCTCAGTCTGGGTACCGGCGTACTTGTTAGCCATAGTATAATCCTCCATTTTTTCCTCCGGGACAGGCCCGGGTGTTAGGTATACTGTATCAAAGATACCCATAAAAATCAAGCTTTAACCCCTGCCCTGCCCGTAAATTTTCTGTGACGTTTTCAGAAGGTGGATTATCGTTTTCATAGCCATCTTCGGATGATAATGTAGGGGCGATCATTGATCGCCCGCGCGGCGCGTATTCCGTATTCGCCGAAATCCAATGCGAATTCGTACTTCCCCCTGCCGGGCGCTCACTGAGCGCCCCTACATATACGCCATTACAATGGAAATATTAATCCCGCGGGATATCCGTCACCTCGATGTATTCCAGCACGCCCTGATTGGGGTTGCGCTCGTTCCACTGAAATGTCATCAGGTAGACCGTTCCATCGGTCTCCACCAGGTTCGCCACCATGGGGATTACCTCCAGGACCATGGGGCCGTTGTCAAATTCGATGATGATATGGTATTCATCCGGCACCTCCTGAATCGGATGCAGCGCGGTGGTAGACCAGGTACCCTGCTGATGCCAAAAGTAGCCGGTATGGAAGGCCACCAGCAGCAGTAAAACCAGCAGCATGGCACCGTTTTTCCGCCAGGTTTTCTGCTTTCTGGTTCTGTGCAGCAGCACCAGCAGCCAGATCAGCGCCGCTGACGGCACGATAATCAGTCCCAGAGACATCATCTCGTGGAACCGATAGGAAAACCAGCGGTAATCTCCCACCGCCGCCAGCTTCTCCTGCCAAAAAAACACCAGCCAGTAGACCACCATGGCAAGGATTCCCAGGGCGCTGAATACCGCCCGGCGGCTCAGCACATAGGAGGTCTTTTTCAGCACCTCTTCCCCGTCCGGCGGCAGCTCCCCTGCCGAATCCTCCCGGAGGAGCCGGAGCATCTCCCGGCATTTGGGGCATTCTTCCAGGTGGGCCCGGATCATATTTGCGCTGGCACCGCTGCACACATCGTCGATATACAGCGGCAGCAGGTCCTGCACCACATCACAGTTATGTACCATCTTCTTTTCCTCCTTCCAGGATTTTCAGCAGCCGGAGCCTTGCCCGGTGATAGGTCACCCGGGCCCAGCTTTCACTTTTTCCATAGGCCCTTGCCAGTTCCGGATAGTCCCAGCCACCCAGGGCACGCTTCAAAAATACACTTCTTCCGGGCTCCCCCAGGGAGTCCACCAGGTCCATCCACTCCCAGAATTGGGTATCGGATACGGATATCTCCGGCAGGGGCAGGTCCGCGTCCTGCTTCCTCCTTTTCAGCTGGTTCAGCCAGGTGTTCCGGGCAATGGCGCACAGCCACACGGAAAGCTTGCTCTGGCCCCGGAAGCTGTCGATCCGCAGGAGGGCTTTGACGAAGGTATCCTGGGTGATGTCCTCCGCATCCTGGGGATCACAGCCCAGTTTTAGCAGGTAGCGCCGGACAAGTCCGGCGTATTCCCGGTAGACCTGCTCGAATTGGTGTTCCATGGGGAGCCCTCCTTTCTTTGAATTTCTGTTTATTGGACAACCGATGGGCGGATTTGTTACAGTGCGTGTGAAAAAAGCCTCCGCTTTACGCGGAGGCTTTTGTAAGAGAGCTTACCGGGTTCCCTTGTCGTAGGGGACGCCAGCGGCCTTGGGGCCCTGGGACTTCTTGGAGGTGAAGGCCAGGACAACCAGGGAGATGATATAGGGCAGCATATTGTACACCACGCTGGGAATATTCAGGGCCACCATGAAATCGAAGCCGGAGTACACATTGCCCAGTGCCCGGCAGAAGCCGAACAGCAGGGAGGCCAGGGCGATCTTCAGGGGATGCCAGCCGCCGAAGATCATAACGGCCATGGCCAGGAAGCCGAAGCCGGCGACGCCGTTCTCAAACTTCCAGACGGAGACGCCTGCGGTGATATACACGATACCGCCCAGACCGCCGAGCAATCCGGAAATCAGGACACCGGCGTAGCGCATCTTCAGCACGTCCACGCCCACGGAGGCGGCAGCCTGGGGATGCTCGCCGCAGGCCCGGAGCCGCAGACCGAACTTAGTCTTATACAGTGCCACGAAGGACAGCACCAGGCAGATAACGGCCACCAGCATGAACCAGTTGAACTCGAAATTGCCGATGCGGACCAGCAGCAGGTCCTTGGTGTGGGTGTAGGCGATGTCGGAGGACACGTCGTTGCCGCCGGAAGCGGCGGTGTTCATGGCCTTGACAGCCACGGTGGCGCCGGCAGTGGCCAGCATGTTCATGGCGGTACCGGTGATGGTCTGGTCAGCCTTGAAGCTGATGGCAGCCACCGCCAGCAGCAGTGAGAACAGCAGGCCAAACAGGGCGGAAACCGCCACGGTTGCCAGCACCATGACCAGAGGACCCACGGTGACAGGCAGGAACTTCAGCACCAGAGCGCCGCCCAGGGCGCCGATGACCATGATACCTTCCAGACCGATGTTGATAACACCGGAGCGCTCCGCGAAGCAGCCGCCCAGGGCTACCAGCAGAAGCACGGAAGCGAAAATCAAAGTGTATTGCAGCAGCAGAGTCATTTAACCTTCGCCTCCTTCCTTATTTTCAGCGGCTTTCAGGGCTGCGGCCTTCTTTTCCTCCTGCTTGCGGATGACGCTTGCCATGAAGAACTTGAAGAATGCCACGAATGCGCACAGGTAGATGATCAGTGCGGAGATCAGGGAAGAGATCTGGGAGCAGTAGACCTGCAGGTCCACGTTGCCGCCGCCGGTGGTGATATACTGGATGAAGAAGGCGGACAGAATGGAACCCAGGGGGCTCAGACCGCCCAGGAAGGCAACGGCGATGCCGTTGAAGCCCATGCCGGGGACGGAGGAGATGGTGGTCTCCCACTCTTCGATACCGGTCAGGTACAGCAATCCCGCACCCATACCGGCCAGGGCACCGGCGATCATCATGGTCAGGATGATGTTGCGGTTTTCCTTCATGCCGGCGTACTTGGCGGCGTTGTAGTTGTTGCCGGTGGCCTTCAGCTCGTAGCCGAACTTGGTTTTGTTCAGGATGACCCAGACAACCACGGCCATGAGGATGGCCAGGGGGATGCCAATGGTGACGCTCTTCTCATTGTTGAAGAACTGGCCCAGGCCCATGCCGGGCAGCAGGGCGGCGGGGTTGGAGCCCTGGAGGCCCTTGGTGTAGGGAGAGGTGGGGCTCTTGACGGAAGTCAGCACCAGGTTGGTCACATACAGGATGATCCAGTTGAGCATGATACCGGAGATGACGATGTTGACGTTGCACTTGGTCTTTAAGAAACCTGCGGCAGCGCCCAGCAGGGCACCTGCCAGCATGGCACAGATCAGGCACAGGTACCAGGGCAGGTTCCAGGCCAGAGCGGCGTACAGGCCTGCGCAGGCACCGGCCACATACTGACCGGCCACGCCGATGTTGAACATGCCCACCTTATAGGCGAACAGCACGGACAGGGCACACATCAGCAGGGGCACGGTACGGGTCAGAACCTGGCCGAAATACTTCATCTTCAGGGCGCCGGGATAGCGCAGGAAGCTCTTCATAACGGCCACGATGGCTTCGAAGGCGCCGCTGGGCTCGATGATCAGCAGCACCAGATAGCCCACGAACAGGCCGCCCAGAATGCAGATCAGGGATGCAAGCAGGGTCTGGAAGCCGTCCTTGCGGATGATATCGGAAAACTTGTTCTTCACTGCTTATCCCTCCTTCTTGGCGCCGGCCATGTACAGGCCCAGCTCTTCCACGGTGGTCTGCTTGGGATCCAGCTCGCCCACGATCTCGCCCTCGTACATAACCAGGATCCGGTCGGAGACGGTCATGACCTCGTCCAGCTCCAGGGACACCAGCAGCACGGCCTTACCGGCGTCACGCTGGGCCACAATCTGGCGGTGGATATACTCAATGGCGCCCACGTCCAGGCCGCGGGTGGGCTGGACGGCGATCAGCAGCTGGGGATCCTTGTCGATCTCACGGGCGATGATGGCCTTCTGCTGGTTACCGCCGGACATGGCCCGGGAAATGGTGATGGGGCCCTGGCCGGAGCGGACGTCGTACTGCTCAATCAGCCGCTCGGCATAGGCGCGGATGTTCTTGCGGCGCAGGAAACCGAACTTGTTGGTAAACTCGGGCTCAAAATAGCGCTGCAGGACGATATTGTCCTCCAGAGTGTAGTCCAGCACCAGGCCGTGCTTGTGACGGTCCTCGGGGATGTGGGACATGCCCAGGCATGAGCGCTTGCGGATGGGAGCATGGGTGATGTCGTTGCCGCAGAGCTTCACGGTACCGGCAGTGGGATTTTCCAGACCGGAGATGCCGTAGACCAGCTCGGTCTGGCCGTTGCCGTCGATACCGGCGATACAGACGATCTCACCGGCCCGGACCTGGAAGGAGACGTTGCTGACGGCGTCCTTCTTGCTGACCTTGGAGGCCAGAGTCAGACCCTGCACGTCCAGCACCACGTCGGTGGGGTTGGCGGGAGTCTTCTGGACGGCGAATTCCACGTCGCGGCCCACCATCATCCGGGACAGGTCGTCCTTGGAGCAGTCCTTGACATCCACGGTGCCGATGTACTTGCCCTTGCGCAGGACGGAGCAGCGGTCGGCCACGGCCTTGATCTCGTTGAGCTTATGGGTGATGAAGAGGATGGATTTGCCCTCGGCCGCCAGATTCTTCATGATCTGCAGCAGTTCCTCGATCTCCTGGGGGGTCAGGACGGCGGTGGGCTCGTCAAAGATCAGGATCTCGTTGTCACGGTAGAGCATCTTCAGAATTTCGGTACGCTGCTGCATACCAACGCTGATATCCTCGATCAGGGCGTCGGGGTTCACCTGCAGTCCGTACTTCTGGGACAGTGCCATGACCTTCTCCCGGGCCTTGTCACGCTGCAGGATGCCGTTTTTGGTGTCCTCCACGCCCAGGATGATGTTGTCCAGGACGGAGAAGCATTCCACCAGCTTGAAGTGCTGGTGAACCATGCCGATGCCCAGGGCATTGGCGTCGTTGGGGTTGTTGATCTGAACGACCTCACCGTTCTTTTTGATAACGCCCTCTTCCGCCTGGTACAGGCCGAACAGAACGCTCATGAGGGTAGACTTGCCGGCGCCGTTTTCGCCCAGCAGTGCATGGATCTCGCCCTGCTTCAGCTGCAGGGTCACATTATCATTCGCAATGATGCCGGGGAACTTCTTGGTGATGTTCACCATCTCGATTGCGTAGGGATAGCTGCCCAATCCAATTACCTCCTTTTTTCGTAACTGCCTTACCATTATACACGATGGATAGGCAGATTTCAAATATAATCGCATAGAAATGTGAGTTTTTTTGAGGAAAGTGTACAAAGCCTCCGGATGGGCCAAAATGGGCCGGATCCGGAGGCTTTGGGAAGGGAAATTATCGTTTACAAGAGCTTCCCCCTGGGGGGAAGCTGGCACGGCGCAAGCCGTGACTGATGAGGGGGACTTCCCTAAGATGACTGGAAATGTAACGATTTTCTGCTGCTGTCCCCTCATCCGCCCCTTCGGGGCACCTTCCCCCAGGGGGAAGGTATTACGCCAAACGATCATTTACGCCACCGCGCAAGAAAAAAGAGGGCGAGCTTTCGCTCGCCCTCTTGGGGTTACCGATCTACGAATTAGCCCTTGATGGAGCCCTGGTCGTTGACGGTGGTGTTGGTGGTAGCGGGGATGGCAGAGATGTCGTTGGAGACAGCCAGGGTGCCCTCGAACATAGCCTTGACCATGGCAGCGTAGTCCTCAGCAGTGAACTTGCCGTCCTCGAACTGAGTGGAAGCCACGGGGATCTGGACGTAGTTCAGGGAAGCGTCGTCACCGGAAACCAGGCCCAGGTTGGCGATCTGGCCAGCGTACTTGCTCCAGTTGCCGTTGATGATGACATCAACCAGGGTGTCGATGGTGGTGGGAGCCAGACCCTTCATAGCGGAGGTCACAGTCATGCCCTCGCCGTACAGGCCGTCGATGATAGCAGCCTGGTCAACGTCAACACCGATGACCTTGCCGCCGACCTTCTTGGCAGCCTCAGCAGCGGAGGTGTAGATGCCGCCGCCGCAGGCGAAGACGATCTCGGTGCCGGCAGCATACCAGGTGTCCATAACAGCGGTGATGTCGGCATCGCCGAAGAACTGACCGCCATAGACGTAGTTCAGCTCAACATTGACACCCAGCTCCTTGGCAGCAGCGTCAACGCCCTGCACGTAGCCGTGGCCGTAGCGCTGAACAGCGGGAACAGCCATGCCGCCCAGGAAGCCCAGCTTGGTGTAGCCCAGCTTGACAGCAGCGTAACCAGCCATGTAGCCGGCCAGCTCTTCCTGGTAGATAGCGCAGTAGACATTGTCCATGTAGACGTAGTCGGTCAGGTTCCAGTTGTCGGGGTTGTAGTCATAGCTTTCGCCCTTCAGAGCAACGCCACCCTCCAGCAGGTCGCCCTTGGCGACGTCCAGAGCGATGAACTTGACATCGGGGTAGTTAGCGGAAACCTCAGCGACGGTGCCGCCGAAGGCATAGCCGGGCATAACGATGACGTTGTAGCCCTCAGCGATGGCCAGTTCCACGGAAGCCACACGGCCAGCGGTATCGTTGGAAGTGGGCTTGTAGTACTTGGTCTCAACGCCGTTGTCCTCGCCGAACTTCACGACGGCTTCCCAGGTGGTCTGGTTAAAGGACTGGTCGGTGATATCGCCGTAGTCGGTGACCATGGCGACCTTGTACTCGGTATTGCCGGCCTCGGGGGCATTGGTCTCGCCACCCTCATTGCCGCTGCCGCAGGCAACCAGGGACAGAGCCATGACCAGAACCAGCAGCAGAGCCAGGATCTTCTTCATGTTTCATTCCTCCAAAAGAAATTGATGTTGCGGTATTTATTCACATACCGTGTTCATTGTCGCATATTCGCCGCGAAAAATCAACTGTTTTTCCAAATTTTGTTTCCAGCGGGGCTTAGTCCTGCATGTGCTTCTTCGCGGAGAAGCTGAAGGGCAGGATCTCCGCCAGAGTGGCGGCGGTGTAGCCCTTCTCGTCCACCAGGTACAGCATAAAGTCATCCTCGCAGAATTCCCGCATCACCTGACGGCAAACACCGCAGGGAGGAAAGGCGCCGGAAATCACGCCATCCTTGCCGCCGCAGACGGCGATGGCCTGAAAATCTCGGTGGCCATCGTAGACAGCCTTGAAAAAGGCGGTGCGCTCGGCGCAGTTGGTGGGGCCGTAGGCGGCGTTTTCGATGTTACAGCCCTGGTACACGGTACCGTCGGCGCAGAGCAGGGCGGCACCCACCTTGAAGCCGGAATAGGGGGCATAGGCATGGGTCATGGCCTCTTTCGCCAGTTCAACTAATCTTTCAGGGGTCATTGTGTTACCTCCTTGTCCGTGGAAATTATCGTTTACAAGAGCTTCCCCCTGGGGGGAAGCTGGCACCGCGTAAGCGGTGACTGATGAGGGGACTACCCTGCGATGACTGAAAATGTTACGGTTTTCCTACTGCAGTCCCCTCATCCGCCCCTTCGGGGCACCTTCCCCCCAGGGGGAAGGTATTACGCTAAACGACAATTTATCTCAGATAATTTCCTTTGCGAAGCTCTCGCCTTCGGTGGCGTACTCCACGCCCAGCAGCTCGGTGACGGTGGCGGCGATGTCTGCGAAGGACTTCCGAGTGCCCAGGTTCACGGGCTTTACGTTCTTGCCCAGGACCAGCAGGGGCACATACTCTCTGGTGTGGTCGGTGGTAGCGGTGTAGGCCGGGTCGCAGCCGTGATCAGCGGTAATCATGACTACGTCCTCGTCGCCCAGCTTTTCCATCAGCTTAGGCAGCCAGGCGTCGAATTCGTTCAGAGCCCGGGCGTAGCCGGGGATATCCCGGCGATGGCCGAACTGCATATCAAAATCCACCAGGTTCACGAAGCACAGGCCGTTGAAATCCTGGTCCGCATAGCGCAGGGCATGCTCCATACCGTTTGCATTGGACTTATTGTAGACGTACTCGGTGTCGCCGTAGCCCGCGAAAATGTCGTGGATCTTGCCCACGGCTATGGAATCCATGCCCGCGGCCTTGATGGCATCCAGCATGGTGGCCCTGGGGGGCTCCAGGGAATAGTCGTGGCGGTTGGAAGTGCGCTTAAAGCCGTTTACACTGTCACCCACGAAGGGCCGGGCGATGACACGGCCCACGCCGTGCTTGCCCCGGAGGATATTCCGGGCCTTGTGGCAGGCGTCGTACAACTCATCCAGGGGGATCAGTTCCTCATGGGCCGCCACCTGGAACACGGAGTCGGCGGAGGTGTAGACGATCCACTTACCGGTGTCCAGCTGCTGCTGACCGTAGTCCCGGATCACGTCGGTACCGGAGTAGGGCAGATTGCACAGGCAGCCCCGGCCGGTGGCGGCTTCGAAGGCATCCAGCACCTCCTGGGGGAAGCCGTTGGGATAAGTGGGCAGGGGCTCGGGAGAAATCACGCCGGCGATCTCCCAGTGGCCGATAGTGGTGTCCTTACCCATGGATTTTTCCGTCAGCCGGGCGAAGGCACCGGAGGCATTCGCCACCTTGGGCAGGCAGGAAACGCCGTCGATATTGCCCAGGCCCGCGGCCACCATATTGGGGATGTTCAGCTCCGGGGAACTGGCGCAGGCGGCCAGGGTGTTCACGTTCACATCGCCGAATTTTTCGGAATCGGGCATGGCGCCGATGCCGAAGGAATCCAGCACGATCAAAAATACTCGTTTCATAGGTTTCACAGCCTTTCATTAGGTTATTGCTTAATCAGTTCCAGAAGGTTCGCTTTCCCTTCTTCAAAGGTCAGTAAAGATTCTCCATCCACTTCGAGTGCTACGATGGGCATAGCATAGCCGTCCCAGAAATATCTGGGTGCAGAAATATAGACCACTTGGGTCCCCAACTGAACTTTTTCAGCGAAGCCGTTTTCCATAAGAATCCGGAGATTTTCTCCCTCAATTACAAAATTCGGGTCTGAATATTCATCCGGAATATCCTCAAACGCAAGACATACATAGCTTTGGTCGGAACTCCACCCCAAATGGCAGACCGTACCGGTGGCTGTTATGTAGTTGCCCTCCTGTGAATAGTATTCCAACCGGGGACGCACCGGCGTTGAGAGGAACACGATATACATCAGTGTCCCAAAGAGTATCAGCATTATGATTGCGCCAAAGATAGCCTTGAAATTCTTCTTCATGGCAAAATTCTCAGTCATTCATCTGCTTTTCAAAAACACGGTTGTGGGAAAAATCCATCCATTGGGCATCGGGGTAGAGCCAGCGGATCAGGCGGAGCCGGTCCGGCGCCCAGTCCAGCCACAGGGCGCGGGGCGTCAGATTCAGCTCCCGGGCGTAGTAAGCATTGGCATAGCGGTTCAGGTACTGCCGGGCGCACTCGTCCGCAGGCTTCTCGCCGCCCCGCTGCCAGCCGCCCTTTTTCGCCAGTTCCTCGAAGGTGTAGGCGGACAGCAGGATCTGGGAACGGCCGGCGGTGAGGTTCTTGCCGGAGCAGGCCATGGCAGAGACGAAGCGGATCTTCCCCAGGGGATACCGCCGCAGAGTCAGGCCAAAGGCGGTGACGCGAACGCCCTCCGGCTCCAGGTGCAGCACCGCCACATACCGCAGAAGCATGGGCAGCCAGGTGGCCAAGGCGATAAGGGCATAGATGCCCAGGATCAGGCTGAATTTTCCGGTGTCATAGTCCCGGGAGGCCATCAGACCGATCAGCACCGCGGCCAGGCCGGTAAATACAGCGAAATAGGCGATGCACTGGACCGCCGCATCCTTTTTGTCCGCCGCAAAGGGCAGGATCACAGGTTCTTTTTCTTCATACATAGGCTTTCACCCCATTCGGAACAGCTCAGGTATTGACAGTTACGGGAGGGTCAGTGACCCTCCCCTACTGAATCATGCTTACTTATTTTCCATTGCCACGGCCACGTCCAGGGCAACCTTCATCATGGTGGTGAAGGAATTCTGGCGCTGCTCGGCGGTGGTCTCCACGCCGGTGAGGACATGGTCGGAGATGGTGCAGATGCACAGGCCCCGCTTGCCGGACCGGGCGGCATTCATGTACAGGGCGGCGGCCTCCATTTCCAGAGCCATAACGCCCATCTTGTTCAGGCCGTACACAGCGGTCAGGCCGTTGGGCAGGTCCTTCAGATCGTTGTAGAAAATATCGGAGGAGTTGACATTACCCACATGGTAGGTGGCGCCGTTTGCCTCAGCGGCCTTGACAGCCTCGCTGAGCAGGTCCCAGGAGGCGATGGGGGCAAAGGTGCCGGAGAGGTGGAAGGTGTTGGCAAAATTGGAATCGGTGCAGGCGCCCTGGGCGATGACCAGGTCATACAGGTTAATATGCTCCTGGATGGAACCGGCGGAGCCTACCCGGATGATATTCTCCACGCCGAAGAAATTGAACAGCTCGTGGGAGTAGATGCCGATGGCGGGCATGCCCATGCCGGAGGCCATGACGGAGACCTTAACACCCTTATAGTAGCCTGTGTAACCGTTGACGCCCCGGACATTGTTCACCAGCACGGGGTTTTCCAGGAAGTTCTCAGCAATGAATTTGGCCCGCAGGGGATCGCCGGGCATCAGCACGGTCTTGCCGAAGCCAATCTCGTTCTGAATATTGATATGGGGAGTGGTGGGGAAGTTGGACATAATGTTATCTCCTTTCGGGAATTACAAATTACAAGTTACAAATTACAAATGAATCTGGTTGCTCTGGGGATAGTGCTTGCAGATTGCCGTCAATATTCTAAGAATTTCGACCAGATCGCCGTGAAGGCTCACATATTCCTTTTCAGTAATGTACTTAGTTTCATGCAACAGTTGCAGCCAGTATTGGGTTTCATTCGCTTCTTTCAGGGCAATTTTCATTTTAGACACAAAATCTGCGGTACTTTGCGCCCGCTGGGCTTCTGCCACGTTGGCACCGATACTGGTTCCGCTTTTGCATATCTGCCTGGAAACTACATATTCACCCTTTTTCCTGGATAAATACTTGTGGAGATTCATGATTCTTACGGAAAAAGCAAAACTCTTTCTCATAATCACATTCTCTTTCACCGAACATGCCCCCACAATTTGTAATTTATCATTTGTAATTATGAATTAATACGTTCCGTCGTCGGCCAGGCCCTTGGCGATCTTGACGATCCGGGAGGTGCCCAGGCGGTCGGCGCCCAGGGCGATGAACTTCTCGGCGTCCTCCA
Source organism: Oscillospiraceae bacterium (assembly GCA_015067615.1). Taxonomy (GTDB): domain Bacteria; phylum Bacillota; class Clostridia; order Oscillospirales; family Oscillospiraceae; genus Faecousia. The sequence goes on from SVMD01000008.1 coordinate 11,394, forward strand.
GGGAGGAGATGCCGCCGGCGGCCTTGATCTTCACATGGGGGGCAACGTGCTTGGCAAACAGCTCCACGTCGGCGAAGGTGGCACCGGCAGTGGAGAAGCCGGTGGAGGTCTTGATATAGTCGGCGCCGGAGTCGGAGACGCACTTGCACAGCTGGATCTTCTCCTCGTCGGTGAGCAGGCAGGTCTCGATGATGACCTTCAGGATCCGGCCCATGCAGTGGGCCTTGATCTGGGCAATCTCCTCGGTGATCTCTGCCCACTTGCCCTCCTTGGCCCAGCCGATGTTGATGACCATGTCCACCTCGTCAGCGCCGTTGCTGACTGCGTTGTGGGCCATGAAGCACTTGGCGGCGGTGGTGGCGTAGCCGTTGGGGAAGCCGATGACGGTGCAGATAGCCAGGTCCTTGCCCACATATTCCTTGGCCTGTCTGACGAAGGAGGCGGGGATGCAGACGGAGGCGGTCTTATACTTCAGGCCGTCGTCGCAGATGGCCTTGATATCAGCCCAGGTGGCGGTGGTGGCGAGCAGGGTATGGTCGCACTTGGCCAGAATGTCTTTCAGTTCCATAAAATCTATTCTCCTTATTTTTGTTCTTCAGTATAGCGTTCCACCCGGAGCCGCAGGCCGTATTTATCCCGCAGCCGGGCAATTTCCTTCATCATGGGGGACTTGTGGTGGAAATCCAGGGCAGCCTGATCTTTCCAGCGGTCGATCAGCAGCACCGTCTCCGGGTCCTCCATGGGGAAAAAGTATTCATAACGGAGGTTCCCCTCCTCCGCCCGGACTGCGGCCACCAGGCCGCTGGCAGTCATTTCCTCCGCGAAGGCTCTGGCGCTGCCGTTTTTGCCGGTGTAGTAGAGATTGACCGTAATTGCCATAGCAATCCTCCTCAGTTCTGTCCGTGGAGCTTGATCTTCTTATGTTCCCGGATGCCGTTTACATAACACCGGTGGCACATGGCGATATAGCTGTCGTTGCCACCCAGGACCACCTGAGCGCCCTCGGTGACGATGTAGCCGTCGGAGATCCGGGCGTTGACGGTGGCTTTCGCGCCGCAGTCGCACATGGTCTTGATCTCCTCGATCACGTCTGCCAGCTCCATGAGTCGGCGGCTGCCGGGGAAGAGCCGGGTCAGGAAATCCGTCCGCAGTCCGAAGCACAGCACCGGGATGCTCTGCTCATCCACAATGGCCCGCAGCTGATCGATCTGGGCCTCCGTCAGAAACTGGCACTCATCCACGATGATCACATCGCAGCGCCGGACCCGGCTGCCCAGGAACCGGGCATGGATATCCACCTCCGGGGGGATCACCTCCACAGTGGCCTCCAGGCCGATACGGCTTCTCAAGATGGCGGCGCCGTCCCGGGTGTCGGCGCTGGGCTTGATGAGCCAGACCTTCATGTCGTTTTCTTCGTAATTATATTTGGTGATCAGCGCCTGGGCGGTCTTGCTGGAGCCCATGGCGCCGTACTTGAAATAGAGCTTTGCCATAATCTCTCTCCTCTCTATGGGTCCTATCATTGTACCAAAGAACCCAGGCCTTTGCAAGAGAAATCTGGACACTTTCACCAATCGTTCACACTCTCCCATTGACAAAAGGGGGCAATTGTGCGACAATAGCGAAAATTTTACATTCACAGGAGGATTCCCATGAAACGCAGATTTTTCGCCCTGTTTTTATCGGCTGTGATGCTGCTCTCCCTCTGCGGCTGTGGCGACACCGCAGGTCAGATTGCGGACAGTGTCATGGACGCCGCCATGACGGAGCTTAAGAACCAGGTTCAGCAGCTGCTGGAAAACAACAAGCTGGAGGTGGTGGAGATGAAGACCGCCTTCGGCAAGCTCAACGATGAGGGCGGCAAGTTCCAGTTCTTCATCGCCGCGCTGGTCAAGGCCAATTCCACCGCTGTTCCCCAGTCCACCGCCGACACCATGGCAAAGATTTTCAGTGACGCGGGACTCACGGTTCAGAGCGCCAGCGCTCTGGAAAATGAGCATCTGGTCCACAAGGACATTACCTTCAAGCACACGGATTTTTCCGCAGGCAATTACTATGTGATCTGGGGCTACGCCAGGGATCTGACCATTGAGCTGCCGGACCTGTCCGCACTGCTGGAAGCCGTCTCCCCCACCTGAATTCCACACTCCGATACAAAAGCAGGGCTCCTCGAAAGAGGAGCCCTGCTCTGTTTATTTCGTCTTTTTTCCGTAGCCGTAACCGCCGCCATAGCCATAGCCGTAACCATAGCCGTAGCCATAGCCGTAGCCATAGCTCAGAGAACGCTCGGTGTGGTTGAACACCCAGCCGATCATCGGCAGGTCCGCGTCACCCAGCCGCTGGACACCGTCCAGCACCTGGTCCCGGGATGCAAAGTTCTGCCGGACAACCAAAAGTCCCGCCTCTGCCAGTTCCGCCACTTCGCCGGCATCCGCCAGCATGGAGCAGGGGGGCGTATCCAGGATCACAAAATCGTACAGATTCTTTGCCGCCTGGAGCAGCATGGTGCCCCGTTCCCGGGTCAAAAGCTCCGCGGCACTGGCGCCGCCGGGACCGCCGGCAATCACAAACAGATTTTCCTCGTCCGTGGACTGGATGACATCCCGGATGGTAGCCTTGCCCCGGAGATAATCCAGTATGGACAGCTTCCCGGTGAGCTTCAGGCCCCGGGCAACGGAAGGATTGCGAAGGTCGCAGTCGATAACCAGGACCCGCTTGCCCCGCTTGGCCATGGACATGGCCAGGTTCAGGGAAATAGTGGTCTTGCCCTCGCCGGGAATGGCGCTGGAGACCAGCAGGACCTTTTTCTTTTCCGGCTCCATGGCCCGCTCCACACGCATCCGGACAGCCCGGATGGCTTCGGAGAACTCCGGCTTCCGCCGTCCCCGGTGGATCAGGGGATGGCTTTCCCTTCCCGACACCTTTACGGCGGACACCTGGCCGAAGCATTCGAAGCTGAGGAACTTACTCAGCATATCCTCGTTATGGATGGTGGTCTTGCTCAGAGCCATCATCAGCACCAGGGCAACCCAGAGGATTCCACCCAGAATTCCGCCCTTGATTACGGAATTCTTCAGATTCAAGGGATTGGTGGGGGCAGTGGGCATGCCGCTTTCATCCAACAGCCCCAGCACTGTGGAGCCCACCACAAACTCCGCGATCTCCGGATAATAGGTGATCACCGCATTGAGCGTATCAAACGCCAGCTGCGGATCCGATGCCCGCACCGACAGTGTCAGAACGCTGGAGTTGGGCATGACGGAGACCGATACGGAGGGCATGGCACTGATTCCCAGTTCCTCCATGACGCGCTTCTGCAATACGCCGCTGGTCAGGATATAGGGAAAGGTCCTTGCCATCTGCTCGGCTGTCTTCATATTGTAGGAGCTGACGCTGGCGTACAGCGGATCCGCCACCTTGACCGTGAAGGATGCGCTGGCCTGATACATGGGCGTGTAGCTGCTTTGCGTCCGAAGACCCATGACAGCACCCAACAACACAATCAGCGCAAGTCCTATCAGCCACAGGCGCTTTGCCTCCTGGAAGAAGTCCTCCAGGACCACAAAAATATCCAGCTCCTGTACTTCTTTTTCTTCAAATTCCATAGTACACCTTTCTTATTTCCGGGATGCCTTTTCGCCGTAGCTGCCATAGCTGCCGTAATGGCTGTAGCGTCCATAGCCGCCGTAGCGATAGCCCTGACCCGAGGAGAGGAAAGTGGAATGCACGTCATTGAGCACACAGCCCAGCATTTTGGCACTGCCGCCCTCCAGGGCAGCAACTGCCTTGTTGATACCCGGCACACGGATACCATTCTGCCGCACCACCAGTACGCTGGCATCGGCAAGATTTGCCACAGTTTCAGAGTCCGAAACCACGCTCATAGGCGGCAGGTCCAGAACAATCAGGTCAAATTCCTTCCGGGCCCACTTCAGCAGGGAGCGCATGGTTGCAGAGGACAACAGATCACCGGAATTGACATCACTGCGTTTTTCCAGAAGCATGTACATATTGGTGCGCTTGTAACGGAGCAGGGCATCACCCAGTTCCGCCTTGCCCACCAGCACATCCCGGAGTCCGGCACCGGTCAGCTTCTGTTCCAGCAGTGTATGGCAGGCAGGCTTACGCAGATCGCAGTCGATCAGCAGCACTTTCTTATTCTTCTGGGCCATGGACAGGGCCAGATTCACTGCCACAGTGGACTTGCCCTCGTTTTCCAGTACACTGCTGACCATAAGCACCTTGCCATCACCCATATGCTGCTCCACCCGTCGGGCGAGCTTGCGCATACTCTCCACAAAGCGGAAGCTGGTCACCGGGTTGGTAACCAGAATACCTGCTTTCTTCCGGCGGATCCGGGCAAAAATGGTCTTGTACTTATTCTCATGGGGCACATCACCCAGATAATCGCAGTCCAGCTTTTTCCGGGCTTCCGTTCCGCTGCGGATCGTATCCCGGGACAGGGAAAGCCATGCGAATACCGCACAGGCTGCCAGACCCGCAAGTACACCCATTTTTTTCATCTGACCCACGGCATCCGGCCTGTTGATGGGGGCCGTGGGAACCATCGCTCCCTGCAGAATCTCCAGGGACACGCCCTCGACCACCCGGTAGGTCACTTCTTCGTGGTGATCGATAATGGTCTGCGCCACACGGAAGGCCGTCCGGGGATCCGATGCGGTGACAGTCATATTCAGCAGGTTTGTCTCGGGAACCACGGAGGCGGAGATGGTTCCGTCAAAGTAGGAGGTTCCCATTTCCTCCAGAATATTCTTCTTCATCACAGAGCTGTTGATCAGTTCGGAAAAGACTGTCGCCATCTCAGTGGTGGAGGAGAGGTTGCTGTAGACCGTGGAGGCGCTGGACCGGGAGGTCACCACAAAGGTAGCCTGGGACTGATACCTGGGCTCATACTGCATATCCGTCACGATATAGGCGCCCACACCCACTGCCACGGCAATCATGACAATGGTCAGCCAGTTTTTCATCACATCCCGGATCACCACAATGGGATCAAAGGACAGAAATCCGCCCTGGGCGACTTTTGTTTCATTGGTGTATTCCATGAGCTCAGTCCTCCACAACCACAATCAGTCTGGAATAGGCGGTATAGACCTGTTTGCCCTGTTCACAGGTTACTTCATAGTCCACCACATAGACACCGGGAACACCGGTGTCCACTTTTCCGGAAACCAGGAGCTTCATTTCCTCCGGAACGCCGCTTCGCAGACTGGTGGTTTCCCGGCCCAGGGTAAACTCATTCAGGTAGGACCGTGCGCTGAAGCTGTCGCCCTGTCTGATGTAGATCAGATACTCCGTCAGACTCAGATCCGCTTCAAACAGGCTGGGCGCATAGACTTCCACCGGCAAAACCAGCTCCACCGTATCACCCAGGGAGTTGGTCACCCGGAACTGCACCTCATGGGTTCCGGTATAGCCTACAGACACCTCATCCAGCACGGTTGCCCGGATCCGGTGGCTGATGCCGCCGTCCAGCATATCCTCCGCCCGGATGATACTCAGAATGTCGTAGCCGCTGTTTTGGGTGAACAGCAGCGGTCGGGTCAGAGAAAACTTAGGGCTTTCGTAGTCATTAAACCGGACCTCCCGGGAGGCCTTTGCCACATTTCCGGCAGCGTCGAAAGCTGCGTAGGTAACCGTGACAGTGCCGTCGCTGCGCAGAAGCCGCACACTCTCCACCACCAGGGTATCCGTCACATCGCCGTCGGTGTCGTCCTTCGCGCTGACGCCCTGCAGCAATGCGGTGCGGGGCTCCGTGGAGGACAGTTCCAGCAGCTGGTCGCCTACGGTGATTACCGGGGGCCTGGTATCGGTACGAAGCCGTCCCAATGCCCGGTATCCGGCCAGCATGACAATAAAAAGGACGATCAGCAGCAGGCTGATCCAGTTACGTTTCTTCATGGGGCTACTCCTGTCCGGCATTTCCAGGATCCGGTGTCCGGATAATGCCATACACTTCTGAAAATACGCCGTATATCCGGCGAAAAGCACATAAAAATCCTTTATAAGGATAGCACACTTCTCCGGGAAAGTCAATCCGCTGCACCTTTCCAGTCTTTGTCACTGCGCACATTATACAAATCCCCATTATATGATTCTCCATTTGTGCCCTTGCCTTTTGACCGGATTCCCTCTATAATGACAATATATCAATAATTTAAGGAGAATCCGTCATGAAATACGATTTTACTTCCATCCTGGACCGCAAGGGCAAGGATGCCATCGCTGTGGATCTGGTGGGTGCCCCCGGCGCTCCCTATCCCGCGCCCAGAGAGGGCTTTGACGTCATCCCCATGTGGGTGGCCGACATGAACTTCCCTGTGGTCCCCACCATCCAGGAGGCCATGATCGGTCGGGCCAAGCTGCCCACCTTCGGTTACTTTATGCCCCGGCAGGAGTATACCCAGGCCATCATCGACTGGCAGAGAGATCACAACGGCGCTGAGGTTGCCCCCGAAAACATCGGCTACGAAAACGGCGTCCTGGGCGGCGTTGCCACTGCCCTGAGCGTGCTTTGCTCCAAGGGCGACAATGTGCTGGTCCACTCCCCCACCTATGTGGGCTTCACCGGCACCCTGACCAACAACGGCTACCATATTATCCACTCCGCCCTGGTGCAGGACGAGCAGGGCATCTGGCGCATGGATTTCGAGGATATGGAAAAGAAGATCGTGGAAAACAAGATCCACGCCGCCATTTTCTGCTCCCCCCACAATCCCACCGGCCGCGTCTGGGAACGCTGGGAGATCGAGAAGGCTATGGAGCTGTACAAGAAGCATGATGTGTGGGTCATCTCTGACGAGATCTGGTCCGACATTATTCTGGAGGGCTACAAGCACATCCCCACCCAGTCCGTGTCCGAGGACGCAAAAATGCGCACCGCTGCCATGTACGCACCCTCCAAGACCTTCAACCTGGCCGGTCTCGTGGGCAGCTACCACATCATCTACAACAAGTGGCTGAATGAGCGCTGCCTGAAGGAGTCCTCCCTGGGCCACTACAACTCCATGAACGTTATGTCCATGTACGCCCTCATCGGTGCCTTCAGCCCCGCGGGCAACGAATGGGTGAAGGAGCTGAACGAGACCATCACCGGCAACGTGAACTTCGCCTGTGACTACATCGAAAAGCACTTCGACGGCGTCACCGTCAGCCGTCCCCAGGGCACCTACATGCTCTTCATCGACTGCGGCCAGTGGCTGAAAAAGCACGGCAAGACCATGGACGAGCTGATGAAGGCTGGCTGGGACGTGGGCGTTGTGTGGCAGGATGGCCGGGCCTTCCATGGCCAGACCCATATCCGCCTGAATCTGGCCCTGCCCCTGTCCAGAGTGCAGGAGGCCTTCGACCGGCTGGATAAGTACGTGTTCAACGCCTAAAAAACAGATTTCGCCCGGGACCAAAATGGTCCCGGGCATTTCTTTTACAAAGGTAAATTATCGTTTACAAGAGCTTCCCCCTGGGGGGGAAGCTGGCACCGCGTAAGCGGTGACTGATGAGGGGACTATCCTACGATGACTGGAAATGCAACGATTTTCTGCTGCTGTCCCCTCATCCATATGTTGTGGTGCGCTTGCCACCGGCAAGCGATTAATTTTGATTCGCTGCGCGGAGCACCACCCTTCGGGGCACCTTCCCCCCAGGGGGAAGGTATTACGCTAAACGATAATTTCCCGCACTGACAAAAACGCGGCAGGACCGGTTGGGTCCTGCCGCGCGTTTTTTATTTCAGACGGTACTTGTAGGCAAATTCCTTGTACTGCTGGGTGAAGTTCTCGTTCTCGATCCGGGCGGAACGGAGAGCTTCGTGGGTGTTCATATCATGGTGAGCCCGGTCCACCACGATGCCCGCGATATTGGAGCAGTGGTCACCGGTGCGCTCCAGACCGTTGAGCAGGTCGGACCAGATAAAGCCAGTTTCCACGGAGCACAGGCCCTGCTGCAGCCGCTGGATATGGCGCACGCGCAGTGCCTCCTTCAGGTCGTCGATGACCTGCTCCAGGGGCTCCACCTGGTAAGCCTTTTCCAGATCGTTGTGCCAGAAGGCGGAGATGGACATCTCCACGATCTCCTCCACGGCGTGGATCAGCACAGCCAGCTCTTCCTTTGCAGTATCAGAGAAGCTCAGTTCCTTGGCATTCAGTTCCTCGGCGGCCTCCACCAGATTCAGGGCATGGTCGCCCATTCGCTCCAGGTCGCCGATGGCCTTCAGGAGCATGGCTGCCTGAGAGCTGTCAGCAGGGGAGATCTTCAGGGCGGAAAGCTTCACCAGATAGGTGGACAGGATATCCTCGTAATGATCGGTCTTTTCCTCCAGCTCACGGACCTCCGCGGCCAGCTCGTCAGAGTAATTCTGCAGGCATTCCACACCCCGGTGCAGCACCAGGGCGGCACACTCGGCCATTTCGCCGGTGAGGGTACGGCTGCGCTCCAGGGCGATGGAGGGAGTGGCAAACAGACGCTCGTCCAGCTCGGCGGTCTGCTCGGGGACCTTGGCGTCGGGAACCAGCTTGCACACCAGCTTCTCCAGCAGGTTGCCGGAGGGCAGCAGGGCGGCGGTGCAGATGATGTTGAACAGGGTGTGGCACACGGAAATGCCCAGATAGGTGGCGCTCTCACCCAGAATGGCGGGAGAGAAGATCCAGTCCACAATCAGGAACAGGATCAGGCCCAGCAGGGTGCCGATGATATTGAACAGCAGATGGACGTAAGCCGCCCGCTTTGCGTTCTTGGTGGCGCCCACGGAGGACAGCATGGCAGTGACGCAGGTACCGATGTTCTGACCCATGATGATGGGAATGGCAGCGGCATAGCTGACAGCACCGGTGACGGACAGGGCCTGCAGGATACCGACGGATGCGGAGGAGGACTGGATGATACCGGTCAGCACAGCACCGGCGATGACACCCAGAATGGGATTCTTGAACAGCAGGAACAGGCTGGTAAACCAGGGCTCATCCCGCAGACCCTTCACGGCGCCGGACATGGTGTCCATACCGAACATCAGTGTGGCAAAGCCCAGCAGGATCAGGCCGATGTCCTTCTTGGAGCTGTCCTTGATGAACATATAGTAGATGATACCGACGAGGGCCAGGATGGGAGTAAAATTGGTGGGCTTGAGCAGTTGGATAAACAGGCTGTCGCCCTCCACACCGCTCAAAGACAGGACCCAGGCGGTGACGGTGGTACCCACGTTGGCGCCCATGATCACGTTGATGGCCTGGCCCAGGGCCAGCAGGCCGGAGTTAACGAAACCGACGACCATAACGGTGGTGGCGGAGGAGGACTGGATCACCGCGGTGACTACCATACCGGTGAGGAAGCCCAGCATCCGGTTCGTGGTCAGCTTGCCCAGCAATGTGCGCAGGGAATTGCCCGCGGCCCGCTCCAGGCTTTCGCCCATGATGTTCATGCCGAACAGGAACAGGCACAGACCGCCGATCATGGTTAAGATATCATAAATATCCATAAGGTACTGCCTTCTTTCTTTGACGAAGTAAAATAATTTTACCACAGCAAAGAAAATTTAGCAATGGTTTCTTGGAAATTCCCTTGAAGAAGTGCCGCTTCCGGAATCATTGACAGGGCCACCAAAAACCGCTATACTGATACATTAAGAAAGAGGTGATCTCCATGAAGAAATATACGGTTCCGCAACTTTTGTCCCTGCTGGGTATGCCTGCTCTGACGGTGGTTTTGGGGCTTATTCTGCTGCTGAGCCCGGACACCGCCTCGGCTCTGGTGGGTAAGCTTCTGGGCTGGATCGCCGTTCTGGTGGGGCTTGGTCTGGGTGCCCATGGCATTCTGGGCTCCGCCGCCAGCCGGAACAACCGGATCCTCTGGGCTGTTATCTGCTTTGCCGGCGGTGTGTGGCTGCTGATGCATCCGCTGACCATCGCCAAGTTCCTGGGCCGGGTGCTGGGTCTTGCCCTGATGATCCGGGGCGGACAGGCTGCCGCAAAGCACATCCGTTATCAGGGAAAGAAGCTGCTCATCAGCCGCTCCCTGGTGATCGCGGCGGTGGCGGTGATCGTCGGCGCGGTGCTGGTGATCCTGCCCCTGGCCAGCTCCCGGATGCTCTTCAACGTGCTGGGCATTGTGATGATCTGCGCAGGCATTGCCGAGGGCTATGACCGGATCAAAGGCAGAAAGCTGCTGGATGAAGGACAGGACCCCAATATCATCGACGTGGAGAAGGTATGATCTTAGGCTGCATGGAACTGGGCGCACTGTCCGGCCATGAGGCGGGACGGCTGCTGCTGCAAAAGCTCTGGGAGGAGCAGGTAGGCGGAACGCTGCCGGAAATCGCCGTTACGGACCGGGGAAAGCCCTATTTTGTGGATAGTCCCTGGCATTTTTCCATCTCCCACACGAAAAAGCGGGTATTCTGCGCCCTGAGCCGGGAGAATGTGGGCATCGATGCCGAGGAAGCGGACCGGGATATCAACCTCCGGTTGGCTGACAAGATCCTCTCCCCTGTTGAAAAAGAACAGTTCGACCGGGCGGCGGACAAGCGCACCGCTCTGCTGACATTCTGGGTCTTAAAGGAAGCCGCCGCCAAGCTTTCCGGTGAGGGTCTCCGGGGTTATCCCGATCACACCCGGTTTTCCCTGGAAGATTCCAGGGTATTCCACATGGAGGGCTGCCTGGTGGCAGTATTGACCGATGCTTGAGAAAATGGACGCATTTTTTGAGGCCCGGCTGGAGGGCTATGAAGAGCATATGCTTACCGCAATCGAGGGGGCGGAGGAATTCTACCCCTTTACAGCAGCGCTACTGCCCCCGGGGCATATTCTGGACCTGGGCTGCGGCACTGGACTGGAGCTGAACTGGTATTTTGCAGAGCATCCCTCCGCAAAGGTCACCGGTATCGACCTATCCGAGGGGATGCTGGCTGCACTGCGTAAGAAATTTCCGGACAAAGCGCTGAGTCTGATTCCCGGCTCCTATTTTGAGGTGCCCTTGGGTGAAAACCGCTTTGACGGTGCCGTTTCCGTGGAATCCCTGCACCACTTTACGCAGGCAGAAAAGCTTCCCCTGTACCGGAAGCTCTGCACTGCCCTGAAGCCCGGTGCCGCTTTCATTCTGACAGACTACTTTGCCCCGGATGCGGATTACGAAATCTTTTTCCGGTCAGAACTGCTGCGGCTGAAGGCGGAGCAAGGCATCGCCGACACGCAATTTTACCACTACGATACCCCCCTGACGGTGGAACATGAGACTGAAGCCCTGCTGGCAGCGGGCTTTTCCAAAATCGAAATTCTGGGCCAGTGGGGCGCCACCTGCACCCTCCGGGCCACGAAATAAGGAGTAAACCATGTTATTTGACACCCATGCCCATATGGATGACCGGGCCTTTGACGATGACCGGGCGGAGCTGCTGGAAAATCTGCCGAAGCAGGGTATCCAGCTTCTGATGAACCCCGGCTGCAGCCTGGCATCCTCTTACAATACTTCCCGCCTCTCTCAGGAATATGACTACATCTACGCCGCCGTGGGCTCCCACCCGGACGTGGCTGATGAGGTCAATGAGGAAGTTCTGGAAGAATACCGAAAGTTATGTAAACTAAACCCCAAAATCAAGGCCATCGGCGAGATCGGTCTGGACTACCACTACGAGGACATCCCCAGAGAGATTCAGCTCCGTGCTTTCCGGATGCAGATGGCGCTGGCAAGGGAACTAAACCTGCCTGTCATCGTCCACGAGCGGGAGGCCCACGAGGACGGCATGAAGGTTGTGGACGAGTTCCCGGAGACATGCGGTGTGTTCCACTGCTATTCCGGCTCCGCCGAGATGGCAAAGGAGCTCATTAAGCGGGGCTGGTACATCGGCTTCACCGGTGTGCTGACCTTCAAGAATGCCCGGAAGGCCATTGAGGTGGCGTCCCAGATTCCTCTGGACCGGATCGTGCTGGAAACCGACTGCCCCTATATGTCCCCGGAGCCCTTCCGGGGCAAGCGCAACGACCCGGGGAAGCTCTACCGGATGGCCGAAAGATTAGCCGAGATCCGCGGCATGCCCCTGGAGGAAATCCACGAAATCACCACCGAGAACGGCAAGCGGTTGTACCGGCTGTAAATGGTCGTTTCACTTAGCAGCAACTATGATGCAACCAGGTAAGAAAAGCATGTCATTCCGAGGGCCTTTAGGCCCGTGGGAATCTCCTGCACCGTACTTCAGTGCTGTAAAACGTTGCTTAACATCGAAAAACCAGGATGCACAATGTTAATTGGTACATACAGCATCCCTCTGCTGTGCAGGAGATTGCCACGTCGGGCTGCGCCCTCCTCGCAATGACACGGTAGTCGAAGCCCAGTTGCGCCGATTATCTCTGCTGGGATAATTGATGATTTTTCTTTCCGTCCCATTCACAAATATTTAACGCAAAAAGCCCTTGCATTTTTCCATTGCTTGGGTTATTATGTATTAGCACTCAATAAAGTTGAGTGCTAAACCTTTGTAGATAAATGCAGGAAGGATCTTCCGATACCTGCGGTCTAAATATACTTTACGTATGGAGGAATTCAAATGAAGCTCAAGCCCATGGCAGACAATGTGCTGCTGAAACAGCATGAAGCCGCCGAGTCCACCGTCTCCGGCATCATCCTGGCCACCACCAACAAGGAAAAGCCCGCCATCTATGAAGTCGTGGCTGTCGGCCCCGGCAAGAAGGACGTGGAAATGACCGTTTGCGCAGGCGACAAGGTGGTCGTCAGCAAGTTCGTCGGCACCGATGTGACCCTGGACAAGGTCGATTACAAGTTCGTCAAGCAGGATGACATCCTGGCTGTGGTCTGCGACTAAGGAGGAAATTTATCATGGCAAAAATGATCGTTTACGGCGAGGAAGCCCGGAAGAAGCTCCAGTCCGGCATTGACCAGCTGGCCAACACCGTCAAGGTCACCCTGGGCCCCAAGGGCCGCAACGTGGTCCTGGGCAAGAAGTACGGCGCGCCCCTGATCACCAACGACGGCGTCACCATCGCCAAGGAAGTGGAGCTGGAGGATGCCTTCGAGAACATGGGCGCCCAGCTGATCCGCGAGGTTGCCACCAAGACCAACGACGTTGCCGGTGACGGCACCACCACCGCCACCGTTCTGGCCCAGGCCATCACCCGTGAGGGTCTGAAGAACCTGAGCGCCGGCGCCAACCCCATGGTCATGCGCAAGGGTATCGACAAGGCAGTGGCAGCCGCCGTGGAGGCCATCAAGGCCAATTCCGTCCCCGTGTCCGACTCCGCCGCCATCGCCCGTGTCGGCGCTGTCTCCTCCGGCGATGAGTCCATCGGCGCTCTGATCGCTGAGGCCATGGAGAAGGTTGGCACCGAGGGCGTCATCACCATCGAAGAGTCCAAGACCGCCGAGACCGGCCTGGAGGTCGTCGAGGGTATGCAGTTCGATCGGGGCTACATCTCCCCCTACATGGTCACCGACACCGACAAGATGGAAGCCGTCCTGGACGACGCCTTCCTGCTGATCACCGACAAGAAGATCTCCTCCATCCAGGAGATCCTGCCCATTCTGGAGCCCGTCATCAAGGCCAGCAAGAAGCTGATCATCATCGCTGAGGATGTGGAGGGCGACGCCCTGGCCACCCTGCTGCTGAACAGACTCCGCGGCAACTTCAACGTGGTCTGCGTCAAGGCTCCCGGCTTCGGCGACCGCCGCAAGGAGATGCTGCAGGATATCGCTGTCCTCACCGGCGGCACCGTCATCTCCTCCCAGCTGAACATGGAGCTGACCGAGACCACCATCAACGATCTGGGCCGTGCCCGTCAGATCGTGGTCACCAAGGACACCACCACCATCGTGGACGGTGCCGGCGAGCCCGAGGCCATCTACGCCCGTGCCCACCAGATCCGCTCCGCCATCGCCACCACCACCTCCGACTACGACCGCGAGAAGCTCCAGGAGCGTCTGGCCAAGCTGGCCGGCGGCGTGGCCGTCATCAAGGTGGGCGCCCAGACTGAGGTCGCCATGAAGGAGCAGAAGCTGAGAGTGGAGGACGCTCTGAACGCTGCCCGTGCTGCCGTTGAGGAAGGCATCGTGGCCGGCGGCGGCACCGCTCAGGTCAACGCCGTGGCTGCCGTGGAAGAGCTGATCGCCACCCTCCAGGGTGACGAGCGCACCGGCGCCCGGATCATCGCTTCCGCACTGCAGGCTCCCATCCGCCAGATCGCCGAGAACGCCGGTGTGGACGGCAGCGTGGTCTATGAGAAGATCCGCTCCTCCGGCAAGGTGGGCTTCGGCTACAACGCCTACACCGAGGAGTACTGCGACATGATTGCCTCCGGCATCGTGGACCCCACCAAGGTCACCCGCTCCTCCCTGGAGAACGCCGCTTCCATCGCAGGCTGCGTCCTGACCACCGAGTCCCTGGTGGTGGACAAGCCCGATCCCGCTGCTGACGCTGCCATGGCAGCAGCCGCAGCCCAGGGCGGCGGCATGTACTAAGATACAGCCCTATCAAACGCATTTCAGCCCCGACTTACGTCGGGGCTGATTTTTTGTGTGAGCTAAATTATCGTATACATCAGAAACTTGGCTCCCCCTCCGGGGGAGCTGGCACCGCGTAAGCGGTGACTGAGAGGGCAACACAATGAACCGAAATATCTGCATTTCGGCGCGTTTTTTACCTCTCCCGCCCCCTACGGGGGCACCCTCCCCAAAGGGGAGGGCATAGCGACTGCGCCGCTAAACGATAATTTACCGCAGATCCTTCAGCAGCTTATTCAGCAGCCAGGCGGCAATGCCCAGCAGCGCAGGAAACACCAGCATGGCCGGAGTATAGCTTCCCGTCAGATCACAGATACCTCCCCAGATGGGGTTGGCCACGATGGTACCCAGACTGCCGCAGGTGGCAAGCATACCCCAGATGGCGGCATACTCCCTGGTGCCGAAAACCTGCCGGGTCACCAGGGGCAAAAGCGTTGTGTAGATACCCAAACCCAGGGCCATGACCATCAGGCCCGGCCAGGCCAGCGCAGGCACTGCCAGGATCCCAAACGCTGCGGCAAAGGCAAGCAGCATGACACAGCCACCCCGGCGGACGCCCAGGCGTCCATAGAGGATGCCCTGGCCGATCTTCCCCAGGGCCAGCACCGCCGTCTGGACCGAGAGCATCAGGCTGATCTTTCCGCTGTCATAGCCATAGATGCCCAGCATGGAGGGCTGCTGCTGCTGAACACCGCAGGCAGCAGTGATCACCACAATGACCGCAATGAGCATGTACAGTTTGGGGCTTTTCAGAGCCTCCGCCTGGGTCATGCCCAGGCCCATACCGGCTGCGCTGCCCCGCTGCTCCATGGGCGCTTCCCGGCCAAGGAGCAGAACACTGAGTCCCACCACGCCCAGCCAGCAGCAGGCCATGACCACCATGGCCGCCCGCCAGGTGGACTCCGCCATCACCGCCGGGATCACCATATTGAAGATCATGCCGCCCACACCGGAGCCGGACATGACGATACCCAGAATGGTGGAGGCCTGCCGGGGGTCATAGGCATTCTGGACGATCACATTGCCGCAGAGGGCCACGCAATTGCTGCCGAACAGGCCCAGCAGAAAGCCTGCCAGATAGATCATCCACAGCTGCTTTGCCAGGGAAAACAGCAGCAAGCTTCCCCAGCCCCAGACCGCGCAGACAGCCAGAATGCCCCGGACACCCTTTTTGCCCGCTATGCGGCCCAGAACCGGGTTGGTGGCCGCACCGGAAATGGTCATCAGGCTGAAAATCAGAGAAAAGCTGCCCTTGCCGATGCCAAGCTCGGCACACACCGGCTCCAGGAAAAAGCTTAAGGTGGACGAGGTTACAGCCATGGCCATCATGGCTAAGAATGCCGCGGCGGCGGGACGGTAAAGGCGGATCGTTTCTTTCATAAAACTCCTTACGGCAAAATCAGGAGGGGCTTTGCCCCTCCTGAGACTGGTTTTCGTGTAAATTCTCGTTTACATTAGAAACTTGGCTCCCCCTCTGGGGGAGCTGGCACCGCCTTTGGCGGTGACTGAGAGGGCAAAAGATGTTACGACACCCTCTCCGTCAGTCCTTCGGACTGCCACCTCTCCCAAAGGGAGAGGCAAGGCGCCTTCGGTGCGTTGGTTCGCTAAACGATAATTTATCTTAATTCTTCCACTTGTTGATGAGACTACGGATCTGATCGGTGAGCTTGGCGTTGTCCTTATTGGTCATGCTGCGGCGCTTCTTGACCAGGCGCAGCAGCTCTTCGGCAGCGGCCACCAGCTCGTCAAAGACCGCCTGGGCCCGCTGGGTGCCCTTGGTGACCACTCTGCGGTCGATCTTCTTACCCTCGGTGTAGATGGTCATCTTACCGGTGATCAGATCGAATTCGGTGCCGGAGTAGGGATCCTCCGTGTTGTAGCCCTCGCCCACCAGGATTTCCTTGAATGCCTTGACGCTGTCGTCGTCGCCGTGGTTGATGAACACGGTGCCGGGCTTCTGCTTGAAACCGTGGAGCCAGTTCAGAAGGCCCGTCTGGTCCGCGTGGCCGGAGGTGCCGTGCAGGGTGGCGATCTCCGCGTTGACGGCGATCTCTTCACCGAAGAGTTTCACGGACTTGGCGCCGTCCTGGAGTTTCCGGCCCATGGAGCCCTCGGCCTGATAACCGACGAACAGCACCGTGCTGTCCTCCCGCCACAGATTGTGCTTCAGGTGGTGCCGGACACGGCCCGCCTCGCACATGCCGCTGGCGGACAGGATCACCTTGGGGGTCTTGTCGAAGTTGATGGCCTTGGAATCGTCGGCGGTGACGCTCAGCTGCACGCCGGGGGACCAGATGGGGTTGTAGCCCGCCTTCAGCACCGCCCGGGTCTCGGGATCCAGGCAGCTTACGTCGCACTGGAGGAAGATGCCGGTGGCTTCCACCGCCAGGGGGGAATCCACGTATACCGGGAAGTCCGGGTGGCCCGTGACCATGCCCTTCTGCTTGATCTCCCGGATGGCGTAGAGCATCTCCTGGGTACGGCCCACGGCGAAGGAGGGAATCACCAGATTGCCGCCCCGGTCGAAGGTCCGCTGGATCCAGAAGGCCAGGTCCGCTACGGCATCGCCCCGCTCACCGGGGTGATTCCGGTTGCCGTAGGTGGATTCGATCACCAGGTAGTCCGCTTCCTCCACCTGCCTGGGGTTGTTGATAATGGGCTGGTCCTGATTGCCCACGTCGCCGGAGAATACGATCTTCCGGGTCTCATTTCCCTCGGTGAGCCACAGCTCTACAGCGGCGGAGCCCAGCAGATGGCCGATATCCGTCAGCCGCAGCACCACGCCTTCACCTACCCGGATCCGCTCGTCGTAATTGCAGCGGCGGAACAGCCGCAAAGCGCCCTCGGCATCCGCCAGGTCATAGGTGGGCTCCACAGGGGGCTGACCGGCGCGCTCGTTCTTCCGGCTCTGCCACTGAGCTTCGGACTCCTGGATGTGGGCGGAGTCCCGGAGCATGATGTTGCACAGGTCGCAGGTGGCATGGGTAGCGTAGACGCTGCCCTTGAAGCCATCCTTATAGAGCTTGGGGATCATGCCGGAGTGGTCAATGTGGGCATGGGTCAGAAACACCGCTTCCAGCAGGGAAGGGCTGATGGGCAGGGGGATATTCTGGAACACATCGGTGCCCTGCTCCATGCCGCAGTCCACCATGTAATATTTTCCGCCTACTTCCAGCAGCGTACAGCTGCCGGTAACCTCGTGGGTCGCGCCGATAAACTGAATTTTCATAAAAATCCGCCTCCTGGGAAATGAAAAGGGCCTGTTTGCGTATGGTTATTTTTATTATAGCATGTGGAAGCCCAAAAGCATATCCCCCGAAGTGACGAAAACTCCGGGGGATTTTTGTTCAGCTTATCATATGCGATTTGGGGGGTGGAAATTCGTACTTTTCCGTGATATAATAATTTTTCAGTACGAATCAACGGGAACCATATCCTGATTGTTGAGGACCCGGGCAGGATTTTCCTCCAGAAGGATCCGCACATAATCTTCCGGATACCGTTCCAGCAGCCACCGGCGCACCAGGGACATGTCTGTGGTTCTGCGCCGGGGAGAATGGGCGTCGCTGGCCACCATATGGACACAGCCCATGTCCAGCAGCCACCGGGCGGCCTGCTGGGCCCCGGAGCCGAAGGCCCCCAGGATGCTTCCCTTGTTCACCTGGATCACATAGCCCTTATGGAACCAGCGCCGGGCACCCCGGGGATCGTCCATGATGGCATCGTAGCGCTCCGGGTGGGCGATGATGACCCGGTAGCCGGCCCCGGCGATGTGGTCCAGGATATCGTCCATAAACCCATAGGGCGCGTCGAAGAAGAATTCGCACAGCACATACCGGCTGTGGCCGATGGTGGGCAGCTTACCCTCCCGGGCCAGCTCCACCGTCTCCGGCAGGCAGAGGATTTCGGCCCCCGGATGGAGCTTCAAAGGAAGCTTCTCCGCCGCCAGGGCAGCGCGCAGCTTCTCAACCTGGCGCTGAAACAGCACCAGTTCTTCCAGATCCTCCTCGATTCCCCGGAAATGGGGTGTGGCAACCAGCTCCCCGACGCCGCAGTCCGCGGCAATTTCGGCCATAGCCAGGGCTTCTTCCATATTTTCCGCGCCGTCGTCCACGTCGGGCAGAATATGGCAGTGGATATCGATCATGGCGCACATTTCCCCTTCCCCTACAGAATTAGTTTGATTATACCACAATCCCCGCCCGGGATGCAACCCGTCCGGCGGAGAATTCAGAAAGGCGGTGACCTTTTGGACACCCAATTTAAGCCATCCGCGGAGGCCTCCGGCTCCCAGGCCCTGAAGCTGCTCCGGACCAAAATGAAAGACGGCACACTGAAGGATGTGATCCGGGACTGGAAATGGATCCTCTCCTTCACCCGGGGCCGCTGGCCCCGAATCGCCCTGTACACCCTGCTGGGCATCCTCTCCAGCTGCTTAGGTCTGATCACCGGCATCACCGGAAAATATCTCATTGACTGCATTGTGACCCTGGACAAGGCCCGGCTGCCGCTGCTGGCAGTGCTGACGGTGATCACCGGTGCCGCCTCCGTAGCAATCGGTAGTGCCACCGCCCGGTACTCCGCCCGGCTGAACATCACCATGCGCAACGATGTCCAGGCCCATGTGTTTTCCAATCTGCTCCACGCCAGGTGGCTGGAGCTGCGGCGTTTCCCCACCGGTGAGCTGCTCAGCCGATTCTCCACCGATGTGCAGACGGTTTCCGGCTGCGCCGTGAACTGGCTGTCCAGCGTGATCACCCAGGTGTTCACCGTTCTGGCCTCCCTCTGCGTGGTCCTCTACTACGATCCGGTGATGGCTCTCATCGCCTTCGCCAGCACCCCGGTGCTGATCCTCACCTCCCGGCGGCTGCTCCGGCGGCAGCGGAGCTTCAATATGCAGCTGCGGCAGGTCAGCGGCGGTATGTCCGCCTTTGAGGCGGAGACCTTCCGGAATATCGACACCCTGAAGAGCTTCGGCGTGGAGGATGACACCATAGCCAAACTGGGTACCTGGCAGAAGCAGTACCGGGATGTGGCCCTGGAACACAACGCTTTTACCATCAAGACCAACATTCTGCTCACCGCCCTGGGCACTGCCGTGCAGTATCTGGCCCTGGGCTACTGCCTGTGGCAGCTGTGGAGCGGAAAGATCCTCATCGGTACCATGGTGCTGTTTTTGCAGCAGCGCTCCACCCTGTCCTCCGCCTTCTCCTCCCTGATCTCCCTGATCCCCTCGGCCTTGTCCGGCTCTGTGGCAGCGGAACGGATCCGGGAACTGACGGAGCTGGAAAAGGAGGAATCCTGTGGAACCAAAGCCAGCGTACATGGAAGCTGTGCACTGGAGCTGGACAAGGTCAGCGCCAGCTATGAGGACGGCCGCCAGGTCCTCCGGGAGGTATCCCTCCGGGCAGACCGGGGCCGGATCGCCGCACTGGTGGGGCCCTCCGGCGAGGGCAAATCCACCCTGATCCGCCTGATTCTGGGACTGATCTCCCCGGATTCCGGCACCGCCTGCCTGACGGACGAGGCAGGCAGCCGCCTCCCCCTGGGAGCGGACACCCGGCACCTGTTCGCCTATGTGCCCCAGGGTAATACGGTGCTGGCCGGAACCATCGCGGAAAATCTGCGGTTGGTGAACCATGAGGCCACGGAGGAGCAGCTGGTCCAGGCCCTGAAGGACGCCTGCGCCTGGGAATTTGTCAGCGCCCTGCCCCAGGGCATCCACAGCCCCATCGGCGAGGGTGGCAAGGGCTTTTCTGAGGGACAGGCCCAGCGCATCGCTATTGCCCGGGCCCTGGTGCGCAACGCGCCGGTGCTGCTGCTGGACGAGGTGACCAGTGCCCTGGATCTGGAAACGGAGCGGCAGGTGCTGCAAAACCTCATGAGCCGGGGCCTCACCTGTCTGGTGGCCACCCACCGGCCCTCGGTGCTGAGCCTGTGCAGCCGGGTCTATAAAGTCAGTGATGGCAGCTTAAGCCAGCTGGATGCGGACCAAATCCAGGCCCTGATCCAGTTTGAAAAATAAGGAAATCCGGCGGAAATCTCCGCCGGATTCTTCTTTTATACCACAAATTATCGTTTAGCGCACCAAAGGCTCCCCTTGAGGGGAGCTGTCAGCGAAGCTGACTGAGGGGTGAAAGGCAGGCGCTCAACGAATTTCGGCTTTCACCCCTCCGGCCCTATGGGCCACCTCCCCTCAAGGGGAGGCAAGGCGGTGTTCCGCTGCTAAACGCTAATTTCTCCCCCCATGACGCAAAAATCCCCGCCTTTACAGGCGGGGATTTCATGCTTTTTTAGCGCTGGGTGGGCTTGATGTGCCAGATTTCCTCGGCGTACTGACGGATGGTACGGTCGGAGGAGAACTTGGCGGCGGAAGCCACGTTCACCAGGCACTTGCGGCCGAAGGTCATCTTATCGGCATAGTCCCGGTTGGCCTGGAGCTTGGCATCCACGTAGGAAGCGTAGTCCAGCAGCAGGTAATACTGGTCGCTGCCGTTGACAACCTGCTGGAACAGGTTGCGGATGCCGTCGTCGGTGGGCACGGTGCCGTCCACCAGGGTGTTCAGGGCACGGCGCAGGTCGGCATTCTCGTCGTAGATCTTCCGGGGGTTGTAGCTGCCCTTGATGGCGTTGATCTGATCCACGGTGGCGCCGAAGATATACTCGTTCTCGCGGCCTGCCTCCTCGGCGATCTCCACGTTGGCGCCGTCCAGGGTGCCCAGGGTGATGGCGCCGTTGAGCATCAGCTTCATGTTGCCGGTGCCGGAAGCCTCCAGGCCGGCAGGAGAGATCTGCTCGGACAGGTCGGCAGCGGGAATGATATGCTCAGCGTAGGAGCAGTTGTAGTTCTGAACAAAGACCACCTTCATCTTGTCGGCAACATCTCTGTCGTTGTTGATCATCTTGGCCACACGGTTGATGTAGCGGATGACGGACTTGGCGTCGATGTAGCCGGGAGCGGCCTTGGCGCCGAAGATGAATGCGGTGGGCTGGAAGTCGGGCAGACGGCCCTCCTTCAGGCGGAAGTAGATATCCACAACAGCGATGATGTTCATCAGCTGGCGCTTGTACATGTGCAGACGCTTGACCTGGACATCGAACATGAAGTCGGGGTTCAGCATGACGCCCTCGTGCTTGGCGATGACGTTGCACAGCTGCTCCTTCTTCTCACGCTTGATGGCGTTGAAGCGGACCACGGTCTCGTCGTCCAGATGTTCGTTAAGGCCCTTGATCAGCTCCAGATCCTTCAGGAAGTCGCCGCCAACCTTCTCACGGATCAGATTGGACAGCTCGGGGTTGCACAGGCCAACCCAGCGGCGGGGAGTGATGCCGTTGGTCTTGTTCTGGAAGCGCTCGGGGAACACGGTGTACCAGTTCTTGAAGCAGTCGTCCTTCAGGATCTGGGAGTGGATCTCAGCAACGCCGTTGACATAGGAGCCCACGTAAATGGACAGGTTTGCCATGTGGACGATGTCCTCGTCGATGATGAACAGCTTTCTTGCCCGGCGCTCCTGGAAGTCCATGGGCAGCTCGGTACGCATCTTGTGGTCGATGCGGCAGATGATGTCGGCGATCTGAGGCACCACGGAGCGCATCAGGTTCAGGGGCCACTTCTCCAGAGCCTCACCCAGAACGGTGTGGTTGGTGTAGGAGAAGGTCTTCTGAGCCACCTTGAAGGCATCGTCGAAGCTCATGCCCTCGATCATCAGCAGACGGATCAGCTCGGGGATGGACATGGCGGGGTGGGTGTCGTTCAGCTGCACAGCGTAGCGCTCACCGAAACGGCTGAAATCGTTGCCGTAGGCCAGCTTGTAGTTGCGCATCATGTCCTGCAGGGATGCGGAGGACAGGACGTACTGCTGCTTCAGGCGCAGACGCTTGCCGTCCCAGGTGGAGTCGTTGGGGTACAGAACACGGGTGATGTCCTCAGCCATGTTCTTGGCATCCAGAGCCTTCTGGTAGTTCTGGTTGTTGAAAGCCTTGAAGTCCAGCTCTTCCTCGGCCTCGCACTGCCACAGACGCAGGGTGCCCACGTTGTCGGTGCCGTAGCCGATGACGGGAACGTCATAGGGCACAGCCACAACGGTGTGCTCGGGGAAGGAAACCTTCACAGCGTGCTTCAGGCGGCGGTAGGACCAGGGATCACCGAACTTGGTCCAGTCGTCGGCGTTCTCCACCTGGTTGCCCTCGCCGTCAAAGCTCTGCTTGAACAGGCCGAACTTGTAGCGCAGGCCGTAACCGCTCAGGGGCAGGTCGCAGGAAGCGGCGGAGTCCAGGAAGCAGGCAGCGAGTCTGCCCAGACCGCCGTTGCCCAGTGCGTCGTCCTCGATGTCCTCCAGGACAGCCAGGTCCACACCGCGCTCGGCAAACAGGGCCTTCATCTCATCCAGAATGCCCAGGTTGAACATATTGGAGTAGACCAGGCGGCCGATCAGGTACTCAGCAGAGATGTAGTAGGCCTTCCGCTCGTGCATACGAGCCTTCTTGGAGGCGCTCCAGTTGTCGGAAATAGCCATCATCACTGCGTGACCCAGGGCCTCATGCAGTTCCTGGGGAGTAGCTTCCTTCAGGCTGACGTCGTAAGTGTACTTCAGCTGGGCCTCAGTCCACTTCACAATGCTCATGCAATCATACTTCATTTACTAAATTCTCCATTCTTAAAAGCGGGGGGAAATCCGCTGTGTTTATTCTTTCTCGGGCAGGCGGCCGTAGAGCTTGGTCATGTTGTAGATTCTCTTGGCCAGGGACATATTGAAGTCCTTCTTCTCGGCTCTCCAGGTCCAGTTGGCGTCGGACAGGGTGCCGGGGAAGTTCATTCTTGCCTCAGCGCCCAGGTTCAGCCAGTCGGGCATCTGGATGATGCACATATCAGAGACGGAGCTCATGGCGGTGCGGATGGTGCCCAGTACCAGACCCTCGGTCTCGTTCAGGCCCATGTACTCGATGGCGTAGGCCTTGGCGTCCTTGGATGCGGTCTCAAACCACTGGCGCATGGTCATGTTGTCATGGGTGCCGGTATAGACCACGGAATTTCTGGTGTAAGTATAGGGCAGGTAGTCGGAGGGCTCACGGGAATCGAAAGCAAACTCCAGGACCTTCATGCCGGGGAAGCCGGAATTGTCCCGCAGGTCCAGAACCTCCTGGGTCAGGTAGCCCAGGTCCTCGGCGATCATCTCCAGCTGAGGCAGGCCCTTCTTCACGGCCTCCACAAAGGACATGTCAGGACCCTTGACCCAGTGACCGGCCTTGGCGGTAGCAGCGCCGTAGGGCACGGACCAGTAGGCCTCCAGGCCGCGGAAATGGTCCATACGAACCACATCGTACCACGCGCCGGCGGCAGCCAGGCGCTTCAGCCACCAGCTGTAGCCGTCGCCCTTCATCTTCTCCCAGTCGTAGATGGGATTGCCCCAGAGCTGACCGTCAGCGGAGAAGGCGTCGGGGGGGCAGCCGGCGATGACCTTAGGGGTCAGGGTCTCATCCAGCTGGAACATCTCAGGTTCGGACCAGACTTCCACAGAGTCCAGGGGAACGTAGATGGGCACGTCACCGATGATCTTGATGCCGTTCTTGTTGGCATAGCTGCGCAGGGCGGTCCACTGCTTGTTAAACAGGTACTGCACAAAGCTGTAGAAGCGGATCTCGTCGGCCAGCTCAGCCCGGACAGCGTCCATGACGTCACCGCGGCGCATCTTCACGCCCTCTTCCCAGTTGTACCAGGGCTGGCCTGCGTACTTGCCCTTCAGGGCCATGAACAGGGCGAAATCGGGCAGCCAGGCCTCATTGTCCTCCATGAACAGCTCAAACTCATTGCCGCCCTGGAAACGGGAGTAGGCAATGCGCAGAACATTCAGGCGGTTGTTGTAGAGCTTGCCGAAATCAGCCTTGGTATCCTTCCAGCACCAGTCAATGGGCTCGACCTCCTCCTTTTTCAGCAGGCCCTCCTCGATCAGGGACTCCAGATCGATCAGGTAGTGGTTGCCGGCAAAGGAAGAGCAGGACTGATAAGGAGAGTCACCGTAGCCGGTGGGAGTCAGAGGCAGGATCTGCCACATGGACTGGCCTGCCTGCTTCAGAAAATCAACGAACGCGAAGGCTTGCTTGCCCATGGTACCAACACCATAGGAACCGGGGAGGCTGGTGATATGCATCAAAATGCCGCTGCTTCGCATAAGAATATCTCCTTTATATTATATTAGTTGCGAACCGGTTTGCCGCGGAATCCGCAGCAGGAGGACATTTGTCTTTCTGGTAAAAATCCAGATTTTTCTAATTTTAAAACGTTTCCAACAGGTTCTCACGCTAACAGAATATTACTTTTTTATCCATTTGTCAAGTGAAATCCGCCGGAACGGAATCCGGCGGCGGCATTTTTGGCACATTGTATGGATTCTATCCGGGTTTTTCCAAAAAAATACCCACTTTTTACATAGCAAAAATAAGAAAAAATCGGGTCTGCCGAAGCAGACCCGATTTTGTTTTGGAACTTAAGCCTCCAGGTTGATGCCGGTCTCCTTGTTGAAGACATGGCACACATGGCCGGGGAAGGTGTAGTGGACGGTGGAACCGTGGTTCAGACCGTTGACCTCGGCAGCAGTCATGTTCATGGTGGAAACGACCATGACCACGTCGCGGCCCAGGGACTCGACGTGCAGGTGGACGGTGGAGCCCATCAGCTCGGAAACGTCGACCTTGCCCTCGAAGCCAGCCTTCTCCAGGGTGATGTGCTCGGGACGAACGCCCAGGACCACATCCTGCTCAGCAACATTGTTGGCAGCCAGCTTAGCCTGCTTGTCCTCGGACAGAACGGTCTTGATGCCGCCCAGCTCAACAGCGTACTTGCCGTCGACCTTAACCAGCTTGGCGTCGTTGAAGAAGTTCATCTGGGGAGTGCCGATGAAGCCAGCAACGAACAGGTTGTAGGGATGATTGAAGACCTGCTGAGGAGTGCCGACCTGCTGCACGAAGCCGTCCTTCATGATGACGATGCGGTCGCCCAGGGTCATAGCCTCAGTCTGGTCGTGGGTAACATAGATAAAGGTGGTGTTGATCTTCTGGCGCAGCTTGATGATCTCAGCACGCATCTGGTTACGCAGCTTGGCGTCCAGGTTGGACAGAGGCTCGTCCATCAGCAGAACCTGAGGCTCACGAACGATAGCACGGCCGATAGCAACACGCTGACGCTGACCGCCGGACATAGCCTTGGGCTTACGGCCCAGGTACTGGGTGATGTCCAGGATTTCGGCAGCTTCCTTGACCTTGCGGTCGATCTCGTCCTTGGGGGTATGACGCAGCTTCAGAGCGAAGGCGATGTTGTCATACACAGTCATGTGGGGGTACAGAGCGTAGTTCTGGAAGACCATGGCGATATCGCGGTCCTTGGGAGCCACGTCGTTGACCAGACGGTCGCCGATGTACAGCTCGCCCTCGGAGATATCTTCCAGGCCGGCGATCATACGCAGGGTGGTGGACTTACCGCAGCCGGAAGGACCGACCAGAACGATAAATTCCTTGTCAGCGATCTCCAGGTTGAACTCCTGGACAGCCACAACGCCCTTATCGGTGATCTGCAGGTTGACCTTCTTCTCGGGCTGCTCGTCGCCCTTCTTCTTCTTCTTTGCCTTCTTGGCGTCGTCACCGTTGTGGGGGTAGATCTTCTTGATGTTTCTCAGGGACAAAGATGCCATAGTTTTTCGACTCTAAACACACCTACCATTTCGCGTGTGTTCTCACTGCCGGGCGGTAAAATCCCGGGAGCTTTACGACAGGTCTCCACACTGCCGCACCGTGAGTCAGACGGGTTTATCCTCCTTTATTTTAGTGAATGAACGTCTATTTTTGTGGAGTAGGCGCACTTCACCTGGATACGCACATCATATCACAGTGGAAACGTTTTCGCAATGGTTGGTTGTTACAATTATTTACAATTATCCTTGGTTATTTTGACAACAGCAAAATTCTCTCTTTTCCCGGCTCCGGTCTTGACTTCCGCAGTTGTTTTCCATATAATAAACTTATGATTATCATTTAAACTTAAGTTTAGGAAGTGATGCCATTGACCCAGCGGGAACTTCAGATTTTACAGCTGATCGAAGCGGACCCCATGATCCAACAGCAGGATATCGCGGACGCTCTGGGCATTGCCCGGTCCTCGGTGGCGGTCCACATCTCCAACCTGATCAAAAAGGGTTACATCGCCGGTAAGGGCTACGTCCTGCGCTCCGGCAGCTACGCGGTGGTGGTGGGCGGCGTCAATGTGGACATCGGCGGCCGGTCCTTCGCCCCTCTGATCAGCGCCGACTCCAACCCCGGCACTGTATCCGTCACCCTGGGCGGCGTGGGCCGGAACATCGCCCACAACTTAAGCCTTCTGGGGGCCGATGTGCGGCTGCTGGCGGCCTACGGCGACGATCTTCACGGCCAGCAGGTGGTCTCCTCCTGCGCCTCCCTGGGCATCGACCTGAGCCGGGCCCTGAAGGTTCCCGGGGGCACCACCTCCACCTACCTCTACCTGACCGATGAGCAGGGCGAGATGGTCCTGGCGGTGTCGGACATGTCCATCTGCGAAAAAATCACCCCGGAATACCTGGCGGAGAATCTCAGCCTGCTGAACAACGCCCGGGTGGTGGTGGCGGACGCCAATATCCCGGCGGAATCCCTCCGGTATCTGGCGGAAACCTGCACCGCTCCCCTGTTTGTGGACCCGGTGTCCACCACCAAGGCAGAAAAGCTCCGGCCCATTCTGGGCAGGATCCACACCCTGAAGCCCAACAAGCTGGAGGCAGAGCTGCTCAGCGGTGTGCCGATCCGGAATAAGGCCGATCTGAAAAAAGCGGCGGAAGCGCTGCTGGGTACAGGCCTTCAGCGGATCTTCATCTCCCTGGGTGCCGACGGCGCTCTGGCCGCGGACAGCCGCGGCTGCCACTGGCTGAAAAACATCCCCGGCCACATGGTCAACACTACCGGCTGCGGCGACGCCTTCATGGCTGCCCTCGTCTGGGCCTACTTAGAGGGAATGGAACTGGAAGAGAGCGCCCGGGCAGGCCTGGCCGCAGGGTCCATCGCCCTGGAATCCAGCCAGACCATCAACCCGGACATGTCCGCGCAGGCCCTGAAAGCGCGGCTGGGAGGATAGAGCGTCGTTTAGCGGCGTAAGCCGCCTTGCCTCCCCTTGAGGGGAGGTGGCCCATAGGGCCGGAGGGGTGAAAGCCGCAATTCATTGCGATTGCCCACCTTTCACCCCTCAGTCAGCTTCGCTGACAGCTCCCCTCAAGGGGAGCCTTAGGTACGCTAAACAATAATTTACACAATTACACAAACAATATTAATTGAAATAAAGGAACAGGTGAACAATATGCTCATGAACAAGTATCTGGACGTAAACCCCGAAGTTGCGGAAGCCATCGCCGCCGGCAAGCCCGTTGTGGCTCTGGAATCCACCATCATCTCCCATGGCATGCCCTACCCCCAGAACGTGGAGACCGCTCTGGCCGTTGAGCAGATCATCCGGGACAACGGCGCTGTGCCCGCCACCATCGCCATCATCGGCGGCAAGCTGAAGGCCGGCCTCACCGCTGAGGAGATTGAGTACTTCGGCAAGAAGGGCCAGGCTATTCACAAGGCCTCCCGCCGGGACCTGGCTGTCCTCTGCGCCCGGGGCGAGGACGGCGCCACCACCGTCACCACCACCATGATCATCGCCCACATGGCAGGCATCAAGATCTTCGCCACCGGCGGCATCGGCGGCGTGCATCGGGGTGCCGAGACCACCATGGACATCTCCGCCGACCTGGAAGAGCTGGGCCAGACTCCCGTGATGGTGGTCTGCGCCGGCGCCAAGTCCATTCTGGACCTGGGCCTGACTCTGGAATACCTGGAGACCAAGGGCGTGCCCGTCATCGGCTACGGCACCGAGGAGCTGCCCGCCTTCTACACCCGCCAGTCCGGCTTCGGTGTGGACTACCGGATCGACACCCCCGAGGAGCTGGCTGCCGCCTTCAAGGCAGGCCACGAGATGGGCCTGAAGTCCGGCATGCTGGTGACCAACCCCATCCCCGAGGAGTTCGCAATGCCCAAGGCCGTCATCGATGCCGCCATCGACCAGGCAATCGCCGAGTGCAACGAGAAGGGTATCCATGGCAAGGAGACCACCCCCTTCCTGCTGGCAAGAGTCGCCGAGCTCACCGGCGGCGATTCCCTGGCCTCCAACATCCGCCTGGTGTTCAACAACGCCAAGGTTGCCGCCCAGACCGCCGTTGCCTACTGCAAGAACTGATCTTCACGGACACAGCACAGCGCCCTGCAACAAGCAGGGCGCTGTTTTTTGTCGTATAAATTATTGTTTAGCGTAGGAATTCCCTACGCCTTTGTAGGGCGGGCTCATGAGCCCGCCGATGCACCAATTGGATTGCGTACTGCGTTTTTTGCGGAAATCCGACGTTTTACACCAAGCCAGCCTGGGTAAAATCGTCACCTGGTCGGCGGGGTCATGACCCCGCCCTACGAAATGGTGCTGCTATAAACGATAATTTATCTCTTTTTACGCCCCTCCCGGAAGGCCGGTGGCTGCTGTGACCAGGATCCCCAGGGTATCCCGGTAAATCTGGTCAAACTGCTCCAGCGGCAGGGGATTCTGGCCCGAACCGACTTCAATGGTATAACCCGGACGGCGGAAATTTTTGATAAACCAGTCTTTGTACCCGGCAAAAGCGCTTTCATAGGGCGTATCCTCCAACTGATAGCCGCTGACCCGGGCAAACTCCTCCCCCAGTTCCCGGGCGCCGGGCACATCGTAATCTTCAAACTGCCAGTAGATCACCTGACCCTGAGAGTGCAGGGCCAAAACGACTCTGGGGTCAACCTCCTCCGTGTAGTCCGCCAGGGCCCGAGGCTCCCGCTGGATCAGCGGCGCCCGGCCCACATAGTCCCGGGGTCCGGGGAGCGTGTAGCCCTGGGAGAATTTGATCTCCCGGGCCTGGAGCCATCCGGCAGGGTACTGCAGGTTCAGGTCCACCCCCATCACATTGGCCTTCCATCCCTCCGGGAAGGGGATCCGGGGGTAACTCCGGGACAGCGACAGCGCCAGCTCATATTCCTCCGTCCCCGGCTCAATAGCCCCGGTGACCAGGTCCACCCCATCCGGGTTCACCATGGGTACCAGCCGCACCGTTACCAGATTCTGAATGTTCTTTGCCGGAACCCCCCAGATGGTCCCCTGTTCTTCGATAGCCTGGGCCAGGTCTTCGGCGAATTTCAGCAGCACCGTGGCGGTGATCCACTCGTTGGCATGGTGGGCGGCGGTGAACAGCACCTGCCGCTCCCCCTCCCCGATGACGATGGTCCGGATGGGCCGTCCAAAGGCCGTCTGGCCCAAAGTCTCGCTGCGGACAAAGGGATAGCGCTCCACCAGCTGATCAATAATCTGATCGTTCCGTGCCGAGGTCATCGGCACATCGGTTTTCACAATGGACAAATTATCACCTCCGGTTATCCTATGCGCCGGAGAACCAAAATGTGCAGAAAAAAGCCCCGCCGAAGCGGGGCTTTTGCTGTTGGATTACAGGATGGCGCAGCTGCCGTCGGCACCCACTTCCAGCGTGGAGCCGTAGAAGGCGGCCAGGGCATTTTCCAGGTGGATGGCATCGGCCACGGCGCCGGTCTCATAGCAGGAGTGCATGGCCAGCTGGGCAACGCCGATGTCGATGGTGGGCACGGATACATGGTGCAGGGAGATGTTGCCCAGGGTGGAGCCGCCGGCGATGTCGGCCCGGTTGCAGTAGGTCTGGGTGGGCACCTCTGCCTTGCCGCAGATCCGGCGGAACACAGCGGCGGAGAAGCCGTCGGTGCAGTAGCGCTGGGCGGCATTGAACTTGATCACCACACCGCCGCCGGGCAGGGGGGCGTTGGCAGCGTCGGCCAGCTCGGGGTGGTTGGGGTGCAGGGCGTGGCCGTTGTCGGCGGAAACCATGAAGGAATTGGCCAGCAGCCGGAAGATATCCAGCTCCCGGGACTCGCAGATCCGGACCAGCACGCTCTCCAGCAGGTCACCGGCGGCACCGGCGGCGCTGGAGGAGCCCACCTCCTCGTTGTCAAAGACGCAGAGCACCGGAATGGCGGAGGTGGCAGGGGCCTTCAGGAAGCCCTGGGTGCAGGCCCAGGCGCACTCCAGATCATCCAGCGCGGCAGAGGAGATGTAATCCTCCTCCACGCCCCAGATGGAGGCCTTCTGGCGGATATACAGGTACAGGTCATGGCCCAGAATCTTACCCCCGGCAGCCTCCTCCAGCAGAGCGGAGAACTTGCCCTTGGCATCCTTGCTGCCCAGCAGGGGCAGGGTATCCACGGCGGGATTCCACTTGTAGCCGTCATTGGCGGTGCGGTTCATGTGGATGGCCACGCTGGGGATCATCAGCAGATCCCGGTCGATGTCCAGCAGCTTGATCTGGACGCCCTCCTCGGTCTGGACCACCACACGGCCCGCAACAGACAGGGGCCGGTCCAGCCAGGTGGAGATGATCATGCCGCCGTAGCGCTCCACCAGCAGCTTGGAATAGGCGGCGGTGACGGTCTCGGCGTTCTCCTTGACCTTGAAGGTGGGGCGGTCAGAGTGGCTGGCGCTGAGCATGAAGCCGGTGGGCTCACCCTCGGGGATCCGGAAGGCGATCAGAGCGGTGCCGCCCCGGACCAGGTAATACTTACCGCCGGGAAGCAGGTCCCAGCTTTCCTTTTCGGACAGACGGACATAGCCGGCATCCTCCATCACCTGGGCCAGATTTGCGGCTGCATGGTAGGAGCTGTGGGACTTATCCAGGAATTCGCAGAGATTCTTGATCTGTTCGTTCATTGCGGTGTCTCCTTCATTTTATTATGGATACGGCTTATTCTTCCAGCAGGCTGCACAGCAGGTCGATCTTGTCCGCGATGGTCTGAAGGGCGCTGCGCCAGAAATTCTTGTCGGTCAGGTCGATGCCCGCAACCAGGGCAGTGTCCTCCGCGGAGGCCACGGGAGTGGTGTACAGCAGCTTCTTGTACTTGGGCACGAAGGCCTGGCCCTCCTTCTCGTACTGGGCGTAGAGACCCCGGGCGAAAAGGCCGCCGAAGGCATAGGGGAAATTGTAGAAGGTGGGACCGTAGTAGTGGCTCTTGCAGACCCACATGAAAGGATGCAGCACATCGTGGTCCAGGCCGTCACCATAGGACTGCTTCTGGGCGGTGAGCATAAAGTCGCAGAGGGTGTCGGCATTCATGAATTTGTTCTCCCGGTTGGCGAAAACCATGGTCTCGAAGCGGTAGCGGGAGTAGATATCGCAGATGATCTGGGTGGCGTCCTGGAGCTGGGATTCGATCAGGGCGATCTTCTCCTCCTTGCTCTCGGCGGCGGCGATGGCGGCGTTCATGACCACGCACTCGTTGAAGGTGGAGGCGGTCTCCGCCACGGGCATGGAGTAGCCATGGTTCAGGGGCCGGTGATCCCGGATGCACTGGTTGTGGAAGGCGTGGCCCAGCTCATGGGCCAGGGTCACCACGTCGGTGAACATGCCGTCAAAATTGGTCAGGATCCGGCTCTCACCGATGGCCCGGACATGGGAGCAGAAAGCGCCGCCCCGCTTGCCGCTGCGGGGGAAGAAGTCGATCCACTCCTCGTCAAAGGCCTTTGCCACCATTTCCGTCAGCTCGTCGTCAAAGGTGGAGAACTGCTTGACCAGATAATTCCGGGCATCCTCGGGGGTGTAGGTAGCAGAGGAATCACCCATGGGGGCAAACAGGTCATACCAGGGCAGGCCGTTTTCGTGGCCCAGGGCTTTGGCCTTGGCCTTCAGATACTGCCAGAACTTGGGCAGGTACTCATCCATGGCGCCCAGCATGGCATCCAGGGTCTCCCGCTTCATGTCGGCACCGAAGAGTGTCCGGGCCAGGGCGGATTCATGGCCCCGGAGCTGGCACTGGGAAATGGTCTCCAGCTTGATGGCGTTCAGGGCGTGGGCCACCGGCTCCTTGATGGCTTCGTAGCAGGCAAGCTCTGCTTCATAAGCGTCCTTACGGACCTGGGGATCCGGGTCGTAGGCCAGATTCCGGATGGAGCTGAGATTGGTGGTGGTGCCCCGGTAGGACACGGGCACCGTGGAAGTCAGGTAGCCCTGGAGCTTGCCCCAGGCGCTGCCGCCGGACATGCTCAGCTTGGCCATAACGGCCTCTGCCTGGCCGCACAGCTGATACTTAGCCTCATTCAGCTTGCCGGCAAAGTAAAATTCGTAGTCCCGGAGGTATTCATCGCCCCGGACCAGGTCCATCAGATTCGGAATTGCCACAGCCCAGGCGTCGAAGGCGGCGCTGGGGGCTGCCATGCCGCTGCGGACGGACATGACCTGGCCCATCCGGGAGCCGGGCTCCGGGTCCGTGGCATCGGTGGCGGA
Source organism: Oscillospiraceae bacterium (assembly GCA_015067615.1). GTDB lineage: Bacteria > Bacillota > Clostridia > Oscillospirales > Oscillospiraceae > Faecousia. The sequence goes on from SVMD01000008.1 coordinate 44,321, forward strand.
GCGGAGGTTGGCGTAGCTGAAGAGCTTGCTCAGCTCCGCCAGCTTTTCCTGCATTTCGATTCCCCGGCGCAGGCCGGTCACAGGCTCCAGATTGGCCAGTTCCCCGGCAAAGGCGGTGAAGTCTGCCACCAGTTGCTTCATTTCCTGCAGGTCGGCTTCATAGGCAGGGTCCTCAAAGCCCTGATAGATCCGGTCCAGATTCCATTCGTATTTCATATTTTTATTCCTCCAGTAAGCTGCAAAGCAGGTCGATCTGGTCAGCGATGGTCTGCAGGGCGCTGCGCCAGAAATTCTTGTCGGTCAGGTCGATGTCGGCCACCTTTGCCACATCCTCGGCCTTGGCGATGGGAGTGGTGTTCAGCAGCTTCTTGTACTTGGGCACAAAGGCTGCACCCTCCCTCTCGTACTGGGCATACAGGCCCCGGGCAAAGAGGCCGCCGAAGGCATAGGGGAAGTTATAATAGGTGGGGCCGTAGTAGTGGCTCTTGCAGATCCACATATAGGGGTGCATCACATCGGGGTCCAGGCCTTCGCCGTAGGAATCCTTCTGGGCCTGGAGCATCTGTTTGCACAGCTGGTCGGCGTTCATGAACATCTCCTCCCGGCTGTCGAAGACGCTCTTTTCGAAGCGGAAGCGGGAGTAGATATCGATGATGATCTGGGTGGCGTCCTGGAGCTGGGATTCGATCAGAGCGATCTTCTCGTCGGCATTGGCGGCATTGGCGATGGCGGAAGCCATGACCACGCACTCATTGAAGGTGGAGGCAGTCTCCGCCAGGGGCATGGAATAGCCCTGGTTCAGGGGCCGGTGGTCGAAGATGCACTGGTTGTGGAAGGCATGGCCCAGCTCATGGGCCAGGGTCACCACATCGGAGAAGGTGCCGTCGAAATTGGTCAGGATCCGGCTCTCCTTCAGGTGGTTGGCGTCGGCGCAGAAGGCACCGCCGGCCTTGCCGTCCCGGGGATAGAAGTCGATCCAGGCCTCGTCAAAGGCACGGGCTACCATCTGGCTCAGTTCGGCGTCAAAGCCGGCGAAAAGGTTCACCAGGTAATCCCGGGCCTCCTGGGCGGTGAACTTGGTGGAGGAGGAACCCATGGGGGCGAACAGGTCGTACCAGGGCAGACCGTTGGCATGGCCCAGCTTCTTTGCCTTGGCCTTCAGATACTGCCAGAACTTGGGGGCATACTCGTCCATGGCACCCAGCATGGCCTCCAGGGTCTCCATCTTCATATCGTTGTGGTAGACGGTCCGGTGCAGGGGGGATTCGTAGCCCCGGAGCTTACAGTCGGAGATGGTCTCCAGCTTGATAGAGTTCAGGGCATAGGCCACGGCGTCCTTGATCCGGTCATAGCAGGCGATTTCTGCCTCATAGGCTTCCTTGCGGACCTGAGGATCCGGATCGTAGGCCAGGTTCCGGATGGAGGAGAGGTTGGTGGTGGTACCCCGGTAGGAAACGGGGACGGTGGAGGTCAGGTACTGCTGCATTTCCGCCCAGGCATCGCCGCCGGACAGGGACATTCTGGCCATGACGGCCTCGCCCACGCCGGGGAGCAGGTAACGGGCGGAATCGGCCATATTTTCAAACATGAAGGTGTAGTCCTTCAGATTGTCATCGCCCTTCACGATCTCCATCAGGTCGGGCAGCTTGGTTGCCCAGTCCTTGAAGGCGGCGAAGGGTGCGGCCACGCCGCTGTACAGACCCATGATCTGGCCCATTTTGGAGCCGGCTTCGCTGTCCCGGGTATCGGCGGACTGGCGCAGGGAGGCATAGCCCGCCAGCTTATTCACCAGTTCGGAAAACCGCTCCTCCAGGGCAACGCCCCGGGTCAGGCCCTCCAGAGGGGCAAGGTCAGGCAGCCGGGCGGCGAAAGCGGTAATATCCTCCACCGCGGTGCGCAAAGCGTTCATGTCCGCGTCGAATGCCGGGTCGTCAAAGCCCAGGTAGAAAGGATCCAGATTCCAGCGTTCGTTCATAAGTAACCTCCTGTTTTTGGTTTATTTCGTTTATTTTACAACGGCTTTTGTATTGCGTCAACCACAGAATCGTCATTCGACATTTTGTCGAAATTTTTAAAATAAGTTCTCTTTTGTCGACTATTTTGCCGTAAAATATCGTTTTCAGGCGAACGATTGTTTACATTTTTTCTTGCATTGGAGAATGCGCTGTGCTATGATTTATTTGTCGCAGCGGCTAACAGGCCCGCGCATTGGGGAGTAATTTAACTATGACAGGAGAGGACATTTATGGAACAAACTTTAACCGTATTGATCGCGGACAGCGGCGAGGATTTCTGCTCCGCTCTGAGCGCAGCACTGCAGCGCAGCAACGGTTTTCAGGTAATTGGAACAGCTTTTGACGGGGAGCAGGCCATCCGTCTGGTCCGGGAGCGGAAGCCCGACGTTCTGGTGCTGGACCTGATGCTGAGCAAGCAGGACGGCATCAGCGTGCTGAAAAACCTGAATACCCTGGACCGGAAGCCCATCACCCTGGCCACCTCCGCCTTCGTTACTGAGTACGTATCCGCCGCCGCCGCCAATCTGGGGGTGCAGTATCTGATGCTGAAGCCCTGCGATATGGCTGCATTGGTCGAACGGCTGGAGGAGATCCGTGGCGGCACCCAGCTGCGGCTACCTCAGGTCCGCCGCAACGACAAGGCCAGCATTGAAAATCTCGTCACCGGCATCATCCACGAGATCGGCGTCCCGGCCCATATCAAGGGCTACCAGTACCTGCGGGAGGCCATTATCATCGCCGTTAACGATATGGACGTGATCAACGCCATCACCAAGGTGCTCTACCCCCAGGTGGCGAAAACATTCCAGACCACTCCCAGCCGTGTGGAGCGTGCCATCCGACACGCCATCGAGGTTGCCTGGGACAGAGGCGATCTGGATACTCTGCAAAGATTTTTCGGCTATACCGTCAGCAACACCAAGGGAAAACCCACGAATTCGGAGTTCATCGCCCTTATTGCTGACAAGCTCCAGCTTCAGCTGAAATCCAGCGAAGTGGCAAATTTCTAAAGATTTTCGCTGTCATTGCGAGCCAGTGCGCACACTGGCGTGGCAATCTCCTGAGTTTCTGGAGATTTTTCTTTTGGCGTAGCCAATGCAATGAAGATGTGATTGATAGGTATAAAATCGGCATTTCTATCCGATGAACTTTTTTCGTTGTACCAATGAATACTCCTGATTTATTGGGTGGATTTTACCCCAATAAACAGGAGTATTTTTTGTATGAAAAGCAAGGATTTTGAGTGGCTTACCGATAAATTTATGCTTTACTGCTGCCCCCTAACGCAAAAGGCCGGTTCCTGCATATACGCCAGGTCCTTTCAGCCAGTCCGTCACACCGGAGGAAACCCATGCATCCGGGATTATCCGCAGCTATTGCAAAATGCTTTGTACCCCCAATACTGGACATCCAGTATTGGGGGTACACGATTATACTTGCTTCCGGTATAGAAATTGGCTTAACCGCCTGCGTTGCTTGTAATGGAATTTTCCGTTCTTTCGTACATGACCGCGATCTCCTGCAGCGCCGCGCCCAGCTGGTCCGCTTCGCTGCCGAGCCGGTTGATCTGATTTCTGACCGCACGCAGGGAATTCCGGATCAATATCGACCGGACAAAGGACATGGGCACGATGCCTGATATGCGGTCCACCGACGCGGCGATCTGATCCAAAGAGCGGGTGGTGCCGCGGATCCGGTCCGCCACTGCCAGCAGCTGCTGCGTCTCCACCGTAAAGGTGCAGTTCCCGCCGCCGGAACCGGAGGGAACGCGGATATCTCCACCGTTATCCGTGATCTCAATCCGATCCATGTTGTCATTGGTCATGACCACGATCTGCAGCAGCACCTGCATCTGCTCCGGACTCAGGGATACCCCAAACTGATTCATCAGGAAATCACTGAGAATATCCAGGAGCCAGTCCGGGATGTCTCCGCCATGGTCCGCAATGAAATCCACGATATTGTCAAAGGTAAGGGTACCGAAGGGGGTATCCATATTGAACGACAGGATATTGTCCACAATGTCCACATACTGGGAGAAATCGCCCATACCGAACTGCGCCAGGACATTGTTGATCTGATCCATCATCTCCGGGTTCGCCTGCTCATATTCGATCAGGTAGGCCAGCAAATAAGACAGCTCATCGGCATACTTGGGGTCCATGGCCAGATCGATAAACAGGTTGGCAATATCCACGCCCGATTGGCCATCCTCAATGGAAAATGCCGTATTGATGAATTCGTTGACCATATCCAGCATATCACTGCGCTGTTCATCGGACATGGAACGCAGAAGATTGTTAAACAGTTCATCCAGCGCCTGCATTTCCGGAGGCTGGCCGTCAGGTCTGGTCACGATTTCGAAAGTACCGTCCTCGTTGAAACGGAAGAAGGTATTGGGGCTGTGATTTTCCAGGAAACCACCGTTTCCCAGGTCCTGTCCGTAATAATAAGTGGTTTCACCCACATCGTTGATCAGCAGATTGACATAGTCATAATCCACATTGTGATTCTGGATCACATCCTGCCGCTGGGCGATCCTGTCTGCGTACTTCTCCATAAATTTGTCGGAGAAGCCCTGGCCGTCAAAGGAGACACAGTGATCCACCGTGTCATCCATGATGGCAATATACTTGGACTTATTGCCGCCTTTGGAATGACCTGTCACGGTAACCTCATAGTTGCTCAGTCCGTTCTCCTCATAGGCCTGCTGGTACCATTCCAGGGCATTTTCCTGATGCGGGGTATCGGGCACATTGCCGCCGTCGAAATTGTCGCCCCACTCCGCGGCAGTCTCTGTGCCCTTAAAGGTCACCACCGCGTCACCGGTCTCTTCGCTGACAAAGATCGCACTGCGGCCCCGGCCGCCGTCGCTGGAGGTATCCACATGGGTATCGGCGATCACCATATCCCGCAGCACCGGGTCATTCTGCACCGCATTGATGATGTTCTGCCAGTCCTCGCCGGTGATGAAGGAGCCGTAGTCCCTGTCCGGGTTGATGCTATCCATCGGAATACTGTCCAGCCAGTCGCCGATGCTCTGGCCCTCATAATCGTGGACAGTTCCAAAGGGCTGCGTCTCCATATACATCAGGTTATTCAGGAGCAGCAGCTGTTCCGGAGTAAGTGTCATGCCGCACCTCCCCGCGCTCAGGCATCATAGCAGTTGAAGGAAACGCTTTCCCAGCTTTTCCGACCCTGCTCCATTTGTCCGATATCCCCATACCGGTCTGCAGGGACCGCATACAGGAAATAGTGACCGTAAAGTCCCGCATTTTTCAAAAGCTCACGGATCTGCTGTGCCTCCGCTTCCGGATCTTCCGGTGCCTGCAGGTACAGTCTGGTCTGCCGGTTGATTTTCGGGGTATATTCCACAAATTCCGCCACCGTGGTATCCGGTCCGATCTGCGCGCCCATGGGCACCGTAAAGTTTGTGTAGGCACGCAGCGTAATGCCGCCATCCCGGAGGATCTTCTCCACATAGGCATCGTAATCCTCCCGGAGCCAGCGGCCATACCAGTCATCCAGACAGACGAAGGCTTCACCCTGCTTTTCCACCGTAAGGGTATAGTTCATTTCTCCTTCTCCCCGGATCAGGAACTGGGCCCAGGGGGTAAACTTTGTTGCGGGGCTGAAGGTCAGGATCTCCGGATCACAGCCGGGGTATTTCTGCTCCAGGTAGGACAGGCCTTCCCGCAAATATGCCAGGGCCACCTTCTGGTAATCGTAGAGTTCTCCCTTCCGGAGCTGCTCCTCATTGTCGTACACCGCGCCGAGCAGCCGGATTTCCTCTTCGGTCATGATCAATTCTTCCATATCCGTGTCCTCCGTTCTTTCCGTTTCTGTTACCGCATCGGGCTGTCTGCCGCAGGCTGTCAAAAACAGAACCAGACACAGCAGCATACACGTGATTTTTTTCATGTTCATCACCTTTTTCTCTGCAAATTATCAGAAACCTTATCGCAACCCTGTTCGGAATTTAAATTTCTTTTATCCTTCCTGCAAAAGCGCCAGGAGGTCTTCCCAATATGCAGGGAAAGCCGCCTCACCTGTGCCGTAGGCCACCAGATTGCCGGCATCTGTGACGATCCGGATCCGCCATGTCACCCGTTCTTCGGAAGAAGTACCGGATTTTCCTTCCATATCCGGAATCACTGTCTCCTCCAGATAGCGGAGCAGCGCTTCTGTTTCACTGAAGGTATCGGAAGTTTCCTCCCGGGAATCCGCCAGGTAGTCTGTAACGGTCTTTGTCCGGTCCTCCAGGTCGATTTTCACACTGCGGTGGATTTGCTCCACATCATATTCGACGGTTACGCTGAGGATCTGCCCCTTCTCTGTCTCCCGCTCCCCGGCCTCACAGGCGGCAAAGCAGGTGAACAGCAGCAGAGCCAGAATCAGTGTCATTATTTTTTTCATCGGGCAACCCTCCTGAGAAACGCTTTCAGGATTTCTCTGTGTTCCATCCTGATGTCCGTGTAATTTCCCGTTCCGGCATATGTCAGAACATACACCGATCCATCCGCTCCGCTGAACCGGCTCACAATGCCCAGCATGGTTCCAAACGTCCCGGTATCCACCGTTCCGACCCACTGCGTCACACCGTCCCCTGCATTTCCGCCGGACCAGCGTACCAGATCAGACCTTCCGTCCATCTTCTCTTCGCTTTGGGCACGCTCCCCTTTTTCCACAGAAAGAAACCGGTTTTCTGCCGCCAGGGCGAACAACGTATCCGTATCCGCCAGCACCTGCGCCGCATCCAGCGGCCGGGATGCTCTTGTAATGGGCAGCATCAGCATCAGCCCCATATGGAGCTTCATGCGCTTGATGAAGAATTCACCCATTCTCCCCTCCTGGATCTTATCCGTATCCCGGGGGTCATCCACCTCCTGCAGCACACCGTTCTCATAGACCAGACTGCGCTGATCATACAGGGTATCTTCACAGAGTAATTTTTTCATATTCATATCCATCATATACGCACACCTTTCTGCTTCACCGCAATTCCACAGCTGCATATTGGGGGATTAATCCCCAAGCTCATCCTGAATCATTTCCTGGAACTCCGCATAGGCGGTGGGGAAAATTTCCCGGATGTATTCCAGCTTCGTGGGATCCGAGCACATACCCGCCTCAAAGAAGTGGGCAAACGCCTCATTGGGAATGCTTTCAGAATCGTAGTAGTCGGAGTCATGGGCCCATCTGCCGCCGGCATTGCCCTCGGTAAGACCGGTTACCAGGTCGGAAATGCCGTTTTTCATGTTGGGATCATCCCACAGCCAGGCAGAAAGGGCGTCATAGGCATCATTAATATCCGTATAGCCGTTTTCCTGCATGCATCTCTGGAGCCAGTTATTCACATCCGCCTGCAGGCAATCGTAGAAATCATAGCTCCAGTCCGTGGAGGTGTCGCCGTTCCAGTCGGACCGGTCATCGATCAGATGGCCCACCTCATGGAAGTACGTGTTGCCGGCACCCCGCTCGTTCACCGCGTCATCTTCATCGCTGTATTTGATGTAGTTCCCGCCGGAATTATAATGCGCGGTGCCCTGATAATCATCATCCTTGATTTTGATCTTATCCCGGTATTTTTCGTACAGTCTTCTGGTATTTTCGTCCACGGCGTTCTGCGCCCTGTATTCCAGAATTTCCTCGTAGGTCATTCCCTCCGTGGGATCGGAGGGCTCTGCGCCGCCGTTTCCGCTATTTCCGGCACCTCCGTTGACCGCGTTGTCCAGCGCGGCAGTTTCATGCTGCGTGTAAAGCTCAATGATCTCACCCAGGGCTGTATGCATTTTCTGCACATCGTTGATGTGCTTTTGGATGGCATCAGGCATCAGATTCATCACGGCAATCGGAATCGACAGATTCCGGGCAATTTCCCTGCGGATACTGTCCAGGGATGACTGAACACTCACCAGGCCATCCGAGACCTGCTGAAACTGCACGGAGTTATTTTGCATTGCACTCAAATCAACAACGAACTGGCTCATTGGCAACCTCCTGTATTTTTGTCCCGCCGGTTGACATTTAGTTTACCTACAGAGTAACATATTTAACTGTTCTTTGCAATCATTTCAGACAAACAACAGCTTTGGCGGGATAAACAGCAGATAATACCCGTATATTTTCGTTCTTTCCTGCATCGCCATACCAATGAGCACTTTCCTTTGTCCTGTCCGGAGGTATACCGTTTCTTCCCCGCGGTGTTTTTCCTCTGGACCTTTCTTGACATCAGCGAAAAACTTTAGTATGATAAATAGTAACGGTGTTAACGTTTCAAATGTATCAAAGGAGGGATTTTTCATGTCAACCAGGTCCGCCGGTCTGCGTGAAGCACTGATTCTTGCCGGCATCCACGAAATCAACGCCAATGGCGTTTCATCCTTCTCCATTCGCCGGGTGGCAGATGCCTGCGGTGTCTCCTGCGCCGCCCCCTACCGCCATTTTGAGAGCAAGCGGGAGTTCATCGCCGCCATTATTGACTATGTTAACGACCAGTGGGCAGCCCAGCAGGAGGTGATCCTGTCCGAATGCGGCAGCACGCTGCGGGAGCAGGTCATCGCCATCTGTTTGGGCTATGTGAGCTTTCTCATGGAAAAGCCCACCTACCGCGCCATCCTGATGCTGAAGGACGAGGAATTTGACAATCTGTACCACAAGAAACGCACCCAGTTCGGCTCCCTGTCCCAGACCCTGAATGCCCAGCTCTTTGCCGCCTCCGGCTATACCAAGGAAATCTGGGACCGGAAACTGATGATGGTACGGTCTCTGATCTTCGGCGTGGTATTCCTGTTTGACGCAGGAGAGTTTGAATACAACGAAACCTCTATGGAGTATCTTCGCTACACCATCAACCGGGAATTTGAGATCGACTGAGTCTCCATGTAAACTGCCCCGCAGCCTGTTCGGCTGCGGGGCAGTTTACCTTTCGGAACAGACGAACCGCAAGCACCGGAACGAAACACCCCCTTGCTTTTCCCCCGGGCTTGGGTTATAATCATGACAAAGATCAAAATGAAAAGGAGTACTTTTTATGGAAAACGAAAACCTGATTCCCGAAGAGGAAGTCAGCATTCTGACCCTCACCGACGAGAACGGCGCTGACGTGGATTTTGAATACCTGGACTGCATCGAGTACGAGGGCAAGGAATACCTGGTGCTGATGCCTGTTGAGGAGGAGTCCAACGAGATCGTCATCCTGGAAGTGGAGCCTGTGGACGAGGAGAACGAGAACTACCTGGCTGTTTCCGACGAGGCTGTTCTGGACGCCGTCTACGCCATCTTCAAGGAGCGCTACGCCGATATCCTGACCTTCGAGGACTGATACAAGCCAATGCCCCGGCACACAACGTGCCGGGGCATTTTCGTTTTGTTGTTGGGCAGATAAATTATCGTTTACCGTACCATCTTCCGGTGATATCGTAGGGGCGATCACTGATCGCCCCTACATTCATGCCATTACGTTGTGCGCATAAACGATAATTTATGCCACATACAGCAATCTGCGCGCCCGGTGGGCGCGCAGATTTGTTAATAGAAGAGCAGCGAATACCAGGTGACCACGTTGCCGCCATACTGAAATTCCAGCCCCTGGCTTTCCAGTGTGGATATCAGGTTGATGCCGTGGCTTTCCAGGCAGGGGTGCATCTGTTCCGGGTGCCGGCAGGGCTGTCCATCCAGGTATGCGCAGCGGTCGCACAGGGCACAGGCCTCGGTGGAGAGAATGTAAGGTTCCATCCCCATTTCCCGAAAGATATCCCGGACCTGGTTGGTAATGGCCTCGTGGTCCGCCCGGGTGGCCAGGGTTCCGGCCATATCCGCAAGATCCGCCACCTCGGTGACCGTGCCGATCAGCAGACAATTCTCAAAGCTCCGGCATTTTTCCCGGCAGACCTCCACCGACCCCACCGCCGGGGGACAGGCCCAGGTCTTGCCGAACCTGGGGCACTCTTGTTCACAGACCCGGCGGACCCGGTGGGTAAATTCCAGTTCCTTCGGATCGATGAAGAAATAGGAATAAAGGGGAAGCTCCGCCAGACGCGCTTCCAGTTCTTCCCGGCAGATCATGTCAGTTCCTCCAGGATGGCGGTGCAGCCCTCCAGAATATCCTGCCAGGTCTGTCTAAAATCCCCGGTGTACCAGGGATCCGCCACATCATGAGAAAGCAGCGGACGGCATTTCTCCGCCTCGGCCCCGAAGAGCCGCCGCAGGTAGCGGGCGTTGGAGCCATCCATATAGAAAATGTAGTCATAGCTTTGCAGCTCTGCCCGGGTGATCTGATGGGCAGTATGACCGTCGCAGCGGATGCCGTGCTTCTGAAGCTCCCGCCGGGCAGGGGGATACACAGGGTTTCCGATTTCCTCCCGGCTCACCGCCGCGGAAGCGATGGAAAATTCCTTCTCCCGCCCCGCCTTCTTCACCAGATCCTTCATCACAAACTCCGCCATGGGTGACCTACAAATATTGCCGTGACATACGAACAGTATTTTAATCATTGGTTTCCCCTTTACACAATGGATTTTCGGGTAGTGCGTGTATATGCTGCTGTGTGCTCCCGGCGCAGATACAGAAATATCTGCTTTTTGTCAGGTGGTTTATCTTTCACTGCCCCGCAGCAGATTGCGCAGCCTTTTTATCACGAAGGAAATACCGCCGGAGCAAAGGGAGCTGATCAGCAGAAGCCACAGAGCTTTGGGAACACCCATCCGGTACCGCTCCGGCAACTGGTGGTAGATACCCTTCTGTCTGGCTGTGATGGTCATACGGGCCCACAGCATATTACAGTGTCTTCTTGCCAGCTTGGCTATTCCCCGGCTTTGCTGTTCTTCAAAATAGGAGGCGCAGAAATCCAAGGCATCCACATGGTCAAACCGCTTTACTGAAAAAGCCCTGTTCATGATGCTCCCCTCCCGCTGACGGTAATAATACAGCCAGGAGCGGACAAGTACCACCTTTTCCGCGTGATACAGCAAAATCGGTGTGGTTGCTTCGTCCTCATGCCACTTTCCCAACGGAAAACGGAGTTCCTGAAACAGTTCCTTCCGGAACAGCTTCCCCCAGGTCGCAATCGAAAAGAGATTTTCACCGTTATAAAAGGGTTCCAGCAACGCTTTTCCTGTGTAGCAGGAAGACTCGCCCACATACTTCCCCTCTTTTTCCAGTTGTATATCCTCAGTAAACGTCGCAGGATTGGTAATGGCGATATCCGCCTGATGCCTGACAGCTTCCCGATAAAGGGTTTCCAGCATGATGGGAGCCAGCGCATCATCGCTGTCTGCAAATGTGATCCACTGGCTGTCCGAGTTGGCGAATACCCAGTCAATGCCGGTATTTCTTGCGGCAGAAAGACCTCCGTTCTCCTGATGGATCACAGTGATCCGGTTGTCCCGGGCCGCATACTCGTCACAGATGGCACCGCAGCTATCCGGACTTCCGTCGTCCACTAGGATCAGTTCGAAATCCCTGTGCGTCTGGGACAGAATACTTTCTATGCACAGACGCAGATAGGGTTCCACCCTGTATACAGGGACTATTATACTGATTTTTTCCATTTTACGATCTCTCTGTTAGTTTAACGTAATTATTCCGTTATGTCGTTCAACAGAATACGTCTGATGCTTTCATATCGTTCCTTCCCCAGAATCTTCCAGCCGATGGTGCTGGGAAGATGCCGCAACCACTCTCTGCGCTGCTTCCGTTTCAGCTCCTTCATCATCTCAGGCGTATACCAGGAAGCGCTGAAATGGCGAAAATGCATTTCACTTTTTCAGTATATCCGTCACATATTCCTTCAGCACCTGGTAATAGGGTTGCAAATGATCATTGGAATACAAGTAACCCATGCCCTTAATCTGGTTATACATTTCCATGATTTCATCTGGGCTCTCCGCAAAGCGAATATACCCCATTCCCTGGATCCATTCGTAGCAGCCCCGAACCTTGGGACTTTTACTGTCAATGACGACGCAAGCGGTCCCCGTGATTGCTGCAAATATCATTCCATGAAGTCTGTCTGTGATCACCAACTCAGCTGACCGGAAGATATCGAATTTCTTTGTTAATTCCGCTTGCCGACATTCTGGCGAAACAGATCGTCCTATATACATATCACTATAAAAAACGTTTCTTCCGAATATCTGCGCAGCCTGCTCCAAAATTGTACGATCCACTCCCGGTTCCCGCGTCTTCTCCCGATCAGATCGGAGACAGAGCAGGCACCCTTTTCGCTGCGTTCGCGATTTGCACTCGTTCAAAGAAAGCGCCATATCCGGAATCAATACCACGCGGTTATGGATTTCTCTGAGGAGTTCATAGGAAATTCGTTCCCGAGCACATATAGTCAGTGTCTTGTGTGCCCGATATATCCGCTTCGACTGCTCATATTCATACTGTCCTTGCTTAGACTCCTCAAAGTAAGCAGTATTGGGTAGGCACAGAATTCTGGACTCCGGACAGTTTTGAATCAAGTGTCTAAACAGCCGCTCAACACTCGGCCACAATGTGCCAATATTTCCACCACCATTTACAATTATCGGATATCCATTCATAATGTACATTTTGTTGTGCTTCTGCATCAGCTTCAGTTCATCTACCGTTATCTCCGTATAGGCAATATTCATTTCCCTCAGCATTTGGATAACAGCCATTGCAATGGCGTGGTCACCCAAATTACCGTGGGTCGGTGTTAGTGTAAACAGAACCGTATCTTTGTCTGCAGCACAAATTCTTTTTTTAATACCCGATAGGCATCTGCATTCCTTCGTGTATTGATGCAGTCTACCATGAAGCACTCGGATTGGATATAAAAAATCCTCCATTGGGTTCACTCCTTACTTGACTTCCAGTTCTGGAAACATCATAAATCCCCACCAGGTATGGTTCCACCCCATCTTGTTATTTGCATCATTGTCCTGCCTTTTCTCGAATGCACAGGCATTTTCCACCACATCATGCATCAAATTGGTTCCAAATTCGTTTACTGAGTAAGCTGTCAATTTGATGATATACTTTCCTGGAGCCAGCCAATCTATAGACAGAGAAAGATTTATCTCATTCTCTCCCTCTATCGTAGATATACAGGCTTTTGATGTTGCCAATCCAACAACAGTCTTGTCTCCTGCCTCCACCGTCATACGCATCGCCATGTTGGGAATATGTCTTTTGGCCGTGTAACAAACATTGACCTGAACAGGACCGCCTCCACTGTAAAACGGTTTATCTGTATTCCGAAAAGTAATTGTTTGAATTGATACATTCCCGTCAATAATAGCCTTGTTTCGCTTGATCCGCGAACAGTCGTTTACTATTCTGGGTGCTTTTGTACTACTCACATAAATATTAATGGCCGTCTCGGTATCGCCGTCGAAGATGATCCGGCCGTGGTCCATGACGATGCAGCGCTTACACAGCTGGCGGATGGTATTCATATTGTGGGACACGTACAGAACGGTTCTGCCCTCGGAATTGGCGGCGTCGCCCATTCGGCCCAGGCACTTCTGCTGGAATTTCATATCGCCCACGGCCAGAACCTCGTCCATGACCATGATCTCGCTGTCCAGATGGGCCGCCACGGAGAAGGCCAGCTTCACGTACATACCGGAGGAATAACGCTTGACGGGGGTGTCGATAAACTTCTCCATTTCGGCAAATTCCACGATCTGGTCGAATTTTGCGTCAATTTCCGCCTTGGTCATGCCTAAAATCGCGCCGTTCATGTACACATTCTCCCGGCCCGTCAACTCCGGATGGAAGCCGGTGCCCACCTCCAGCATGGAGGCAATGCGGCCGTTGTAGGAAATGGTACCGCTGGTGGGGGCAGTGACCCGGCTGAGCAGCTTTAAGAGGGTGGACTTGCCCGCGCCGTTGTGGCCGATGATGCCCACAGCCTCACCCTTCTTCACCTCAAAGGAGATATCATCCAGAGCCAGGAAACGTTCACCAATTTTCAGTGTGGTGTCGGAGCCAATCTTGCTGTTGGGATCCTCCTTACCCCGAACCCGGGCCCACCAGGTCTGCAGATCACCCTGCAGCGTGCCGCCGCCGATGGCGCCCAGGCGGTACTGCTTGGATACATGTTCAATTTTGATTGCAAGTTCTTCCATAATCCACCTCAAACTGTATCCATGAAGGTCTTTTCCACCCGGTTGAACAGCACAATGCCCAGGAACAGGACAACCAGGGTCACGCCCCAGCTGAGGAAATAGTACTCCCACTCCATACTGCCGATACCTAAGTAAGCATACCGGAACAGGTTCACCGCGGGGGTGACAGGATTGCACATATACAGGGCATGCCACTTCCCGCCGGGGGCAAAGGCACCCATGCTGAACATGTCATAGGCAACGGGGGTGGCGTACATCCACAGCTGCACGCCAAAGCCAACCAGCATGGCCAGGTCCCGGTACTTGGTGGTCAGGGCGGAAATGATAACACCAAAGCCCAGGCTCAGCATGGCCATCTGCAGAAGCAGCACCGGGGTCATCAGAATCCACCAGTTGGGTGCAACCCCTTGTCCGGTGACGGTGTAGTAGATGAGGAACACCGCCAGGAACAGATACTGGATGCCAAAATTGATCAGCTGGGACAGCACCGAGGAAATGGGCATTACCAGACGGGGAAAATAGACCTTGCCCATGGTGTGGCTGTTGGCTACGAAGGTATTGGCGGTGCTGCTCAGGCTGCCGCTGAAATAGCCCCACATGACATTACCGGACAGGTAGAAAACAAAGGAGGGAACTCCTCCGGGGGCGAGGCCGGCGATGTTGCCGAAAATCAGGGTGAACATCACCGTGGTCAGGAAGGGCTGGATAATGGCCCAGGCAGGGCCCAGAATAGTCTGCTTGTACTTGGAAACAAAATTCCGCTTCACAAACAGAAAAATCAGGTCCCGATATTTCAGAACTTCCTTCAGATTCAGGTCAAACCATCCCGTTTTCGGGACGATCACCGTTGAAAATTTCTGTTGCACTGTACGTTACTCCTTCTCTCAACGGCGCAGGCCGTTGAATTTATAGAACAACCACCAGCCGGCGAAGCAGTCGAAGAACCTCGCAGTCAGCCGGGTTGTGGATTTCGTTGTCAATTTGGCACCTCGTTTGTGCGCGCTGCGGTATACCGGGTCGGCAATGAGCTGCCGGTACAGCCGGTATCGCTCCGCTGTCCCCACCTCCGGGCTTTCCGCGAAGAGCATGGGCAGACGGTTGAAATAGTGCTTATTTGCAGCCCAGAGGCAGATCTCATCCTCTAGCTGCTCCATCAGGTCCAGCTTTTGTGCCAGGCTCACAATGCCGTTTGCCATGATGTGGGCACTTTTGATCTCTGACTGACCCAGAACACCACGGTTGGAGGGCTGGTAACGCTTGTAGCCTACCCGGTAGTGATAGCGCACCGAGGGAATGTAACGAACCGCGTCCACATGTTCCAGATACCGGCGGTTGAAGTCGAAATCCTCCGCGGTGCGGATGGATGTGTCAAACCGGAGTTCCCGAGACCGGATCACATCTGCCCGGTAGAGCTTGCAGTAGGGCGGAAAGATTCGGAAGGAGAATACCAGCTCCCGGAACTGTTCCGGGCTCGTTCCTCCGGGCACCAGATTCATAGTCATTTTTTCGGGGAATGCACGTTCTTCCGGGCCGGTTTTGGAAAAAGGCTGGTAATCGGAAATAACAAGGACCTTTTTCTCTCCGGTGGAGGCCTCCTCTTCCGAATCCAGCAACTCTTTCAGGTAGTCAGATCCTACATGGTCATCGCTGTCGATGAAAACAATATACCGCCCCGCGGCCCGATCGATGCCCAGGTTCCGGGCGGAGGATACGCCGCCGTTTTCCTTATGTATGGCACGTACTCTGGTATCTGCCCGTGCATAATCATCGCACAGGGCACCGCAGCCGTCCGGGGAGCCGTCGTCGATCAGCAGAAGCTCAAAATCCTCCATACTCTGGACCAGGATACTTTCCACGCACTGGCCAAGGTAGGCCTCCGCCTTATACACCGGAACAATGACGCTGACCAGGGGGGGCTGAATTGTAGGTTCTGAATTAACCATGATTTTCTTCCTTTGCAGGCAGTCTTGATTTCAAGAATCGTGCGGGGTTGCCGCCCCAGATCTCATAGGGAGGAACATCCTTAGTCACCACGGAGCCGGCGGCGATGATAGCGCCGTCGCCGATGTGAACACCCTTCATGATCAGGCTCCGAGAGCCGATCCAGACATCATTACCGATGACGATGGGCTCTGTTTCTGTTCTGCCCTGGAGGCCCATGGGAACCGTAAGATCGTCATGGCGATGCTCGTTGGTAAACATCAGCACGTCGATTCCGATCATACCGTGGTCACCGATGGTAACCCCGTTGGGAATGGAGCAGTTGGCACCGATACCGGCACCCTGGCCCAGCTTCACCTCGTCGCCGAAGGTGGCGCCCTTGTCGATGTTCACCCAGTCGCCGCACTCATCCAGGATCAGGTGGGCACAGAACTGGCGGAATTTCCTGGCACCAAAGCTGACCCTGGCCCCGGACAGAGGCATATGTTTTCCGATGGCCGTGTACAGCGCCCGGCCGATGAATTTTTCTATTTTTCTGCAATTCATAATGTAACCTCAGACTTGTTTTCTGAAGATTTTCTCAATTTTTCTTAAGTACGCATCCCAGATCACCAGTTTTTCATTCACCAGGGCCAGATAGTAGCCATACTTATCCGCGGAGACATTCCTGCGCAGATGTCCCAGGGCTTTGGGGATGGAAATCCGGTAGGCTTCCGGCACCTGTACACCATCCCGTTTTGCGTAGATAGCGTAGGTGCAGATCAGCCGCTGACGCTTTTTCCGGGCAGCCGCCACAATTTTGTCTTCCCCACACTCCTCAAAGAAGCGGATGCATTCCTCAATGGCCCACAGGTCATCGTAACGCCGCAGGGAGAAGGTATTGCGGGTAATGCTGACAGGATTTACTCGGTAATGGTAGAGGATCGCATTGCAGGATACGGTTTTTTCTGCCCGGTACAGGATGTAAGGGGTAAAGGCCTGATCCTCATGGAGTCTGCCAACCGGGAAGCGGGTATCCCCGATCAGCCCACGACAAATCAGCTTGCCACAGGCATTGACCGGAATCCAGACGCTTCCGTTATACATGGTTTCCACCGCGTCAACGGTATCAAAGGTTTTTCGGGACACTTCCCCTTGCCATGCCGTCAGCTGATTACTGTCTGAAAACTCCCTGTGTCGGCAGACCGCCACAGCCGCGCCCTCTTTGGCAGTATCCAGAAGGATTTCCAGATATCGCATATCCACCAGATCATCGCTGTCGATAAAGGTGATATATTCGCCCCGGGCAATATCGATGCCTGCGTTTCTGGCGCCGGACAGGCCCTGGTTTTCCTGATGGATCACCCGGATACGGTTGTCCTTTGCGGCATATTCGTCACAGATTTTTCCGCAGTTGTCGGGAGAACCATCGTCCACTAGGATCAGCTCGAAATCAGAAAAAGTCTGGGCCAGGATGCTGTCCACGCATTCGTGAAGATAGGCTTCCACCTTGTAAACAGGCACGATCACACTGATTTGCGGCATAACTTACCTCTACTTACATTCTTTCTGCAATGCGCGGATAGCAAACTGCAGGGGGTCATAGATCCGGATCCCGGCAAAGGTACCTTCAGGAACCCTGGAGAACAGCACCGGAAATTCCGTACAGCCCAGGATCAGCGCATCCCCGGAGAAAGACTTCACCAGCTCAATAAATTTTTCCACCACTTCATCGGTGATGCAATCCTGCTTTACAGCCTCAATCAGCTCCCGCTGCATGAGATACTGCTCATTTTCGGGACTGCGAACCCCAATGCCATAGGGCTTCAGGCCCTGGGCAAAAACCCCGGACTGGATGGTGCCCTCAGAGGCGATGAGGGAAACTTCCGTCTCCCCGGCGGCTGCAATTTCTCCACAGCAGGCATCGATGATGCTGACGATCTTCCCCTCCGCTTCCGGCACGTTGGTATAGATATCCTTCAGGAAGCAGTGGGAGGTATTGCAGGCCAAAATGATTTTTGTTGCACCGGAGCGGATCAGAGAACGGACGGAATCCGTCAGCTCCGCCACCAGCTGATCATATTTCACACCCTCCAGAACGGCCAGAACCCGGCTGGGCATGGTGCAGCGGTTGTCGATTAAAATTCTGGGTCGGTCCCATTCCTTCTGTGCAGGAAACGCTTTCAGCACAGCTTCGAAAAAGTGCAGCGTGGCATAGGAGCCCATGCCACCCAGAATACCAATTACATCCTGAAACATGGTTCAATCCTCGTAACCGTTGCGCACCCACTGAACGGCACGCTCATAATCATCGACGGTGTCAATCTCCTTGGTGCGAATGAAAATCATGGGAATGGGCAGAAGAGGTTCGATCATCTGGAACACATGGCCTCTGCCGGGCTGCAGGGAATCGGTCTGTACCTTGGCAAGACCCGTCCACTCATACTCGCCCTCCTCCTTGGAAAATCCCACAACGTTCTCCACGCCGCGGATCACCTTGGTGGGCATGGTCCAGGGATTGTCCGTGGAAGGGGTGGAACCGCCGATGCAACAGCCATCACATTCTATGGCCTTGATCAGGTCATCAGGATTCACCAGCAGATCACCGTCCAGGGCCACCACATATTCCCTCGCATGCTGGGCACCCAGCCAAAAACTGGCACCGGTGCCCGTATTGCGGTAATCATGGTTAAATACAAACATAACATCCTTGCGGACAGAATTGACGACTTCGATAACCTTTTCCGCCTGATAGCCCACTACCACACGAATATCGTCGTAATCTTTCAGGATCTCCAGCTGCCGCTCAATCAGGGTCTTTCCCTCAATTTCCACCAGTGCCTTGGTACAGCCCAGGCCCAGCCGGGTACCCATGCCTGCGGCACTGATCACAATGGATACATTGTTTTTCATGGCGTCCTCCTGTTATTCCTCACATAATCTTTCCAAAAACTCGCACAGTCGTTTTTCATCATAGATGGCATGGGTGGCGTTGCACATCAGGGAGTACGCTACCGGGCGGACTCCGCCAAAGCCAATACCCACCTCCGCAAGCCTTGCCATTTCGGCATCGTTGCTGCCGTCACCGATGGCAACCACAGGGAGAATAAACTGCTTCACCACCATGCCCTTGTCGATTACGCTGTTCACCGTGACAAGCCGGTCATCCACCACGCTGGCAGAGGAACAGAAGCAATGGGCCATAGGCAGTCCAATGCGCTTCATCAGCCTTCTGATCCAAATGTCCAGATTGCCGGTTACGATGTAGCAGCACTCCTTATGCTCCTGGATGAATCTGACAATTTCTTCATTCAGGGGAGTCTGTTCCACGATCTCCGCCACGCGGCTGACAGGAATGGATTTCAGCATCTCCACCCGGGACAGGAAGCTGCTCTTGAAGGGCAGCTCACCGCGCATAGTCTTTTCTGTCAGCTCCCGCATTTCCTCCAGCAGACCCACCTGCTCCGCCAGCATCGGCAGAATCTCAACCTTACTTACGGTAGCATCCAGGTCAAATAAAAATACCTTTTTGCTCATATTGTCACCTGTTAGATAATTCCACGGCTGCGAAGATAGGCAAAGCCCTCTTCCAGCCCCTCATCAAATTCTGTAGTATGGGGCTCACTGACAGAGAAGGGAAGCTTCCAGTAGTCGCCGTAGGAGAAGCCCAGAGCCCGTTCGTAGTTCATCCAGACATCGTAGGTTCTCCCCTCAAATTCCACTTCATCCTTCATCAGTGGGAAGTAATCGCTGACCTTCCGGATCCCCCGCTCATCCCGGCTCCACCAGGGGCAGTTGATGGGCTCGCAGAAATAATCGCCATGGCCAAAACAGGGAAATTTCTTCAGCTGTTCCGCTTCAAATTCGGCAGTCTGCTTGTCCATTTCCGGGTTTGCCATGGGACGGCAGAAATTTCTCTCCTTCAGGTCCCCGGCCAGTTCCTGGATCTTCCGGATATGGTCCTTATTGGCGTTCTGGGTGGCAACCCAGATCTGGTTCAGCGTTTCGGGGGTCACATCGATATAGTCGAACACGAGAATATCAATGAAAAACACATCCACGCCCCGGAATTTGACCTTGGAGGTTTTCAGACCCTCCTTATAGTTGTAGCAGTACTGGACCACCAGTTCTTCGTCCTGCTCCAGAAGACTGCTCAGCTTCAGGTAGTCGTGCTTCATCATGCCGATATCAATGTCATTGTCCCAGGGGATGAAGCCCCTGTGGCGCACGGCGCCCATGAGGGTACCGCCCACCAGAAACAGCTCCATGCCGTTGGCATCGCAGATGTCCTTCACTCGCCGGAGGATATAGTTTTCCGCCATCTGGATATTGCGCAGCCGGCCGGTGGCCTTGGGCAGCATCAGGTGGATGCGCTTTCTGACATCATCCAGGGTCTCTCCCGGCTGCATCTGGGACAGCATGAACAGATATTCGTTCTTCTTGTCCATTTCCCGCAGATCACGGCGCAGGGCATCCATTTTTTCCATCATCCGCGCCTCGGTACGGTAAGAGGGCAGATATCGTTTGATCAGGTCTCTGATTCTCATATGTTTTTCTCCTGTTTTCTTAAGCGGTTACAGGTCTTTTCCGGCGCTTTCCCGCCAGGAACGGCAGCCAACGGTTAATAATGTAAATGGTGGGGACCTCCAGCAGTGCAACACCCGCCAGAATGATCAGGCCCACGCCGATGGGAGTGGCTGCAAAGCTTTCGATTCCCAGCAGCACACCCAGAACTGCGTAGTAAATATGATGGGTTCCGTAGATGATAATGGTATTCCGGCCAGAATATGCGAGGATCCGGTTCAGCACTGCGGGCAGATTGACCCGGACCAGGCACAGCACAGCGTAGGTTCCGCAGAGCCCGCCCAGCACATAGGCAAGGTCAGCCCACACTTTTCCCGCATTCTGAATGTGACTGTCCAGCAGCACCCGCATCAGCACCGCAGCAGCACAGAGCAGCGCGGTGGGCATATGTACCTTTTTCCAGTACTTGTGGCCGAAAAAGCCTGCAAGGAACAGAGGCAGATATTTCATGACACTGGTAAGTGTACTGACATAAAGCACCTGAGTCGGCAGCGCATAGCGTGCCAGGAACAGCACGCCTGCGATGCAGCAGATCACCGCCGGTTTATTGATCGTCCTCATCATTCCCGCAACCAACACTTCGATCAGGAACAGATTGGCCAGGAACCAGAGGTTCGGATCATTGAAGTTGAAGGTCAGCGTATTGAACAGGTAGCCCTTCACGTTCAGGGTCACACCGTTTCGCAGGATGTCGGTCAGCACACCCAGAATCTCGACCCAGACAAAGGGAATGCCGTAGGCCAGGATCTTTCCACACAGAAATTTGCCGAAGGGTTTTTCGCAGGATTTGGTATGGTGCATCAGAATGCCGCTGATCACAAAAAACGCGGGCATGTGAAAGGCATAGATCACATCAAACACAAAACCGCTCTGCCACACATGGCCGATCACCATCAGGATGATCAGCACGCCTCTGGCTCTGTCTATATAGTCAAGACGTTCCTTCATAGGTCACACCTTTTATCTTTCAAATTTACTTTTCCCGGGCAGAATCGCTTCAAAGGCCGCCTTCAGCTGTGCGGAGAGGGTTTCAATATCCACGCCCTCCGAGGGATCGTTGACGCAGACCATATCGTGCCGCTGACCGCGGATCATTTCACACAACCGCTCCACATTTTCATCGGTCACATCGTCCACCACATTGTCCACCAACGCAGGCATGAACTGTCCCCCGGCGATCTGCCACCAGAGGGCCAGCCACTGGTTCACGTCCTCGTTGCTGCGGAAGCGGTTGCTGCAGGTTTGATGAAGCAGCTCCGGCTCCTTCTCCCACAGGGTTTCAAAAGTGGATTTCAGGAATGCTGCCGGAGCATGGAGATTCTTAAAGCCCAGGAAGTTCTCCGGGAAGAGCTTCTCCAGCGCCAGGGTGCGGACATTGTCTTGCCAGCGATAGCAGTTGCTGATATACTTTTTCCGGTATTTGGTGGCCTGGGTGGGTTTGTGGAAGTGGGTGTTGATCACCCGCAGGTCATTGACGATCAGATGCTGCCAGATGCCCGGCTGTCCCGCCACAGAAAAAGGTACCTCCGCGCCGTAGGTGCAGGGCAGACCCTCCCGGAAGAAGTCCGTTTCGGCCATGGGCCGGGTCAGAAACATGTCATCGTTGAAAAATACAAAATGCTCTGCCAGATCCGCAATGCGATGGATATTCATTTCAATAGTATTGGCGCTGAAGGTGGGCAGGTATTCTGCCGGGATATAGTCGCTGTGCTTCACGTGGTTCAGCTTCGGGCAGTCCAGATTCTGCCAGTCGGGCACATGGCCGCAGGTGACAAAATGCACCTTGCGCACCCAGGGACAGAACTTTTCCACGGCCCGGAACCAGTAGGGCATCAGGCCCCAGTCCCGGAAGCGGTGGGCAGCATTGCTGTCATCCAGGGTCTTTCCCTGATATTTGGCCTTTTCCGCCTGCCACTGATGGTCGTTTCCGTCCACCCACAATACTACAAAATCAATATCCATAGCCTTTCTCCGTATGCTTACTTACCAAAGAGCTTTTTGAAGGGTTTTGCAAAATCCACCGTGCCGACGCGGATGTCAATGGCCTCGAACCGCTCTGAGCGGCAGTACGTATGCAACCCGTCGGCATAGCAGCCCCGGATCCTCAGGTGCTCCGGGCCCATCCAAAACCCCGGTTCTTCCCGATATCCGGCAGGGTCAGTGATCCGGTAAAAAACCAGGCCGTCGCCGTAGCGCTGCTCCCGGCTGATCTGGGCCGGGCGGTACCGGGTCTGTCCCTCGGCAAACACCGGGCCGGCGCCCCGGACCCGCAGTTCGTCATATTCCTCCCAAGGAAGATCAGTCAATGTCCCCTCCGGAAGGTTCAGCTTATATGCTCCGGGTGTCACCCTTTCCGTGGCGGCATCCGGCAGATAGGTCAGCAGATACAGCTGCCCATTGTGCGCAAACACGGTGGTGTCCACCGCCTTTTCCCGGAGCAATACGGTTACCGGTTCCCACTTTTCCGGAAAGGCAACCGCCCGGTACAGCCGCACCTGGGACGCTGCCGAAGATTCCGGAATCATATACCAGGTGTTTTCATACCGGAATACAAAGGGATAGGAGTAGTGGCATTCGTCCTTCAGCAGCACCGTGGGTTTCCCCAGGGTGCAGTCCTCCAGCACCTGCGCCACCTCGATATGGCCGTGGTCACCCAGAACCGCCTCGTAGAACAGCCAGGTCTTTTCCCCGTCGTCCACCAGCACAGGGTCGGCACACCAGTGCTGCCGGCTGGCCGGAACCACAAATTCGGGAGCAAACACCGGATTTTCCACAATGCTCTCAGTGGGCCGCTTCCGGATGGCTATGGTGAAATAATGGTCGGTGACGAATAATTTCGCAAACAAGTCCCTGGTTTTCATTCTGTTTTGCCGCCGTTTCTTACGTATTTTACCCGCACCGCAAGCCAGTGGCGCAGACTGCGCATCCGGCTCCGGAGCCAGACCCGGCGGTAACGTCCTGCCTGCAAAAGCCGGTACAGCCCTGGTTCCGACGCCGCCATATACCCGGCATATTTTCCGTTCAGCATATCCACCGCCGTCCGCCGGATCAGCGAAACATCGCCGAAGCGGATCATTTCATGGAAAAAGGATGCATAAATGCTTCCGGCGACGCCCTCCGTCTCAGGGAAGGCCGCCAACTCCTCTTCAAAGGGCTCCATATAGGCGCTGATGCTGGGGATCCGGCACAGCCGCCGGAAGGTGTTGCTCTCATCCTCCGGCTGGCGGTAGCGGTAGATGGCCTCTGGCAGAAAGCAAATTTCTTCGCAGTATCTCATGCACCGGAGGGAAAACCAGAAATCCTCCATCTCGATCATCCCGCCGGGAAACAGGATCCGGTTCTTTTCCAGCAGATCTCTGCGGATACATTTGTTCCACACCGGGGACAGGGCGTTGCATTCATACAACCCCCGGATCTCCCGGAGCCACCGGGCTCTGGGCAGCAGTCCCTCCAGGAGCACCGTCATTGCATCCCGGCGGTACCGCGTTCCCCGGAAATAATAGTCAAAGCTCATGCCGAAAACCAGCATATCCGGCTGATTGCGCAGCAGGATCTCTTCACAGTGAGTCAGGGCGCCGGAATCCACGGTGTCATCGGAATCGAAAAACAGGATATAGCTGCCCCGGGCTTCCTGAACCCCCCGGTTCCGGGCATTGGAAACGCCGCCGTTTTCCTGGTGGACGCAGCGGACACAGTCATGTCTGCGCTGCAGCTCATCACAAAGCTCAGACGTACCGTCCCGGGAGCCGTCATCGATCAGAAGAACCTCAAAATCCCTCAGGCCAGAGTCAAGAATACTGTCCAGGGTCTGTTCCAGGCTGTTTATGCAGTTGTAGGCCGGGATCACAACACTGAGCAGCATGGCTTTTACCCCCTGTTATTGACGCAATTATCAAGAAAGGTCTCCGTTTCGGTTATCAGCTTTTCTGTGGAGAAGTCTCTGCCCCGGACAGCTGCTTTATGGGTATAGTTCTGCCGCAGCTTATTATCCAGAAGCATTTTTTTCAGGCCTTCGTAAAAATCCCCGTCATCAATCCGGGTAATCAGGCCGTATTCACTGTCCCCCAGCAGCTCCCGCATACCGGAAACATCCGTAGTGACAATGGGCTTGCCCAGAATCAGGCCCTCGGTAACGAAGGTGCTGAAGCACTCATAGATGGACGAGCAAGCCAGCACATCCGCCGCCTTCAGATAAGGATAGGGATTGGTTTTGAAGCCCGGAAGGGAGACGGTATCTCCAAGGTTGTTTTCCCGGATATAGGTCTCCAGCATGAGCCGGTGGGGTCCCTCTCCCAGAATCAGCAGCCTGTGCCGGATACCCTCCTCCAGCAGCCGCTTATGGGCTTTCAGGAGCCGCAGATAGCATTTGGGCTCAGATAGTCTGCCCAGGGAAACCACCAGCGGTGCCTCCGGAAGATCGGAAACAGGCACCTGTGCATTTTGCAGAATCTCCTCGCAGTCCACCGTATTGTGGACGATCACCGTGGGAATCTCGTCTCCATACAGCTTCCGGAAGCTCTGCTGCCCCAGATTGGACACGCACACAACCCGGTTATATTTTCTGTAGTATGGCCTGGTTTTCTTCGCAAAGCCCTCGGGATCCTGCATGGCCTTGCACAGGTCGCAGTGAACCCAGGCCAGCTTCACCGCTTTGCGGTTGGTGGAGCCAGCGATTACCTTAGTGGCACCGCATTCCAGATAGGCGCACTCGATATCATAGTCGTCCGCCATCCGGTTCCGATAGGCCAGACCGGAGGCGGTCTCCAACCGGTACAGCAGCTCCGTCACCCTCGTACGGACAGGATACATGGCCCGGTAACAGATGCCGGGGGACAGCAATCCTGCGCCGCCATCCGGATAAACCGTCTGCACGGTGATGTCAAAGCGGGTCTGATCCATATTGTTGACCAAATTCCGAAGAACCTTCTCCGCTCCGCCGCCCTCAATGGTTTCCATAAAGAATAAAACCTTAATTTTTCTGTTCATAGATATCATACAATTTTCCCATTGCGGAGGATACATCAAAGCCTGACCGCAGCAGCTGCTCCTGATAACAGGCATCACCGGATCTTTCGCTGCCGCAGATGGTCTGAATCCAGCTTTCGGGATCCTCCAGTGCCAGGGGCCGGATCAGATCCGTTAAGTAAACATCCCGGGGCACGCCGGTGGACAGCACGCAGGGCAGACCATTGGCCTGAACCTCAATAATGCTCAGGGGCATGCCCTCATACAGCGAGGGGAATGCGAATACATCCATGGCACTCAGGTAGTCTGCCACGTTCATCACATTGCCCGTCATAATCACGGCCTTTTCCAGACCCAGATCGGCGATCTTTTTTTCCAGCATGGGTCTGTCCGGCCCTTCGCCCAGCAGCAGCAACTTTGCATTTGGCTTTTTTGTCAGGATCCCGGGCATCAGTTCCAGCAGATAGGCCTGGTTCTTCACCCCGGCCAGATGACCAACATGACCGATCACAAAGCTGTCAGCCAGATCGTACCGGGTCCGGATTGCCTTTCGGGCTACGTCATCGAACCGGAAAGCGCAGACATCAATTCCGTTGAGTATCAGCTTCGCCCTTTTCCGGTAGGTCCGTTCGCCGAACAGCCGGATACCCGCCTTCTCGCCGCAGGCCACCAGGTCCGTGGCGCAGGAGAGAATCAGACCGCGCATCAGATTTTCATAGATCTTGGTTTTCCAGCCCCCCTGGGTATCCAGGGCAGAGTGGGAATGGGCCACGCGAACCGGTACGCCCATGCGTTTTGCCTGCCACATAACCCAGCCCGCGTTGAACATGGTGTGGGCATGGACTGCCGTATAGGAATATTCCTCCATCAGCTCCCGCAGGGTTTTCAGATACGCCCGGTAGCTTTCCCCGGGAGAGGGCACATGGAAGACCTTGCAGCCCCGGTCAAGGAGCTGCTGCTCATATTCTCCCACCGCGTCACCGAAGACCACATAGTGGGTTTCGTATTCTTCCGGTGCGGGATACAGTCCGATATCCCGGGCCACCTTTTCCGCGCCGCCGATATACAGCTTTGCTGCAATCTGAAGAGTATATTTCATGGCTTACTCCCTCTCAGGTCATCCTACATCCCACATAAAGCGATAATTCAGGAAGTTATCGGTTTCATAGCTGATGGTGTGGCCCAGCATGGTGGTATCATACCACCATATCAGGATCAGCACGATACAGGCCGCCAGAATTTTTCTGCTTCGAAAATTAAACGGAAATATCGGCGGCGCTGCCAACCGGTTGACCTGAGGTCTTCGAACATCATAGAAGATCATGGGAATATACAGCACCGTAAACTGCAGATAGTAATCTGCCAGCCGGGTAAACACATTGTCAAAACCCGAGAACATCTGGAGAATAGCCGCCACCACAATGATATGGAACAGCTGATTAAACTGCCTTTCCCGGAAGCCCCGCAGCAGAATGCCTGCCACCAGCATCAGAATGATCACGATGGTTCGGCCGCCCAGCGTCTCCTTTGTCAGTGTGAAGGAGATGTCCTCGTAATAGGCTTCGCCGACAATCTGAACAATCTGATTTCTGGAAAAAAAGATAATGACAGCAGCAGCGATGTATAAGGCCACCATATATTTGTCCAGCTTCCAGTTTGCCAGAAAATACGCCGGCAGGAAACACAGCGCTGGCATATGTATGAAGCCGGCCACCAGGGTCCAGAACAGGAACCAGCAGGGCTTTCTCTCCAGTATGCACATCATGGAAATCATGAGGATTGCCATGGCCAGGCCCTGCTTGACGGCAAGGTAATCATAGGTCACATAGAAGCCCAGGCAGTTCCAGACCACAAAGCTGAACCAGGGCCTGGGAGAATAACGGTAAATAAAAATACCCGCGATCAGACAGCAGATGGTGGCAAGGATAATCAGGAATGCCTGATAGTTGCCGTCCGTCGTGTCTCCCACGAATTTCATCAGCCAGTAAAAGAGCGTATTTTTCCAGTCATGAATGGCCTGCTCGCTGAGGTAGCTCACGTTCCGCAGGTGCCGGAATTCCGTATTGTACTTAATCAGGTCACCGGTCAGGAACTGATAGCGGAAAGCGCAGACAAACCAGTGGATAAAGGTTATCAGAATGACATAATACTTTCGTTCCCGGCCTTCCTGAGGCATCATCATGCCGCAGATAATGGCGGCTGCCACAATTCCCCAATATATACTCATGGATGACACCTCCTTGTTTGTTTCAGGGTTTATTTTCGGGATGAATCCCGGTAACGGGACAGGCTGTCAATGACCCGGCTCATCTTCCCTATCACCGGCTGCGCAATCAGCCGGGTTTGCAGGCCTATGGGCGCGATACCTGCGCCGGAGAAGCTTTTGCAGATCCCGCGGATCTGTTTTCTGCGTTCTGCATCGGAAAGGTCAAATTTTCGCAGCTCCTTGCAGGCGGAATAGGCACTGCGGTAATGGGACCAGGCAATGGTCTCCTGATAGATCCGCCGAACCGTAGCCGGGAAGTCAGATGCATCCAGTGCCTGCTGCATCAGCGCACTCACCCGGAGCAGCTGCCCGGTGAGATATGGCCGACTCCGCCGGGTAAGTGAGTTGCAGTTTTCCCATGAATAATTGTACAACACCTGATCCACGGATACCATTCGCTTCACATGCATGGTGTAAGTAAAAATGAACGCCTGGTCCTCTCCGACGCAGAGGGTCTCATCAAAGCAAAGATTATTTGTCCGGATAATCTCCCTGCGGAAAGTCCGGGTCATCAGGTTGGAATACAGGCAGGCATAGGTTGCGCGCTGGACATATTTCGAAATCTCAAGTTCATCCTCGCTGTAGAACGCTCCTATGCGCTCCCTGTCACTTCCGGCACCAAAGTGCCGCATTCGGAACATCAGAATATCGGGGCTCCAGCGCGCCATTGCTTCATCTATAACCGCAAAATAGTCTGGTGTCACGTAATCATCGCTGTCCACAAACAGGATGTATTCTCCGGATGCTTCTTCCAGTCCCAGGTTTCTTGCAGAGGAAACACCGCAGTTTCCCTTTTCAAAGTAACGTATACCGTCATACTCCCGGGCATAGCGCCGGCAGATCCCGCCGCTTTCGTCAGTGGAGCCGTCGTTGATCAGCAGAATCTCCGCATTTTCGTGAGGCTGGTTCAGCAGACTGTCCAGACAGCGTTCCAGGGTTCCGGCAGCGTTATAGATCGGTATGATCACAGAATACTTCATCGCGTATCCCTCAAATATGTTATCGTTCTCTTCCGAAGGGGACTCAGTGCAGAATTCTTTTCAGTCCCCTTACAACCGCAGCCATGCCGCAGCGGCGAAGGACCGCACCGGCATTGTGATACAGGGAGAATTTCGCGTCTGCCGCGGCAAAACGCGCCCTGGTTTTCAGGAAATTTCCCCGTGTCCGCCACCCATCCGGGTGATGATTGATCTCGTTCAGATAATTATACAGAAACAGCTTTGTCCTGGGTGTCGAAAAATGAATGAACTTTGCGTCGCTGGGACGCTTGTCCTCGTAAACCTTGCCGCTGAAGTCTGCCGTGACCTTATGGCTGCAGGCGGGCAGGATAGTCATGGGGTATTCTTTTTCGCATGGCATACATCCGTTGATCACCAGGGACATGGCCATCAGGGGCTCATCCTGGGGGGTATCAAAGTACTTAAAGTCGATGGAAGCATAATCTTCCATAACGCCCAGGGCATCGTCAAAGATCTTCTCCGCCCGGGCTGTTTTCCGGAAGTAGTAGATACCACCGTTCATGGACAGAAGATACCTGACCAAGGGCTTGTATTTTCCGCTTCCTTCGTAAGTAAACCAGCCTTCCTGGGAATCCAGGGGCAGGACCTGCCCAAATACGGACACATCATCCGCGTCCCGGAACACATCCCACAGGTCATCGATGTTCTCCAGAATCAGAATATCCGCATCCAGAAACAGCGACTCCTGATAGGGAGCATGCCGCATCAGCAGCTTGTCCACGGTGGATCCGCGGAACTCCCGCACCAGGATCACATGGTCAAACAGGGCCGTATATTCATTTTCCCGGTCGCAGATCAGGGCAAAGGGATACTCTCCTTTGCCTCTTCCGCGGTAGGACAGCAGCAGATCTGCGGCCATTTTGTAGTAGTGATCGCTGCCGGTGGCAACGGTCACAAAACCTCTTACTTCTTCCATATCGTTACACTTATTTCGTATGCTTCTTTTTCCAGTACCGATGCAGGACGTAGCCGGGGACCATGCAAAGCACAGCCATTCCCTTATGCCGCGTCTGTGCCAGCATCTCGCCCGGCGTCATGCACGCAAAGAAACCGTAGCAGGTAAACAGAAGGCCGTTCTTGATACGCCGATGCCAGTAATTTTTCCTGTCCATGCTGATTTCTGCGGACAGCATGCCGCCCCGGGGATTGCGGATGCGCATGGCCCGGCCGGAGTTGGTCAGACCGCCTTCCAGATACTCGCAGATATAGATCACGTCGTTGATATACACGCACTTGTGGCTCAGGGCAACCCGGTTCCACAGGACACCCTCTCCCATAAACCGCTCTCCCGGATAAACCGGGAAGGGATATTTCTTGAACAGTTCCGTCCGGATCACCTCACAGCAGTCAGAGCTGTGGATCATGTTCCGCTTATAGCGCATAATATCCACCGGCGTTCCCGCAACCGGTCCGGTACAAAGAGGATCTGAGACACTTTTTCCCCGGAGGAAGGTAAGCATACCAACTTCCCCGATATCCTCCCATTTCTGCCATCCCTGGCGTACCTGTTCCACAGCGGTGTCGGTCAGATAGTCATCGCTGTCCAGGATCAGGACATACTTACCCCGAATATAGGGATGGGATGCATTCAGGGCAGTGTGCTTGCCGCCGTTTTCCTTTTTGACATAGACCACGGGAAAATCCGACGGCTCAAAGCCGCGGACAACCGCATCTGTGTCATCCTTGCTTCCATCATCCACAATGATCCACTCAAAGTTCCGGTCAGTCTGACGCAGAAGGGAATCGTAGCACTTCTTCAGCAAACGGCCCCGGTTGTATGCAGGTGTGACAATCGATATAGAAAATTTTTTTTGCGTCATTTTTACTCCTGTTGCTTACAGTTCAAATCTATCAACCGTTCTCCAGGTAGAATTCCTGCAGCCAAGAAGCTGTGCCCTGGATATCGTAGCCGGCAGACTTGACAAGCTCTGCATCCCCTGCTCGATTATGACCTTTATCCCGCAAGATCTCCTCTGCCCATGCATCAGCGCCTTCCTGCAGTTTGCAGAATATAGCACCGTCCGTGACCTTGCACTCAGGCGGAATGGTATCAGCCAACATGCACCGCAATCCGGCAGCCTGTGCCTCAATTGCCGCAATGCCAAATCCCTCGTACAGCGACGGCATCACGAATACATCCATCGCCTGATACAGCCGGTTGACGTCCGTTCTAAGGCCTAAAAACCGCACAGCATCACCAAATCCAAGTGCCTTCGCCTTTGCACGTATCTGCTCATCCAGTGATCCGTTGCCCACAAGCAACAATACCGTGTCCGGCTGCAGTTCATGTGCGGACTTAAATATATCGAGAAGAAAGCTGTGATTTTTTGTGGGCGCAAAGTTTCCCACATGACCGAGAACCAACTCATTCTGAAGGCCCAGTTCCCGGCGAACGGCATTGCGCACCTCCGGGTCAAAGGAAAACTGTGCCGTATCAATACCGTTGTTCACGACCCGGACAGTCTGATCAGGGAACATCCATTCTCCCGCCGCCCTGCTGCAGGCAAAAAAATGGGTTGCCGTCTCAGGGATTTTTGTCATATAGTAGCGTTTAATCAGATACTTTAGGTTTTTATCCTGGCTGGTGGTATGGCTGTGGGCGATCCGAACGGGGACGCCGGCTTTTTGGGCCGCAGCCAGAGGAATTGCACTGAGGCAGTCCTGATGGCAATGTACAATCCGATATTCCGGATGCTCCCGAAAGAATGCATCCAGCGCCCGATAATACCCGGGATTGAAGGGATTCAGGCGGGGAAGGCGATAGATTCTACCACCCAGTTTCTCGATCTCATCGTCATATTCTGCTCGGTTCTTACGATGAACCAGAAAATCAAACTGCACCTTCTCCCGGTCAATATTCCGAAATACATTCATAATCAGTGTCTCAAGACCGCCAAGACTCATATAGGTAACAATATGCAGAATACGAATTGGCCTGTGATTTGTCATTTTATCATCTCCAATGCGCTACACGCCTGCATTGGTACAACCACTGCAATGGGTGAAAAACGCAAATGATATATCGATTCCGTTGAAGATTCTCTTCCATAAAATACATTCAGGAAAAATAGATCCGCTCCAATTCCTGTTTTACGTTTTCAAAACCGTACTGCAGGGCGAATTCCCGGGCTTTGGCGCCCATGCGGCGCTTTTCCTCCGGATTTTTCAGCAGCCGCAGCACATATTCCGCCATGGCGTCCGCATCGTTCCTGTCCACCAGGAAACCGGTCTGTCCGTGGCTGACCAGCTCCCGATGGCCTCTGTTTTGGGTTGCCACCACCGGATTCTCCGTCAGCATGGCCTCCACCAGATTCAGGGGCAGGCCCTCCCGGTGGCTGCAGGCCACCAGCACATCCGCGATGCGCTGGTATTGTTCCAGACAAGTGCAGTAGCCCAGCAGCTTTACATGCTGTTCCAGGCCCAGCTCTGCGATAAGCTGCTCCAGCTTGTCCTTTTCCGGGCCGTTGCCGGCCAGAAGCAGCACCGTATCAGGCAGCTGATCCAGCACCTTCGGCATCATCCGGATGGCCATGGCCTGGTTTTTATTGGGCAGCAGCTCGCCGACACACAGAATTACGCTCTGCTCCGGGGAGAAGCTCAGCTCCTGACGCAGCATCCGCTGCTCAGCTTCGGAAACCGGGTAATACCGCTGCTCGTTGACGCCCACACCGTGGATCCGGGCAACTTCGGCATGGAATTTTGCGGAAGCCAGGTCGTGGTCCTCCCGGTTGATAGTGATCAGCTTGTCGGTCAGGCGGGCAAAGATCCGCTCAACGGGATAGAACACCATCCAGTTCTTTCTGGGCGCGCCCTTGTAGAAATGGAAGCCATGGGCCGTGTAAAATACCTTCGTGCCGTTCTTCCGGGCGTTCCGGGCAGCCAGACGGGTCACAATGCCGCCCATGGGCGTATTACAGTGGATCACATCATAGTGTTCCTGATCCAGAATTCCTTTCAGCTGTTTGTATGCCCGCAGATTATCCGGGCTTTTGGGGGATCTGGCAAAGGGCAGGTCGTACACCTTCTCCGCGAAATCCAGCTTCAGTCCGTTTTTTTCCGCCAGATTATTCCTGGCCGCCACATGCACCTCACAGCCATGTTCATGCAGCACCTCCGCAAGGGGCCTGTGAAACTGGCAGATATGGCTCTGCACGGTGGCAATCAGCAACACCTTCTTCATTCTGTTTCCCTTCTGTCAAATTAAGCGCACAGATGAGACAAAATAATATATTTTATCCATCCACAGCCGTTTCCAGTCGTGATTGACATCCTGCACGTGAATCTCTGTCTCACCCATTTTCGGACAAAGCAGTGCCGTAAAGTCGATGTGGGTTCTATCCCGAATCCGGTCCTCCAGAGGGACCGACAGGAACAGATCTCCCATATGGCGGTTATTGTACGGAACTGTAACATCGTAAGCAAACATGTGCTCACAGGAGATCACATCCGCGCCCCAGCGACTGTCACGCATTTCCAAATCGATAATATCGCTCCAGTCGTAGTTGAACATGTGGTCGTTATACTCCGTTTTGCGCAAATAATCGGCATAGCGTGCGTCTGTCTGGTACATCAGCACCGGATTCAGCAGATAAATGTTGTTCATCACATTGACTCTGCGGGGCGTACATTTTTTCTGCATTCTGCGTACACCGTAACGCTTATAGTAAAATGCCCGGCCGATCTCGGAAGTCCAGGATTTCACTTCCACATCAAACGGTTTTTCCTTCCGGAAATAGATGCGCTTCATAATGTCATTGTGATTGAAATAGCGGCGGTTACTGTTGCACATGAGAATCGTTTTCACAATATCATATTCCGGATACATTGCACGATCCAGCGGGATCGTGTATGTTATATGTTCCACGCCAACAGACTCGCAGATCTCTCTTGCCGCATCACAGTCAACCTTTTCAGCGTACTGACTATTGTAAGAGAAGAACTGATAACGATCTTTTGTGTGGACCGCTGCGGCCAAAGAACCCTTACTGTCTCTGCCGCCAGTGGTGGAAACAGCCGGTCTGTTCCATTTCTTTGCAATCAAATCCATACTGTTTGACATAGCCCGGGCGATCTGCCGGACGGTATCCTGATATTCCTCTTCGCCGGCACACATTTTCAGCGGTTCTCTGGGCCACATGCGCTTCACAGTGAACTTGCCGCCGCAGTAATGTACATATGTGTTGCCGATGAGCTTTTTAAGCTCCAGATAATGGGAAATATCGCCGGGAAGTCCCTCGCCGTAAAGCCGGTACCAGAAGTAATTCTCCAGCTTCTTCACATACGGATCAAAATGCAAATCTGCAAAGTACGCAACCAATTCCTCATGAGAGCTGAGGTACACATGCCCATTTACGCAGCCGTAATAGGTGGTTCGCATGCTTTCAAAATCACCACAGAAACTAATTTGACCCTCGGGATTCAGAATTCCCAGGAGGAACAGTCCCGTCAGATCATCCAGTACAGAAAAGCCGTCAGCAAAGCAGCCACGGGTTTGCTCCGCGAACCGTCTTAAGATGACGTTCTCATCCTCCTCATTGGAAAAGGGATCATAGGCATGCCCCAGCAGAAAATAGGTGTAGCCCCCGTCAGAATACAGGTATGCTTTCTGACTTCGGTGAAGGTACAGATTCAACCATTCGGCCAAGGCAATTTTTACCCAGTTTCCGTAAAAAGGAAACTGCCCCCCCATTTCCAGATCCCTGTCTGTCAGAAGGTATCCATATTCAAAGAGCGCAGATTGATACTCCGGATACTGTGCCAGTCCATCAATCAGACTCCGGTATTCAGAACGCATTATGTTTCTCCTTCCATCCTCTGATATTGGTACATATGCATTCGGCAAGCCGCTTTCCGTTTTGTTCACCCACAAAGCTGACATGGGGTGTAATGATCACATTCTCCAGTTCCCACAGGGGGCTGTCTGGTGCCAGGGGTTCTTCTTCAAATACATCCAGCACCGCGCCGCCCAGGTGTCCGGTGCGCAGCGTCTCCGTAAGCGCTTCGGTATCCGCCACGGCACCCCGGGAGATGTTCACAAGGATCGCGCCGGGCTTCATCCGCCGGAACTTCCCGGCATCCATCAAATAACGGGTCTCCTCCGTAAGGGGGATGGCGAGCACCACCACATCCGCGCCGGAAAGGATCCCGTCCAGATTCCGGGGCTGGTACATTTCATCAAAATATGCCCTGGGTTCGGAGTTGATATCCACACCCACAACCCGGCAGCCAAAGGCGGAAAACCGCTTCGCGCATTCCGCGCCCACGCTGCCGCAGCCGAGAATGCACACAGTTTTTCCGGCCAGCTCCGCAAGGCCCCGGTGTTTCTCCCATACATGTTTCTTCTGGTTCTCCCGGAAAAAGTCCATATGCTTGTATAATTGGAGCACACCGGCCAGAGCGTACTCTGCCATGGGGACACTGTAAACGCCCCGGGCATTGTGAATCTCCAGACCTCTTGCCCGAATATAATCCACGGGCACCCGGTCAAGTCCGGCACTGGTCAGCTGGATATACTTCAGATTTTCAAAATTTTCAATGGGGTGGTGCAGAAACAGGCCATTGCATACGACACCCTCCACCCAGGCATAGCCACAGGGCAGAGGATCCTTCTCATATTGCAGAAATTCCACCGCATGGCCCATTTCACGCAGCCGCGGAATCATATTCCGGGCATCCTGCCAGGCACCGGTAATCAGCAGATTCATACAGCGGTTACCTCCCGGCCAACTCATGGCAGATGGCATCCACACGCTCCACCACCGCGCACCGGTTCTCCGTGAAGTAGGGGCTGTTCTGTTCCTGAAGGGCACATTCCCGCTCCAGATCCCGAATATCCCGCACGCCCTTGACAAATATTCTGCGGATCTGGTCCAGATCGGTGATTTTATGGACATCGCAGAAGCTTCGGGACAGAATGGCGCTGCTGGATCCCAAGCGGTAATGCTCCCGAATCACACGTTCAGAAGGAAGCAGTCCTTTGCCAAGAGAGGCAATGCCTCCGAAGCCAAAGGGGATCTGTTTCTGTCTGAATTTCATACTAAGCCGCTCTACCGTACCGTCTGCCAGGGGCTTGAACATAAACTTGTGCCCATAGCCCAGACTCAGATCATTCAGGCCCACATAGATCTCGTCGACCCCGGGGATCTGCAGAATCTCGTCGATTTGTTCCACCGCCTCAGGGGTTTCCACCAGCAGAAACGTCCGCGCTCTGCCGTCAACCGTCTCCACAAAGAACCGGGCTTCCTCCAGGGTTTTGAAATACGGAAGCATGAGAATTTGCGCGCCGGCTTCAATGGCCTCGTCAATTTCCTTCCGTGAGGAGCCGTATGCCGCTGATGCCTCATGGATAGGGTTTACCCGCACCAGAAGCTCCGCACGGCGGATCACCGTTCTGATATTTTGGATATCCTGAATCGTATGGTGGGACTGAACGGTATCCATGCCACCCTGGCGGGCTTTTTTCCCAATATATTCCATATCCACAAAAATGCGGTCCACCCCTGCATCCTCCGCGATTTTCGCAACATCCGGATTATTTGTTATGTACATCAGTTTCAGTGCCACACTCGTCCCTCTTCCTCGTGGCGCATACGCACCACATCTTATTTCTTTACAGTTTCTCCGGTGTTTTCGTTATCCTCACTGCGCAGGACCTTGTAGATCGTCAGGAAAAATATTTTCATATCCAGAAGGAACGACACATGATCCACATACCATACGTTCAGTTCGATTCTATGGTGCCATTCCACACCTTTTCTTCCGTTAACCTGCGCCCAGCCGGTAATACCGGGCCGAACCTCAAACATCCTTCTTTGCTCGTCGGTATACGCTTCGATGGGCCAGGGGTGGTAGGTCAGCGGAGGTCTTGGGCCGATCAGGGACATATCACCCCTGAGAATATTGATCATCTGAGGCAATTCATCAATGCTGGTTGTCCGGAGAATCCTGCCGATCCGGGTGACCCGGGTATCGCCCTTGCCGGAATAGACACCGCTGCCGGTGTGTTCCGCGCCCAGACACATGCTTCTGAATTTCAATAATTCAAATTCTTTTCCATCTTTGCCGATCCGCCGTTGCCTGAAGATGGCCGGTCCGGGAGACTCAAGCCGGATCAGCAATGCAACAATGACCATGGGGACCACGCAAATCAACAATCCCAGAACGGAAATGATCAGATCCAGGATTCTCTTTATTCCATTTTTATACATGTTCTGTCTCTCTTCCACCACGAAATGTCCTTGATTATCTTCTTTCCGCATAATTACAGAATATCACACTATATTATAGCATTGATCGGACCAGTATTCAACCCAATGATTGGTTTTTGGACAGCAAATTCCAGTATTCTTTTCAGCCTGATTCTATGTATTTTGCCATTGCGGGCCCGGGAATAATTGAATTCCCCGTTGGTCTGTGATAGAATAATGGTAATTTCCCACAGGAGCAGGAGGGCCAAAATGACTGCAGAATACAATTATCTTTTACACTTACTGGGATCCTATCTTCGGGAGGAGGCGCCGGAGGCAGCAGAGAATGTTGACTGGGACGCGCTGCTTTCCCTTGCCCAGATCCACTCTGTCACCGGCATTGTGGGCTACATGGGGAAAAAACATCCCATTTGCCCCGATCCGCAGTGCAGTTCTGCCTTCCGGGGCCTGTGCATGGGCACCATTTCCCTGTTCTCCCGGCGCTTCGCCCTTGCCCAGACCATGGTACAGACCCTGGAGGACGCCAGTATCGACCATATCCTCATGAAGGGTTTTGTTCTGCGGGATTGTTATCCGGTGCCGGAGCTGCGGACTTTTACAGATATCGACCTGGTGATCCGGCCTGAGGACCGGGCAAAATGCCATGCGCTGATGCTTTCCCTGGGCTTTGCTGTCAAAGACGACTGGGAGCCGGTCTACAGCTACTACCGAGGGGATGAATACTATGAAATCCACACCCAGATTATGGAGATCGATGTTTCCGAAAAAGCAGACTATCGGGGCTATTTCGCCGATGCCTGGGCCTATGCGGTGCCTGCTTCGGCCCATAGCTACCGCTTCACCCCGGAATTTCACTTCCTCTATATGCTGACCCACATTGCCAAGCACATCCACGGCTCCGGCGCGGGAATCCGGATGTATCTGGATGTGGCTGCCTTTCTTCAGCACCAGAGCTCTGCGTTGGACTGGAGCTGGATCGCGTCTCAGCTGCAAAAGCTGAAGCTCCACGACTTTGCCTGTGTGGTTCTGTCCGCTGTGGAGCGGTGGTTCGGCGTTGGATGTCCCATGGCCTTACCCCCTGTAGCGGGAGAAATTCTGGATAACTTTACGGAGTTCACCCTGGAAGCCGGTGTGTTCGGTCATCACAACCGGGACGGTGCCCTGGCAGCCATGAAGCACCAGGAGCAGGATATTCCCGCTTCCCGGGCAAAGCTGCTGCTGCGCATGGCCTTCCCCAAGGCGCAGACCATTCAGGCCCGGTATACCTACCTCCAGGACAAGCCCTGGCTGCTCCCCGTGGCCTGGGTCCACCGGTTCGTAAAGACCCGTTCCGGTACCGACAAGCATCTGGAAACCGCCCGACAGATCATCACAGCCGACACAGAGGAAGTAGACCGGATGAAAAGGTTGATAAGAGAAATAGGACTATAATCAATACGTAAACTCGGGCTTCTGAGATTCAGAAGCCCGGTTGTTTTGTATCAGATGCAGATTGGCTCATGCGGAATCATTTTATCGCCACACCATAGCTTACTTTCCTGATTTGCTGTATGCGATAAATTCGTCCACGATTTTAGATTAGCAAGCACTGCCTAACGTCTGACGATCCGTCTTTTCAGAAAAAGACGATCCTGATTACCCTCGGAATTTGCATCGATATTCATTTCATTGAATATGATTTACTGCGTTCCAAGGCTGTAGCTTCTGCACAATTGGGGCATCCGAAAGATCAGCTTCTGTTGCATGTTTCTACAGCCAAATCAGATATTTATACGGATCCAGACCGTTCTCAATGGCCGTCTGAATTAGGTTGAGCACAACTACACTGCTCGTTACACCCTTCGGTATGTTGGTAAACAAGAACTTCTTTCGGTCGGTTACAACGGGCTTCATGCTTCCTTCTTCCCGGTTATTGGATATCTCCAGCCAACCATCTCGGCGATAATTAGTTATACGGTGCCACTGCTCTTTCACATAATGGAACACCTTACCTATGACAAATTTCGGTATGCCGCCCCAGAATTTGCTCATGCAAACATAGCGTCTAAAACCGGCTTCAACTGTTCATTGTATCGTTATTTTCCTGCAGTTTTTTCTCGGAAAGCTCCTGCTCAATGGCAAAATGGGTTGCAGTAAGCCAATCCCTGAGAAGTGGGACTACCCTTTGCCATGCACTTGGGCAGAATCTTCCTGGATTCGTCAAACTTACAGCGAAGGTGTGCCCAACAGCCCACCACAGTGACGTTCTCTTTCAGATTGTGATATTCGGCATATCCATCCGCATGGAGATAGTCCGTATATCCTGCAAGAAATTCTTTCGGATATTTTGCTCCGCCGCCCGACTCTGGTACTCATAAAGGACAATAGTCTGCCACTTTAATCAGGTGGAGAAGTCCTACAACAAAAATATGCCACTGACTCAGCAGAAATGTATATTAGAATTGCTATACCGCACCTCCGGATTCTGTTTCATAATCACCATGGCACAGACAGAGCGTCATCCATCGGATTTCATCGCTCAATAGAGACCTGTTCGCTGAGCTGCTATGCTTCGCTGTATAATCCATTCGGACAATCAGAATCTTTAATTCCCGATTCCGTGCTTACTCCGGCGCCAGTAAATGCAACAATTCGGCTGCTCTCCGCCACCCATGCTCTCAATTTGTCAATTGGATTCATAACGCCACCTCCTGATCTAATAGTACAGGAAAGCAACGAGTTGTTCAACCCCAAATCCTCGCTTAAAGGCTACTTTGCATTTCCGCAATGGGAAAAATCTCGAAAAACATCGAATTTTGTTCATTGAGCCAACCAAGTCCTCTGTGATATGATTTCCACGAAAAAGGTCGAAACGGAGGAAATCCAATGGCTCATACGTCAATGAGTTCTTTGTGTGAGATGCAATCGCAAACAAAACAAATGCTTCATGATTTGGGACTTCCCTGTCACAGGGTTGGCTATTATCAGCTGCTTTTGGCAATACCGAAGTATTCACTGGATCGCAGACAAAGTCTCTCCAAAGAGGTATACACCTATGTAGCTGACTACTGGGGTTATTCCGATTGGCGAGCCGTCGAACATGCAATTAGAATCGTCATTCTTCAATCCTGGTTAAGCAGAGATCCCAATGTATGGGACCATTATTTCCCAGGGCGTAAGAAAGCTCCTTCCAATAAACTGTTTATCGCCACCCTTGCCGAGCGTTTGGAATAAAGATACCCTCCCGAGATATACCCGGGAGGGTCGCGCGTTCAGAAAATGAGTTGCCAGAAAAATCACTAAACGAATACGTTTTTACAGTTTTATTGTGGCAGTGTACTCGGTCACCGAGCCCCACCCACTACTGTTTTTGGCAAAGAGAATAATTTTTGCTCGATAATACATTCCCTTTGTTCCTGTATAGGTAACATAAGAACTATGCGAACATGTATTTTCATCTATAAAATGACTATTACCGTCTCTTAGAAATGTTTGAACTGTTGTCCAATTTTCTCCGTCCTCGGATTCCTGAATCCGAATAGACGAAGCGCCAAGCTCATCCATTCCGTTAACTGCAGTGACATGGAACCATGCTTCGAACGACGTTCCAGACAATTTATAAAGATATACACTGCTACTGGCAAAATAATTGCTTCCTCTTGTGACACCTTGTTCGGCAGCAAATGATGGTGTAGTAAGTAACATAAATACAGCTAAGACAAAAGCTAAACACTTGATGCTTCGTTTCACTCTAAATCCTCCAATAAATAAACTGAATTAATTATTTTTTGCATCTCATTTTCTGAGCGCGTTGTCACAATGCTAAATTCGAAATTATCTCTTGTCCACATCAGCGTCAAATTGCTATTGTTATCTAATATACTGTGGACAATCCCCTCAATTTCTATGTATTTGATTGGTTCGTCAGAAATGTAATATTTTCGAGGGGAGGATTCTTCGTATTCGTATATGCTAAAAATTACGGCGTCTTCCCCAATTGCAAATCGTGCACAGAGTTCTTTATGAGTTTTATGTTCTGAAACCCAAAGTTCTGCCAATTCGCTCCCTTCAGGCAGCCACATCGGGACCGCTGGACCTGTCACGCCGATCTCGATTGCTTTCTCGTATACCTCCCGGAGTCCCGGATGATTGGTTTGAAATACATACTCATACTGATTATCATTCTCCGCGTCCGGCGAGAACATTTCAAAGAAAGTATCTGTCCATCGGGAAATGCGCTCAAAGATGCTTTTTGCGGATGCCTCCTGAGACATGAACATAAGCATTCCCACGACGATCAGGGTAACTGCAGCTGCATACAATGCCCTGTTTTTTCTGGGAAGAGGCTTATTCTCCCATGTCATACGATGCATGAGATACCTCGCCCAGGCTTTCTCCTCCGTACTGTTACACTTTTTGCTCTCACCCTCTTCCCTTCGTTTCAGCTCTTCAAGAAGCATCTTTACGGTCTTTTCGTCGGCCGGACTTTTTTCCAATTCTTCCTGCAACAAGCTTTCAAGACTGTTGGTTGAAATCCGCGAAAAGGCATTGCGAAATTCTTTATCTCTTTTCTTTCTCATATTGAACCTCCTCGCAGCAGCCTTCCCATAATTCCAAAAACCGGGCTATCATATAGATAAACTCAGAATTTGACGGTCTTAGAATTTTCCCGTATTTATCAATTGGAAAAAAGTAGTACCAGACGTCTTCATCTCTTCGTTTCCATGCCTGGTTGATTGCAGATCCAATGGCCTGATCAATTTTCTTAATGTCATCATCGCAATTGCTGTCTGCAATGAAAGAATATACTTCCTTCATCAGCCCTTGCGTTGGGTCTTCCCTGACCTTTATGATTGCCCTTTTTATGTATTCAAACCCATCGCGATTGGTCGGAACACCCAATTCGATTAGAATTGCGACAACGACAGGAGAGATCCCGCCATGTAGATGTCGCGCCAGGAATTGCGCGTGTTGCAGGGTTCTCTCTATCTCGCGTCTCATATATCTCAGCCTCCACCCTGCTCACATTATCTCACAGATACTTGTATTTGTCCACTTGATTCGTCCCAAAAGATTCGACAAGACCCGCAAACTCATGAAAAAGGGAGGTTTTTTGATGCTGTCAAAACGAATTTCCTACCTCAGAAGAAAACATTCTCTGACTCAAGCTCAGCTTTCAAAGCAAATAGGAATTTCGCCCAGTGCATTAGGTATGTATGAGCAGGGCAGGCGTGAGCCC
Organism: Oscillospiraceae bacterium; assembly: GCA_015067615.1. Classification (GTDB taxonomy): domain Bacteria; phylum Bacillota; class Clostridia; order Oscillospirales; family Oscillospiraceae; genus Faecousia. The sequence continues at coordinate 86,616 of SVMD01000008.1, forward strand.
ACCTTGGACACATTGATTGCTATGGCGCGCATTTTCGACGTTTCGTTGGATTTCCTGATTACAGGCGCGGAGCATTCTTGTAATACCGATTTGGCAAACGATGCACGCTTTTTTGACTGCCCTTGCAAGACCTGCTTTTGGAAAACATATAAAGAATAATAACTTCCTTTCCCCTGAAATCATCCATTTCTCCAGTTTGCGTGAAAAGCATAATCATATCCCTGTATGAAAAGAAGAATAAACAGAATTATGCTGACTGAATTACTCCCCGTTTGTTAGATATGTTTAGTATAGTACTATTCTAACAAATGGGTGCTGTGTCGAAAGGAGAAGCAATCAAGCAATATACACCAGCTTACAAGAAACATATCGTAATGGCTATGCATCGAGAAATGCTAAGCATCCGATATGTTGGCCGCTCGGAGAAATCACCTCGACCGAGAGAATTGAGTAGTCCCTCCGCTCAGGTTGAATGTGCACAGGGTATGATGGTCATAGTGTCATATCTTACGGAAAGTATATAAGGACTTGCAGTACGGAACACGTCAAACAGGAATTGCTTGAATACGTGAATTACTACAACAGTAAAGTCAAGGCAAGATTAAAGGGGCTCCCACCAGAGCTACACAGACAGCATGATCTCTTGGTTGCTTGAACAGTTGGTATTAGACATATTTGTCTGACTTTTTGGGGCACTTCAGACAATTCGCTACTCCTGTTTTTAGAAGCACTCATGTTAATCATAACCACGCGTAAAACGCGTGGTTTGCTCCAAGCCTAAAAGGCCATATTACTGGCCTGGGTCTTAAGACCCTCGAAAGGTTTGCCAGCCGCAATTCATTTACCTAGCCGCCCCTTAAAAGGGTCGGTTAGTTATTTGCTCTTTCCTACTGGCTCACCCGTAAACGGGTCAATATATTCCTTTATGCACATTTGGTCTTGTACGTAGTCCTCTTTGAGCTGATTTCTTACGTACTCCGCTATTTTCTTTTCATTCTTACCCACCGTACTTACATAATAGCCTGTACACCAGAATTTTCTATTTCCGTACTTGTACTTGAGATTTGCATGGCGGTCGAATATCATAATGCTGCTTTTTCCCTTAAGATAGCCCATGATTTGCGATACACTGTACTTTGGCGGAATCGAAACGAGCATATGGATATGATCCTTACATGCTTCCGCTTCGATAATCTTCACTCCCTTGTATTCGCATAACTGCCGCAATATCTCTCCGATATCCACTTTGATCTGTCCGTAGATTACTTGTCTGCGGTACTTCGGTGTAAATACGATGTGATACTTGCATTCATATGTTGTGTGTGCTAAACTGTTTGTGTCCTTATTTCCCATAAGGGTCCCTCCTTGATTTTTACTTCGGCTGGCAAACCGGAAGTATTCTATCACGGAGGGTTTCTTTTGTGTATAGGTATAACCTTTTTGGAACCCCGGCTATAAGCCGGGGTTTTCTTGAATAATGACAGCGAGTGATCTATCAATCAGATCACTCGCTTCACAATAGTCAGTTTTCTCCGTCAGTAAAGGCTCCAGCATGATCTTCAAAAGCTACGCTGCTTGCCTGGAGAAGATCCTGCTGCGCTTTAAAAGCTGTGTAAATCCATAAAAATTCGATAGGAAAACTTTCCGTTCTCCTGCCGAATCACTTTTACAGTTTATTTTGCCTTGGGGTACTCGTTGCACAGCAGACGGTAGGGGGGCTCGTCCTCCTCAATGGCCGGGAAACGCCCCATAGGGGGATTAAAGCGGTTGTCGTTGGAGTCGTCGTTGCACTGGCTCACCTCGCCCAGCAGTACGGGGCCGGTGCCCGGCTCCACCTCGAAATCGTGGTACAGGTACTGCTGAATGAAGATGCTCTCGCCGGGAGTCAGGCGAATCTGGGTACCGGCAGGAACAACGTAGGTGCGGCCGTCGGTGTGGACGGTTACATCGGACTCATAGTCGATGGACTCGTCGGGGTGGGAGTTGTACACCCGGATCAGCACGTTGCCGCCGCCCCGGTTGATAATGTCCTCAGTCTTGAACCAGTGGAAGTGGTTGGGAGAATACTGGCCCTCCTTCAGGTACAGCAGCTTCTCGGCGTAGACCTTGGGATATTTGTCCGTCATTTTCTGATGGCCGTTGCGGATGGTGATGAGGGAAAAGCCCATCTTGTCGAAATCGCCCATGCCGTAGTCGGTGATGTCCCAGCCCAGCATGCAGTCCCGGACCTCGTCATACTCGTGGCCGATCTCCTGCCACTGCTCAGGGGTGAAATGGCAGAAGGGAGGCAGGTAGCAGTGGTACTTTTCGCACATGGCCTCCAGTTCCCGGAGGGCGGCGTTGACTTCAGATCGTTTCATGGAAAGTTCTCCTTTTATAAAGTTTCACCATTGGATTCGATGACCTTGGCATACCACCGGGCGGAGTCCTTGGGGATCCGGTCGCAGGTCCGGTAATCCACGTAGACCATGCCGAAGCGGCGGGAATAACCCTCAGCCCACTCAAAATTGTCCAGGAAGCTCCACTGCAGGTAGCCCAGCACCGGCACGCCTTCGTCGATGCACTTTTTCAGCTCCCGCAGGTAGCTGTTCAGGTACAGAATCCGCTGGGGGTCGTGGACCATGCCGTCCAGGCTGATCACATCGTTGTTTGCCATGCCGTTTTCGGTGATGTACATGGGCAGGCCGTAGCGCTTGTACAGGTGCATGGGGCCGTAGTGCATCACCTCCGGGGTGATGCCCCAGTCCATGGCGGTGATGGGGAAGCCCCTGTACCGGGGGACATCGTTGCCCTGCTCGTCCACCTCGGAGCCCTGATAGACATTGATGCCGATGAACTCAGGAGCTTCCATCAGGTCCCAGTCGGCGGGGTCGATGGTAGCGGCAAAATTCCGGATGGCGGGGAAGGCGCTTTCATCATAGCGCTTTAAGATCAAACTGTCCAGGAAAATATTGAAACTCCAGCCCCGGTTTAAGTCAAAGGTTGCCTTGTAGGCGGCCTCCCGGCCTGCGGGGGTATCCACACTGGGGTAGCAGAGGTTGCCGCAGATGGCAGCACCCACGGTCATCTCGTCACCCAACTCCGCCTTGATGGCCCGCTGGGCGGCGGAATGGGCCAGGCACAGGATGTGGTAGACCTTAGCCACCTGCTCCCAGGGCAGCTTGTAGCCGGGGGCATGGACGCCGCTTTCGTAGCCGCACTGGGCGATGCACTGGGGCTCGTTGAGGGTCATGATCTTTTTGACCCGGCCCCGGAAGTGCTTGGCCACCAGCAGGGCATACCGGGCGAAGGCCGGGATGATATCCCGGTTCAGCCAGCCGCCCTTGTCCTGCAGGGCGCTGGGCAGATCCCAGTGGTACAGGGTGATCAGGGGCTCGATGCCGTTGGCAAGAAGCTCGTCCACCAGATTGTCATAGAAGGCAAAGCCCTTTTCATTCATCTCTCCGTCCCCATCCGGGATGATCCGGGCCCAGGACATGGAGAAGCGGTAGGCCTTGATGTTGTGCTGCACCATCAGGGCCACATCTTCCTTGTAGCGGTGGTAGCTGTCGCAGGCCACGTCACCGTTGTCGTGATTTTTAACGCCGTCGGTCTGGTGGCAAAAATCGTCCCAGATATTGGGGCCCTTGCCATCTTCATCCCAGGCGCCCTCGCACTGGAAGGAGGCGCAGGCTACGCCCCAGAGGAAATCCTTCGGAAACTGGCTCATACGGTTACCTCCACTTGATAGATTTTCTTACTCTCCGCAAAGGGAATGACCTTGCCCTTTACCGCTTCGCCATCCACATTCAGGCTGTAGGTGCCTTTATTTGCCACATGGATGCGGTATTCGGCGCCCCGGTAGCGGCGGGTAACGGAATATTCCGTCAGCTCCCCGGGCAGGCAGGGATCGATCATCAGGCCATCCAGTGCGGGCTTGATGCCCAGGATGTACTGACTGATATTCACAAAGGTCCAGGCGGCGGTACCGGTAAGCCAGGAGTTCCGGGCTGCGCCCTCCTCATAGGAGGCTCTGGCCGCCACGGTCTGGGCGTAGACATAGGGCTCTACCCGTCTGACATCACTATGCTCCTCCTGGTACACCGGGCAGGTACGCTTGTAGATGTCGAAGGCATTGTCGCCCCGGCCCAGGACGGTCTCGGCAATGGAGATCCAGGGGTTGTTGTGGCAGAAGATGGAGCCATTCTCCTTGTATCCGGGAGGATAGGAGGTGATCTCACCGATCTCCTTGTGGTAGACCGTGTAGCAGGGGGTCAGCAGCTCCACGCCGTACTTGCCCAGCAGGTGCTCCCGGACGGAATCCAGGGCGGTGACCGCCTTGCCGTCGTCGGTGCCGATGCCGGCCATGACGCACATGCCCTGGGGCTCGATGAAGATCTTGCCCTCGTCGCAGGTGTTGGAGCCGATGATCTGGGAGAACGCGTCATAAGCCCGGACGAACCAGGCACCGTCCCAGCCGGGACCCTTGACGGTTTCCACCATCTTTTCAGCCGCAGCTTCCACCTGGGCAGCTTCGGCCTCCAGACCCTGGCGGCGGCAAAGCTCGGCGTACTGTCTGCCGTAGAGGACGAACATGCCCGCGATGAACACGGATTCCGCCACAGGGCCCTCGCTGGGGCCGGAGGTCTGGAAGGATTCACCGGGTTCTTCGGAGAAGCAGTTCAAATTCAGGCAGTCGTTCCAGTCGGCCCGGCCGATGAGAGGCAGGCCGTGGGGACCCAGATGGGTCATGGTGTAGTTGACGCTCCGGCGCAGGTGCTCCATCAGGGGGACCTCAGAGCCGGGTACATTGTCGAAGGGGGTGGGATGGTCCAGAATGGTGTCGTCACCGGTTTCGCAGATGTATGCGTAGGTACAGGCCACCAGCCACAGGGGGTCGTCGTTGAAGCCGCCGCCCACATCGTTGTTGCCCCGCTTGGTCAGGGGCTGGTACTGGTGGTAGGTAGAGCCGTCGGCGAACTGGATGGAGGCGATGTCGATGATCCGCTCCCTTGCCCGCTCCGGTGCCATATGGACAAAACCCAGCAGATCCTGGCAGGAATCCCGGAAGCCCATGCCACGGCCGGTGCCGGACTCAAAGTAGCTGGCGCTGCGGCTCATATTGAAGGTGACCATGCACTGGTACTGGTGCCAGATGTTCACCATCCGGTTCAGCTTCTCGTCGCCGCTTTCCAGCCGGTAGATGCCCAGGAGGTCCGCCCAGTAGGCTTCCAGTTCCGTAAGGGCTGCGTCCACGGCGGCATCGGTGGCGAATTTCTTCAGCACCCGGCAGGCGGTATCCTTGCGGATGACGCCGGGGGCGATGAATTTCTGATCTCTGGGGTTCTTTCCGTAGCCCAGGACGAAAATATAGGACACTTCCTCACCGGGGGCCAGGGTCACATCCAGGGCCAGGCCTGCCATGGGGGCGCCGCCGTGGGCGATGAAGTCATTGGTCTTGTTTTCCCGGATGACCTTCGGGTTCTGGTAGCTGCCAAATTGGCCCAGGAAGGCATCCCGGTCGGTATCGAAACCGGTGATGGAGGCATTGACGCCGTAATAGGCGTAGTGGTCCCGGCGCTCCCGGTACTCGGTCTTGTGGTAGATGACGCTGCCCTCCACCTCCAGCTCGCCGATGTTGAAATTCCGCTGGAAATTGGTGGAGTCGTCCACGGTGTTCCACAGGCACCACTCGGCGGCGGCGGTGAAGCGAAGGGTCTTGGGCTCGCTGCCCTCATTGCGCAGCAGAACCCGCTGGATCTCGCAGTTTTCGCCAATGGGCACGAAGAAGGTCAGCTCCGCGGCCAGATCATCCTTCGCGGTTTCAAACACCGTGTAGCCCATGCCGTGGCGGCAGAGATACCGGTCAAGCTGGGCGTCACAGGGATGGAAGGTGGGGCTCCAGGGGGCCTTACCCTCCTCTTTGATATAGAAAAATCGTCCGCCGATGTCCGCCGGAACGCTGTTGTAGCGGTAGCGCAGGATGCGCTGGAGCTTTGCGTCCCGGTAGAAGCAGTAGCCGCCTGCGGTGTTGGAGATCAGGGAGAAGAACTCCTGGGAGCCCAGGTAGTTGATCCAGGGCAGGGGCGTAGCGGGGGTTTCGATGACATATTCTTTTCTTTGATCGTCAAAATAGCCGTATTTCATAGCAGATCCTCCGTTTATGGGAGTGATTTCAAAAAAGGAGGGCCCCGGAGGGCCCTCCGGCTTGGATGGGATTTACGCGTTATTCAGCTTGTCGAGAATGGCTTCGATGGACTCCGGGGCGATGGCACCGCCGCCGAAGGAGAGAATGCCGCGCAGGGGCATGTAATTGAGCATGGCCAGGTTCATTTCCTCGGTGATAGCCTCGGAAGCAGCGGCGGTCTTGTCATCGCTGCCGGGAACCAGAGCCTTCTTGATGGCATCCAGAATAGGCGCCAGGGCCTTGACGGCCTCGGGGTCCGCCATCAGGTCCATGAAGATGGTGTCTAAGGTATAGTAGGTGGGAATTTTGACGGTGGAGTTGACCTTCACGGCGGCGCAGACTGCCAGGTCACGGGAGGAGTGGCCGATGGATACGGTGTATTCGCCGGTCTCCACGTGCCAGTCGCCCAGCTCGTCATTCCAGTAGGCAAAGCTGCGCTTGTCCAGGGTAAAGGTCACGTCCTTGCTTTCACCGGGGTTCAGGAACACCTTGTCGAAGCCCTTCAGTTCCTTCACGGGGCGGATCACCTGATCGGTCTGGCCCTTGCCCACGTACAGCTGCACCACGGTCTTGCCGGGGACGGCGCCGGTGTTCTTTGCGGTGACGGTGACGGTGAGGGTGTCGGTGTCGTTGATTTCCTCAGCGCTGAGGCGCAGGTTCTCAAAGGCGAAGGTGGTGTAGCTGAGGCCGTGGCCGAAGGGGAACAGCACGTCCATATCCTTCTTGTCGTAGTACCGGTAACCCACGAAGATGCCCTCGCGATAGTCAGCCTCGTTGCCCTCGCCGCCGTAGTACAGGAAGGAGGGATTGTCGGAGAGCTTCTTGGGGAAGGTCTCCGGCAGCTTGCCGCAGGGATTCACGTCGCCGAAGAGGACGTTCACAGCGGCGATGCCCACGGCCTGGCCGCCTAAGTAGGCTTCCACAATGGCGGCAACCTTGTCCGCCCAGGGCATTTCCACAGGGGAACCGTTGTGCAGCACCACCACGGTGTTGGGGTTGGCAGCCGCCACAGCTTCGATCAGGGCATTCTGGCAGGGGGGCATGCCCATGTGGGTCCGGTCGTAGCCCTCGGACTCGTAGGAATCCGGCAGACCGGCGAAAATCACAGCAGCCTTGGCATTTCTGGCCTTTTCCACGGCCTCGGCGATCATCTCGGGGGTGGCCACATCGTCCTTGACGGAGTAGCCCTGGGCGTAGGTGACCTTCAGGCCCTCGGCAGCCTCCAGGGCGGAGGTGGTCTTGAAGCAGTGGATGTGGGAGGAGCCGCCGCCCTGGAACCGGGGCTTGGCGGCGAACTCGCCGATGAATGCGATGTCGTCAGCCTTGGAAAGGGGCAGCACGCCGTTGTTCTTCAGCAGGACCATGCACTCTCCGGCGATCTTGGCGGAGAGCAGGTGGTCGGCTTCCTTGTCCCAGGGAGTCTCGGGCTTGGCGTTTTCCAGATAACGGTAGTTGATCCGCAGGATCCGCTCCACAGCCTGGTCCACAACAGCCTCATCCAGGATGCCCTCCTGAACAGCCTTCAGGACCTTGCGGTCGTTGTGGCCGCCGGAGGCGGGCATTTCCAGGTCCAGACCGGCGGCAACGCCCTCAACACGGTCGGAGACAGCGCCCCAGTCGGATACCACATAACCCTCGAAGCCCCACTCATCCCGGAGGACCTCCGTCAGGAGCCAGGGATCCTCGGAGGCGTAGACGCCGTTGAGCCGGTTGTAGGAGCACATGACGGTCCAGGGCTGGGCCTTCTTCACAGAGGTTTCAAAGGCGGGGAAGTAGATTTCCCGGAGGGTCCGCTCGTCCACGTTGGAGGAGGAGGACATACGCCGGTGCTCCTGGTTGTTGGCGGCGAAGTGCTTGATGGAGGTGCCCACATTCTTAGACTGGACGCCGTTGATAAAGGCAGCGGACATTTCGCCTGCCAGGTAGGGGTCCTCGGAGAAATACTCGAAGTTCCGGCCGCACAGGGGGCTGCGCTTGATGTTCACGGCAGGGCCAAGAACCACGCTCAGCTGCTCGTGCTGGCAGCTGCTGCCGATGGACTCGCCCATTTTATAGATCATTTCCTTGTCGAAGGAGGCGGCAGTGGCGCAGGCGGCGGGCATACAGACGGCCTCGATGGAGTCGTTCATGCCCAGATGGTCGGCGCCCATATCCTGCTTACGCAGGCCGTGGGGGCCGTCGGAGACCATGCAGGCCGGGATACCCAGCCGCTCGACTGGCTCGGTATGCCAGAAGTCAGAGCCGGACAGGAGGCTGCACTTCTCCTCCAGGGTCATTTGAGAAACAAGAGCTTTTACATCCATAAGACAAAACTCCTTTGTTCGAATTGATCAGGGTCCGGCGGGGGCAAGCCCCCGCCCTACAATATGCGTACTTATTTTGCCAGCAGGTCCACGGTGGACAGGTCCCACTCCTCGTGGATCTTGGGCACGTCGGAGATCAGGCGCTTGGTGTAGGCGGCCTGGGGCTTCAGAATGACCTCGTCTGCCTTGCCGTACTCCACGAACTTGCCGTGCTCCATGATGTAGACGGTGTCGGAGATGTAGTAGGCCAGGCCGATATCGTGGGTAATGAAGATGATGGTCATGCCCACTTCGTCACGAAGCTGCAGCAGCATATCCAGGATGGTGGCCCGGGAGCAGGCGTCCACCATGGAGGTGGGCTCGTCAGCCAGCAGGATCTTGGGCTTGAGCAGGAAGATACGGGCGATCATCAGACGCTGCATCTGGCCGCCGGAGAGTTCGAAGGGATACTTGTTGGTCAGCTCCGCGAACTTCAGGTTCACGAAGGAGCAGGCCTCGGTCATCATTTCGATCTTCTTTTCCTTGGACAGGTGCTTGCCGCCGCGCATATTGATGCAGTCAAGCAGCACGGTGTCGATCTTCTGGAAGGTATTGAAGGAGGAGAAGGGGTCCTGGAAAATGGCCTGGATACCCTTCCAGTATTCCTTCTTCTTCTTGCCGGTGGAGATATCCCGGGGCTGGCCCATGAAGAGGATCTCACCCTCGGTGTGGTTCAAAAGGCCCAGCAGCATCTTGCTGAGGGTGGTCTTGCCGGAGCCGGACTCGCCCACGATGGACACGAACTCGCCCACATGGAAATCAAAGTCCACATGGTCAACGGCCACGGTCTTCTTGTCGCCGATGCCGAAGACCTTGGTGACGCCCCGGCCGCTCAGGCACAGGGGGGCATTGGTAAAGTCCTTGCTTTCAACGATTCTGTCTTCATTCATGGCTGTAGACCTCCTTCAGTTCCTCCACGCCCAGCAGGCAGCGGTACATACGGCCGTCGCCGAAGCTCTTCTCGGGGATGCCGGTGTAGCGGCACTCGGGGCGGGCGTACTTGCAGCGCTCGGCGAAGCGGCAGCCAGCGGGGGGCTTCTTCAGGTTGGGGGGTGTGCCGGGGATGGCGGCCAGCTTGTGGCCCCGGGTGCCCTCTTCGGGAACCAGGATGGAGCCCATAAGGCCGTGGGAGTAGGGATGGGTGGGATCAAAGACCATTTCCTTGGCGGTGCCCTTTTCCACGATCTGACCGGCGTACATGACCATGATGTCGTCGGTGACGTTATAGAGCAGGGGCAGCTCGTGGGTGATGAACAGCATGGCCTTGACGTAGCCCTTTTCCATCAGCTCCTTCATCATCTTGATGACCATCTTCTGGGAGGTGACGTCCAGGGCGGAGGAGGGCTCGTCGGCAATGAGGACCTTGGGGTTCAGGATGGTGGAAACGGCGATGACGGTACGCTGCTTCATACCGCCGGAGAGCTCCACGGCGTGCTTGTCCAGCACCTCCGGGGGCAGGCCCAGCTCGGCGAACCGGGCTTCGGCCAGCTTGCGGATCTCCTTCTTGTCGGCCTTGGGGTCATGGGCCCGGACCACATCCTCGATGAAGCGGATGATCTTCTGGGTGGGGTTCAGGGCGTTCATGGCGGCCTGGGGGATGTAGGCGATCTCGGTGCCCAGGATGGTCTTGCGGACGTCATCGGGCTTCATGCCGGAGATGTTCTTGCCGTCGATGATGATGTCGCCGCTGATATAGTGCAGGGGCGGGAAGTAGTAGCCCATCATGGAAAGGGCCAGGGTGGACTTGCCGCAGCCGGACTCACCGGCGATGCCCAGGGACTTGCCCTCTTCGATGGTGAAGGAGACGCCGTCCACGGCATAGACATCCTCGTGGAACCGGGTGATGTATTTGGTTTTGAGGTTTCTGACCTCTAAGATAACTTTACCCATAGTGTGCGCCTCCTTAGTCTCTCAGGGTGGGGTTGAAGACCTGGTCCAGACCGGTGTTCATCAGATTCAGGGAGAAGGAGATGAGGGTAATGGTCAGGATCACAGGGAAATATGCCCACCAGGAGCCGTTGGTGTGGGCGGAATAGAGCATGGCCCAGTTCATCATCAGGCCCAGGGTAGCGGTCTCGGTGGTCTTGGGACCCAGGCCCAGAAGGCTGAGCTGCGCTTCGGACAGGATACCGGAGGAGACCTGCAGGATGAAGGCCATGACCACATAGGATGCGATGTAGGGCAGAATGTCCGTCATGACGATCCGGAACAGGGAATGGCCGGAGAGCTTAGACAGGTTCACGTGGTCGCGGTTCCGCAGGGAGATGACCTGGGAACGGACGGAGCGGCAGGTCCATGTCCAGCTTGTCAGACCTATGACCACCGCCACCACGCTGGCGCCGCGCTGGTCCTGGCCGATGGAGTAGGAGATCAGGATCAGCAGCACGAAGCCGGGGATGACCGTGAATACATTGGTGACGAACATGATGAAGTCATCCACAAAGCCGCCCAGGTAGCCGGACAGCAGACCCAGGGTCAGGCCGATCAGTGTGGCGACGGTACCGGCAATCAGGCCGATGATGATGGAGGTGCCGGTGGCAGAGACCAGCTGCTTTAAGACATCGCGGCCGAAGTTGTCGGTGCCCAGGGGCAGCAGCTTCACATTGGCCACAGCGCCCACACGGACATAGTCGGTAGCGGTGATCTTGTCGGTCTGCTCCAGAACGCCCTCCTCGTTTTCCTCGGCGATGATGATGGTATCACCGGCCCGGAGATCTGCCAGGGAGCGGTTCAGGCGCTTGTAGTAGTTGCGCTTTGCCATGGTCATGCCCTTGGGCTTGATGGACTCATCGTAATGCTCACTCCACAGATCCAGCAGAGCGTCAGTATCGGTGATGTCCAGCTCGGAAATATCGATTTCCATAACGGTAAACCATTCCACCATGGCAACCCGGTCCTCTTCCTTCAGGGCCGCGGCCACACGCTTGTCACCGGCGTCGGGCAGACGCAGGGTCTCGTAGTCGGTCTTGGTGGCGTCATACATGGAAACATAGATGCCGGGCTCGGCGAAGGTGCCCACGCCGATCATCTCCAGGGGATCGCCGGGATTGATCAGGGGATAGATGAAGAGGATCACCAGGATCACCATAAAAATGGAGAAGCCGCCGACAAATTTGGGAGAATGGAAAACCTGACGCAATGTATTTTTCATGGAAGCTCCACCTCCTTAGTCGAACTGGGCAGCCTTGACTCTGGGGTCAATGAAGCCGTAGATGATATCCAGCAGGAAGGTCACAAGCAGCACCATAACGGTGATGATCAGGGTGGTTGCGGAGATCAGGGGGTAGTCCGCGGCGGTAACGCCGGAATACATGGCAGAGCCCAGGCCGGGATAGGAGAAGATGATCTCCGCCACCAGGGCGCCGCCCACCATGGTACCGATGGAGAGGGCCAGACCGGTGATCTGGGGCAGCATGGCATTGCGGAACACATAGCCCACGATCTTGGAGTCCTTGATGCCCAGGAACCGGGCGTACTTGACGTAGTCGGCGTTCAGCTCGTAGATGGACATGGAGCGCATGCCCACAGCCTGGCCGCCGATGGAGATCAGCACGATGGACCAGAAGGGCAGCTGATAGTGCTTGATGACGGAAGCGATGAAGCTCCAGCTGAAGTTGGGGATCATGTCGAAGGCGTAGCCGCCGGCGATGGGGAACCATTTCAGGGTCACCGCAAAGACCAGCAGCAGAATGACCGCCATACCAAAGGCGGGCACATTGCCCAGGAACAGGAAGGTGGGAAGCAGGACCTTGTCCCAGCCCTTCTTCAGGTAAGCGGCCAGCGCACCCAGGAGGTTGCCCAGGATCCAGCCGGTGAGAATGGCCGGCAGCTGCAGGCACACGGTCCACATAATGGCGCTGCCGATGATATCGGATACGGGACGGGGATACTGGCTGAAGGAAACGCCGAAATCGCCCTTGATGGCCTTGCCGCAGAAGATCACAAACTGCTCCCACAGGGGCTTGTTGGTGCCGAATTCCTCGGCGTAGCGTTCATAGACCTCCTGGACGGCGGAGGCATCGGAGATACCGGAGGTCAGCTTGCCGGTGATGGCCGCCACAGGATCCGAGGGCATCAGCCGGGGCAGGAAGAAGTTCAGCACCACCGCCACGATGAAGGTGATGACGAACCAGAGAATCTTTTTACCAAAGTATTTGCGGTAACCTTTCATTTGCTACCATTCCTCCTTCTTAGAGGTATATTTTTCCGGGAGCGAATCTTCAGCGTAAGGCAGGGGCACACCCCCGTGGCCAGTGTCTGTGTGTCGCCGATGGCGGGGGCATGCCCCCGCCCTACGTGATCCACAGCCGCTTCCCGGCGAATTTTCCGTAATGTAACCAAGAGGCCATGCTCCACGAGGGAGCATGGCCTCTTTTAGTTAGAAGTTAGCTATGAATGTTCCGGATTCCGGTATTCAATTAGCCCACCAGCTCCAGCTCGTACAGAGCCTTGATGCCGTAGCCGTCGGTGCAGTCCATGGGAGGAATGCCGTTGTCATCGTTGGGGAAGTTGGTCCAGACGGACTCGTTGACAGCGTGGAAGACGGAGGGACGATACATCAGGGAGAAGCTGGGAACCTCGGTCAGGTAGATCTTGGTCAGCTCGGTGTACAGGCGGACCAGCTCGTCCTGATCGGTGGTCAGAGGAATCTGCTTGATCAGAGCGTCAGCCTCTTCGTTGACGTACTGGCCCCAGTTGCCGGACCAGTTGTTGGAAACACCAACATAGTCCTTGCCCAGGAACTGATTGACACGGGTCCAGGGGTTGGAGGGAGATGCAGCCTCGGGAGACCACATGAAGATGGCGTACTCAACCTGAGCGGGATCGGTGAAGACAGTCTGGTAGATGGAGTACTCGGGGTACAGAGTGGTGATCTCAACACCGATCTTCTCACCGGCAGCGGCGACCACTTCCATGGATGCCTGCCAGTCGGTCCAGCCGTTGGGGCAGACGGCGTTCAGAGAGATCTTCTCGCCGTTCCACTCACGCCAGCCGTCGCCGTCGGAGTCGACGATACCGGCAGCGTCCAGCATAGCCTTGGCGCCTTCGATATCATTGCCGGCCCACTGCAGATCAGCAACTGCGTCGTGGTCGTACAGAGCCTGCTCACCGTCGGTGGGGTTCATCAGGGAGCGGGGGACATCGGCGAAGGAGGGGGACTGGTTGGTCATTGCGTTGGCAATGATGGTGTCGTAGTCAACAGCCAGAGCGATGGCCTTACGCAGAGCGGTATTCTCGGCCAGGACGGGCATGTTCATGTTGTACCATGCGGTGGGCATGGTCAGGCAGACGCCGTAGGGAGCCTCTTCGTAGTAGGTGGAGATGGGCAGGCCGTCCTCCAGCCACAGGTTCTGGATGTTGCCGATGAACTGCTGGCAGACGTCAACTTCGCCGGCCTTCAGAGCGGTCTCACCTGCGGGGTTGTCAGCGTAGATGGTGTGGGCGATGTACTTGGGAACAGGCAGCTTGCCCCACATGGAGGCATCCTGGCCCCAGTAGTTGTCGTCACGGATCAGAACGACCTTCTGATCGTCGGCGTAGTACTTGGTGTAGGGACCGGACCAGACGACGTCCTCACCGGCGTCGTTCAGGATAGCGGTAGCGTCGTTGTTGCAGCGAGCAGCCAGGGTGTCGATCCAGGCAGCCTGAGCAATGGGAGCGCCGGTCAGGAAGTCCAGAACCTTCAGGGGGTTCACGGGCTGGCCAGCCTCGTTGACGGCGGCATTGATGATGACCTTCTGGCCGTCAGCCTCGATGGAAGCGATGTAGGCGCCGAAGGTGGTGCCGGTGCCGTTGGCGATCTCAACGCCGATGGTCCAGGTGCGGACCACGTCAGCAGCGGTAACGGGAGTGCCATCGGACCACTTGGCAGCGTCCTTGATGGTCATGGTCATCTGGGTCATGTCCTCGTTCCAGGCGTAGTCGTCGTTAGCCAGCAGGCCGTACAGACCGCCGTCCAGAGGATTGTACATGTACAGGGTTTCGAACATCAGGCTGCGGTAGCCGGAAGCACCGCCGGCGATTGCCATAGCGTTGTTCTGGTTGGTGCCAATGACGTTCCAGGAGTTAACGGTACCCCACTGCTGACCTGCGAAATACAGGGTCTCGTTACGGGGCAGAACAACCTCCTGAGCTGCGGGGGGCTCGGTCACGTCGACCACAGGGGCCTGGGTTTCGACGGGATCGTCAGCCTTGGGTGCGGTGGTCTCGACGGGCTTATCGCCGCCACAGCCTGCGAACAGACCGACGACCATAAACACTGCGAGCAACAGGGCCAGGATCTTCTTCATTGATTTTTCCTCCTTTAAATTTTTTGGTCTCCATTGAATGGTTCTCCGGAGCCCATATTGTTATGGTTCTCTCCGGGAACCATGACTTACGGGGTGTATGCGCCGCCCCGGAGGGGGCGGCTTAAAAAGGCTGCAGCCTTTTTAAGCTGAGATTATTTGATCTTTCGGACCGTCTCGCCGGGAAGCACCTGCCCCGGGATCACGATGCGACCCGGAATATAGAGCTTACCCTCTTCCACGGACCGGGCCAGCTCTTCCGCCGCGCTGATGCCCATGTTTTCGGCATCCTGCCGCAGTGTGGTGAGCCGGGGACGGATGATCTGGCTGAACTTGATGCCGTCGTAGCCGGCCACGCAGATGTCACCGGGTACCGACAGACCCTGCTTTTCCAGCTCGTTCATACCGCCAAGGTAGGCAATATCATCGGGATAGATGATGCAGGTGGGCCTTACCTTCAGGGAAAGGAGCTTCCGGGTGGCCTCCTCCACAGATGCGGGATCGTGATAGAAGGCGGGGAGCACATATTCCTCCGGCACCTCCAGCCCCAGCTCCTTGCAGGTGCGGTAGAAGCTGGCGATGCGGATCTTGGTAACGGCGGTTTCCTCGCCGTGGATGAAGGCGATGCGCTCATGGCCCAGAGAGTGGATATGCTTCACCAGATCCCGCATACCCTGGACATTGTCTGACTGGACGGAGCCGCAGTGTTCAAAGACATAGTCGATGGTCACCACCGGGATACCGCTGTTCACCAGCTCCAGCACCTGGGGCTCGTTGAATTCCACCGACGCGATCAGCACGCCGTCGCAGCTGCGGTATCGGGCGTGTTCCGCGTAGCTGATCTCCCGTCCGCCCAGGCAGTCGGAGATGAAGGAGATATCGTAGCCCAGCTCCCCGGCACGGTGCTTGAAGGCGTTGAGGATCCGGGAAAAGAATTCATGGGTCAGGCCGGAATTGGTAGCATCCTCGAACAGAACGCCGAAATTGTAGGACCGGCTGGTTTTCAGGGCCCGGGCGGCGGAATTGGCGATGTAGCCCATTTCCTGGGCCGCCGCACGGATCCGCTCGGCGGTTTCGGCGGAGATATCACTGGCACCGTTGAGGGCCTTGCTGACAGTGGCGGCGGAACAGCCGCAGCGCTTGGCGATCATGCGGATGGTGACCATAGGGCCCTCCCCTTTCCGGACACGCCCCGGAAAGAAGGATCCCAACAGGGCGCAGGTGTCCTAAATCGTTTTCGTAAGGTCATTATAAGTAAGCTTTCGGCAATTGTCAATAACAAATGGTCAAATTATAAAAATTTATAAAAACTTTGTCTATTTCGACGAACGCTATGTAAAAGCGACGAAAACAAAGGTGTTTCCAATCACAATTCTATTGACATTGACCATGGTGTATTTTATAGTATGTATGGACATTTATCCGCAAACGAAAACGTATTCGGAGGTAATATGATGAAAAAACTGTCACTTAACGGTTCCTGGAGTCTGGAAATTTCAGGAATTGGCTTTGGAAACGTTTCCGCGCAGGTTCCCGGCTCTGTATACCACGATCTTCTTCAAAACGGCCTCATGGAGGACCCCTTCTACCGGGACAACGAAATGAAGGCCCTGGCCCTCATGGACAACGATTTTGTCTACAGCCGCAGCTTTACGGTCAGCGATGAGCTGCTGAATTCCGACGCTGTGCTGCTGCGCTGCGAGGGTCTGGATACCATCGCTACGGTCCGCATCAACGGCGAAGTGGCAGGTCTGGCCAACAATATGCACCGGATCTGGGAATTTGACGTAAAGAAATATCTGCGTTCCGGCGAGAATGCCATTTCCGTCCGCTTTGCCTCCCCTACCAAATATATCAAAGAGCAGTATGCAAAGTCTGTCGCGGACGGTTCTTCTGACGCCATGGTGGGCTTCCCCCATATCCGCAAGGCCCACTGCATGTTCGGCTGGGACTGGGGTCCCCGGCTGCCCGACGCCGGCATCTGGCGGGATATCATGATCCTGGGCGTGGATGTGGCCCGGATCCGGGATGTCCATGTGCTGCAGCACCACCAGGAGAACAAGGTGACCCTGGAGGTCAATACCCATATCAGTCAGGTAACCGGTACCGCCCCTGTGTCTGTCACCGTCACCGGCCCCTGCGGAAAAACCTGGACCGCTGAGGGCGAAAAGGCTGTCATTGAGATCGAAGATCCTCAGCTCTGGTGGCCCGCCGGCTTCGGTGAACAGAATCTGTACACCGTTTCCGTGAAACTGGGCGATCTGGATGCCTGGGAGCGGCGCATCGGCCTGCGGACCATGACCGTCACCCGGAAGAAGGATGAATGGGGCGAGAGCTTCGCCCACTGCGTCAACGGCATCGACATTTTCGCCATGGGCGCCGACTACATCCCCGAGGACAACCTGCTGCCCAGAGTGAATCCGGAGCGGACCCGCCGTCTGCTGGAGGATGCCCGGGCCGCCAACATGAACTGCATCCGCGTCTGGGGCGGCGGCTACTATCCCGATGACTTCTTCTACGATGCCTGCGACGAGCTGGGTCTGCTGGTGTGGCAGGACTTCATGTTCGCCTGCGCCGTGTATAACCTGACGGAGGAATTTGAGGAGAATATCACCGCCGAGTTCATCGACAACGTCCGCCGTCTCCGCCACCATCCCTCCCTGGCCCTCTGGTGCGGCAACAACGAGATGGAGGACTTCGTGGACAAGGGCGAGTGGGTGGCCTGCCACCGTCAGAAGGCGGACTATATTAAGATGTACGAATACATCATCCCCAAGGTGTTAAAGACCGAGGATCCCCAGGCCTTCTACTGGCCCGCCTCCCCCTCCTCCGGCGGCTCCTTCGACAATCCCCAGGATCCCAACCGGGGCGATGTCCACTACTGGATGGTCTGGCACGGATTGCTGCCCTTCACCGACTACCGCAACCACCTGTTCCGCTACGTCTCCGAGTTCGGCTTCCAGAGCTTCCCCTGCATGGAGACCATTGAGAGCTTCACGGAGCCGGAGGACCGGAACGTATTCTCCTATGTAATGGAGAAGCACCAGAGAAACGCCTCCGCCAACGGCCGGATCGTATCCTACCTGTCCCAGATGTACCTGTACCCCAGGGAGATGACCGATCTGGTCTACGCCTCCCAGCTGCTGCAGGCCCAGGCCATGCAGTACGGTGTGGAGCACTGGCGCCGGAACCGGGGCCGCTGCATGGGTGCGGTGGTCTGGCAGCTGAATGACTGCTGGCCCGTGGCCTCCTGGGCAAGTATCGACTACTACGGCCGCTGGAAGGCTCTGCACTACTACGAAAAGCGGTTCTTCGCACCTGTTCTCATCTCCTGCCACGAAGAGGGCATCCTGAGCCAGAACACCAACGTCAACGCGGAGCCCTTTGCCCTGGAAAAGAGCGCCCACCTGAACGTGAGCAATGAGACCCTGAAGGACTTCCGGGGCACCGCGAAATGGTCCCTGCGCCGTCCCGACGCCTCGGTGATCGAGGAGGGCGAATTCCAGGTCAGCTGCCCCGCACTCAGCGCCGTGTGGCTGCCCAAGCAGGACTTCTCCCACTACGGCACCTACGACTGCTACTACTCCTACAGTCTCACCGATGAAAATGGCGCCGAAGCGGGTCAGGGCAGTGTTCTGTTCTGCGCCCCCAAGCATTTCAACTTCATCGATCCTCAGCTCAGCGCCTTTGTGGACGGGGACGAGATCATTGTCACAGCCAACGCCTACGCCCGGAGCGTGGAGATTATGGCCGGCGCCGATGTGCTGCTGGAGGACAACTACTTCGACATGGACGGCGGTGTCCGCCGGGTAAAGATCCTCCGGGGCGAAGTGGACAGCGTCAGTGTCCGCAGCGTCTACGACATCCGCTGATCATTCATACAAATTGCCTGTAAAAAAGAGGAGCCTTTCGGCTCCTCTTTTTTATTCTTCTTTTCCGTTTATGGCTGCCCAACTCTCCGGGTCGAATTCCCGGTCCTTGAAGTAGTATTTCTTATCCTCCTCGGTGATTTTCCGGATCACCCGGGCCGGATTGCCCGCGGCGATGGACCAGGCGGGAATATCCTTCGTCACCACGCTGCCTGCGCCGATGACACAGTTGTCGCCGATATTCACGCCGGGCATCACGATCACATTGCCGCCCAGCCAGCAGTTATTGCCGAGGGTCACGTCGATGCCGTACTCATACAGGCTGTTCCGGGCATCGGGGTGGATGGGATGTCCCGCGGTATAAATGGACACATTGGGCGCAAACAGGCAGTTATCGCCAATGGTCACCTTGCCCACGTCCAGAATGCAGCAGTTGTAGTTGGCGAAGAAATTCTTGCCCACTTTGATATGGTTGCCGTAATCGCAGTAGAAGGGCGGATTGATGAAGAGCGTCTCCTCGGTCTGCAGCAGTTCCTGGATCACCTTCTGGATGCCCTCAAAATCGGACCGGTCCATGGTGTTCAGCTTCTGGGTCAGGATCCGGGCTCGCTTCTGCTCCTCATAAACGCTCTCGTCGGAGATGTAGGGCAGCTGCAGGTCTCTTCGTTCTCGTTGTGTCATGGCGCATCCTCCTGTTTGGTCAGATTTCGGACCCATTTGTATTTTTTATAGTGATGGAACACGGCAGGGATCTTTACCCACTCGTCCATGTTGATGAAGATGTAGACCACCCAGATGGGCAGCTCCCAGACGAAGGCGCCCAGCATTCCCAGAGGCACCACGATGACCCAGAGGGTGATGATATCGCAGATAAAGCCGAAGCGGGTATCGCCGCCGGCGGGGAAAATGCCGGAGATGATGGCGGAATTGTTGCTCATGCCGATCAGATTGATGGCGCAGACCACGATCATCCACCGCAGATATTCCCGGGACTGATCTGACAGCTCCGCCAGATTCAAAATCACCGGGGTCATGGAGATCAGGAACACCGCGGTGATGGCGCCGCTGAGAAGAGCCAGCCGGACCACCTTGCCGCCGTATTTCTTCGCGGTTTCCAGATTGTCGGCGCCCAGCTCATTGCCCACCAAGATGGCACCGCCGGAGGCCAGACCCATACAGAAGCAGTTGACCAGGTTTTTCATGGTCATGGCGATGGAGTTGGCCGCCACCGCGTCGGAGCCCAGGCGGCCCAGGATCACGCTGCCCATGGTGATGCCCACGCCCCAGATCACATTGTTGGCGGTGAGGATCACGCCGTGCTTCCAGTAGTCCTTTTTCAGGGGGCATCTGCCAAAAAGGTAACCCTTTCTCAGCTTGATCCGGTCAGGCCGGGCGGTTTCCGCAAGGACCCAGACAAATTCCAGAACCCGGGTCAGGGTGGTTGCCAGGGCGGCGCCCACAGCACCCAGGGCAGGCAGCCCCAGCAGTCCGAAGATCAGAACGGCATTCAGGGCGATATTCACCACCACGCCGGTGGAGCTGATTACGGTAGCGGTTCCGGCCCGGCCGGAATTGCGCAGGATGGTTAAGTAGCTCTGGTTGATGCACATGAGCACATAGGACAGGGATACCGCCCTTAAGTAACCGCTGCCCAGCCGGATCAGCTCCGGGTCGGGGGTGAAGATCCGCATGAGAAGCCCCGGGCACAGCAGCGCCGCCAGGGTAAAGAGCATGCCCACCGCCGCCATGGGCCGCAGCATCACGGCGAACACCTGCTCCACCTCCGGTTTGCTGCCCTTGCCCCAGTACTGGGCCGCCAGCAGACTTCCCGCGCCGGTAAGGCCGAAGCAGAAAAGGCTCAGCACGAAGGTGATCTGGGTGGCCAGAGACACGGCGGAAAGGCTCGCCTGGTCGATCAGGCCCATCATCAGTGTGTCCGAGGTGCTGACCAGCGCTGACATCAGCTGCTGGAAGGCAATGGGGAACACCAGGGGCGTCAGCTTTCTCCAAAATTCTTTGTTGTTCATGGTTTTTATTCCTCCGGTATCAGGTTGCTGATATATTCCCGTTTTCCGGCCAGAACCTCGTCGTAAAACTGCTGCTTCCAGTCAATATAGGCGATGGAATCCTGAACCCGTTTCAGCTCCTGCTCCAGTTCCAGCCGCTTTTCCTCCAGGATCACCTTCCGCTCCGGAATGCTGGAGGGCCCCTCCAGGCACAGCTGCAGATACTGCCGCATCTCCTGGATGCCCATACCGCAGTTTTTCAGGCAGCCCAGGCTGTTGATCCAGCGGATATCCCGGTCAGAAAAGATCCGCCGGTTCTGCTCATCCCGCTTCACATTGGGCACCAGCCCCTGGTTGCAGTAAAATTTCAATGTTTCATAGGAAAGACCCGTCTGCTCACAGGCCTGTTTCATGGTGTACACGAAAATTCCCCCTTGACCGGTAGCCGCTACCGGGTGCTATACTGATACTATAGCACAGCACACCGCACCTATCAAGAATCCGGGAGGTAAAAATATGAACCCTTATTTTGACAACATTCACAAGAACTTCGGCTTCGGCTGCATGCGCCTGCCCATGGTAAACGGCGAAGTGGACAAGGAAGAAACCTGCCGGATGGTGGATGCCTTCCTGGACGCCGGCTTCAACTACTTCGACACCGCCCACGGCTACCTGGGCGGCAAAAGCGAGACCGCCCTCCGGGACTGCCTCACCAGCCGGTACCCCAGGGACAAGTACATCCTGACCAACAAGCTCTCCGGCCACTTTATCAGCAAGCCAGAGGACATCCGTCCCCTGTTCCGGCAGCAGCTGGAGGCCTGCGGCGTGGATTACTTCGACTTCTATCTGATGCACGCCCAGGATAAGAACAGCTTCCTGCGCTACAAATCCCTGAAGGCCTACGAGATCTCTCTGGAGCTGCTGGCCGAGGGAAAGATCCGCCATTTCGGCATCTCCTTCCACGACCAGGCGGATGTGCTGGAGCAGATCCTGACGGAATATCCCCAGATCGAGGTGGTGCAGATCCAGCTGAACTATGTGGACTTTGAGGACCCCTCGGTCCAGGCCCGGAAGTGCCTGGAGGTCTGCCGGAAGTTCGGCAAGCCCGCCATCATCATGGAACCGGTGAAGGGCGGCAGCCTGGTGAATCTGCCCGCCCAGGCCCAGGCCATTTTCGACGCTTTGCAGGGCGGCTCCAATGCCAGCTACGCCATCCGCTTTGCCGCCAGCCAGGAGGGTGTCATGATGGTCCTCTCCGGCATGGGCGATATGGCCATGATGACCGACAATATCGGCTATATGAAGGACTTCCGGCCCCTGAACGCCCAGGAGCAGGCCGCTGTGGAGCAGGTCTGTGACATTTTCCGGAGCCTGGGTGCCATTCCCTGCACCGCCTGCCGCTACTGCACCGAGGTCTGCCCCCAGGGCATCGCTATTCCCGACCTGTTCTCCCTGCTGAACGCCCACCGGATCTGGAACAACTGGAACACCGGCTATTACTACCAGAATATCAGCACCCGGGAGGGTACCCGTGCAAAGGATTGCCTGGAATGCGGCGCCTGCGAGGGCATCTGCCCCCAGCACCTGTCCATCCGGGAGCTTCTGAAGGACGTTTCCGCCACCTTTGACAAATGAGGAATACCATGAAAAATCGGTTACCCACCGGCCGGTTGCTGGACATGACCCAGGGCAAGCCCCTGGGACTGATCCTGCGCTTCGCCGTTCCCCTG
The DNA here is from genome assembly GCA_015067615.1 of Oscillospiraceae bacterium. Lineage (GTDB taxonomy): Bacteria > Bacillota > Clostridia > Oscillospirales > Oscillospiraceae > Faecousia. The sequence continues at coordinate 109,016 of SVMD01000008.1, forward strand.
TTTATCGGCAATATCTTCCAGCAGCTCTACTCCATGGCGGACACCATGGTGGTGGGGCACCATCTGGGGGACCAGGCCCTGGCCGCCATCGGTGCCACCGCATCGCTGTTCAGCCTGATCATCAACTTCGCCGGAGGCTTGAACAACGGCTACGGCATCGTGGTGACCCAGCGCTTCGGCTCCCACGATACCAGGCAGATGAAACAGGCCATCGCCGGTATGCTGGTGCTGAATGTAGCCGCCGCCCTGGTGCTGACCACCCTGGCGCTGATCTGTCTGCGTCCGCTCATGACCTTCATGAACACCCCGGCAGCGGTTTTTGACCAGGCTTACCGCTACATGGTCATCATTTTCGCCGGTATGGCCGCCACCATGGGCTACAATCTCTTTGCCGCCATTCTCCGTGCCTTCGGCAACAGCCGGTCGCCCCTTTACTTTCTGATCCTGTCCAGTCTGCTGAACATCCTGCTGGATGTGCTGTTCGTGATGGTCTTTTCCATGGGCATCGGCGGCGCGGCCCTGGCCACGGTGCTGGCCCAGACGGTCAGTGCGGTGCTTTGCGGCGGCTATGTAGTGAAATATTACCGGGAATATCTGCCGGAGCCCTCGGACTTCCGGGTTCCGAAGAGAATCCTGCGAAATCTGTTTACCATGGGCTTCTCCATGGCTCTGATGTCCAGCCTGGTGGATCTGGGCTCCGTGTTCTTCATCCGGGCCAACAATATGCTGGGCGAAGCCATGATCACCGCCTACGCCGCCGGACGGAAGCTGCTGATCATCATGATCCAGCCCCAGTCCACCATTGCCACCGCAAATTCCACCTTCATCGCCCAGAACTGGGGCGCCCGGAAGCCGGACCGGATCCGCACCGCTTTGCGGCAGTCCCTGCTGCTGGAGCTGGGCTGGAGCTTCTTCGCCTCCACGGTGATCTTCCTCTTCGGCGCCGGGCTGATCCGGCTCACCACCGGAACGGAGGATCCCCGGATTATTTCCAGCGCAGTACTGAGCCTGCGGATCCATTTTGCCATGTTCCCTGTGCTGGGTATGCTCTTCTGCATCCGCACCGCCCTGCAGGCCATGGGCCAGAAGCTGGCCCCGGTGCTGTCCAGCGGCATCGAGCTGGGCATGAAGATCCTGTCGGCCAACCTGTTCATCCCCCATCTGGGGTTCCTGGGCACCTGCATCACCGAGCCCATCACCTGGGGACTGATGGTGATCTTCCTGTCCACGGTTTACTTAAGCCGCCGGAAGGCCCTGTTTGCCTCCCTCAGCAGCGTAAATTGACCCGCATAGCCCAGAAAAAAACGCATAGGCTTTACCGGGTGATGCTATGAACAAGCCAACTGGAAAGCAAATCGTATTCTGGATCCTACTGTCGGAAGCGGTGGGGCTTCTGTCGGGCCTTCTCAGTCGGGAGGGCACGGCCCTCTACGCCGAACTGCTGCAAAAGCCGCCCCTGTCGCCGCCAGGCTGGGTGTTCCCGGTGGTCTGGACCGTTCTTTACGGTCTGATGGGCCTCAGCGCAGCGAAAATATACGCCGCTCCCCCAACCCAGGCCCGGAGCCGGGGACTGAACCTCTTTATCGCCCAGCTGATCGTGAATTTCTTCTGGAGTCCCATCTTTTTCAATGCCCAAGCCTACGGCTTCGCCCTGGCCTGGCTGCTGCTTCTGTGGGTACTGGTGGTGCTGATGACCTTGCAGTTCCGGAAGGTGGACAGGACCGCTGCATTGCTGCAAATTCCCTACATCCTCTGGCTGACCTTCGCCGCCTACCTCAACTACGGCGTCTGGCAGCTGAACCGGTAAATTGTTGTTTATGGGGGTAGCCGCCTTGCCTCCCCCTTTGGGGGAGGTGGCAGCCAAAGGCTGACGGAGAGGGTGTCGCAATGTATTTTGCCCTCTCAGTCACCGCTAAAGCGGTGCCAGCTCTCCCGGAGGGAGAGCCAAGTTACTAAGCTAAACGATCATTCACCTGTCCTTCATATCCCGGATTGCCGGCGTATCCAGCAGCTTTCCTTTGCTGTCGAACCGGGAGCCATGGCAGGGGCAGTCCCAGGAATGCTCCCAGGGGTTCCACTTCAGGGCGCAGCCCTGATGGGGGCACCGGGGCCGGGTGGGAGTCAGCAGATTCAGGGCCGATTCCAGAATATTCAACCCCAGCTTCGGATGCAGCATGCTCCGGGCCGGATCGAACAGACGTGCATAGGAATTTTCCCGGTCCAGAAGCTGATCCTTCAGCAGCAGCGCCGCGGTCATGGACCCGGTCATGCCCCATTTATTGAAGCCCGTGGCCACATACAGCCAGGGGGTCGCAGGACTGTACCGTCCGATATAGGGCATCTGGTCCAGGGTCATGCAGTCCTGAGCTGCCCACCGGGCCGCTTCCCGGGCGCCGGGGTAATGGGCTTTGGCAAAGGCCGACAGGGGCTCCCAGGCGGCGGTTTCCTTGCCGGTCCGGTGGCTCCCTCCCCCTAAAATCAGAAAATCCTCCTGATTCCGGAAGGACAGCCCCGTCCCGGAGGCGTCCAGATACATCCCTTCCACCTGCTGAGCCCCCTCCAGGGCCATCACATAGGACCGGGACTGGTACTGCTTCACGAAGTACAGCCCCCGACGGTTGAGAATGGGGAAATGGGTGGCCACCACAATCTTTTTCGCCCGGATGCAGCCCTGGTTGGTCCAGACCTTTCCCGGCTCGATCCGGTAAGCCCGGGTCCGCTCCCGGATGTTCAGGTCCCCAACGATCCCCGCCAGAAATTTCAGGGGATGGAACTGGGCCTGATCCCGGAAGCACACCGCCCCGGCGGTGGCCATGGGCAGGGGCAACTGATGAACCAGCTCCCCCGGAATTCCGGCCCGGAACAGGGCTTCCAGCTCACTGTCCAGCGCCGCCGTGTCCTCCAAAGTATAAATATAATTGTCCTTATTTTCAAAATCGCAGAGGATCTCCGCCGCCAGTTCCCGGTACCGGGCCAGCGCCGCCTGATTCACCTGATAGTAACCCTTCGCCGCCTCCGGGCCATAGGTTTTCAGCAGTTTGCTGTAGATCAGGCCGTGCTGGGAGGTGATCTTGGCGGTGGTATTGGCCGTGACTCCCCCACCGATCCGCTCCGCTTCGATGACCAGGCAGTCCAACCCTGCCCTCTTTAATTCAAAAGCGCACAGGAGCCCCGCCATGCCGCCGCCGATGATCAGCACATCGGTCCTGCAGGCTCCGGAAAGGGCCGGAAAAGAGGGAAGCTCCGCAGTTTTCCTCCATATGGATTCATTCATAACATCACCGGGCTTAGTTTGCCCGGTTTTTTTGTATTTACCCGAAAACGGCGGTTTACAGCCCAGTCCTGGCTGTGTTACAATAAAAATACATATCACACAAGGAGGATCCCGCCATGTACCTTGCTTCCGAAACCCGATACGACACCATGCCCTACCCCGCCCTGGGCAAAAGCGGCCTGCGGCTCAGCGCCGTTTCTCTGGGCCTGTGGCACAATTTTGGCGATACCGCCCGGTTTGACAACATGCAGAAGATGTGCTTCACCGCCTTCGACAACGGCATCACCCATTTTGACCTGGCCAACAACTACGGTCCTCCGGAAGGCGCGGCGGAGATCAACTTCGGCCGGATCCTGAAGGAGGACCTGGGCCGCTACCGGGATGAGCTGATCATCTCCACCAAGGCCGGCTACTGGATGTGGCCCGGCCCCTACGGCGACTGGGGCAGCCGGAAATATCTGCTGGCTTCTCTGGATCAGAGCCTGAAGCGGCTGGGCCTGGACTATGTGGACATCTACTACCACCACCGGATGGATCCCAACACCCCTCTGGAGGAGACCATGGGTGCCCTGGCCACCGCGGTCCAGTCCGGTAAGGCGTTGTATGTGGGCCTTTCCAACTACGATGGGGAGCATCTGGCCCAGGCAGCCGCCATTCTGGAGGACCTGAAGGTGCCCTTTGTGATCAACCAGAACCGCTATTCCATTTTTGACCGGACCATTGAGAACAATGGTCTGAAGGAGACCTCCGCCCGGCTGGGCAAGGGCATCATCGCCTTCTCCCCCCTGGCCCAGGGCATGCTGTCGGACCGGTACCTGAAGGGTGTTCCCTCCGACTCCCGGATTGTCACCGACGGCCGGTTCCTGAAGGAAAACGCCCTGACCCCGGAACGGCTGGAACAGATTCGACAGCTGAACGATCTGGCCGCCCAGCGGGGACAGACCCTGGCCCAGATGGCCCTTTCCTGGATTCTCCGGGACGGCATCGTCACCAGCGTCCTGGTGGGCGCCTCCCGGCCGGAGCAGGTGCTGGACAACATCAAGGCCGCGGAGAATACGAAGTTTACCGTCGAAGAACTGGAACGCATCGACCGGATCTCCCTTGGATAAATGAAAAAAGGCAGATGCCCAATCGGGCATCTGCCTTTCCCTATGATGAGCAATTCAATGTAGAATGCCACTTATTTTATCACGCAAAGACCAATTTCAGTATTGTTAAATGTAGAAACTTCCCGCATTACTCCAATGAAGGTCACTGTATCACCTACAGACAGGCCTGTATCATCTGCTTCATCAACCCAGCAAGTGATATTCAAACCACTGCCACCACGTTCGCCCCAAAGATAGTATCCTGTCATTATACCGCCGTCAGAAATATATGTGACAGTGCCAGTGATTTCAATCCATTGGCCGTTATACTTTTCTCCAGCAGCATCTTTGTCTTTGTTGATTTCTGCAACCAGTTCGGAAACAGAGAGACTGTATGCAATTTCAATGTTATCCCTCTGCGGTTTTGGCAACACTGTAGAATTAGGGTCTTGGAGTTTTCCTGTGCCATTTTCTGCCCACTGATTGATATTCGTCGTATCATCATCAGTCCAGAACTTTATAGATGTCAAATATTCATAAGGATAGATGTCTTTTTCGGGTTCGCTATCAAACCACTCTTGCGTAGTGATTCTGTAGAATCTGGAATGAACCCATGTTTCGGGGGCAAGCATATCAACGATACTACCCTTATCAAAAGTAATTTTATAATCCCGGTTATAAAAGAAGGCTGTTTCTACAGTACCCACACATTCAACTCTTTCAATATAGTCTGGAATCTCACCAATTTCAATGAAGGCACGCTCAATATCAACAGCCAGTTCAGCAGGAATATCCTTTTTCCAAGCGGGTACATCAGCATCCATTTCAACAGGTTCAGTATAAGCTGTTGTTTCTTTAGCTAAAGGTTTATCTTCTGTGTTCTGGGCTGTTCTACTGCTTACGGGTACAGTAAGAAACATAACAACAAACAGTGCAAAAGCCAGGGCAATTCTAAGCTTTCCATTGATAGCCTTCTTTATAACATTCTGCCATTTGTTGATAGGAATAAGCAGAGCAGTAATTAACAAGGAAATGATACCACTATAATGTGGTAAAAAAGCTACTGCGGACATTATAAAGAAGAACGACAGCAACCACGAAATAACCTTGCCAAAGAAAATGAATAGTTGCTTCATGCTAATGCCTCCAAATCAGTTCTTGAACTAATTTTAGCACAAGATATTATTATTTCAATCTTTTCTGTCATTTTGTTCCCGCCTACCACGGATGTAAAAACCATGCATTGGTAGATTGAGGAAATAGTCCTTGACAATCACAGCCTTCCGCATTTAATTTTTCGAATCCCGGGGGTAGCAAAAAAGCAGATACCCGAATGGGTATCTGCTTTTTTGGTGACCCGCCGGGGATTCGAACCCCGGACCCACTGCTTAAAAGGCAGTTGCTCTGCCAACTGAGCTAGCGGATCAAATCTGGCTGGGATGGCAGGATTTGAACCTACGAATGCCAGAGTCAAAGTCTGGTGCCTTACCGCTTGGCGACATCCCAATGTTGGTTTGGCGCCCGGAATCGGACACTGAAACATTATAGCACGGCAACATTTGTTTTGCAAGAGTAATTTCCGATTTTACATGGAAATTATCGAAGAATTTCGAGTAAATCCAGCAAATCCCAAAAGAAAACCGCACCTTTTCAGGTGCGGTTTGTGTTCGCGTTACCTATTTTCACGGCCAGTCACCCGGCAACTATCGTCGGCGTACATGAGCTTAACTTCTGTGTTCGGAATGGGAACAGGTGGACCCTCATGACAATCAACACGAACTCATTAATGGAAGGTTTTGCCCTTCCTATATAAAGCTGACCAACAGGTTTTCCGTTATTAGCCCGATATCAGCTTATTTACTTGGTGACCCATACCGGATTCGAACCGATGTTAACGGCGTGAGAGGCCGCTGTCTTAACCACTTGACCAATGGGCCATTTGGTGCACCTTCAGGGACTCGAACCCGGGACCCACTGATTAAGAGT
>SVMD01000027.1 GCA_015067615.1 Oscillospiraceae bacterium
TTTCGTTGACTCCAACGAGCTGCTGGGCGGCATGCTGTTCCTGACCGACGACAAGTTCGCTTCCGCTGTCACCGGCGTTATCCTGCCCATCGACTGCGGCTTCGCTGCTTACTCCGGCGTGTAATTTCATGCAAAACCAAAAGACCGGCCTTCGGGCCGGTCTTTTTGCGCATAAAATGGGGAAGCACACCGCCCCAGCGGTGTGCCCCATAAGAAAAGAGGTGACCACTAAATGCTCCGGGAGCATCCAGATCAAATGGAGAAGCAGGCGCCAACTGCAAGCGCCCAATACTCACGGTGAATTTTTTGGAGGCAATTCACAAGTATATTATTTCATGGCGATATTAATTATTCAAGGTGCAATATACCTGTATGTGTGCCTTTCAAAGAAAAACTGCCTGCGATATTTCTCGCATTTATACATTGACAAAGTGCTGTTTTTTCAGTAAGCTTTCAGTAAAGAAATAGGAAGGGAGAGCTGGGAATGTACAAACAGTGTGTTTCGGAAAAAGCTGCGGCACAGCAGAGAAGATTCGAGGAAACGATGCTCCGGGCCATGAAGACAGTGCCCGTTGAGCATATTTCCATCAGCGAGTTGTGCAGACAGGCCGGATTGTCCCGAAAAACCTTCTACAGGCTTTACCAGACAAAAGGTGACGTGGTGTATGCCATGATCGATCACGCGATCCTGGACGCGGAGGGATATGAACCCTCGCCCGATGTAGGGCACGGCGGCATGCATGCCTTCTTCGGCTTCTGGCAGTCCAAGAAGGAACTGCTGGATGTGCTGGCGCAGAATCAGATCAGCTCCCTCCTTTCGCAGCAGGCGGTCCTTCACCTTATGAAGGAGGAGCCGGACATTGTCCGCTGCTTTGGCGCCGACAATCCTGAAAACCGCCGGGAAATGCTGCTGTTTTACGTCAGCGGCTTGTTTGCCCTGGTGCTGGACTGGCACGCCAGCGGCTTCCGTCGTTCCGTGGATGAAATGGCAAAGCTGGCCATGGAATTGTTCATGACGCCGCCGGTGAAAGAACCCCGCAGAGCAGACCCCTATCGGGAAGTATAGGAAAAAGACCTGCCGATCCGGCAGGTCTTTGTTTATACATATTTGGCGAAGAACAGGGCGGCATCGTCATTGCACTGTCTGGCTTCGGGGAGGATGATGTTCACATGGAACACGTGGCCGATCTCCTCCTGTTCCTCGGTGCCGTAGCAGTGCCACTGGGCATCCACGCCTTTTTTGGTCAGGAACCGGTACATGGGCTCGGCACAGGGACGGAGAAAATCATGGCAGGCGGTGGCGATGAAAGCCGGGGGATAATTGCTGCCGATGTTTTCCAACACCGCGAACCGGGGGTCCTCCGGGGACAGGTCCCTGCCCAGATAGTCCAGATGGATACCCTTGCGCTTGCCGCTGGCCCGCTCCTTCATGTCGTACATGCCGCAGAAAAGCCCCACACAACGGATCTGCACCGGAGCCAGCTGGATCTGGAACAGGGCGGCATATTCCGGGTTTGCGTGCATGGCGGCGTACTGGCTGGTCAGCTGGGCACCGGCAGAGTCGCCCAGCAGGATGATCCGGCTGGGATCCAGATGGTAGCGTTTGGCGTTCTTGCAGACCCAGTTCAGCACCGCGTTGGTATCGAACAGGGGGGTGGGGAACTTCCATTTGGGGGCCAGACGGTAATTGAAATTTACGAAGGCGAAGCCCCGTTTTGCCATATCCATACCGTAACGGCGGTAGATCTCCTTGCTGCCGTAGACATAGCCGCCGCCGTGGATGCTGACAATGGTGGGCAGAGGTTCTGAGGTGTCTGTGGGGTAGTACACATCCAGCAGGTTCCAGTTTCCGTAGCTGCCGTAGGAGATATTGCGGCACTCGGTGACGCCCGTCGGAAGCGCAATGGCGGAGTCCCGGAGTTTGTCGGACTTGCTGGCCCGGAGGTTGAACATAATGGAATCAAAGGACATGGGCATTTCCTCCTCTTTTCACATAGTAATGCCATTATAGCACGATTCTTCCGGGAGAAATGTTAACATTCCAAAAACAAAATGCCGCCTTTTCAGGCGGCATTTTTCAAAGTGTCAAATTGTGGGCAGCAGATTGGTCCGCTTCAGGGCAGGCCGCAGAGCCAGGTAGAACACGGTCGCCACGAGAACGGCCACAATGGCGTTCACCAAGGTGGTCACAGCACCCATCTTGGCCCAGATGGCGGCCACATCCTGGGGGACACCCAGAACATAGGTCTTGTAGAAATAGCCCACCACAGGATCTGCCACCACATTGAAAGCCATACCGGCAAGACTGGAAATGACGGTGGCCACGGACAGGGGTACCTTACGGGACTCATCTTTGGAGACGTGGAAAATCTTATGCGCAACAAAACCGGTCACCAGGCCGATGCACAGCTTCAGCAGAAAGGTCTTGGGCGCGGAGGTGACGTAGCCGGAGGTCAGGTCGGCGATGGTCATACCCACCGCACCGGACATGCCGCCCCAGAAGCCGCCAATCAGCATGGCAGCCAGGACGCAGAACACATTGCCCAGGTGGAATGCGGTTTTCTCGCTGCCTACGGGGATATCAATGCGGAAGAAAGCGAATCCGATGTAGCACAGCGCAGCCATCAGTGCGGCAAAAACGATTTTACGAGTGGAAGGGTTGTTTCTCATACCCATAAGGACTACCTCCTTGGAATTGGTGCTGCTATCATAGCATATTCTGGCAATAAAAACAGTACCAAAAAGCGAATAAAAAACAATGCCAGAATAGGTGCAGAAGCGGTATGGGCCATGGTATGAGGGGGCTTGCGGCTGTGTGACGGGATTTTTTCCACAATTGGGTTTACAGATGAGGCCTTTGTATGGTATGATATCATGTAGAACAAAAATCGAGGTTACTGCAATGAATTATATTGTTTTGGATATGGAATGGAATCAGCCCTGGCCCGGTTCCCCTTCCTCCCGGAAGGTGCTGCCCGTAGCCATCCGGGGCGAGATCATTCAGATCGGCGCCGTCCGGGTCACCGAGGACCAGCAGGTGGCCGATGAATTCCAGGTGCTGGTGAAGCCCAAATACTACCGCCATTTAAATCGTCGGGTCAGCAAGCTCACCGGCATCAAAGAGACCCGGCTGAAGGAGGAGGGAATCCCCTTCCCGGAGGCTATGGAGGCTTTCCGCAGCTGGTGCGGCGAGGACATCGTGTTCCTTACCTGGGGCTTTGACGATATCGGCATCCTGAAGGAAAATCTGCGTCTGTTTGGTCTGGATGAGGGCTGGACGGACCGGTGGTACAATGCCCAGATGATCTTCAACGCCCAGACCGACGGCTCCACCTCCCAGAAGGCTCTGAGCAAGGCTCTGGAGATCTTTGAGATCGAGCCCAGCCGCCCTGCCCACGACGCCCTGGGCGATGCCTACCACACCGCCCTGATCTGTGCCAGACTGGACCTGAAAAAGGGTGCCGCCGAATATGACGCCGCGGTGAAGAGCCACGAAAACGGCTTCCACGGCGCGGAGCTGCCCGGCTGCATCGCCCGGCAGGTCTACTACGATTTTGCCGACAAACGCACCGCCCTGTCCGCCATGGCCGGGGAGGAGAATATCTGCCCCATCTGCGGCAGCCGGATGCTGGGCTCCCGCTGGTTTGCCCAGCCGGGCCACCGGTATATGGACCTGGCTACCTGCCCGGAGCATGGCAAATTCCTGATCCGTGTCCGGCTGAGCCTCCAGGAGGACGGCCTGACCAGAGTGAGCCGTTTGACCTATGAAGCCACATCCGAAGCAGCCCAGGCCTATGCACGGCGGGCTGAGAAGGCGGATCCGGAGGATCAGGTCCGCAGCCGCCGCCGTCGCCGCCGCCGCGGCGCAGCAGCCTCCACGGAGGAAAAGAGCGAATAACACAGCAGGGACGCACCCACGGGTGTGTCCCTGTTTTTGCATACGAAGATGGAAAAATAATATTGATCAGCGCAGCCGCCTTGCCTCCCCCTTGAGGGGAGGTGGCCCGTAGGGCCAGAGGGGTGAAAACCTTTGCTAACTATAATCTTTCACCCCTCAGTCACGGCTACGCCGTGCCAGCTCCCCTCAAGGGGAGCCTTTGGGAAGCTAAACGATGATTTATCTTAGAATAGCCACCTTACTGTCCAGCTGGCCATGAAGAATCCCACGAAGTCCGCAAACAGCGCCGCCGGGACGGTGTAGCGGGTCTTTTTGATCCCTGCGGCGCCGAAATAGACGCTGATGGTGTAAAAGGTTGTCTCCGTGGAGCCCAGCATCACCGCCACGGTTCTGCCGATTTGGGAATCTACGCCGCACTGGGCCATCAGTTCAGCCCCAACCGCCAGGGCGGCACTGCCGGAGATGGGCCGGATGCATACCAGCATGGCGGTTTCCGGCGGGATGCCAAACAGCCGGAAAGCCGGGGCCGCAAGACGGCTGAGGGTGTCCACAGCCCCGGATGCCCGGAGCATATGCACCGCGGTCAGCAGCAATATCAGGGCAGGTAGGATGCTGACCACCAGACTCAGTCCCTCCCGGGCTCCCTGAAGCAGGATGTCGTAGCCGTTCTCCCTTCGGTGCAGCGCCAGCAGGGAAATGCTGAGAAGAATCAGCGGAACCATGTAATCTGTCATGCTTTCCACACCTTTCCCAGTAGAACTGCCGCGGTCAGGCCCAGGGCAGCGGAGGAAAAGCTGGTGATCCACACCGCCGGGAGAATGTCAAAGGGCGCGGCGCAGCCCAGACTTAAGCGCACCGCCGCCACATTGGTGGGGATCAGCTGAATGGAGGCGGTGTTCAGCACGATGAGGCGGCACAACTGATCCGTAGCCAGGTCCGGTTTGTCCGGGCGGCGCAGCTGTTTTGCGGCGGCAATACCCATGGGGGTGGCGGCGTTGCCCAGACCCAGCAGATTGGCGCAGATGTTGGCACTGAGAGTCCCGGCAAGGGCTTCATCTTGGTTGGTATCCGGAAAAAGCCGGCGCAGTATCGGCCTCAGCAGCCGGGACATGCCATGGGTAATGCCCAGCCTTTCCATGAGCTTACCCGCGCCGCTCCACAGGCAAATGCTTCCGGCAAGGGAGATAGCCAATGCCACCCCTGCCTGGGCCCCTTCAAAAACCGACGCGGCCAGGGCGCTGCCCCGGTGGTTGATCAATGAAAACAGCAGACTCAGGGCCAGCAGTCCTGTCCAGATCCAGCTCATAACCATTGCGAATCCCTCCCTGATGCACAATATGAACGAACTGTACATATATTACGGAATTGATTCGACAAATTTTCAATTTTTTCTAAAAAATATTTGACATCGTGTATAGGGCCCTGTATAATAATGAACAAATCAAGTAATCTGTTGCGTAATAGCTGAAACTCGAATCAATAAGGGGAGCCAACATATGAAGTCTACTGGAATTATTCGCAAAGTTGATGATTTGGGAAGAATCGTCCTGCCCATCGAACTGCGCCGCACACTGGATATCGCGGAGCGGGACGAGCTGGAGATCTTCATGGAGAGCGACCGGATCGTGCTGCAGAAGTACGAGCCTGCCTGCATTTTCTGCGGTTCCTCCAGAGCCCTGACCACCTACAACCGCAAGAACCTCTGCGGTGAGTGCGTCCGGAAAATCCGGGAAATCTGAGAAAAATGAAACGCCCTGAATGACCAGCGGTCATTCAGGGCATTTTTTATTCTTCGATATTCAGAGCCAGGTCGTAGACCACGTTTTTGGGTAAGCCTAAGTCCTTGGCGGTCTGCTTGATGGCGTCCTTCCGGCTGAGGCCCGAATCGATGAGCTTCTTCAGATATCCGGCGGCGTCATCCTCCGTGGGGGCCTCCTCGATTTCCGGTTCGGCACCGGCCACGATCAGCACAAATTCGCCCTTGGGGGCGTTTTCGGTGTATTTGGCCACCGCCCCTCCCAGGGTGGTGCGGACCACCTCTTCGTGGAGCTTGGTCAGCTCCCGGCAGAGGCTGATGGGCCGGTCGGCGCCGAAAACAGCAGCCATATCCTCCAGGGTGTTCACCAGCTTGTGGGGGGCTTCGTAGAAGATCATGGTCCGGGTCTCTTTTTTCAGGGAATCCAGATGTTCCCGGCGGCTTTTCTTGGCGGTGGACAGGAAGCCCTCAAAGCAGAACCGACCTGTGGCCTGGCCGGAGATGCTCAGAGCCGTGATGGCGGCGCAGGGGCCGGGGATGGCGCAGACGGTGATGCCCGCGGCGGCGCACTGCTTCACCAGGTCCTCGCCGGGGTCGGAGATGGCGGGACTGCCCGCGTCGGAAACCAGGGCGCAGGTCTCACCGGCCAGAATCCGCTCCACGATTTTTTCACCCTTAAAGTCCTTGTTGTGCTCGTAGTAGCTCACAAGGCTTTTTTTAATGCCCAGGTGGTTGAGCAGCTTCAGGCTCACCCGGGTATCCTCGGCGGCGATGAAGTCGGCGTTTTCCAGCGTTTCCCGGCAGCGGGTGGAGATATCGCCCAGATTGCCGATGGGGGTGGGTACAAGGTAAAGCATTCCGGCCATGTTCAGTCCTCCATGATATGATAGACGCTTTTGTAAAAAGCGGTAGGTTCGTTGTTTGTGTCGAAAAGACTTGCCTCTTCCAGGATGAGTCCCGGCTTTCCGCCTTTGCGAAATTGCAGGCAGATCAGTGTGATGGGGCCGCCCGCTTTGTGGCGGACCAGCAGGAGCCGCTTGGCCTCCAGATTCACTTCGCTGCCCCGGCTGATCAGCTCCGCCAACCGCTCCGGCTTGTGAACGAGATAAAAATCGCCGCCGAATTTCAGGGCCCTTGCGGCACTGGCGAACAGTTCGGCAGGGGAGCAGCAGTCCTCCCGCCGGGCCAGGGGCGTCCGGGCAGCGGCGGGGCCGCCGGCAAAATAAGGGGGATTGGATACGCAGCAGTCAAATTTGCCCGTAAGCTCCGGGGACAGAAGCCGCAGATCGGTGCATATGCTGTCCATACGGGCCTGAAGGCCGTTGCGGATGATGTTATCCAGGGCACCCTGGTGGGCGGTTTCCTCAATCTCCAGTCCGGTAACCATGCAATTGGGATCCCGGGCGCAGAGCAGCAGCCCCAGAGTGCCACAGCCGGAGCCCAGATCCAGCACCCGGGCGTGCCTGGGCAGCCGGACGAAATGGGCAAGCACCATGGAATCGGTGCTTAAGGGGAATGCCCCCTGAGGCAGTGTCAGGGTATAGCCGTTGGGCAGATGCTCCATGTCAGTCTCCTGGTCTACAGAAAATTAGCCTGCGTACTTGCGTACGCAGGCCATAACGCGATTGTCAGTAAGGATTACTCCTCGACGATAGCTTCGACGGGGCACTGATCAGCGCAAGCGCCGCAGGAAACGCAGACGTCAGCGTCGATGACGTAGGTAGCGTCGCCCTCGGAAATAGCCTCAACGGGGCACTGCTCGGCACAGGCGCCGCACTTGACACAAGCGTCAGTAATCTTGTAAGCCATGATATTACCTCCATGTTTGATGTTGATCACGTTAATATGTAACGTACCTTTATTTTAGCATGCATTTCTGAAAATGCAACAGGTTTTTTGATGAGCGGGGAATAATTTTTTTCTATTTTGACCAGAATCTATCGGAAAAGGAGGGTGTTTGGTGCGTTATCATATGCTAACTGCCCAGGTGATCCAAAAATCCGCCCAGTCGGCCAGATCCCTGGGCCACAGCTGCGTGGGGCCGGAGCATGTATTCATTGCCCTGCTGCACACCAGCTGCTGGACGGGGCAGTTTCTTCGGGGACTGGGACTGGATGCCAATACGGCCCGGACCATGACGGCGGCGATCCGGGGCGTGGGCACCGCGGATCTGCCCCTGGTCCAGGGCCTGGACCGGGAGGTAAGGGAATTGCTCCGCCAAGCGGGGAAGGAGGCCAGGCAGCAGAAAAAACGGGAAATCGAGCCGGTGCATCTGCTGCTGGCCCTGACCCGGCAGAAGGAAAACAGTGTTGTCCGGGAACTTTTGGAGCTCAGCGGTGTGGAAGCCGGGGAGCTGTTCAGCCGGACGGTGGAGTGTTTACGGTGGGATGCCCAGGCGCCTGCCGGACGGAAAAAGGAGGGGTTGGATACGAAGCTGTTGGAACAATTCAGTGAGGACCTGGTCCAGAAGGCATCCACCATGGAGCCTGTCATCGGACGGGAAAAGGAGATCGACATGGTGGTGGGGATCCTGTGCCGGAAGAACAAGAATAATCCGGCTCTGGTGGGGGAGCCCGGTGTGGGCAAGACCGCCATCGCCGAGGGGCTGGCCCAGCGGATGGCCGTGGGCAATGTACCGCCCCAGTTGAAGGAAAAACGGCTGTTAAGCCTGAATATGGCCAATCTGGTGGCCGGTACCAAGTACCGGGGCGAATTTGAGGAGCGGCTCCGGGACGTGCTGGTGGAGATCAAGCGCTGCGGCGATGTGATCCTCTTTGTGGACGAGATGCACACCATCGTGGGTGCCGGAGCCGCTGAGGGTGCCATCGACGCGGCCAATATTTTTAAGCCTGCCCTGGGTCGTGGTGAGCTTCAGATACTGGGGGCCACCACCCGGGAGGAATACCGGAAATTCATCGAAAAGGATGGAGCCCTGGACCGGCGTTTCCGGGCCGTGGCGGTGGAGGAACCGGATGAGGAAAGCACCCTGGAAATTCTGAAAGCTCTGAAGCCCGGCCTGGAACGGCACCACCATCTGCGGATCACCGAGGAGGCCTTGAAGGAGTCCGTGCGGCTGTCCCGGCGATATCTGCCGGACCTGTATCTGCCGGACAAGGCTATCGATCTGCTGGATGAGGGAGCTTCCCGGCTTCGGCTGGAGGAGCAGCGGATCACCAGAGGGTCGGATAAGCGCCAGGAGCTGGAAAACCAGATGTCCGAGGCGGTTCGGGAAAATGATTTCGAGAAGGCTGCCCTGCTCCGGGACCGGATGCGCTCCCTGGCGGCGAAGAATACGGAATCCCGCCGTCCCCGGGCCCTGACCGGAGCCGATGTGGCGGCGGTGGTGGCCCAGCGTACCGGGATCCCGGTGGGAAAGCTCACCTCCGGAGAGCGGGAACGGCTGCTGAATCTGGAAAACCTGCTGTCCGGGCAAGTGATGGGTCAGGAAAAGGCCGTGTCCGCGGTGGCGGAGGCAGTGCGTCGGGGATATTCCGGGCTCCGGGATACGGAGCGGCCCATTGCCTGTATGCTCTTCACCGGCCCCACCGGCGTGGGCAAGACGGAGCTGTGCCGGGCTTTGGCTACGGAAATGTACGGTTGTAAGGATGCTATGATCCGGCTGGATATGACCGAGTATATGGAAAAACACTCCGTGGCCCGGCTCATCGGTGCCCCTCCCGGCTATGTGGGCTATGAGGAGGGAGGCAAGCTGACGGAGGCCGTTCGCCGCCGTCCCCATAGCCTGGTACTGCTGGATGAGCTGGAAAAGGCCCACCCGGATGTGGCGGGAATTCTGCTGCAGATCATGGAGGAGGGGTGCCTGACGGACTCCACCGGCAAGCGGGTCAGCTTCAAAAACACCATCGTGGTCATGACCTCCAACTTAGGCGGCGAAAAGCGGGGAGACGGTCTGGGCTTCAGCCCCACCGGTAGGGAACAGGAGCAGCTGGCTGTTTTGCGGCAGCATTTCACGCCGGAGTTTTTAGGCCGGATCGACCATATCATCCGATTTGAAAATCTGACGGATCCGGTGCTGGAGCGCATTGCGGAAAAGTATCTGGAGCAGCTGCGGCTCCGGGCTGCCCAGACGGGCCTGACCCTCCACTACGGCAAGGGACTGGCCGCCTGCTTAAGCCGCCAATGCAAGGGAAAAGCCGGTGCCCGTGGCTTGCGGCAGCTGGTGCAGACGAAAGTGGAGGGGCCATTGGCCGACTATCTTCTCCGCTGCGCCCGCCGTCCCGGAAAGCTCTGGGTTCAGGAGGAAAAGGGCGAAATCTGCTTTCAAACACAGAATAATAGAACGGATGTTCAAAAATAACGGAAATAGTTCCGAAAAACCGGCGAAAAAACAGAAGAAGTTGACAAAAGAAACAAAAAAGTTATTGATTTTTTATTAAGAACGCGTTATACTGTGTTTATGGTGCAAAATGGTAGTAAAGTGGAGTTCTGGGGTAGGAGGTGAGCACAGATGACCGGCAGATATCCCGCGAAAATGGATGATAAAGGCCGCTTGTTCGTGCCCGCCAAGCTTCGGGAAGCCCTGGGCGGCGATTTTTACGTGACGATCGGCGCCAACGGCAGCCACCGCTGCCTCACGGTTTACACCGCTGAGGATTTCCACACCATGGAAACAAACTATAACGCATTGGCTGTGGCCAAGCGCTCCGGCGCCAGCACCCTGATCTTTGCCTTTGCCAATCGCTGTGTCCCCGACAAGCAGTTCCGTTTCCCCATCACCTCCGAGCAGATCCGCTGGGCGAATCTGGGCCAGGAGGTCATGATCGTGGGCCGGGCAGGCCAGGCGGAGATCTGGAACAGCGAAGAATACGCCGCCTTCGAGTTGGAGAACCTGTCTCCCGAGAAGCTGCTGGCATCCTTGGAGGAAATCGGACTGTGAATCAATTTCATCATGTTTCCGTGCTCCTCTGGGAGTGCATTGAGGGCCTGAACATCAAGCCCGACGGAATTTATGTGGACGGCACCCTGGGCGGTGCGGGCCACTCTTCCGAAATTGTCAAGCGTCTGGAAACCGGACGCCATATCGGCATCGACCGGGACCCTGTGGCCCTGAAGGCGGCAGGGGAGCGGCTGGCCCCTTACTCTGACAAGGTGACTCTGGTCCACTCCAACTTCTGCGAAATCAAGCAGGTGCTGGACGACCTGAATATTGAGGGCGTGGACGGCATTCTGCTGGACCTGGGCGTTTCCTCCCCCCAGCTGGATGACGGTGCAAGAGGCTTTTCCTATATGGCCGACGCCCCGCTGGATATGCGCATGAATAACGAAGATCCTCTGACGGCCCACGATGTGGTGAACACCTGGTCCTACGAGGAGCTGAAGCGGATCTTGTATGACTACGGCGAGGAGCGCTACGCTCCCCAGATCGCCTCCGCCATCTGCCGCAGACGGGAAGCAAAGCCCATCGAAAGCACGCTGGAACTGGTGGATGTGATCCGCAGCGCCATGCCTCCCGCAGCCCTGCGGGAAAAGCAGCATCCGGCCAAGCGTTCCTTCCAGGCCATCCGCATCGCCGTCAACGACGAACTTGGTTCTGTGGAAAAGGTCATGCGCGACGCCATTCCCAAACTGAACAAGGGTGGCCGCCTGGCCGTCATCACCTTCCATTCTTTGGAGGACCGCATTGTGAAAAATGCCATGGTGGCAGCGTCCAAGGGCTGCACCTGTCCTCCCAGCTTCCCTGTGTGCGTCTGCGGCAAGAAGCCCCAGGTGAAGCTCATCACCCGCAAGCCCATCGTCTCCACCGACGAAGAGCTTCAGGTGAACCCCAGAGCGCGCAGTGCCAAGCTGCGGATCTGTGAAAAGCTGTAAAAGCAGATTTACAGCCAAAAGGAGAGAGTATCATGGCTCAGAAGCCCTATAAGCACAATATTGAATATATCGAACAATACTATTCCTACGGTTCTGAGGCCAAGGTAGTCGAGTTTAAGCCTGCTCATCAGGAGAAGAAGGTACAGGTCCCCAAGCAGGAAAAGGAGCCCGTCACCACCCTGTGCATCGATCCCATCGCATTCTGCGGTCTGATGGTGGCGGTGGTGATGCTGGTGGTCATGATCGCAGGCGTGATCCACTTCAATGTGATCTGCCAGGACCATGCCATTATGGAAAACTATGTGAATCAGCTCCGGGAGGAGAATGTGCTGCTGAGCCATCAGTATCACGCCGGTTATAATCTGGAACAGGTTGGTATCACCGCCCGGACTCTGGGAATGATCCCTGTGGAGGAGGCCCAGACCATCTCCATTCAGGTGCAGGTGCCTGTCCGCCAGCCGGAGCCCGGCTTCCTGGATAATATCGTCTGGTTCCTGGGCGGCCTGTTCGAATAATCTGTCCCTCGCCGCATACAGTTGAATATGAGCTGCAATGGGCGGCGAGGGATTCCCTTGCTGCCCATTGATAGTATTGGGAATATTTGAATCAAGGTGGGGATGCAATGGGGGAAAGACCCAAAAAGCAAACCTACGAAAGAGTACGCCTGGACAGCGCCCGGCAGATCCGGCTGATGATCGTGATGGCGGTGCTGGGTGTGGGAGCCCTGCTGCTGGTCATCTGGCGGCTGTACAGCCTGATGATTCAGGATTACGATTATTACGCGGGACTGGCCCTGCGGAACCAGACCCGGACCACCACGGTCACCGCCCATCGGGGGGACATCTACGACCGGAATATGAATATTCTGGCCACGGACAGAAGCGTGGAAAACGTCTACCTGGATCCCCATGAGCTGAAACAATCCAAAGCGGATATCGATGATATTGCCCGAACGCTGGGCGCGATCCTGGAAAAAGACCCGGAATGGATCAGGGAACAGGCCCTGGATTTCAAACAGCGCTACAAGCAGGTGGCAGCCCGGGTTGAGGAGGAAACGGCGGCGCAGATCCGCGCTTACATCAACGAAAAGGAAATTTCCGGCATCCATTTGGAGCCCAATGCCAAACGGTTTTACCCCTACGGCACCCTGGCGGCCCAGGTCATCGGCTTTACCAATGCCTCCAATGAGGGCTCCGAGGGGGTCGAGGCTGCCTATAACAGCTTCCTCTCCGGCGCTGCCGGTCGGGTGATCACCACCAAGGGCAACAACGAGATGGATATGCCCTTCTCCTACGAAAACTTCGTGGCCTCCCGTTCCGGATGCAGCCTGGTGCTGACGCTGGATGCCACGGTGCAGGCCTGCCTGGAAAAACAGATGGCAGCGGCCATTGACCGCTACGCTGTCCAGAACGGTGCCTTCGGCCTGGTGATGAACGCCAAGACCGGGGAGATCCTGGCCATGGCCACCCTGGGGAGCTACGACCCCAACAACTATCTGGAAATCCACGATCCGGACACCGCGGCGGAAGTGGAGGCTCTGAAGGGCACGGAAAGCTATGCCGAAGCCCTGAACGCTGCCCGGCTGAAGCAGTGGCGGAACCGGGTGCTCTCCGATGGCTATGAGCCAGGCTCAACCTTTAAGGTGCTGACTATGGCGGCGGCTCTGGACTGTGGTGCCATAGATTTAAATACTTCTTTCCACTGCTCCGGGGCAGAGCAGATCCCCGGCCGGTCCCAGTTGCTCCACTGCTGGCGCAGCCAGGGCCATGGGGCGGAGCAGACGCCCCAGGCTTTGCAGAATTCCTGCAATCTGGCCTTCGCCCATATCGCCCTGAAGCTGGGCGGGGAGCGGTTTTACGACTACATTGAGAAATTCGGCATCCTGGAAAAGACCGGCATCGACCTGTCCGGCGAGAGCAAGGGCATCTTCTTTGACCGGGAGCTGATCGTCAATACGGACAAGTGGGGCACCGCCTCCCTGACCTCCGGCTCCTTCGGCCAGACCTTCAAGCTGACTCCCTTGCAGCTGGTCCGGGCCATTGCTTCGGTAGTCAACGGCGGCAGCCTGATGGAGCCCTACATCGTGTCCGAGATATTTGACGCTGACGGCAATACCGTCATGAAGGCGGAGCCCACGGTGGTTCGGCAGACCATATCCCCCGAAACCAGCGACACCATGCGGACCCTGATCCGGTCCGTGGTGACGGAAGGCACCGCGAAAAATGCCCAGGTGGCGGGCTTCTCCATCGGCGGGAAAACCGGCACCAGCGAAAAGATCGACGTGCTGGACGAAAACGGACAGCCTACCCTGGATAAGATCGTCTCCTTCGTGGGCATCGCTCCCATGGAGGACCCGGAATACATCGTCCTGGTGGCCCTGGATACGCCATCCCGGTCAACGGGGCTGTATATCTCCGGCGGCGTCATGGCAGCCCCTACTGTGGGGGCAGTGATGGCGGACATTCTGCCCTATCTGGGGGTGCAGCGGCAGTTTTCTGAGGAAGAGGTTGCCTCCCAAACCGTCATTCTGGAAGATTTAACAGGATTTTCTCAAAAAGATGCGGAAAAGTACTTAAAATCCGTTGCACTTTCTGCTAAAATAATAGGTCAGGGAGATGCGGTCACGGACCAGCTCCCATCCCCCGGCGAAAGCCTGCCCGGGGGCAGCCAGGTGCTGCTGTACCTGGGGGAAACAGCGGAGGAAGCCCAGGTAGAGGTGCCGGATTTTTCAGGCATGAACCGGGCCCAGGCCAGTGATGCTGCCGGAAAGCTGGGACTTTACATCCTGGTCACCGGAAACACGGATATCGCCCCCAATGTTACCGTCACCGCCCAGGATATCCCGGCGGGAACGGCAGTTGACAGGGGCAGTACAATTACTTTGGAATTTACCGACTTGAGTTCCCGGGACTGAACCGGGAGAATCGGAGGATATACATATGAAATTACGAGAATTATTGCAGGATATCACCATTCTGAACACCAATGTGTCCATGGATACCGAAATCAGCGGTGTATACTATGACTCCCGGAAGGTGCAGCCGGGGAGCCTCTTCGTTGCGGTCACCGGCTTTGCCTCCGATGGCAACCGGTTCATCCCCATGGCCCTGAGTAAGGGCGCCGCGGTGGTGGTCACCGCCAGGAAGCCCGAAGAGGATGTGCCATATGTGCTGGTTGACAATGACCGGCTGGCTCTGGCCCTCATCGGCACCAATCTGTATGGCCACCCGGCCAAGGCCATGACCCTCATCGGCGTCACCGGCACTAACGGCAAGACTTCCACCACACTGCTTTTAAAGCAGGTGCTGGAAAAGACCCTGGGGGCCAAGGTGGGCTTAATTGGCACCATGTCCAACCTGATCGGCGATGAGGAGCTGCCCACCGAGCGGACCACTCCCGAAAGCCTGGAACTGCAGGAACTGTTTGCCAGGATGCGGGATGCGGGCTGCACCCATGTGGTGATGGAGGTTTCCTCCCATGCCCTGACCCTCCACCGGGTGGGCGGTGTCCGCTTCAACGTGGCGGCCTTCACAAACCTGACCGAGGATCATCTGGATTTCCACAAGACCATGGATGCCTACTGCGAGGCCAAGGCAGAGCTCTTTGCCCGGTGCGACAAAGCCGTCATCAATGTAGACGACAACTACGCTCCCCGGATGCTGGAAAAGGCAGAATGCGACACCCTTCGCACCTCTGCCTATGATGCGGACCTCTATGCAAAGGACGCTGTCCTCCACGCCGAGGGTGTGGCCTTCACCGCTGTCTGCGGCGGTGAGGAGGTGGCGGTGGAGCTGCCCATTCCCGGCAAGTTCACCGTCTACAATGCCCTGAGCGTGCTGGGTATCGCAAAGCAGCTGGGCATTTCCCTGGCGAATACCGCCGGGGCTTTGAAAACCGTTCAGGGCGTCAAAGGCCGTATGGAGGTGGTCCCCACCCCCGGCAAGGACTACTCCGTGCTGATCGACTATTCCCACACCCCCGACGCACTGGAAAACGTGATCTCCTCCGTTCAGGACTTCTGCCAGGGCCGGGTCATCACGGTCTTTGGCTGCGGCGGCGACCGGGACCCCATCAAGCGGCCTATCATGGGTGAGATTGGTGTGAAGCTTTCCGATATCGCCGTCATCACCTCCGATAATCCCAGAACGGAGGTGCCCGAAAAAATCATCGAGGATATCGTGGCCGGTGTGAAGGCTGAGTACGGCATGTACAAAGTTGTCTGCGACCGCCGCTCTGCCATCCGATATGCTATGGACATTGCGGAAAAAGATGATATAATTATTCTGGCAGGAAAGGGCCACGAGACTTATCAGGAAATCAACGGCGTGAAGTATCACCTGGACGAGCGGGAAGAAGTGGCCGCCCATCTGCTGGAATTGGGGAATTGATATGGCAAAGATTACCTTGAAACAGGCTGCCGCCTGGTGCGGCGGCACTGTGGAAGAAAAATATGAAAATGTAGAATTTTTCGGCGCCAACAACGACACCCGGATCATCCGGGAGGGGCAGCTCTTTATCGTCCTCCAGGGTGCCCGGGACGGCCATGATTTTATTCCCATGGCCATGGAGAAGGGCGCCGCGGCGGTGCTGTGCAGCCGCAAGGTGGGGGACTATCCTGCCATCTATGTGGAGGACCCCAGAATCGCCCTGGGCATGATCGCCCGGGAGGAACTGAAACGCATCGGCTGCAAGGTTGTTGGCGTCACCGGAAGCGTGGGAAAATCCACCACCAAGGAAATGATTTCCACCGTTTTGGAAAGCACCTACCGCATTGCCAAGACTCCTGCGAACCATAATAACGACATCGGCATGCCCATGGCTGTTCTGTCCATGCCCGAGAATACCGAGGTGGCCGTTCTGGAAATGGGCATGAACCATTTCCGGGAGATCGCCTACCTGTCTGATATTGCCCATCCGGACGTGGGTGTGATCATCAATGTGGGCACCATGCACATTGAGTTCCTGGGAAGCCGGGAGGGTATCCGCAAGGCCAAAATGGAGATCGTAGAGGGCATGGCTCCCGGCGCGCCGCTGCTGCTCAACGGCGATAACGATCTGCTGAGAGAACTGGACCAGGTTCCCGCACAGCCCATTACATACTTCGGTAGTGACAGTGAATGCGAAGTCTGGGCGGACAAGGTGCAGCAGGGCGAGTACCTGACCTTTACCGCCCACCATGGGGATGTGGAGATTCCTGTCAGGATGGCACTGGAGGGCGAACACTTTGTTGCCGATGCCCTGGCGGCCATTGCCGTGGGCCTGAAGCTGCAAGTAAAGCCCGAAAAGATTTCCGAAGCCCTGGCCGCCTTCCGGAATATGGCCGGACGGCAGGAGATCTTCCAGGCAGGGGAGTATACCATCATTCGCGACTGCTACAACGCAGGTCCTGAGTCCATGGCCGCCGCCCTGAATGTGCTGGCCGGACGCAAGGGCCGGAAAATTGCCGTCCTGGGCGATATGCTGGAGCTGGGCGTCAGCGCCCATCCGGAGCATTATAAGCTGGGCCGCATCGCCGCCCAGAAGGCGGACCTGCTGTTTGCCTATGGCCCCCACGGCCAGGTGGTGGCGGACGGTGCCATCGTCGGCGGAATGGCCGCGGATAACGTGGCTGCTTTTTCTGATCATGCAGAACTGGCAGCAGCCCTGAAACAGGCCGCAAAGCCCGGCGACATTATGCTCTTTAAGGGCAGCCGGGGCATGCATATGGAGATTGCGCTGGATCTTTTCCTGAAATAAAGAGATACGGAGGATTTTTACAATGACCAGAATTCTTGTCACCGCCCTGGTGGGCGCGGTTCTGTCCGGCGGTATCGGCTACCTGCTGCTGCCCGTGCTGCGGGCCCTGAAGGTGGGCCAGTCCATCCGGGAAGTGGGCCCCATCTGGCACAACTATAAGGCCGGCACCCCCATGATGGGCGGCCTCATGTTCATCTTCGCTTCCATCATCGTTTTGCTGTGCAATATTCCCTTTATGGAGGATTACAGCGTATTTTTCGTGCTGATTTTGTCCCTTTGCTTCGGCTTTGTGGGCTTCCTGGATGACTTCGCAAAAATGAAGAAGAAGCAGAATGAGGGACTGACCTCCATCCAGAAGTTCCTGCTGCAGCTGGCGGTGTCCGCGCTGTTCCTGTACATCATGTACCGCACCGGCGCCATGTCCACGGAAATGTACATCCCCTTCTTCCATGTGAGCATCCCCCTGCATCCTATCGTGTACATTTTCCTGTCCATGTTCATCATGGTGGGCTGCGACAACGCCGTGAACATCACCGACGGTGTGGACGGCCTGTCGAGCTCCGTGACCCTGCCGGTCATGGTGTTCTTCACCGCTCTGGCTGTGAAGCAGGGCAAATACGATCTGGCGCTGCTGCCTGCATCCCTCATCGGCGGCCTGGTTGCCTACCTGTTCTACAACTGGCATCCTGCCAAGGTCTTCATGGGTGACACAGGAAGCCTGTTCCTGGGCGGCGTGGTCTGCGCCCTGGCCTTTGCTCTGGATATGCCCCTGATCCTGATTTTCGTGGGCTTTGTCTACATCTGCGAGACCGTTTCCGTGATTCTGCAGGTGGGCTACTTCAAGCTGACCCACGGCAAGCGCCTGTTTAAGATGGCCCCCATTCACCACCACTTTGAGAAGTGCGGCTGGAAGGAAGAAAAGATCGTGATCATTTTCTCCGCCGTGTCCGCAATTATGTGCGTCATCGGCTGGCTGGGCATTTAAGAATTACAAATTACAAGTTACAAATTATAAATTGAGAGATCATTTGTAATTTGTAATTGAGAATTTGTAATTGGAGGAATTTATGGCACTGCATGATTTGCGTGCCAAAGAGGACCGCCGTTTTCACGGCGAAGGTGTTGACTATCCCTTTCTGATTCTGATTCTGCTGCTTCTGGGTGTGGGGCTTGCCATGCTGTATTCGGCAAGCTCCGCCCAGAGCATGTACGACACCGGATATGAAATATCCACCAAATATCTGCAAAAACAGGCGATTTGTGCCGTTATCGGCCTGATTGCCATGTATTTCTTCAGCCGCATTCCTGCGGATGTCTGGTATCATCTGGCCTGGCCGCTCTACGGTGTCAGCATTGTACTATTGCTTTCCGTCCTGGTCATCGGCCAGGAGGTGAATGGGGCAAAACGCTGGATCAACATTGCGGGCATCCAGTTTCAGCCCTCGGAGATCGCCAAGTTCACCATGATCCTGGTGTTTGCCCGGCTGACAAAGGAATACGGCCCCGATGCCAGGAAATTCCGCTACGGCGTCCTGGGCTTCGGCATGGCCCTCATGGGGATCCTTGCCCCGCTGGCTCTGGAAAAGCACCTGTCTGCCATTATGCTCATGGGTATGGTGGCGGTGGTGATGATGTTCGTGGCGGGGACCTCTCCCAAATGGCTCCTGGCCGGGGCCGGGGCGGCTGCCCTGTTCGTCCTGGTGTATATCACCTTCATGGGCTACGCCGGGGACCGGGTTACGGCCTGGCTGGACCCCAATTCCGACCCGGGGGATACCGGGTATCAGATCCTGCAATCCCTCTATGCCATCGGCTCCGGCGGACTTTTCGGCCTGGGGCTGGGCAAATCCCGGCAGAAATACCTGTATCTGCCCTTTCAGTACAACGACTACATCTTCGCCATCGTCTGCGAAGAGCTGGGCCTTGTGGGCGCGAGCCTGATCGTGCTGCTCTTCGGCCTGACCATCCTCCGGGGCTACTGGATCGCCCTGCATGCATCCACCCGGTTTTCCACAGTCCTGGCGGCGGGGCTTACCACCCTCATTGCCGTCCAGACCATCCTAAATTTGTGTGTTGTGACCAACCTGCTTCCCTCCACCGGTATCGCGCTGCCCTTCTTTTCCTACGGCGGCACGGCTCTGGCGGTGAATTTGGGGGAGATGGGTGTCATTTTGAATATTTCCAGAGAACGAAACCGTGTAAAGAAACAGGAGGTTTTCTCATGAATCTGATTTTTACCTGCGGCGGCACCGCAGGCCATATCAATCCCGCCATCGCCGTGGCCAACGGCATGAAGCAGAAATATCCGGATGCCAACATCCTCTTCATCGGTGCCGAGGGCAAGATGGAGGAAAGATTAGTGCCCCAGGCGGGCTATGAACTGAAATCCCTGCCTGCATCCGGCCTGAGCCGTAAGCTGAACGTCAAGGGCATCAAGCAGAATATCTACGCTGTGAAGTGCGTCCTGAATGCTGTCTCCGCCTGCAAGAAGATCTACAAGGAGTTCAAGCCCGATGCGGTCATCGGCACCGGCGGCTATGCCAGCTTCCCGGCTCTCTACGCTGCCCAGTCCATGGGCATCCCCACCTGCGTCCATGAGGCCAACGCTCTGCCCGGCGTCACCACCAAGCTGGCTGCCAACAAGGCCGACCGGGTGCTGGTGGCCTTCGAGGAGAGCCGCCAGTATTACAAGAAGCCCGGGGAGGTCCGGGTGGTGGGCATGCCCATCAAAAAGGAATTCACCGAAACAAACCGGGAAGCGGCAAGAGCCGCTCTGGGCCTAAAGGAGAATGACAAGCTGGTGGTCTCTGCCTTCGGCAGCCTGGGCGCCAAGGTCATGAACGAGACTGTGGCAGACATGATTCCTCTGGAACAGAAGGACAATTTCCCCTTCCGTCATATCCACGCCACCGGCTCCTTCGGCAAGGAGTGGATGCCCCAGCGGGTAAAGGACAACGGCGTGGACTGGGAGAATGTCCTCAGCCTGGACATCCGGGAGTACATCTACGATATGCCGGTTCTGCTGAACGCCGCCGATGTGGTCATCGGTCGGGCAGGCTCCGGCACCTGCAATGAGCTGGGCGCCACCGGTGCCCCCTGCATCCTGGTGCCGTCTCCCAACGTCACCAACAACCACCAGGAGAAGAACGCAAGAGTCCTGGAAGCCGCCGGCGGTGCTGTGGTGATGCTGGAAAGGGAAGTCACCGCCGAAAAGATGTACGCACAGGTGATGGAACTGCTGAAGGACGATGCCCGCCGGGCAGAAATGTCCGCAGCCTTGAAGGGCCTGGTCCGTACCGACTCCGCCGACGCCATCTGCGCCATCATCGAAGAACTGGTTCAGAAATAATCCCTCTGGGAGGAATACCAATGGAAACGAAAGATAAGACCAAACGCGGCGGCACTTCCACAAAAAAGGGTGCTGTTCCTGCCTCCGCACCGAAAAAGCGCCCTGCGGCTGCCTCTGCGCCTCAGAAGCGTGCTGCGAAAAAGCCCGGCACCGACCGTTCCCGCCGGGAAGCAGCGGCCAGAGCCGCCAAAATCAAGGCCATGAAGCAGAATGTGCAGAAGGCCCCCAAGCGCCGGGTCAGCCGTCCCAAGGCCCCCATGCAGCCTGTGATCTACACCCAGCCCAAGGTGTTCAACCGCAACCGCTTCATCATTCAGATGATCAGCCTGGTGGCGGTGGTTATGGCGGCTGTGCTGTGCCTGTCCATTTTCTTCAAAGTCAAGACCGTGACGGTCTCCGGTGCCGATGCCTACAGCGCCTGGGCGATCCGGGAAGCCTCCGGCATCCAGGAGGGCGACAATCTGCTGACGTTCGGTAAAGCCCGGGCCTGTGCCAAGATCAAGGCAGAGCTGCCCTATGTGGACACGGTCCGCATCGGAATAAAACTGCCTGATACGGTTAATATTGTTATCGAGGAAATTGACGTGGTTTATTCCATTCAGGACAGTGACGGTATCTGGTGGCTGATCACCTCCGAGGGCAGGATCATGGAACAGACCGATGCTGCCGGTGCCATTGAGTACACAAAGGTGCTGGGTGTGACCCTGTACAATCCGGAGCCGGAAAAGCAGGCGGTTGCTTTCCAGAACCTCCCGGAGAATCAGGATTCCACGGAAGAGACATTGCCCGAGGGTGAGACCCAACTGCCCACCCCTGTGGTGGTGACGGAACAGCAGAAGCTGGACGCCGCTCTGAACATCCTGCAGGCACTGGAGCTGAACGAAGTGGTGGGTGAGGCCGCCAGCGTGAACGTAGCAGATCTGACCCGCATCGAGCTGTGGTACGGTACCCGTTATCAGGTAAACCTGGGCGATACCGACGACATGGACTACAAGATCGCGTGTCTTAAGTACACAGTCAGATCCCTCAGTGACTACGACAGCGGCGAGCTGGACATCAGCTTCACCACCTGGCCAGATAAAGTCACCTATTCGCCTTTTGAATAAATATTGAGAAGAGTTGTAAGAAAATTGTAAATTCTTCACCGAAAAGCAAGAATTTCTATTGACCAAACGGTAAAAACACGGTAGAATGTATGGGTACTAACAGAAAAATCCGAAATCGGCGCAAAAATGCCGATCGACACACGATACATAGGAGGAAGAGTGTTATGTCTGAACTTTTGCAGGAACGCGTAGTTAAGATTAAAGTCATTGGTATCGGCGGTGCCGGTAACAATGTTATCAACCGTATGATTGAAGCCGGTGTCAAGGGCGTGGATTTCGTCTGCGTCAACACCGATAAGCAGGATCTGAACAAGTCCCCCTGCGACAACAAGGTCCAGATCGGTGAGAAGCTCACCGGTGGTATGGGCGCAGGCTCCAAGCCTGAGATCGGCCGGAAGTCCGCTGAGGAGTCCCGGGCTGCCCTGTCCAAGCTGCTGGAAGGCACCGATATGGTCTTCATCACCGCCGGTATGGGCGGCGGCACCGGCACCGGCGCTGCTCCCATCATTGCTGACCTGGCCCACGAGGCTGGTATCCTGACCGTCGGCGTGGTCACCAAGCCCTTCAAGTTTGAGGGTGCCAACCGTATGCGTCAGGCCGACGCCGGTATCAACGAGCTGAAGGACAAGGTCGACTCCCTGATCATCATCCCCAACGACCGCCTGAAGTATGTCACCGACCAGAAGATCACCTTCGCTAACGCCTTCTCCATCGCTGACGATGTGCTGAAGCAGGCTGTGACCTCCATCTCCGAGCTGGTTGGCTTCTCCAGCAACGTTATCATCAACCTGGACTTCGCCGACGTCTCCGCCGTCATGAAGGACGCTGGCCGCGCTCACATGGGCGTGGGCGTCTCCACCGGCCGTGAGAAGGCTGAGGCCGCTGCCGCTGCCGCTATTTCCAGCCCCCTGCTGGAGACCGCCATCAACGGCGCTACCGGCGTTCTGATCAACATCACCGGCTCTGCCGAGATGACCCTGGACGAGGTGGAGACCGCTGCCGGCATCGTGCAGGAGGCTGCCAACCCCGAGGCCAACATCATCTTCGGTGCTACCATCGACGAGAGCTTCAACGACGAGCTCCGCGTCACCGTCATCGCCACCGGCTTTGACCAGACCATGGGCGGCAGTGTCTTCGTCAAGAAGGAAGAGCCCAAGGCCGCTGCTCCTGCGGCTGAGGAGGAGATCCCCGAGGTCGCTCCTGCCAAGAAGCCCGTTGTCCAGGAGAACGTGGACGACATCGATGCCGTTCTGAGCATCTTCAAGCGCTAAGTTTCTGCTGTATCCATCCCGGCCCCTATCGGGCCGGGATGTTTTTTGGAAAGGAGACGATTCCATGGATGCCTATCATGAGCTGGCCAAAAGCTACGACCGGCTGACCAATGACGTGGACTACGAAGCCACGGTGGAATTTTATATGCAGATCCTGGAAAGGGAAGGGGTAAGCGTAAGGACCGTGGTGGATCTGGCCTGCGGCACCGGCTCCGTTACGGAGATTCTGGCGAGAAAGGGTTATGAGGTCACCGGTGTGGATATGTCCGAGGAAATGCTGACAGAGGCCATGAGCAAGGTCATGGATATGGAAAACCCGCCCCGGTTCGTCTGCCAGAAGCTCCAGGAGCTAAAGCTTCCCAGAGCCGTTGACCTGGCCGTGTGCGCCCTGGACAGCCTGGACTATATCACGAACCCCGATGACTGCGCCGAGGCCATACAGCGCGTCTACAGGGCTCTGAACCCAGGCGGTATCTTTATTTTCGATGTAAATACCCCGGAAAAGCTCCGGGCCATGGACGGCCAGGTGTTCCTGGATGAGGATGACGATGTGTACTGTGTCTGGCGGGGCGAGTTTGACGAGGAAAGCAATATCTGCTCCTATGGCATGGACCTGTTCCAGAGAGAGGGGGAGGTCTGGCACCGGTCCTTTGAGGAGCACCGGGAGTACGCCTACTCCGCGGAGCAGCTGAAGGGCTACCTGAAGGATGCCGGCTTTACCCATATCGAAGTCTACGCCGACAGGCTCTTTGAAGCCCCCAGAGAAGGGGAACAGCGCATCTACATCAAAGCCCGGAAGGGTAAGATCCGGCGGAAATAAATAAGCCAGCCCATATGGGCTGGCTTTTGCTGTATCTGAACGTAAAATTGTGTATGGACGGCCATTGGCCGTCCGTCTGCACGATATTCCGATTTCCGCAAGAGGGCGAGCGATGCTCGCCCCTACGGGAAGAAGGGGAAAAACAGGAGTTGCACAATCCTGCAAAATGGTGTATACTATATCGGAAAATTTAAGGAAGGAAGCAGATTTTCTGCGTTTTTTGATATGAATGACTATTTGGTTCGCGGTATGACCATGGACGGCTTCGTGAAGATGGTGGCCATCCGCTCTACGGAGATCGTCAGCCGCGCGGCTGAGATCCACGGCACCACCCCCAATGCCACCGCAGCCCTGGGCCGCTGTCTCACCGCGGCTTCCATGATGGGCAATATGCAGAAGGTGGAGAACGGCTCCATGACCCTGCAGATCCGGGGCGGCGGCCCCATCGGCACCATCACTGTGGTGTCTGACGCTGAGGGCAATGTCCGGGGCTGCGTAACCGAGCCCAAGGTTCCCCTGGTGGAGAAGTTCCCCGGCAAGCTGGACGTGGGGGCCACCGTGGGCGTGAGCGGTACTCTCACGGTCATCCGTGACCTGCAGATGAAGGAGCCCTATATCGGTTCCACCCAGCTGGTCTCCGGCGAGATCGGTGATGATGTGACAGCTTATTTTGTCCAGTCCGAGCAGACCCCTACCGCCTGCGCCCTGGGCGTCCTGGTGGACCGGGATCAGAGTGTGAAGGTGGCGGGCGGCTATCTGGTCCAGCTGCTGCCCGGCGCTCCTGACGAGGTCATCGACGCCCTGGAGGCAGGTATCCAGAAAGCCGGTGCTGTTACCAAAATGCTGGAAGCCGGCATGACCCCCGAGGAGATCCTGACGGAAGTCTGCGGCGAGCTGGGGGTGCTGTTCTTTGAGAACGAACCTGTCTGCTACAAGTGCTACTGCTCCCGGAAGCGGGTGGAGGCAGCCCTGATCAGCCTGGGCCGCAAGGAGCTGGAGGAGATCCGCGCTGAAGGAAAAACTTTCCCCGTGGAGTGCCAGTTCTGCGACACCGTCTACGAATTTACCCCCGAGGACATTGACGAACTTTTGAAAAATATCTGATAATTTTGCGTTTTTGGTGGGAAAACACAGAAAAAGGCTTTTGAAATATTTGCACAAAAAATTTCGAAAAAAGTGCTTGACAAATGCCCCCTTTATGTGTATAATGAACCACGTCGCTGAGGTGAGCAACACACCGAAGCCGAACGGGAGCATAGCTCAGCTGGGAGAG
>SVMD01000028.1 GCA_015067615.1 Oscillospiraceae bacterium
TAAACGCTTAAACAATCCATTAATTGTCCAAGGTGTTAATTAGTTCGTCTTCACGTTATTCAATTTACAAGGTACAGTCGCTTGCTTTCCGCGTCGCGGTTAGCTTGCTTATCCTATCACATCCGATTCAGTTTGTCAAGAACTTTTTTCAAGTTTTTTCAAACTTTTTCGTTTGCTTTAGTTGTTTGTGTCGCCCGAAGCAACTTTGCTATGTTAGCACATCCGACTCCATTTGTCAAGAACTTTTTTCAAGTTTTTCAAATTTCATCACCGGATAGTCTCTTAGCGCGGTCCCTTGCGGACAGCTTGCATATATTAGCACTTCCTTCCCCTTTTGTCAAGCACTATTTTCGACTTTTTTCAAAATAAATCAGGGTGCCTTTCGGCACCCTGATTCTATATAGTAAAGCTTTACTTCTCGTCATCGATCAGGCCGTAGCCGCCGTCCTTCCGGCGGTAAACAACCGCGAAGGAACCGCCATTGTCCTCATCCCGGAATGCGAAGAAATCATGCTCCAGCAGATTCATCTGGAGGATGGCCTCCTCTCTTCTCATGGGCTTGAAGTAGAACTTCTTGACACGCTCAATGTTGTATTCATCCTCATTGGGTTCCGGCACAAAGCTGGTCTCTTCCTGAACGGAGCGAACGAAAGCATCCTGACGGAGGCGCCGGGCCAGCCGGGTCTTGTTCTTGCGGATCTGGCCTTCGATGGTGCCCACCGCTGCGTCAATGGACGCGAACATATCGGATGTGCTCTCGCTTGCCCGGAACCAGGTGCCTGCACCGTGAACGGTCAGCTCCACCTTATTCCGGTTCTTCTCTACAGAAAAGACCACAAGTGCTTCCGCATCCTCCTCAAAGTACCGTGCCAGCTTCATGACTTTCTTCTCGGCATAGGCATGGACATTACCGGGGAGTTTAACTTTCTTTTCACTGTACTGAAACTTCATATGCGGCAGCTCCTTTCGTTTCACCGATCCTTCGGTGTGATTACAGTATAGCACAGTTGGGTGATTTATACAAGAGGGTTTTGCGAATTAATCATGAACATAGTGAAAATAAACAAAAACCGATGTTCACAAAGGAACATCGGTTTTGATATCAGTCATCCAGCTCGTCTTCCTCATCCAAAAGCTCGGTCATGGTGAGGTTATAGACGTTTTCCGCCTTGTTTTCAAAGAGTTTCGACAGCCGGACTGCCTGCCGCTGGTCCGGGGCCACCAGTTCCAGGGTCATCAGATTGCCCACCTCGTCGTCCAGGGACATAATAACGGAGAAATCGCCGCTGTCACGGGGGATAATCTGGGTCTTGACAAAGCTGGAGCGGCGGATCTGACGGTTGAACCGGTCCACAGCGTTTTCCGCCCGCTGCTTGACAGTATAGGCAATGGAATCCTCCGTCAGGCTGCCGTCTGCCCTGCCCTTGTCGGTAATGCCGTAACAGTCGTTTTCCAGTTCCTTCAGGTGGCCGGATTTCACCATCTCCGGCACAGCCGTGCATACATCAAAATAGCTCAGGCACTCGTCCTGATAACAAAGCTCATAGATCTCCTGCATGTTCACCGGATAGCTGACCCGGGCCATGACAAAGAGAACCAGGACCTTAACGTCCATCATATCGTGAATAAAACCAAGTCTGCGCATAAACTTCACCTCTTAGGTTTTATTATACAGGTCCTTTCCAAAAAATCAAGCACAACGGTTTTCTCTTTCGCATATTCTGGCACGAAAGGGTGATGAAAATGGACAATCGGACAGTTTTCTGCGCCGGGAGTACCCGGGCCTGCGGCTTTGCCTGCGATTACCTTCGGTCTCTCGGAATCCGCGTATCGGATGAACCCACTGAAGATGCCGGTTATCTGCTTCTGGACGTACCCTCCTTTCAGCCGGAGGGACAGCTGCGGGGCGGCGGTCATGTGGAAAGAATTCTGAAGCAGCTTCCCGGAGATATTCTGATCTGCGGCGGAAATTTACAGCACCCGGCCCTCGCGGGTTATGAGACTGTGGATTTTTTGCGGGATGAAATCTACCTCTGTGAAAATGCCTACATAACCGCCGAGTGCGCACTGGATGTGGCACTGCCCTATCTGACACGCACCATCAGAAATTGCCCGGTGCTGATTGTGGGCTGGGGGCGGATTGGGAAATGCCTTGGACAGCTGCTGAAAGCAATGGGCGCGGATGTGACCATTGCCGCCCGGAATCCTGCACACCGGGCAATGATCCACGCCCTTGGATACCACGCTGTGGATATTGCCGATATCCAGATATCCCACTATCGGCTCATTTACAATACGGTTCCCTTCCCTGTCTTTAACCGGGATCAGATGTCCCAATGCCGGGAGGACTGTGTAAAGATTGAGCTGGCATCCCAGAACGGAATGGAGGGCGAGGATATCATCATCGCCCGGGGGCTGCCGGGACTGCATATGCCGGAAAGCTCCGGGAAGCTGATGGCGGATACATTTATCAGACTATGCTACGGGAGGTAAAAATATGCATATCGGATTTGCCCTGACCGGGTCCTTCTGCACCTATTCCCAGATTTTCCCCATGATGGAACTGCTGACCCGGGATTATCAGGTTACGCCCATTTTATCCGCCAACGGCTGCACCATCGACAGCCGGTTCGGCACAGCTGCAGAACATATGGAAACTGTGGAAGAAATCTGCGGCACATCTGCTCTGCACACCATTGAAGCTGTGGAGCCTATCGGGCCGAAAAAGCTGTTCGATGCCCTGGTCATCGCCCCCTGCACCGGGAACACTCTGGCAAAGCTGGCCCATTCCATCGCCGACACGCCGGTGACCATGGCTGCCAAAAGCCATCTTCGCAACGGACGGCCTGTGGTGGTTGCCGTGTCCACCAATGATGGCTTGGCCGGGGCGGCAGAGAATATCGGAAAGCTCCTGGCCAGAAAGCACTACTATTTTGTCCCCTTCGGGCAGGATGATGCTGCGAATAAGCCAACATCCTTGGTGGCCGATTTCACGCTGATCCCCCAGACCCTGGATGCGGCACTGGAAGGGCGGCAGCTGCAGCCGATTCTATTATAAAAGGAGGGGCAATGCCCCTCCTTCCTATATTACAGGGAATCCACCTCATCCAGCCAGATGCGGCCTGCTGCATCAGAGGGCATATTCCAGTCGCCCCGGGGACCGAGGCCCACAGAGCCCACCTTCACGCCGTCGGGCATGCAGTTGCGCTTGAACTGCTGGCTGAAGAACCGCCAGTAGAAGGTCCGCAGCCACTTCTTAATGACCGCAGGCTCGAAGTCCTCCCGGAATGCCCGGCAGGCCAGGGTGTAGATCTTGGTGGGGGTAAAGCCGTAGCGGAGCATGTGGAACAGGAAGAAATCATGCAGGGCGTAGGGACCCACCAGGTCCTCGGTCTGCTGGCTGATCTTTCCTTCAGCATCCGGGGGCAGCAGCTCGGGGCTGATGGGGGTGTCCAGAATGTCTGCCAGCACAGCCTTGGAAGCGGAGAATGCGGGCATATCGCTTACTGCCTCAATGATCCAGCGGATCAGGGTCTTGGGCACGGTGCCGTTGACGCCGTACATGCTCATGTGGTCACCGTTGTAGGTGCACCAGCCCAGGGCCAGCTCGGAAAGGTCGCCGGTACCCACCACGATGCCGTTGACCACGGAGGCATAGTCCATAAGAATCTGGGTCCGCTCACGGGCCTGGGAATTTTCGAAGGTGCCGTTGTGGACGTTGATATCGTGACCGATGTCCTGGAAGTGCAGGGTCACAGCGTTCTTGATGCTGATCTCCTTGGCATTGATGCCCAGGGTGCGCATCAGCTCCCAGGAATTGTTGTAGGTCCGGTCGGAGGTGCCGAAGCAAGGCATGGTGACGCCGTAGACATCGGTAACAGGACGGTCCAGCTGCCGCATGGCCTCCACGGCAACCAGCAGGGCCAGGGTGGAATCCAGACCGCCGGAAATGCCGATGACGGCGTTGCTCTTAATGGTGGAAAGCCGCTGCTTCAGGCCGGTGACCTGCATCTGGAAGATCTCCAGGCACCGGGCAATCCGCTCCTCCCTGGTATTGGGGACGAAGGAGAGCTTACGCAGGGGATAGAACTTACCATCGGACCGGAGGAAGTCGCCGTAGACATCGGTATCCAGGTATTCATCAGCAGGAACGCCGTCGAAGCAGGCGATCTTGCTGCGGTCGCAGCGGACACGGCCCAGATCGCAATCCATCATGATCATGTGGTCGGTGGTGATGGGATGGGAATTTTCATTCAGAACACGGCCGTTTTCCGCGATGATGCTGTGGCCGGAGAAAATCAGATCGGAGGTAGACTCGGTGTAGCCGGCGGAGGCGAAGGCATAGACGCACTTGCAGGTCTCGGAAATCATCTTCACCAGTTCCCGGCGGTAGGCACGCTTGCCCACCAGCTCGTGGGAGGCAGCCAGATTCAGGATTACTTCCGCGCCGTTGACGGCCAGATCCGCATGGCAGGGCTTGGGCACCATACCGTCCTGGCAGATCTCAATGCCCACGATGGCATCGTCGCCCAGCCGGAACAGCTGCTTGGCGGAAACAGGCACAGTCCAGTAGTCCTCGGAGGGAATCAGGCCAATGTCCTGAGGGGTCAGATAGACGGTGCCCAGCTGGTCGGCGGAGGCAAACCAGCGGTTTTCGGCGGTGGTCAGATGGGTCTTGGGCACGATGCCGCATACCTCGCCCCGGGCAATGACCGCGGCACAGTTATACAGCCTGTGGCCGATACGCACAGGCAGACCCACCACGCAAGTGACATCCGGATGCTGACCGGAGACAAAGGCGATCTCCTTCAGACCGTCCTTAACGGCATTCCACAGGGCATCCTGGAAAAACAGGTCGCCGCAGGTGTAGCCGGTCAGGGCCATTTCCGGGAACATGATCACATCAGCCCCCTGCTTGTCCGCTTCCACCATCATATTGCAGATGTCCTGGGCATTCTTCTTCACGTCGCCCACCTTCACAGCAGGCACGGCACAGATAATTCGGATAAAGTCCAGCATAGGAATCCCTCCTGAATAATATATAGAAATATCATATCACTATTCTCTGCGAAAAGCAAAGATAATATGAAAAGGACGGCGAAATTTCGCCGTCCTTTCTTATTCGATTTCCGCATAGGGAATTCCCAGGGTCCCGGTATGGTACTGAACTTCCACGCGGCTACCTGTGGAATGATTCTCATAATCACTTTCCGACACTGGGAGTTTTACTTCTTTGCCGTCCATTTCCACAAACAGATAGTAATGGTTTCCGCCCTTGCCGGAAGATTGGGAGGTGTCTACCACCGTTGTGTAAACCACTCTGGCAGGCGCCGCATCCAGAAGAAAATTCACTGCCAGCACAGGACCGCAGCTGATCAGTGTACCCACCAGCAGGAAACCTATAAATTCACCCGGGTCCCGGAATTCCGGTGCTATCTTCCACAGCAGCACCGCTAATCCGGCTACAATCAAGGCGCCAATTGCCCAGGCCCTCCACCAGCCGAACACGTGATACTGCCCCAGTGCTGCCGTTGCCATCATAAGGGGCGCAAAAAGGATCACGGGAAAGAGGCCAAAGACAGCCCGTTTCTCCCCAAATTTTCTCCTGCCGTCCAGAATCGTAAAGTAAGCAGGATATCGGAAATACAGCACAAACGCCCCAATAAAGCACAGCAGGCACAGCCAGTTGAGCCACGGCCAGTGATAGCCGGAACCCATAATGATCCAGCCGGTGAACAAGCCCAGCACATTCATCACACCGCCCAGGAACCAGAGAATTTTCCGTAGTCCCGGCTCCTGCTGTGCCAGCCGCCAGTCCTGCCAGGCCACCTGCTGCTTCGGCGGCGTGAAGGATTCCAATCCGTGAAAGAGGGCGCTTACGGTCTCACTGTCCGTATCTTCATACACTTCATAGCGCCGCTTTCCATCTTTCAGGTAAAACTGTACCACCTGTCCCCTGCCCAGGCCGCCCATGGCAACGCCCCGAACATCTTTCAGATCTATAGTGCTGCGGCTCAGCTGCCGCTTGTTCATCTCCTCCACAGTTCTGGGCTCGGAGAGAAGCCATGCCTTCGCCTGACTGTGCATTCGTTGATCCAGGGTAATGAAATGAAGCTGCTCAAAATAGCGCACCAGGAGGATACTCTTTTTCCCTCTCTTCAGATACAGATAGGGTTCCATATAGTCCACCTTCTTTCGCCTATATTTTACCAAAGGAAAAAGGGAGGGTCAAGCCCTCCCTTTTTGTGTATGAAATTAGATACCTGCCAGACGCTTCAGCTCGTCTGCGATGTCGGTCTGCTCCCAGGGCAGGCCGGGGGCGCCGAAGTGGCCGTAGGCTGCGGTGGGGGCGTAGATGGGACGGCGCAGGTTGAAGCGGCGGATGATGCCGCCGGGGGTCATGTCCACGGTGGCGCGCAGCAGCTCAGTCATCTTCTCATCGCTGATCTTGCCGGTGCCGTAGGATTCTACACGGACGGAAACAGGCTGAGCCACACCGATGGCGTAGGCCAGCTGCACCTGGACCTGCTCGGCAAGACCGGCAGCAACCAGGTTCTTGGCCATGTAACGGGCCATGTAGGCAGCGGAGCGGTCCACCTTGGTGGGATCCTTGCCGGAGAAGGCGCCGCCGCCATGGGAGAAGTAGCCGCCGTAGGTATCCACAATGATCTTACGGCCGGTCAGGCCGGTGTCGCCGTTGGGGCCGCCGATGACAAAGTTGCCGGTGGGGTTGATATGGATGTGGTTGACCTTCTCGATATCGAAGCCGTACTGCTCCAGCACAGGGGCGATGACGCCCTCCCGGACGAACTTGCGCAGCTCGCTCATCTCAAAGTCGGCAGAGTGCATGATGGACACAACCACGGTATCGATGCCGATGACCTTGCCGTCCTCGTCGTACTCAACGGAGACCTGGGTCTTGCCGTCGGGACGCAGCAGGTCGGTGGAGTGGACGCACTGGGTCAGGCGGTTGGCCAGAGCCCGGGCCAGAGCCACGGGCAGGGGCATCAGCTCAGGAGTCTGGGTGCAAGCGCCGCCGAACATCATGCCCTGGTCGCCTGCGCCGCCAACCTCGTCGTTGGTGCCCAGTGCGATATCAGCGGACTGGGTGTGGATGCGGCACTGGATCTCCACGGTGTCGGCGTCGAACTCGTCACCGGGATACACATAGCCGATCTTGCGAATGGCTTCCCGGGCAACTTCCTTGTAGTCCACCACTGCCTTGGTGGTGATCTCGCCGCAGATCAGGCAGAAGTTGGTGGTGACCATGGTCTCACAGGCCACGCGGGAGTTGGGGTCCTGGGCAAGGCAGGCATCCAGGATGGCGTCAGAGATGGAGTCGGCGACCTTGTCGGGGTGGCCGTTGGTAACACATTCAGAGGTAAACAGTCTTTTTTCCATTTTAAGATTCCTTTCTTTCTTCACAATTTTGCCTCCCCTTGAGGGGAGGTGCCCCAAAAGGGCGGTGGGGTGAAACCCCTCAGTCAGCTTCGCTGCCAGCTCCCCTATCAGGGGAGCCAAGGTATAAAAAATCGCACACCGACGGACTCGATGTGCGTATATCGAATCCTCATCTCTCGTTTGCCGCCGGATTTGGCACCTTAATGTCTCCATCAGGTTGCCGGGTTTCATCGGGCCGTTCCCTCCACCGCTCTTGATAAGGCTGTATGCAATTTCCTTAGATATTCTACTCATTTTTCCGGAAAAGTCAATACTATTTTCGACAAAAGATGTATCAAAAAGTTCACAATCTTCCTATGGACATTTTTGCCTTTTACTGGTAGAATGTAATAAAAACCAATCATAGGAGTTGAGCAATTTGAATAATTCCCTTCGCCGCCGTTTTGAGCGGTTCTGCTTCCAAAACCGGAACAAGGGCATCCCCGACCTGATGCTCTATATCTGCCTGGGCAGCGCCATCGTATCCTTTGCCAGCATGATGAACGGCGGCACCGTTCTGTATAACCTGCTTTGCTTTGACAAGGCTGCCATTCTCCGGGGTCAGGTCTGGCGGCTGGTGTCCTGGCTGCTGACCGAACAGCTGGGCGGCAATCCGGTGCTGTCGGTGCTGTTCCTGTATTTCTTCTACCGGCTGGGCAAGGCTGTGGAAATGTCCATCGGCACCTTCAAATTTAACCTGTTCTATCTGGGCGGCGTGATTTTGATGGACCTGTTTGCCTTGATTTTCTGCCCCACAGAGTCCGTTGTCATCAGCAATATGATTTTCCCGCCCGAGGTCTTCACCGCCTTCTACAGCAACATGGCCTATTACCTGCATCTAAGCATGGTGCTGGCCTTCTCCACCATGTATCCCGACAGCCAGTTTATGATCTTCTTTGTGATCCCGGTGAAGGCCTGGGTCCTGGCACTGATCGATTTGATCCTCATTGGCATCAGCGTGTTCAACCTGTGCTATCCCATCATGCTCTTCCCCCACTGCCTGTTCCCCCTGATTGGTCTGCTGAACTACTTTATCTTCTTCGGCGGGGACATGCACAATCTGCTGCCCCTGTCCTGGCGGGTGAAGCTGCGCCGGAAAACAGGGAAAGCTTCTCACCAGTCCTCCCGGCCCAAGGTGGTCCCCTTCAATGCCCCCGGAAAGCAGGAAGCGGAAAAAGCATCTGCCCCCTACACCCACCGCTGCACCGTCTGCGGCAGGACCGACGCGGAGTACCCCAATCTGGAATTCCGGTATTGCTCCCGCTGTAAGGGTTACCACTGCTACTGCGAGGATCACATTTCCAACCACGCCCATATTGAGTAAAGCCCCATCGCCGCCCTTTTCGGGCGGCGATTTTTTGCCGCAAAGGTTCTTTGCGTGACATTTTCTTCCTTATCTGCTAAGATTTTCGTGAGGTGATTCCTATGCGTGATATCGGAAAGAACATCCGTACCATTCGGGAGCAAAAGAATCTGACCCAGGATCAACTGGCAGAGCAGCTCTTCGTGACCCGTCAGACCGTTTCCAATTACGAGACCGGGCGAAGCCGCCCGGACATCGATATGCTGCTGCGGATCTCAGAAACGCTGGACGCGGATATCCACATTCTTTTGTACGGTCCCCAAACAGATCCCGCCGGACGGAAAAGGCGGATCCAATTTGGCATTTGGGCTGGGGTTCTGTGCCTTCTGACGATTCTGTGTCTGTATCTGGAGCGGTATGCCAACGACCTCAAATACACCACCTTCAGCCCCTGTCTGCTCTTTTGGGTGCATATTCTGGTGAAGCCCGGTATCCTGATTCTCTGGGGCTTCAGCGCCCTGCAGGGAATTTCCCTGATCACAGGCCTTGTCCCGCTGCGAAACCGCTGCGCCAAAGGGATCCGGCTTGGCATCTGCGTGGCTGGGATCCTCTACCTGCTCATTATGTTCCCCTACCTGATCCAATGGTATTCCGTTCCGGTCATCTGGACAAAAACAGCCTTCTTCATTCTGGGGGCGCTTCCCAATCAGCCGGACGGCGGTTATCTGATGATCGCCTTCCTCCTGGGCGCCGCCCTGTGGCTGTTCCGCCCTGCCCGTCCGACAAAAGAGCCGTAGAACATTTTGAGAATCGCCCGCCTTGCAAAAGGTGGGCTTTTCCCTTGCTATTGTCTTGTACATATGTTATAGTATTTCCATCGAATATTGACGAGAGGAGCAACATGATGAACAAATATATTATGGCTCTGGATTCCGGCACCACCTCCAACCGCTGCATTCTGTTTGATCACGAGGGCAATATCTGCTCTGTGGCTCAGAAGGAATTTACCCAGATCTTCCCCCAGCCCGGCTGGGTGGAGCATGACGCTGATGAGATCTTCTCCACGCAGCTGGAAGTTGCCAAGCAGGCCCTTGCCAATGTGGGCGCCACCGCCGCCAACATTGCCGCCATCGGCATCACCAATCAGCGGGAAACCACCATCGTGTGGAATAAGTACACCGGCAAGCCTGTCTATAATGCCATCGTCTGGCAGTGCCGCCGGACCGCGGCCTACTGTGACTCCCTCCGGGAGGAGGGACTGGTGGATACCATCCGGGAAAAGACCGGTCTCGTCATCGACCCCTATTTCTCCGGCACCAAGATCCGCTGGATCCTGGAAAATGTCCCCGGCGCAAGAGAACAGGCGGAGAACGGCGAGCTGCTCTTCGGCACCGTGGAGACCTGGCTCATCTGGAAGCTGACCATGGGCCGGGTCCATGTGACGGACTATTCCAACGCCTCCCGGACCATGCTCTTTAACATCAACACCCTGCAGTGGGACGATGAGATTCTGGCCAAGCTGGATATCCCCGCCTCCATGCTGCCCCAGCCCCAGCCCAGCAGCTGCATCTACGGCAGCACCGCCGCCGAATATTTCGGCGCCGCCATTCCCATCGCCGGTGCCGCCGGTGACCAGCAGGCCGCCCTCTTCGGCCAGACCTGCTTCACCCCCGGCGATTCCAAGTGTACTTACGGCACCGGTGCCTTCCTGCTGATGAACACCGGCGAAAAGCCCATCCTCTCCCGGAACGGTCTGGTCACCACCATCGCCTGGGGCATCGACGGTCATGTGACCTACGCTCTGGAGGGCTCCATTTTTATCGCCGGCGCCGCCATCCAGTGGCTCCGGGATGAGCTGCGGTTCATCGAGTCCGCTGCCGATTCCGAGTACATGGCCCTGAAGGTCAAGGATACCAACGGCTGCTATGTGGTGCCCGCCTTCACCGGTCTCGGCGCCCCCTACTGGGATGCCTACGCCCGGGGCGCCGTGGTGGGTCTGACCCGGGGTGTCAACAAGTACCACATCGTTCGTGCCACCCTGGACTCCATCACCTACCAGACCAACGACGTGCTCACCGCCATGGAGGCGGATTCCGGCATCAAGCTCTCGGAACTGAAAGTGGACGGCGGTGCCTCCGCCAACAACTACCTGTGCCAGACTCAGGCGGACATCTCCGGCGCCCCGGTGGTCCGGCCCCAGTGTGTGGAAACCACCGCCATGGGCGCAGCGTACCTGGCAGGCTACGCCGTGGGCTACTGGAAAACCATGGCTGAGATCCGCAAAAACTGGGCGGTAAACCGTCACTTCGATCCCAAAATCACCGAAGAAGAACGGGCAGTCAAGGTCAAGGGCTGGAAAAAGGCAGTCCGCTGTACCATGGATTGGGCAAAAGACTAAACTTGCATACCGTGCCGGGAAATTCCCGGCACGGTTTTTTGTTCTGTTTCGTAAGTAGCTGCCATAGGATGTTCCATACTTCTGGAGTTTGAGGTGGTACTTATGGAACAGATCACGAATCAGATTATCCTCCGGGGCAGCCTTCTTTCCCTGCCCCGGTTTTCCCATGAAAATCACGGAAAGAAATTCTACCGCTTTACCCTGGAGGTCCCCCGGCTGTCCGGCGCTTCGGACCTGCTG
Organism: Oscillospiraceae bacterium; assembly: GCA_015067615.1. Classification (GTDB taxonomy): domain Bacteria; phylum Bacillota; class Clostridia; order Oscillospirales; family Oscillospiraceae; genus Faecousia. The sequence continues at coordinate 11,382 of SVMD01000028.1, forward strand.
CCCATTGTGGCGGAGGAGAAGCTGGTGGAAGCCCTGGACCCGGACGGCGGTGAGATGATCCGGGTCGAAGGGCAGGTCCGTTCCCACAATGTCCGCAGCAACGGCATCCGGCATCTGTTGATTTTTGTTTTTGCACAGGTGATCTGCGCCGAGGATGGGGAACCCATCAACGACTGCATTCTGGAGGGACCCCTGTGCCGGGAGCCGGTCTATCGGCGGACACCACTGGGCCGGGAGATCTGCGATGTGATGCTGGCGGTACCCCGGCAATTCCGCCGGGCGGATTATCTGCCCTGCATCCTCTGGGGCAGGACCGCTCAGGAGGGCAGCGGATTCCACACCCGGGATGTGGTCCGCATCTGCGGCAGGCTGCAAAGCCGGAATTACACCAAAATGACCGAAGAAGGTCCCCAGGAGCGGACCGCCTACGAAATCTCTGCCTTGAGCGCAGTATTCCCCGAGACAGAACTGTAAGTTATCGTTTAACTGCGCAGCCCCCTTGCCTCCCCTTGAGGGGAGGTGGCCCGTAAGGCCGGAGGGGTGAAATCCGGAAATCTTTGCTAACTTCAACCTTTCCCCCCTCAGTCACGGCTACGCCGTACCAGCTCCCCTCAAGGGGAGCCTTTGGGAAGTTAAACGATATTTTCATCCCCTGCCCCGGCTGGTTCTTGCCAGCCGGGTATTTTTATGCTAAAATCAGCGAAAAGGAAGTGATAGTATGACCGAAAAGGTAAATTCCATCATTGAAATTCTGAAGGACCGGTATCCCGATGCCCTGTGCGCCCTGCACTACGGCAAGGATTACGAGCTGATGATCGCCGTGCGCCTTTCCGCCCAGTGTACCGACGCCCGGGTGAACATGATCACCCCTGCCCTCTTTGAAGCCTATCCCACATTGGAGGCCATGGCCGCCGCGGATATTGCGGATGTGGAAAACTATGTCCGCTCCTGCGGTTTTTACAAACACAAGGCAAGGGATATCGTCCTGGGCTGCCAGATGCTCCTTGCCGATTACGGCGGAAAGGTACCCGGCACCATGGAGGAGCTGCTGCGGATCCCCGGCGTTGGCCGGAAAACCGCCAATCTGCTGCTGGGGGATCTCTATGCCGTTCCCGGAAGTGTGGTATGCGACACCCACTGCATCCGCATCTGCGGACGGCTGGGCCTGTCCGAAGGCAAGGACCCGGAAAAGGTGGAGATGCAGCTGAGAAAGATCCTGCCCCCGGAGGAGAGCAACAATTTCTGCCACCGGATCGTCCTCTTCGGCCGGGACTGCTGCACCGCAAGAAACCCCAAGTGCGAGGAATGCCCCTTGACCATGTTCTGCAAGGAATTCAATCCCTGAGGTAAAGAAAATGGAAGATAAAAATCCGCGTTTTACGTCGGAGGTCATCGTTGAGCTACCACTGTTCCGGGAATTTCTGAACCTGAGCATCGATATTTATCGGCGTAACACCGTAATCATGCTGCTGATGTCCGTGCTGATCCTTCACTGCATTGCCAACATGTCCTCCCCTTTCTACATTCCTGCCTTTGCATTTCTTGCGATTTCCTTCCCCCTCTCCCATTGGCTCCGGCGGCGTAAGTACAGGGACGGCGGTATCGCATACAAACAGCTTCTGTTTCAGCATGAGGGAAAAGTGCCCCATCAAGTCGCCCTGTTCCTGGAGGATCAGCTGGTATTTCAAAATCTGATCACCGGCACAGAGCGCAAAACGCCCTATACCCAGTATGTTCAGCTTTGGGAATCCAAAAATCTACTGGTTCTGATTCTGGATGTGAATATGTATCAGCTTGTTGACAAGCGCACCCTCACCGACGGTTCCTGCCAGGAACTGATCTCTTTCCTCCGGAAAAAGTGCCCGAATCTAAAAAAGAGGGTAGCTACCGGAGGGCTGGGCCGTTTTGCACGCCGACTGCTTTGGGCTCTCATTGCAGTGGGTGCCGTTGTTGCTCTGCTGAACATTTTCCACATCCCGGACAAGCTGGCAGGAAAAATTACTGATGATCTGACTTACGGGGAAATGACCCAGGAGCTTTCTGAGGTGGGAATCACCATCTCCACGGATGTTCTCTCTGAGCTTCAGACCTATGAGGGGCAATCCCTTTCCTATGGAGCCTACCCCAAAGTGCTGGAGTTGCTTACTTTTGAGGGTGCGGGCCAGTACAACTGGGACACCTGGGAATGGACACCCTCTCGATCCGGTGTTTACTGGTTTGATCTGGAAGTTGTGAGTCTGGAAACCATCTATTCCGATTTTCTCCGGGGTATTGACGCCATGGACGAAAGCCTCACCTTCTCCAATATTGCCGAAGATTACAGCGGTGTGGATTTAGAGGCAGGAATGGGCAAAGTTTCCTTCTCCTTCGACTATCTGGGTCAGCAGCACCAGCTGGAAGCCCAGTATAATTACGACTGGTTCGACACGGACATGCTCTACGCCCTGGGCCGGATCCTTGCTGCCGACAATGACCCCCAGGACCTGTGGATGACCCCCGACGGCGGCCAGGGACTGCTTTTGTACTATGGAACCGAAGAGGAAGCCAAAGCGCTGTCCACCAAAACCGGCCTGACCTTCTTTGACTGCGTCACCATGCGAATGGGCCACTGATTTCTGATCCCTCTGCTTAGTAAAGCAGAGGGATTTTTCATCCGCAACCGAAGGTTGCCGAATAGTTGGTAGCATTTCGGAAGCTTTTCTGGTATCATATTCTCAAAAGGAGGTGTATGCCATGGAATTGGGTGAACGCATTCGGGAGGCCCGGCTCCGGGCCCATCTTTCTCAGGAAAAGGTTGCCGAGCTTATCGGCGTAAGCCGTCAGGCTGTGACAAAATGGGAGTCAGGCCAGTCAGCCCCCAGCACCGACAATCTGTTTAAGCTGGCAGAGATATTTGGTACCACCGTAGACCTTCTCATTGCCCCGGAGGACAGCGCCGGCTCTATTGCCGGGGAGGTCTGCCGGATGTTCCGGGAGGAGGAACTGCACCGGGAAGCGGAGCGGAAGCACCGCAGAAAGAGGAATGCCTGGACCTGTCTGGCGGTTCTTGCGGTCTACATCGCCGTTTACCTCACCGGCAAGCTGCTGTGTTGGGACCCTGGAGAAATGGCCCTGTTTCCCTGGATTATCGATATGACATCCTCGCGGCACAGCTACCTCTTTGGGTGGCTGCTGAGCAGCAATCTTTTTCACTATTCCCTGCTGTTTTCCGCTCTGATGGCCCTGGTTGGTCTGCGCAGGCTGAGTCTGACCACCCTGGCAGGCTTTCTTCTGGGTCTGCCCCTGGGGGAATTCCTGGGACAGCTTGATTTCATCGTAGCCCCCGGCTATCACTACGGCTGGCTCATCTGGGGCGGCATTTATCTGGCCTCCTGGGTCATGGGCTTCTGGCTGCAAAAAATGGAAGAACCGAATCTGCAGTCCAAACAGCTGCGGCTGTGGATTCTAATCTGCATACTGCTGCTCCTGATCATTCCGGTATGGGTCCTGCTGGGTATTCCCGGCTACGCCCGGGCATAACAGAATATCTCCCCCCTTGTCCGCATAGGGTGAAAGGACAAGGGGGGATCATTTTTGGGCATGTTCAGAAGCGCGGTATTGCTCACCGCCGTCAATTTGCTGCTGCGATTTGCCGGGACATCTTTTCAGGTGTATTTATCCTCCCGAATCGGTTCCGCGGGCATCGGCCTTTTGCAGCTGACCTTGAGCGTGGGTTCTCTGGCTATGGTAGCCGGAGTAGGCGGTATCCGCACGGCAACCATGTACTTAACCGCCGGGGAACTGGGTCGAAAAAGGCCGGAAAATGTGATATGGGTCCTCTCCGGGTGCTTTGTGTACAGCATCTGCTTCAGCAGCAGCGTGGCCTTTTTGCTGTACCGCTTCGCGCCGGTGATCGCCCAAAGCTGGATCGGCGATATCCGGGTGGTGCCTGCCCTGCGGCTCTTCGGGGCCTTCCTGCCCTGCACCTGCCTCTGCGGCGTTATGACCGGGTATTTTACCGCTGCCAAACGGATCGGGACACTGGCGGCGGTGGAGGTGGCGGAGCAGCTGGTCTCCATGGGGCTTACCCTGGCCCTTTTGCATTTCCGGGCCGGAACCGATTCCGGCCGGGCCTGTGTCTGTGTGGTTTTGGGCAGCAGCCTGGGGGCCTGTCTGACCCTATCCTGCCTGGTTCTTCTCCGGCTTCGGGAGCATCCGCCAAAGGGCGCCCGGATCCCGGTTGCCGGGAGCATCTGCCGCACTGCCCTGCCCCTGGCTGTGGCCGATGACCTGCGCACAGGCATCAGCACTGTGGAAAATCTGATGGTGCCAAAACGTCTGGCTCTGAACCATACCGTGAACAGCCCCCTGGCGGCCTTTGGTGTGGTCAGCGGTATGGTGTTCCCGGTGCTGATGTTCCCTGCCTGTATTCTCTATGGGCTGGCGGAGCTGCTGATCCCGGAGCTGGCCCGATGCCATGCTGCCGGAAGTAAACGAAGAATCTCCTATCTGGTCCGGCGGAGCCTGAAAGTGGCGCTGCTCTATGGCACCGCCTTCGGGGCGCTGATATTTCTGCTGTCCGATGTTCTGGGGCTCAGGCTGTACGACAATCCGGAGGTGGGGCAACAGCTTCGGCTTTATGCCCTGCTGATTCCCATGCTCTACTGCGATGCCATCGTGGACGCCATGATCAAGGGTCTGGGACAGCAGACCGTATCGGTGCGCTACAATATTTTCACCAACATTCTGGATGTGGTATTCCTCTATCTGCTGCTTCCTGAATTTGGCATGCAGGGTTATTTCTTCAGCTTTCTGGTGACCCATCTGATCAATTTCGGTCTGAGTCTGAGGCGGCTGCTGAAAATCACCGGCGAACGGATCCCTGTCCGCATTCCGGTTGCAGCCCTGGGTACTGCCATGGGAGCCCTGTGGGCCGCATCCCATGGGGCGGCAGGCTGGATTCAGGCAATGGCCTTTCTGCCGGTTTGGGGCTGCCTGCTGTACCTGCTGGGAATCCTCAGCAGCGAAGATCTTCGCTGGCTGAAAGGTCTGATACAGAAAAAATGACCCTCCCGAAGGAGGGTCATTTTGTTTCTTTTACAGGTTCTTCAGGACTTCCAGCAGGAACTTCCAGGTGCGCTCGGTGGAGGCAATGTCCAGCTTTTCACGGCTGGTATGGATGTCATGCATCTGGGGTCCGATGGACACGCAGTCCAGGCCCGGCAGCTTCTCGCTGAGCAGACCGCACTCAAGACCTGCGTGAATGGCCAGAACCTCAGGTTCCTTGCCAAACATATCCACATACAGCTTCACCATGGTGTCGCGCAGGCGGGATTCCTTCTTGTACTCCCAGGCGGGGTAGTCGCCAACAGTGGAGAAGCCGCCCTCATACATATCCGCCAGCTTCTTCAGCTGTGCCACCAGCTCGTCCTTCTCAGCGTTGACAGAGCTTCTGGTTGCGGTGGTCAGGCTGAACCGATCACCCAGCTTGGCGATGCCCAGATTCAGGCTGGTCTGCACCAGACCGGGAATGTCCTGACTCATGGTCTGGACACCGTTGGGGATGGCGCACAGCAGGGAGATAACCTTGGCGGTAGATTCGGTGGTCAGGCTGTTGCCGCCCAGAGCGTCCACATCAAAGGCCTGAACGGTGGCCTCGGGCTCATCGTACTTTTCCCGGATCTCCGCCTGCAGCTGGGCGGCGATGTCGTTGATCCGCTCCAGGTTAATGCCCATGGCAACCAAGGTAGCCTGGGCAGAGCGGGGAATGGCGTTGTCCTTGGAGCCGCCGGAGAAGGAGGTCAGGCACAGGGGCATCAGATTCTGGATCCGGTTCATGAACTCGCCCATGACCTTGTTGGCATTGGCCCGGTTCTTGTGGATTTCCACGCCGGAGTGGCCGCCCTGAAGGCCATCCACGTTCAGACGGATGCAGGGACCGTAAACAGGCCGGCGCTCCACGTTCAGGGTCAGGGTAACCCGGCAGCCGCCGGCGCAGGAGACAGTGAAAACACCCTCCTCCTCAGAGTCCACGTTCACCAGTGTGCGGCCCTTCAGCATGGACAGGTCGATGGCGGCAGCACCCAGCATACCGATCTCCTCGTCAACGGTGATGATCACTTCCAGAGGAGGATGGGGAATGGACTTGTCCGCCAGAATCGCCATGGCATAGGCCAGCGCGATTCCGTCGTCACCGCCAAGGGTGGTACCCCGGGCAAAGACGAACTTACCGTCATGGGTCACATCCAGGCCCTCGGTGGCCATATCGATGGGGCAGTCAGCGTCCTTTTCGCAGACCATATCGCTGTGGCCCTGAAGGATCACAGGGGCATGGTCCTCCATGCCGCAGGTACCCTCCTGGAAGAAAATCACGTTGTTATGCTCATCGCGGATATAGTCGATCTCATGTTCCTTGGCGAACTCCACCAGATAATCGGCAATCAGAGTGGTGTTCCTGGAACCGTGGGGGATAGAACAAATTTTTTCAAAGTAACCAAAGACGTTGGCAGGCTCCAAACCGGCCAGTTTTACAGCTTGCATAGCAGTATGCTCCTTTCATTGGTATATCGGTATAGTACCACACAGAACACAAAAAGTCCATCACAAAGCTGTTACGATTTTATGAAAGAATAGATATCAGTTTGGGACCTGACCCTCTTTGCCGCTGAGCAGATTGATCAGGGAAGCGACGATGGTCGCGATAGCGGCGCCCCGGCCCCAGAGGGCAGTAACCTGGCAGGGCATGGTCTCACTGGCACATACACCGATGAGACTGCCGTAAACCAGGAACAGCATCACGCCGCCAGCCAGCGCCACGATCTGAAATTTCTTGAAATCCTTCTTTGCAGTCAGGCTCATAACAGCCAGCAGCAGCAGGATAACCGCCAGTGCGATGGTTGCCTGGCCCGCCCAGTGGCACTTCATGGAAACCTGTCTTCCGTTGGTCAGCTCCAGCAGCTTACCGCACACGGGAGCCCAGATTTTCACAGCGCCTACTGCGATCAGAGCCGCCAGGGCCTGGATCGCGGACAGAATCTTATTCATCTTTGACATTATCTTAACACTCCTTTTACTCCATATCCACCAGCTTGCCATCCTCCAGACGGCAGCGGCGTGTGGCAAACTGTGCCCACTGGCTGTTGTGCGTGACCATCACCACACCGGCGCCCCGGGCGGCTTCCTCCTGTAAGGCCTTGATGATCTCCACAGACCAGTGCTCGTCCAGGTCGTTGGTGGGCTCATCCGCCAGGATCAGGGCAGGCTTGTGCAGCAGGGCCCGGGCGGCCATGGCCCGGCGGCGCTGACCGCCGGATAGCTGATGGGGGAAGAAATCCGCCCGGTCAGCCAGGCCGAACCGCTCCAGCAACACATCGATCTGCTTCATGTCCTTTTTCCCGCCCACGCCCTGGGAGAAGATCAGATTCTCCCGAAGGGTCAGGGCCTGGATCAGGGTGCTGTCCTGAAACAGGAAGCCGATCTTCTTTGCCCGGAGTTCCGAGCGCTGATTGTCGCTCATGCGGGAAAGATCCTGTTCCGCAAAGAAATAGCTGCCCGCATCGCTTTGCAGCAGGGTACCCATCACATACAGCAGGGTACTCTTGCCGATGCCGGAGGGGCCCTCCACGGCAATAAAGTCGCCGCTGTTCACTGTCAGGGTAATATCCTTCAGGGGAGAAACGATCTCACCCATCCGGTAGTCCTTGTGAATATGCTCCAATTTACAAATCTGCATAGCTTACACCTCTCCCTGTGTGATTGCGCTCTGGGGATCCATGGAAGCGCTCCGGTAGGCGGGCATCACCGCCGCGCCAAAGCCCAGCAGTCCTGCCAGCAGAATACCTGCCAGACCGCAGAGCAGGGACAGCTGGACCGTCCACACCGAGGGCGACAGCTTAAAGGCACCCTGCAGCATGGCGATCACCGGATCCATGCACAGCAGCGCGGCGGCAGAGCCCAGCGCGCCGCCCATCAGGGCCATGGTGCAGGTCTCACCGATGATCAGCCCGAAGACCTGGGGCTTCTTCAGGCCGATGGCCCGGAGCAGACCGATCTCCTTCTTCCGTTCCTTGGCCAGAGCATTGAACCGGCCCACCAGAGACAGCACGGCGATCAGCAGGGAGGCCAGCCACAGGGCAAACATCACCTGCATGGTCACCTCAAGCTGGCTTTGCAGGGAGGCGATGGTATCGCCGGTGAGCAGGCACTTGGCCTCAATGCCGGAATCGGCCACATATTTCACAAATTCCTGGGGATCCACACCCGCTTCCAGCTTGATCATGATCACGGAAATATGGTCGAAGGGATCCTTGTTGGTCCAGTTCTGGGACAGGACCTCGGACTCCATGCACATGGTTCTGACCGTATCGATGTCCGCGAAGAAGGTGCTGTCCATACCGCTGCCGGTGGCCTCCAGCATGGCGGTGACCTTCAGGACCTTGCCCAGGAGCATATAGTTGTAGCCCACCAGGTCGTCGTCTTCAAAATTGGAGCCCACGATCAGCTCTTCGGGGTCGATCTCCCGCTGCTGTTCTTCCGACAGGTAGGGCTTCAGAATAAAGTCCGTGGCGGAATCAAAGCCGATGATCCGCACCTCCTCGCCGGGATCGCAGCAGCCCAGCGCCAGGGACTGGGCATAGAACTGGTGTGTCATGGCGGCGATGCCATCCAGCGCCTGGGCCTGCTCCCAAACGGAAGCGGGCATATACACATTTTCCGGCATGGCGGTAAACAGCAGCTCTCCCCCATCCACACTGGAATACTTGGGCACCAGCACCGCGTCGGCGCCCAGCCGTTCCCGGCTCAGGGCAAGACCCCGGTTCACCGTCTGGAACACACCCAGCACCATCACAAACACCATGACCGTGAGCAAGGTGATGGTCACCGTCAGCACTGACTGTGACCTCCGCCGGGAGATATTCTTCCAAATCAGCATCAGCATTTTCTTTTCCTCCCATTTTCAGTATTGTTTCAGCTAATATGTCAATTAGTATCCATTATATACCAGAAGGAGAATATGTCTAATTGTGTATATCTATCAATATCCCATTTGATGCATTGCATCACTGAAAAGAAAAACACCCCACTTCTTACTGCAAGCATCCTCGGATACTCACACTAAGAAATGGGGTGTTTTGTTTATGACCAAATTACTTGGCAATGATGCTCAGGATCAGAGTCAGCACCAGCCAGGCAGCAGCGATCCACTTGGTGGATGCAGCCAGCTTCTTATCCAGGCCGCCGCCGTTCTTGCTCAGGTAGGAGTCGGAATTGCCGGACAGAGCACCGGACAGACCAGCTTCCTTGCCGGACTGGAACATGATCACAACGATCACAGCCAGAGAGCACAGAGCCTGCAGAATAATCAGAACAGTTTCCATCTATTTTACCTCCCTCCGCTTATACTGCGGTAGCCGCCTATGCGGACACAAATCTAAATTGCCCACAAACACAGGCGTGAGCTATAATAGCCCATATACTATAGCACAGCAAATACAAAATATCAAGTGTCAATTGCGACTTTTTCCGCTTTGCGCTTGCGTTTTTTGGGTTTACGCCACTGGCTGTAGCAAACAATGGCCGTGGCAATGGAAGCTGCGGCAGCAGCAACCACCAGGGTAAAGAACGGCGCGCCGATGAGAAAGCCCATCATGGGATTGCGGCGATCCAGGTAGACCACCACCACCAGGCAAACGCTGAGGGCCAGGGAAATATTGGGCAGGATACCTCTTAAAAATCTCATCCCTGTTCCTCCTCGCCGTAGCCGGCTTCCGTAATCAGCAGAATGTCACCAAGATCCCGTCCGCCGTTGCTCTGGCGGCTGTAGATCTCACCGCCGAAAAGCATCACAGCGGTTCCGCCGCCGTCCAGGTTGTAGGCTGCGGTACATCCCAAATCTTCAAAGACCTGCGCCAGCTCCGGGATCCGCATACCGGCGGAATGGCCCTCCTGCCGGCCGTCCACGATCACCAGGCAGTAATGACCGGGCTCATAGTAGCCGATGGCGCTGCGGGGGTTGGGATAGCTGACCGCATCCGGCACATCGTACCGGTCCCGGGTCTGGCCGTTTTCATCCAGCAGCACAGGTCCGAAGCTCCAGACCTGCACAGGATTCTTTGCCAGAATATCCTCGATCTGATAGCTGCCCCGGTCATGGGTCTCAATGGTGCCGTCGGGATAGAGGACGCAGATGCTGTAATTGCGCTCAGCTTTATAAACTTCACCGTTGCGCATCAGGAAGCCGCTCTGCTGATAGGTCAGGAAATCGCCGCTGATGGCCAGGATGGCGTTGGATTCCCTGGCCATCTCCCTGGCGGGCTGGGTGTCAAAATACTTCATCTGCCCGTGGGCCGTGTAGGTTTTGAAATTATCCAGGGATGCAACATAGACATCCGCCACATAGTAGGTGATCTTAGAGGCGCCCTCCCCTGTCACCACCGTATCAATGGTGATGGAAACCTCGGGGCTGGTGTAGGAGTTCTCCGTCACCACCACTTCGTCGGTGAAGTGCTCGGCAAATTTGATCTGCCACTCAGTCCGGTTATCCGGCACAGTCGTCTCCACCGGTTCGGTAACGGGCTCCGTAGTCTCCTCAGGCACAGTTGTCACTTCGGGAGCCTGTGTCTGCTCCGGCAGTGTCGTTGCAGGTGGCAGGGTGGTCTCCACCTTACTTGCCTGCTGCTGAAGCCGGATGGCGGGCAGCACATGGTGGAAAAAGGCAAAGGTCAGCAGGATCGCGCCGATGAGCAGCAGGTCCAGCAGAACGACCACCCAGACCGGCGTATGCTTCTTTCTCTTTCTCAGATATTTCAAGGGATCATCTCCTGGAAATTACTTCTGGACCCAGTTGCCGGTAGCCAGGCAGTTCAGATAGCTTTCAATGAAGGGATCCAGAGCGCCGTCGATAACGGCATTGATGTTGGAGGTCTCGCAGCCGGTGCGGGTGTCCTTCACCAGGGTGTAGGGCATGAAGACGTAGTTGCGGATCTGGCTGCCCCACTCGATCTTCTGCTGGACGCCCTTGATGTCGGAGATCTTGTCCAGGTGCTCACGCTCCTTGATCTCCACCAGCTTGCTGCGCAGCATACGCAGACAGTTTTCCTTGTTCTGGAACTGGCTCCGCTCGGTCTGGCAGGCGACAACGATGCCGGTGGCCTTGTGGATCAGACGGACGGCGGAGGAAGTCTTGTTGATGTGCTGGCCGCCTGCGCCGGAGGAGCGGTAGACCTGCATTTCGTAGTCCTCGGGGCGGATCTCCACGTCATTGGAGTCATCCTCGATATCGGGAATGACTTCGATGGCGGAGAAGGAGGTCTGGCGGCGGCCGTTGGCGTCAAAGGGAGACACACGGACCATCCGGTGGACGCCGTTCTCGCCCTTCAGGAAGCCGTAAGCATTCTCACCCTCCACCAGGATATCAGCGGACTTGATGCCGCCCTCGTCAGCTTCCTGATAGTCCATGATCTTGTAGGTGAAGCCGTGCTGCTCGGCCCAGCGGGTGTACATACGGTAGAGCATCTGGCACCAATCCTGGGCCTCCAGTCCGCCGGCACCGGCGTGGAAGCTCATCATGGCGTTGTTCTTATCGTAGTTGCCGGTGAGCAGGGTCTCCAGGCGGCAGGATTCCATATCGGAGGTCAGCTTCTCGAAGCCTTCCTTCAGCTCGTCCAGCATGGAGTCGTCGTCCTCCTCGGCAGCCATTTCGCAGATGGTCATCAGGTCGTCCCAGGCAGAGAGCATGTTCTCGTAGCGCTCCACCTTATTTTCCGCCTGCTTGGTCTTGACCACGATCTTCTGGCTCTTCTCGGGATCGTCCCAGAAGCCGGGAGCCTCCTGCATGGCATGCAGACGCTCCAGCTCATTTCTCAGGCCCTCAACGTTCAGGGAATCGGCCAGACCCTCCAGAGCGGGACGGCAGTCGTTCAGCTTCTGCTTGTAAACATCAAATTCAATATTCATACGTTTCACTCATTTCGTAAAGTTTGCATAGTTCGATTTATTATAGCGGAAATAGCCTATTCTGTAAAGGGGAAAATGAAAATTCTTCTAAAAATGCCTTTCCGGGATAATACATAACGGGCAGCAAAAAAGCGATTCGGATTCCGAATCGCTTCTTGACTACTGTTTACTTAAAGTTGGGGTCATTGGGAGACAGGGTGGGTTTTAATATATCTTTAAAATCAGAGATAGGTGATGCAAAATTCTTTAATGCTTCTAAATAAATAAATTGAGGAAGCGATGCCGAGGCTGTGCCAAGATAATATAGGGCAAATAAGGCTACCTTATTATGAGTCCAATCGTTTCCATCATATTTTTTACAACCATCTGTTGCTACCATGTTTGATTTTCCGTTATGCACAGAATACAACTGACCTAATAAATAACTAATTGTGTTAGATAATTGAAAAAGTCTGGTTTTGTCAAACTTCATAGTCGGTATATTAACATTTTCGGTTCTTTCAAAGATATTAGCTTTTACAATATTCTTTGGGTCCGTCTGATCATTTGCCAAACAAAACGCAAACAGCCGCTGAACATTCTGCTCATTCAGGTCGAGCATATCTTCTTTTCTGAATTCCATGGATCTCGCCCCTTTGATTGGATATATGATAATGATACATCATTTTCTTTGAGAATGCAATGAAAAAGCCGAAAGCCTTTTCAGGCTTTCGGCTTTCTGGCACCCCAGAAGGAATTCGAATCCCCGACCTTCCGCTTAGGAGTAGCCCCGATTCGACATCGGCAAGTGACACCTGATGCTAAAAAATGCCTGGAAATACAGGCTTTTTCAGTATTTCCAATCCCATCTGATACCATGCTGTGATAGCTAA
>SVMD01000009.1 GCA_015067615.1 Oscillospiraceae bacterium
CAGCTCAGCGTTCACATTCTCGATAACCGCTTCCACAGGATTTTGGTTGCGGGGATAGAACAAGGCGCTGCATTCCACGGTTTCACCGGGGTACAGATCCTCTTCATAGGCGATATCCCCATCGGTAACCATATCGGAATCCATATCCCAGGTGGCATTGACCCAAGGCAGGCTGACACCGTCCTGATACAGTTCTGTTTTGCAGATCAGCGAAGGATACAATGCCTCGTCACCGTTGTTGGTAACGGTCATCTTGACTCTAAGAACATCCTTACCGTCGTAATCCTTGGTCAGTTCGATGCCGTCGATGGAAATCTCACTGTCCAGGGGGTAATCATACTTGCCAGAGGCAGACATGCCGGAAGTATAGGTGGGATCGGTGATAGCAGGCAGAACAAAGGGTTCCGGTGCGCCCATGAGATTATCGGGATCGATCTCAAATTCAAAGAGCTTAATATCATTTTCGTTGTACATCCAGCCACCGATCATGATGTAGCAGGATACCTTCACAATGCCGCCGTTGGGATCCCACAAGATGTTGATGGTATTCCGGTTGGTGCAGCCCGGCTGGACATAATTTTCATGGTTCAGATCCTCCGGGAGTGCGGTTTCATCGTCGGCCCGGAAATCGTAAGTTATACATTCTTTGCCATCCTGGGTGATGCTGAGAAAGTTCAGCGCTGTATGAGGACAATGACCGTTGGCAGTATCATCGGTATTAGTGTAGTCGTAGAAGATACGCAGCAGATCCTCGCCCCAGTCATTCTGGGTGGCTTCCGCACCGACGATTTTGATTCGGACATTTCCGTACTGGGTAAATTGGTAGCTCCAGGGATCCGGTTCCTCCTCCACAGGTGTGGGTTCCACAGCCAGCGGATTATTGCCATCTTCCGGTGCCTCGGTAGCAGCAGGTTCAGCTTCTTTTTTACCGCAGGCTGCCAGGGACAGCAGCATGGCGACAGCAAGCAGAATTGCCAGTAACTTCTTCATTTTCATTTCCTCCTAAGTATCTTACTTCTTAAACAGCTTGCCCCAGAAGTTCTGTCTGACCTTGCCTTCTTCGATGGCATTGGCTGTCTCGATGCCTTCCTTGATGACCTCCTCCACACTTTCGCCCTTGACGGCTGCCTTGATGGCAGCGGCGGCGGTGTCACCCAGGTTGCGCACCTGCATCCGGTTCTTCCGGTCCAGGTCAAACATGGCCTTGCCCAGCCAGGCCCGGCGGTCGCTGTTGATCCGATCGGCCAGATCGCGGAAGTCGTCGATCTCCTCCTGGCGGGACACGCCGGATTCGATGCGGATCTCCCGGATACAGGCATCGTCGTAGGGGATGATCAGCTGGCAGTGATTGACCTTGCCGTCATCGCCCTTGGATTCCTCTACCTTGACATAATCCGCGCTCCGGTCCATCACCTCATGGCGGCGGGTGAAGAATTCATCGCCCTCGCCCTTGAACTCATAGGGCAGCATGGTATCGAACCAGAGCACGGGAACGTGCTCGTAGCTGCTCATGTCGTTCAGCTTCAGCTGGAAGGCGCCCAGGGTGGTATTGCAGCGGTAGTGGACACGCTTGCTGCCCAGATCCCAGGTGTTGAAGCTGCGCTCGGCCTTGGCGAAGCGGCCCTCGGCGGCATCGAAGCTGGCCTCAAAGTCCGCTGCCTCCTGACCCAGATTGTCCATCATGGCCTGGGCGTCATCCCGGGAGGTGTAGCTCATTCTTGCGAAATAATTGGTTTTGCGCTTGCAGTCGTTGCAGATGAATTCCTTGGTCGCCAGCTTGGAGCGCTTCAGCGCGCCCACTTCCGTACCGCAAAAAGTACATGCTTCCTTACTAAACAGACCCATTGTGATTCTCCTTTTCCCTTTTGATTTTCCGTTTTTCGGCACAGCGCTTACAGCAGATTCCTCCGCCTTCCAGGCTGCCGTACACCGTGCAATCCTCGCAGACCATTTCACCGCAGGTTTCGCAGCGGTTCAGTTCATGGCGAATCTCGTTGTTGGCCCGCTCATAGGCCCTGCTGTGGTCGTTTGCGTAGATGATCGCCCGGGCCTCCCGCTCGTCACGGGTGAGCCAGAGCTTCTTTTTAAACCGAAACTGCGGCTCGATCACAACCGGCGGCAGGGGCTTTTCGCAGCAGTCACAGCAGAACTCAAATTCGAAACGTGTCAGTGTGGAGTTGTCCGCGAAACGTTTGGTAACAGCTTTCAGCACGGCTGACCTCCTTTCCAAAGGATGATTACAAGGATAGGATACCGGAAAAACGCCTCCGGGAACAGGCCACTTTTCCCCCGGAGAGGGCTACTTTCAGGGCTACCACAGGGGCTACCACGCCAATATGCTAACAGTGTTAACTTCTTTGTTGACACATTCTGCAAATTATGCTATATTGTGCTATACAAATCAGAAAGAGGCGCCTGTATGAGCAGCAGCAAACTGGATATTCGAAATATGGCCTTTTCAGATCAGGTCAAATATATACGCATGGCCCTGCAGCTGAGTCAGACAGAGCTTGCAGAGCGGATGGGGGTCTCCTATGCCACCGTCAGCCGCTGGGAGCGGGAGGACCGCAAGCCCCAGCTGGCGCTGCTGGGAAAGTTTTATTCCTTCTGCCTGCGTAATGGAATTGAACTCATAACACCGGACAAGGAGTGCTGACATGTCTTTATTTTATGGAATTGCATTTGCGGTTTCCCTGCTGATGCTTGCAATATATTTTCGAACAGACCGGCAGCGGGAGCTCTGGCTCATGCTGCTTTTCATCTTCGTGACGATCAGCAATGCCGGCTATCTGGCCTTGTCACTGTCGCGCTCCCTGACCGCAGCTCTTCTGGCAAACACCGTTGCGTATCTGGGAAATGTATTCCTGCCCTTCTTCCTGCTGATGATGGTTCTTCAGCTTTCCTATGTCCGGTATCCCAGATATCTGAGCGTTGTACTGATCGTTCTCAACACGGTCATGTTCCTGATCGCCACCAGCGGAGGATACTGCCCTGTTTACTACAAGGAAGTAACCTTTGAAATCGTGGAGGGCGCTGCCCACCTGGTCAAGGTATACGGTCCCCTGCACGGGCTTTACAAGGTTTTCGTTTTAGCGTACTTTGGGGCAATCATCGGGATCATTTGCTATACCGCAGTCAAACGGACCGCGGTATCCACCAAGCATACCGCTTTTCTTGCCCTTGTTCTGCTGGGCAACATCGCCCTGTGGCTGGTGGAAAACATCACCGGAAGCAAATTTGAGTTTCTGGCTATCTCTTACCTGATGACCGAGGGGCTCATCCTGCTGCTCTACGGCATTTTGCAGGATTACGAGAACGCCCATCCCGCCAGCAACCCCGGCGAACTTGTCTACGCGGATGCGGATATGGTCGAAGGAACTGCGCAGAATGCGTTGCTTACCCCGGCTGACAATCAGCAGCCCTTTTCAGACGGGCAGATCGCTGACATTTTTGCACACTGGACCCAAACCCAGGACCTGACCCAAAGAGAAGCAGAGGTCCTGAAATTCATTCTGGAGAAGCGTAAGCGCAAGGATATTGCTCAGGTGCTGTTTGTAACGGAGAGCACCATCAAAAAACACACCGCCAATATCTATAAAAAGCTGGAGGTTGCCAACCGAACGGAACTTTTTGAAAAGGCAGCTGCATACATCTCAAAATAGAGGTATTCCGCAGCCCAAAAACCTCCCCTGAAGTCACAGCACCCTTAGGCTCCATTGCGTAAGCGTGCAGGTTCGAGTCCTGTTGACCGCACCACAAACAAAACGGCAATCCGGTGGAACGGATTGCCGTTTTTGTGTTTCGTGAAGTTGAATCTTTCCGGATTTTGCGGTAATATATCCTTATTCGGAATGTGGGAGAACACCATTATGTATAAACAATGCAACTCAGAAGTCACAGCAAAGCGTCAGCGGAATCTGGAAAACTGCCTTTTGGAGCTGATGCAGACCATTGCTTATGAAAAAATTGCCGTGGGGGATATCTGCGCAGCTGCCAATGTGCCCCGGGGAATGTTTTACCGGTATTTTGACAGCAAAAAGGATGCCCTGGATGCACTGATCGATCATACCCTGCTGGAATATATGACCACGATCAGCTTTGCGGAGAACACCCTGTCGGATGACCCCCTTGGAATCCGGGCGCTGCTTCTGTACTGGAAAGCCCAAAAGCCCCTGCTGGATGCCCTGAAGCGCAATCACATGGAAGCCCTGCTGTTTGAGCGAAGCATCCGCTACTGCACCGTGGAAGAGCAGATCCTGTCCCGTCATCTGAAGCTGGCGGGAAATCCCGCGGATCTGGAGGTGGCGGCCTTCTGCATCAACGGTGTGATCTCGGCGATCTTTGTCTGGTATGAAAGCGGCTTTGCCAAACCCACGGAGGAAATGGCACAGATTCTGCGGAAGCTGCTGACCGGCCCGGTTGTCATAGCCTGATACAGCGAAAAATTGCCTAAATCGACTTGGAATAATTCAGAAGCAGCCCGTACAAACGGGCCGCTTTGTACGTTTTCTTATCTGCGTTCCAATGGTATAATAAAAACGCTGCAAGCTCTGAATGCCGTAAAACCGAAACAGAAAGGACCATTTCTATGCGTCAAATTGTAAATCTGAACACCAAATGGGCATTTTCCAAGGAGGCAACCGCTGTTCCCGCTTCCATGCCCGGCAACTGGCATTGGGTGCATCTGCCCCACACCTGGAACGCCATTGACGGCCAGGACGGCGGCGGTGACTACTACCGCGGTAAGTGCTACTATGCCAAGACCATCGACAAGATCGACCTGCCGGAAGCTGAGCGTTACTTCCTGGAAGTGAACGGCGCCAACCACACCGCCGCTGTTTACTGGAACGGACAGCAGGTGGGCTGTCACCAGGGCGGCTACTCCACCTGGCGTGTCGATGTTACCGACGTGATGGCTTCCTCCAACTTCATCGTTTTTGAGGTGGACAACTCCATTGTCGATAACGTTTATCCCCAGCACGCCGACTTTACCTTCTACGGCGGATTGTACCGGGATGTGAATCTGATCTGCGTGCCCGAAAGCCACTTCGAGCTGGAATACTACGGCACCCCCGGCATCAAGGTTACCCCCATCGTTGACGGTGCCAATGCCAACGTGGAAATCGAAGTCTGGACCAAAAACGCCCAAGGCAAGGCTCTGACCTACACCATCACTGACGCAGAAGGCGCTGTCGTTGCTGAAACCACCACTGCTGACACCAAGGCCAATTTCGTCATCGAAAACGTCCACAAGTGGCAGGCCCGGAAGGACCCCTACCTGTACACCGCCACCGTCAAGCTGGAGGACTGCGATACCGTTTCCGCCCGCTTCGGCTGCCGCTCCTATGTGATTGATCCCGACAACGGTTTCATCCTCAACGGCGAAGAATATCCCCTCCGGGGTGTGGCCCGCCATCAGGACCGTCTGGGTCTGGGCAACGCACTGCTGCCTGAGCATCATGCGGAGGATGTGGACCTGATCATGGAGGTGGGCGCCACCACCATAAGACTTGCCCACTATCAGCACAACCAGTATTTCTACGACCTGTGCGATGAGAAGGGCCTGGTCCTCTGGGCCGAGATCCCCTACATCACCACTCATCTGCCCAATGGTAAGGAAAACACCATCCAGCAGATGAAGGAACTGATCGTCCAGAACTACAACCATCCCTCCATCGTGGTCTGGGGCCTTTCCAATGAGATCGATGCCAACGGTGTCAACGAAGCCGATGTCATCGACAACCACAAGAAGCTGAACGACCTGGTCCATGAAATGGACAAGACGAGACTCACCACTATGGCAGCCGTCTCCCCCTGCCCCACCGACCATCCCTACATCTCCATCCCCGATACCGTATCCTACAACCACTACTTCGGCTGGTACGGCGGCACCATCGAGACCTACGGTCCCTGGTTCGACAAGTTCCATGCAGAGCATCCCAACCAGCCCATCGGCATCTCCGAGTACGGCTGCGAGGCTCTGTGGTGGCACAATTCCAATCCCGAAGCCGGCGACTACTCCGAGGAATACCAGGCGGTCTACCATGAGTCCCTGATCCGCCAGCTGTTCACCCGGAAGTATATGTGGGCCACCCACTGCTGGAATATGTTCGACTTTGCCGCCGATGCCCGGAACGAGGGCGGCGAGGCCGGTCAGAACCACAAGGGTCTGGTGACCTTCGACCGCAAATACAAGAAGGACGCCTTCTATGCCTACAAGGCATGGCTCTCTGACGAGCCCTTTGTCCACCTGTGCTCCAAGCGGTACATCGACCGAACTGAGGATGTGACCAAGGTCACCGTCTACTCCAACCTGCCTGAGGTGGAGCTGTTTGCCAACGGCGTTTCCCTGGGCAAGAAGGAAGCAGCCGACCACTTCTTCTATTTTGAAGTGCCCAACGTGGGCGAGACCAAGCTGGTGGCTGTGGCCGGCGAATACAAGGACGAGAGTGTTATCCGCAAGGTGTCCGAGCCCAACCCCGCCTACATTCTCACCGAGAAGGGCGCTGTGCTGAACTGGTGGGACATTATCCACATCGACGGCCATGCCGACCTGAACACCAAGCTGAGTAAAATCGTGGCCTCCGCAGGCATGGAGGAGACCTGCCGCCTGCTGGCACCCCTGCTGGGCCCCGCCGCCCGGAAGGAGGGCATCGGCATGCTGGATGCCATGACGGTGCTCCGGGCCATCAACGTGATCACCGGCATGATGCGTATGCCGGTCACCAAGGAAATGCTGATGGACCTGAACGCCCAGCTGAACAAGATTCCCGTTGCATAAAAAGCACAAAGCCGGCACCCGGAATATCTCAAAGGCCACGGTCCGGATCACGAATGTTCGCGGACTGGGATATCACTTGGATGTGAAGGATTCCTGATAAAGCACAAGCGCCGGGAGTTTTCCCGGCGCTTATGCTTTATGGATTTTGTAGGGAGCCTGCGGATGATCTTTTCGGACAGGCGCAGTTTTTGCCGCGAAGTCGCAACCGCGATTCCAGAAGCGGTCCAACCGCTGGATGATTGAGAAAGCTGACAGCCTGTGATATAATAATATATCAATATAAGGTATTTCTGATGGTTATCAGCAGAAAGGAGCGGAGATCCGTGAAATCAATCAAACTGATCGGCATGATCCTGCTGCTTTCTCTGCTGCTTTCCGGCTGCGCCAATGAAGTTCTTCCCAGTACGGAATCGACCGACGAGGTGTCACCGGATTATTTGGACCCTATGCAGCTGCGTATTCTCCAGCGATGCAGGGAGATCACAGGGCTGTACTATGATCTATATGAAAACGCAGTCAATACTGCGACATTGGACCAATGGGGTGATCCGGTTTTGTCCCAGGACAGCATTGACGCCATTGAAAGCCTTCTGATAGAAGAAGGGATGGATGTGATGGATACCAAGGACAGCTGTCCTTGCCACCTGACTACCGCGGAAAGCTTCTATGCCTTCCGGGATGCGGTCAACCGCCGGGAAACCGCGGAACAGGAGGTCATCCAGATCCGCGAATCCGGCGATTTATCCTATCGGCTGTTTACCTGCCGGGACGGCATCATCCAGGTTTACAGTGTCCTCTATCCGTCGGACAGCAGTTCCGGTTATCACTACGAAAAGCATGAGGTTTTGGATTGGGAGCTGACAGACAGGGGGAATTTTTACTACCGGGTCTATCCCGCAGGGGATAAGCATTATGCCGATTATGCCCTGATCCGGCTGAACGCACCGGATCAGGACCTGTGCGCCAAGAATAGAACCTACATTGGGGCAGGGGGATATATCGGCGCCAATATTTTTCTGACAGACTGGACGGAAGCTGATTTTGGAAAACTGTGCATTAATGATATTTGGGAGTACCTGTTTTACGATCGCAATGGCACCCAGTTTCTGCCGGAGGGATATGCCTACGATCTGGAGCGGCACTGTTACCTGATTCCCGCACAGGAATTTGAATCCGTGATCCTGCCCTACTTCGATATCGATCTGGAAACTTTCCGAAATCTGGCCCATTACGACCCGGCGGGCGATTGCTACCCCTGGTGCCAGATCCAGACCAACGACTTTGCCTTTCTGAGTTTCTACATGGTGGAGCCCGAGGTCACAGCCTGTCGGGAAAATCCGGACGGCACCCTCACCTTGACCGTGGAAATGCTGTCCACGGATCTGAAAACCGACTGCCTGTTTGCCCATGAACTGACCGTTCGTCCCCTGGAAAACGGGGAATTTCAGTTTGTCGGCAATCAGGTGATATATCAAACGGAATACGGCCTTCCCTACTGTGAGCCCAGGCTCACCTGGGACGACCTGTAACAGCGTAAATAATCAAGCGCCGGGAAGATTCCCGGCGCTTGCGCTTTTATGGATTTTGCAGGATCCTGCGGATGCTCTTTTCGGACAGGTGGTATTTCCGGCTCAGGGTCGGTATTCCCGCGCCTGCGGCGTAGTCGCTGCGGATACGGTCATTGCGGAGCTTCAGTTCCGCTTTGTAGTGCGTTTTCTGGCCCCAGGGGTGCCGGGTGCCCGGCTTCCGGGGGATATAGATGTACACACCGTCGGCGTATTCCTGAATCTGACGGATCAGCGCCTCCGGCAGGATTTCTTCTGCTTTTATATAGCTCACGGCTGCCTCCTTGAAATCATCGCTTTTTCGGAGCGCATCGGCTATACAAAGTCAGTATTCTCTTATTCTTGCACAGCCAATGCTTATGCAGCCATTACATAACGAATCAAAACGCAGATCCTCCTTTTTTCGGGATTCCACTCTATAATATAGGCCAAAAGAGGCGCATTTGCAATCGCAAGATTATTTCTGAAAAATCCGTGTCCCGGAAATGGATCCTTCGGAACAAAATATGGGGATGGCGCCGGGGTGCGTTTTGTGATAGTATATAGGAAACCGAAAAGGATGGTGTGTTCCATGAAAGATTTGCATTACATTACCTTAAGAGAACAGCCGGAGCTGAAAAACCCGGCAGCAGACTGGTTTCACAGCAAGTGGGGTGTTCCCACGGAGGCCTATCTGGCCTGCATGGAGGCTTACCTGAGCCGGGACACGGAGCTGGGCTGGTTCCTGTGCCTGGATGGCGACAGAATCGTCGGCGGCCTGGGCGTGATCGAAAACGATTTCCACGACCGGCCCGATCTGACCCCCAATGTCTGCGCCGTGTACACGGAGGAGAGCCACCGCCGTCTGGGCATTGCCGGAAAGCTGCTGGATATGGCCGTGGAGGACCTGCGGAGCAAGGGCATCTCCCCTGCCTACCTGGTCACCGACCACATTGGCTTTTATGAGCGCTACGGCTGGGAATTTCTGTGCATGGTCCAGGGCGATGGCGAACCGGATATGACAAGAATGTACATTCACAGATAACCGATGACAAAAAAGGCACCCCGAAAGGGGTGCCTTCAGACTGGTGAAAAACCTTCTTTCTTGGCTCCCCCTTTGGGGGAGCTGTCATGCGAACAGCATGACTGAGAGGGGATACCGGATATTTGCAAAGCAAATATCCGACTTTTCTGGATTTTCTTTGAAAATCCAGAACCCTCTCCGCCCCGCTTGCGCGGGCCACCTCTCCCAAAGGGAGAGGCAAGGGATTTTTTCGACACGCTCAAGGCACCCCTTTTGGGGTGCCTTTTCAGCTAAATGATTCTATTCCCCCTCCGGCGCTTCGAAGGCAGGGATCAGCCAGGTATATTTGTCAATGGAGGAACCGGCGTTCCAGGTCATATAGCCGCCGGTACAGCCGGTGGCCCGGAGCGCCCGGATCTGAGCAGCCACCTGATTGGGGCCGTAGACCGTATAGGGTTCGTGGATGGCGTTGTAGGCCTGGATCCAGGTACGCACCACCGCCGGGGTGGCCGTTTCGGTCTGACGGACCGCCACATTCTGTCCCCAGCTGTAGAGCGTGTCATAGGGATGCTCCCAGGGGAGCCAGGAGCCGGAAGCTCCGAAATGGTCCGGATAGGGCATGCCGCTGATCACGTCCACCACATTGCTGATGGCGCTCCAGTATTGTCCGTAGGCGGTCACATAGTTATAGGCGCTCTCGCCGTAGACATCGGCGCTGACGTAAGCCCCATGCTCCCGGAGGATATCCGCGGCATACATTAAAAACCGCTGGACGGCCTGGGCCTTTGTCTCGCCGTAGGTATTGCGGTAATCGATGGTCCCCGCCTTGTCATAGCGGTAGGTATTGTCCGGGAAACGGACATAGTCGAACTGGATCTCGTTGAAGCCCATCAGTTCCACCGCCTCCACGGCCAGATCCACCTTATACTGCCATACGCTTCTGCTGTAGGGCGTGGGCCAGTATTCGCCGGAGAGTTTCAGAGGCACCCCCTCCGTGTTGGAAATGGCGTATTCCGGATGATCCTGGACAAAATAGGAATCGTTGAAGGTGGTGATGCGGCCGATGACGTAATAGCCCGCTTTCCTCAGCTTCCGGATGGCCGCCTGGTAGTCCTCCAGGGTGTTGTTGGCCGCCGCCGCGGCTGTGGGGCACCAGGCTTTCATCACATCGGCGGCATAGCCGATGGAGCCGCCGTCCACAATATCCACCACGAAGGCATTGATGCCGCTGTTGTTAGCAATTTCCAGATAGGCGTCCAGCTCCTCCAGCCGCCAGTTCACCAGATACAGCGTCCGGCACTCTTCGGGCATTTCGTTACCCTCGATGGGCCCCTTTTCCCGGGGATAGTAATCCAGGTCAGCAGCTCCGCCGCCGCCATAACGGTTACCCCGGCCTGCATGGATGGCGTAGCTGCCGTCGTCGTAGTTTGCCAGGGCTTCTTCCTGGGTGTCTGCCAGGTACCAGGGCAGGACATAGCCCTCCGCCTCCGAATCCCCGGGGCGAACCCGGTACATGTGTACCCGGCCATCCTCCAGAAGATAGTCATAGCCCGTCACGGTCACGCCGGTACCCTTTTGGGCCAGCGGTTCCAAGAGCTTTCCCTCAGCGTCCCGCAAATTGACCGTGTTCCTGATGAACAGGTGGTGGCTGGGGACCACTTCTGCCGGATCTGTGACGATGGTTGCTTCCGCTCCCAAATATACGATGGCACCATCCAGGAGCAGGGATAGCTGCCCCCGGGGTGTGATCTCATATTCCACCGGGGTTCCCCGAATCAGGGTGCCCTGGACCCTGCCGCCCTCGTCACAATATTCAGCTTCCAGGTTCATTGTGGAAACATAGCCCGGCTCCCAGTGATGGGGCGGCTCCGTCACCACGGTGGTGGGCACCTGGGTGGGTTCGGAGGGGGCGGCGGTGGTTTCCGGCACGTTTCCGGTGCTGCGCTGACCGATCTGACCCAGCACCAGGGAAAGCACCAGCAGAAACAGCACTGCCGACAGCAGGGAGGATATCATTTTTTTCTTTGACGCTCTCATAGCAACCGCCCCAAATTCAGAATGTTACTCTATTTTACCCCAAACAACGGCATAATGCAACGTTTTTTGACATATGGAATGTTCAGATGTACTATGGGAAGAAAAATTATCGTTTACAAGAGCTTCCCCCTGGGGGGAAGCTGGCACCGCGTAAGCGGTGACTGATGAGGGGACCACCCTGCGATGACCGGAAATGCAACAGTTTTCCCGCTGCTGTCCCCTCATCCGGCCCTTCGGGCCACCTTCCCCCCAGGGGGAAGGTATTAAGCTAAACGATCATTTATCTGCCCTTCCGGACAAAAAGGCACCCCTGTTGGGGTGCCTTTTCATTTTTACAGGCCGAAGATTCTTTGAGCATTGGTACGGATGATCTTCTCGTAGGTCTCCCGGCTGAGGTCACCGGAGGCAACCTTCTCATCCAGCCATGCTCCTAGGGGGAACACCATATCCCTGTTCACCATATCCGTGGCGAAGAAGAGCCGGTCGGCGTAGCGCTCCAGGAAGGCCAGGCCGAATTTCTCGTCCCGCATAATGGCCCGGCTGCCGCTGTTGGCGCTGAGGTCGCCGTAGAGATTGGGGTATTTTTCGAACAGCTCCGGCACCCGGCCCCCGGGAATCACGGGGCCGTCACCCCACTGGTTCCGGGCTTCCTTTTCCTTCGGTGCATCGGCGCTCATTTCGATCCAGAAGGTCTGGCTGTGGCCCAGGATCATCAGATTGGGGTAGGTTTTCAGCACCTGCTCCAGCAGGGGCAGGCCGGGGTCGTCCACCACGCCGTAGCTGTAGCCCACCTCCGGGCTCATGTGGATGGTCACGGGCATGTTGAGCTTCTCCGCCGCGGCGAACAGCTCCCGGAAGAAAGGATCATCCAGCCGCCGGTTTACGGTCAGCTCGCCGATGCCGATGGCACCCTGGCTTTTGAACCGGGCCAGCCGGTCATAGACCGGCTCTTTACCCTTGGGGTCCACCGCACACATCCAAGCGTAACGGTCCGGGAACTGCTGACAGATTTTCCGGTTGGCCTTGTTGGTGCCGAAGGGCAGCCCGCCCTCGGAGCTTGACATCAGTACGCCCTTCTCAATGCCCAGCTCCTCCAAATGGGGGAGCATATTTTTTCCGCTGGTCAGGTTCATTTTGCCCAGCTTGGGAAGCTGAAAGGGCGTCAGGTGCAGGTGTAGGTCGATCTTCTTCATAGGCGTTACTGCTCGGAGGCGGCCCGGCGCTCAGCCATCTCGGCATACATCTGGTCGGTCTTCTTCTTGTCCAGGTTGAAGATTAGGCCGATGCCGATGAGGATCAGGGCATAGCAGATGGTGGGGATGGCGTTGCACAGGTAGTAGATACCCTTCACCGCCTCGGCGGTCTGGACCACATTCTCACCGGACACATAGCCCACCATGCCCAGGCCGGCGGCGATGCCGGTGGAGGCGATGGTGGAGCCGATCTTGCGGCTGAAGGTGTACATGGAATACATGCTGCCGTCGCTGCGGAAGCCGGTCTTCCACTCGGAGTAGTCCAGGCAGTCGGAGACCAGTGCCCAGATCAGCATGGTGAAGGCGGTCTGGCCCAGCAGGGTCATGATGTTCAGGACGGTGTAGACCCAAACATTCTCAATGTAGAAGAACATTCTCACGGCGCTGAAGGCGAAGCTCAGCAGAGCGGTGTAGAGGATCACGTCCCGCTTGCCGAACTTGTTGACCATCTTGGGGATCAGGGGGAACACCACGATCATGAAGGGCATGGAGCAGGCCATGGAAACAGTGGCCAGGGAGGCATTGCCGTAGACCTCCTTATACATATAGCTGTAGGTCTGGCTGGCACCGGTGATGACCAACATGGAACCGATGGTGGCGATCATGACACCGATCAGGGGACGGTTCTTCAGGACCATCTTCAGGACCTTCCAGAACTCGAACTTCTCGCCCTCGGACTTCTCCTCACGGACACGCTCCTTGGTCAGGGTACACAGCAGCAGGTAGCTGACGATGGAGCAGATGCCGAAGATCACGGCCAGCAGGGTGAACCGCTCGGGCAGGATCTGGTTGTTCTTGTAGCAGACCACGGGGACCATGCCCAGAGCCACGGCGCCCACCAGGCCGCCGCCCACGGACCGGGCCCGGGACAGCTTGCTGCGCTCCACGGGGTCCACGGTGACCACGTTGGCCATGGCGCCGAAGGGCATGGAGGTGCCGGTGTAGCTCATGCCGAAGAGGACGTAGGCGAAGGCCACATAGGCATGGAGGGCGATGCCCTCAAAGGGTACCTTGCTGAAGCACAGGAGGCCGGAAAGGGCCAGGGGGATCATAAAGAGCTTGATCCAGGGGGTGAACTTGTCCTTGCTCTTGCCCAGGTGCCACCGGTCCGGGAAGGAACCGATGATGGGGTCGTTGACGGCGTCCCAGAGCCGGGCCACCAGGAACAATCCTGCCATCCAGGTGGCGTTGATGCCCAGACAGTAGGTGCAGAAGGTCAGAAAATAGGCGTCAACATACAGGTTTACAAAGCTGCCGGCCATATCGCCGAAGATATAGCCCCATTCGTCCTTGCCGCTGAAGGGACGTACGGATTTGTCAATTTTTGCCACGCAGAAACACTCCTTTATTCTCTTTTCGGGCAGATCCGAGCCGTTCTGCCCACCTTATTTATCAGTATACTATACATTTTCTGGAAATGAAAGGGCCGTTTCCGGTTTTTTGACAAAAAAGAAGCGGCGGCAGCCCAAAGGGCCGCCGCCATGGCTTACGCTTTCTTTTCGTTGAGGGTTCTGGCGCTTCTGCGGCCCTCGGGCTTGATCTCGCCGGCAGCCAGCAGGGAACGCTTGGTCAGGGCGGGACCCACCAGCTCGTAGACCAGCACCGCGAACAGCACCACATTCCGGGCCAGCACGCCGTCGGGCAGCGTTGCCGCGGTTAGGGCCATGCCCAGGGCCACACCGGCCTGGGGCAGCAGGGTGATGCCCAGGTTGTCGGAAATGGGCTTGGACTGTTTGGTCATGTGGCAGCTGATATCCGCACCGTAGTACTTACCGGCGGACCGGGCGATGATATACACCACACCCACCAGAATGGTCACGGGGTTGGCCAGCACCTGCAGGTCCAGCTCCGCGCCGGAAATCACGAAGAACAGGATGTTCAGGGGCATGGTCCAGCCGTCGATACGGCCCATCAGCTCCTCGGAGGTGTCGCAGATGTTGCAGAACACCGTGCCGGTCATCATGCACACCAGCAGCAGGGAGAAGCCGCAGTGGATTCCCGCCACCTGGAATTTCAGCATGGACAGGCCTACGGTCAGCAGCACAAAGGCCACGGAGATGGTCATACGCTTACTGCGGGAGTGGAAGAACTGCTCCACCCAGTTCAGCAGCCAGCCCATACCGGCGCCCAGGGCCAGGGACAGCAGAATCTCCACAATGGGCTCCACCACAACGCCCATGACGCTGACCTGGCCGTTGGCCAGGGCCGTGGCGATGCCGAAGGACACGGAGAACAGCAGCAGGCCCACCGCGTCGTCGATGGCAACCACCAGCATCAGCAGCCGCGTCAGGGGGCCGTCGGCCTTGTACTGACGGACAACCATCAGCGTGGCGGCGGGAGCGGTGGCGGAGGCGATGGCGCCCAGGGTAATGGCACAGGGAATGGAGATCATCTCCGGGAAGCACAGGTGCAGGCCAATCACAACCAGGTCCACCAGCAAGGTGGTAAACACCGCCTGGAAAATACCGATGGCGATGGCGCTGCTGCCCATGGCCTTCAGCTGGTGCAGCCGGAATTCGTTGCCGATGGTGAACGCAATGAAGCCCAGGGCCGTCTGGGTGACGATGCTCAGGGTCTCCACCTGCTCCAGGGAGTTAAAGCCCAGGCCGGGCACCTTCAGGGCACCCAGGCAGAAGGGTCCCAGCAGCAGTCCCGCCACCAGATAGGCGGTGACTGCGGGCAGATGCATCAGCTTGGTCACGCGGGAGAGCATCAGACCGCCGATCATGGCAACCGCAAGACAAATCAGATAGGTTTCCATTATTATTTACGCCTTCTTATAAACAAAATTCAGTCGGTTCCCGGGGCAGCCGCCCCGGATCAAAACCGGAGGTATTCTACCACCGGAGCACGGCGCTTTCAAGAGCAAAACTGACCAAAGAAACAGCGGCGGCGGACGGTTTTTTCTGCAGTTTTTCTGCCGGACCGGGAAATCCGGTTGCGACGTGAAGAAAATTATGATACTATGACAGAAAAACCGGGAGGTAATCATATGGCATCGAAAAAGGTAGGAACCCTCATCAAGGAAGCCCGCACCGAGGCGGGTCTGACCCAGGAGCAGCTGGCCCGGCGGATCTCCGGCCTGTCCGCCTCCGATATCAGCCAGGCGGAGCGGCACCAGAAGAATCTGACCCAGGACCAGCTGAAGCAGATCGCTAAAATCACCGGCGTCACCCAGGCCTCCCTGCTGAACGCCGCCAAGGGCACGTCCTCCAAAAAATCCTCCTCCAAGACCTCCATGCAGCTCACTGCAGCGGAGAAAAAGCTGGTGGAGCTGTATCGGGCCGCGGATTCCGACACGAAGAAATCTGCCCTGAAGGTCCTCAAGGGCGAAAATTCCCTGGCCGGGGACCTGCTGGAGAGTCTGCTGGGCGGCGGCAAGGGGGATAACCTCCTGGAATCCGTGCTGGACAGCGTCCAGGATGCTCTGGAGAAAAAATAAAATCAGGCCGG
Organism: Oscillospiraceae bacterium; assembly: GCA_015067615.1. Classification (GTDB taxonomy): domain Bacteria; phylum Bacillota; class Clostridia; order Oscillospirales; family Oscillospiraceae; genus Faecousia. Next base: position 16,093 of record SVMD01000009.1, read on the forward strand.
TGCCAATAGGCACCGGCCTTCTGCGTTCTGTGGATCACAGGTTTTCGTGGTCATGGTCATGGACCACGCCTTCCTCATGTTCATAGGGATGGTCGTGAAGGGCTTCGTCCTCCGTGTGAATGTGGGTGTGGGTGTGGATATGCTCGTGGGCATGGGTGTGGACCAGATCCCCGTGCCGGTGCTCGTGGGTGTGGATGTGGCTGTGCTCGTGGGTGTGCTGAAGTCCGATGGTGTCCTTGACCATCAGAACAGTGGCGGCGATCATGATGACCAGACCCACATAGAACTGGAGCCCCGGCCGCTCCTGCAGCAGGATCATACCAAAGGCCACACCCAGGAAGGGGGCAATGGAGTAGTAGGCGCTGGTCTTGGCGGCGCCCAGGTCCTTCTGTGCCTTGATGTAGAAATTGATGCTGAGACCGTAGGCCACGAAGCCCAGCAGAAGCACGGCACCGATCCAGAGGATACCGGGAATCTTCTCGCCGATCACCAGGGCGATCACAAGACTGCCCAGACCGGAGAAGGTGCCCTTGATGGTGTCATGCCCGGCTCGACGGGCATGAGCAACAGTCCCCCGGACTGTTTCTTACCCCGGCTGCGCCGGGGCCGGGCTTTCGAATCCCATTATCCATCCCATAAAAAATACCCGAGGCGTAAGCCTCGGGATTTTTTATGGGGTGGATAATGGGATTCGAACCCACGACCTTCAGAGCCACAATCTGACGCGCTAACCAACTGTGCTATATCCACCATATTTACTTTTGCTGAACCGGCCTGAGTAGGAATGGCACGCCAGAAGGGACTCGAACCCCTGACCTACTGCTTAGAAGGCAGTTGCTCTATCCAGCTGAGCTACTGGCGCATTTCTATGGAGCGGGTGACGGGAATCGGACCCGCGTATCCAGCTTGGAAGGCTGGTGTTCTACCATTGAACTACACCCGCGAATCCACTCTTCGCTGTTTCAGCCAGAGCATTTTACCATAGAAAAGGAAGTCTGTCAAGCCTGTTTTTTCATAATTTCCGGTATTTTTTCATAAATCACATCCGCCACGGCGCCGTCGGCGCATTTGCACACGGTTTCGAACCGATCCTTCAGCGCCGCGTCACTGGGCACGAAGGCATAGTCCGCTCCCTCCAGCATGGGGATGTCGTTATGGGCATCACCTACACAGACTAAGATTTTTCTTCCCAGTTGTTGCTGCAGATCCCGGGCGGAGCGGTTCTTGGAAACACCCTTGGCGTGGACATCGATGATCCGGGTGGCAGCCCGGAACACCTCGCAATGCTGCCCGAAGGTGTCCTTCAGCTGCTGCTCAGCCTGGTCGATCCGGGCGATCTCCTCGGGACTGCCGGTGAACATATCGGCAAGGACAGGGCTGCGGAATTCGCCGTAGAGGGTAAATTTCAGAAATGCGCCCAGATCATCCCCGGGCTTCGCGAAGCCGTGGGCGCAATTCTGCCGGACAGAAAAGGCATCCCAGGCGGGATTTGACCTGAAGCGGTAGTGGGCATCCACCGCCTGGACCTCCACGGTCAGGTCCGGGAACATCTCCATGCACTTATGGACCGTCTCCCACATGTCCAGCTGAATTTCATGGCAGAAATCCAGGGTGTTTGTGGATAAATCGTAAGCGGCGGAGCCGTTATACAGCAAAAGAGGGGCATTCACGGGCACGATATCCCGGAACACCTTGGTCATGGGCACACTGCGGCCGGTGTTCACGGTAAAGGCGCCGCCATTATCGATAAAATACCGGATGGCTTCCAGATTCCGCACAGGGATAGAAGAATCCGGCGCCGTCAGCGTCCGGTCATAGTCCACGGTCAGCAGGATGTCAGAAAAATCGGGCATGGTGAAACCTCCTGTTCGGATGATAAATTATCGTTTAGCGGCGTAAGCCGCTCACGCTTCCCCCGGGGGGAAGCTGTCGAGCGTCAGCGAGACTGAAGAGGAATGCGGGCAGAAATCTAACGGTTTCGCATCCTTACCAGGCTTTTTCTGCACTTCAGATTTCGCCGTTCCTCTTCCGACCCGCCTTACGGCGGCCCACCTTCCCCCCGGGGGAAGGGTTGCGCTTCGCGCATAAACGATAATTTACCCTATCAGCTCATTTTCTCAAGCTTTTCAATTACCTTCTGGAAATACTCAGGCAATGGTGCAAAGACCATCACGGGCCTTCCGTCCCGGGGGTGGAAGAAGCAGAGGGTTCCCGCGTGGAGGCACTGGGAATCCTGGCCCAGCTCCGCCTTTTTGTGGCCGTAGACCGTGTCGCCCAGGATTGGGTGGCCGATGTGGGCCATGTGGACCCGGATCTGGTGGGTCCGGCCGGTTTCCAGCTTACAGCGGACGTGGGTGTAGCCCCGGTAGCGCTTGACTACTTCCCAGTGGGTCACCGCTTCCTTGGAATTGCGGGCGATGACGCACATCTTCTTCCGGTCTGTGGGGTGGCGGCCGATGGGGGCGTCCACGGTGCCGCTGTCCTCTTTTAAATTGCCGCAGACGATCAGCTCGTAGACCCGGTGCATGGTGTGGTCCTTCAGCTGGGAGGAGAGCATATTGTGGGCAAAGTCGTTTTTGGCCACGGCCAGCAGACCGGAGGTATCCTTGTCGATGCGGTGGACAATGCCTGGCCGCAGCTCGCCGTTGATACCGGAGAGGTTGTCCCCCATGGCATGCAGTAGGCCGTTTACAAGGGTGTCATCCTGGTGTCCTGCCGCAGGATGGACCACCAGCCCCTTGGGCTTATTGATGACGATCACGTCCTCGTCCTCATAGGCGATATCCAGCTGCATCTCGGTGGGCCGGATGTCCACCTTTTTGGGCTCCGGGATGGTAAATTCGATGGTATCTCCCGGGTTCAGCTTGTCGTTTTTCCTGGCCTTTTTGCCGTTGCGCGTCACCAGGCCCTCTTCGATGAGCTTCTGGACAGCGGAGCGGCTCATATTTTCGGCGCTGCGGACCAGAAACGCGTCCAGCCGCTCGCCGGGAATGTCGGCATAAAGTGTCATAAGATATTCCTCTTAGGTATCACAATGTAGGGCGGGGGCTTGCTCCCGCCGTTGGGGTTGTAGGTGATTGAAACAAGCGGCGGGGGCAAGCCCCCGCCCTACGGCATAGAGGGCTTATTTCTTCTTCTCGTCCTTCCAGAATTCCTTGTTGAACAGGATCAGGCTCACCATCAGCAGCACGCAGCCGCAGGTGATGAAGCAGTCAGCCACATTGAACACAGGGAAACGCATGAACTCCGTTTCGATCATGTCCACCACGAAGCCCAAGCGCACCCGGTCGATCATATTGCCTAAGCCTCCGCCGTAGATGGCGGCGATGCACCAGCGCTCGAAGGTGGAGAAGGGCATGGACTTCTTGAAGTATTCCCAGAGCATCAGCGCCGTGAACACGCAGAAGATCAGGGCAAAGAGCCACTGCTGGCCCTCAAAGGAGGAGAAGGCCGCGCCGGTATTCTGAATATAGGTCAGCCGCAGCAGCCCGGGGATAAAGGGGATGCGCTGCCCCAGAGCGATATTGGCAACGGTCAGAAATTTAGTAAATTGGTCAGCCGCCACGATTCCCGTGACAAACAGCAAAAAATGAGTAAAATGCATAGGATAATCCTCCTGAATTCTTACTCAACATCATACCACGCAGTAACAATAAAGTCAAACGATGTGCCGTTCCCGGTTGGTTTTATTATGGTTTGACGGAGAGGGCATCATAACATCTTTGATGCCCTCTCCGTCACCGCCAAAGGAGTGAGCGCCAGCAGGGTATTTACCCTGCTGGCGCTTCATATTTAGGTTCTTGCCATGCCGTCGACGCTCAGGACCACGCCGGTGATATAGCTGGCTTCATCGGAGGCCAGGAAGGCGAAGGCGTTGGCAATGTCCTCGGGCTGGCCCAGACGGCGCAGGGGCACCTGGGCGATCATGGGCTCGATGATGGACTTGGGCACTGCCTTCATCATGTCGGTCTCGGTGATGCCGGGGGCCACTGCGTTGACCCGGATGCCCTTGGGGCCCAGTTCCCGGGCCAGGGACACGGTCATGCCGTTGACGGCAAACTTGGAGGTGGGATAGGCCACGCCGCTGGGCTGGCCGTAGATGGACACCATGGAGGAGGTGTTCAGGATAACGCCCTGACCCTTCTCGGCCATGAACTCGGCGGCGATGCGGGTGGCATTGAACAGGCCCTTCACGTTCAGGTCCATGACCTTGTCGAAGATCTCCTCGGTGTAGTTCAGCAGGGGGGTCCGCTCGGACAGGCCTGCGTTGTTCACCAAGATATCCAGGGAGCCGAAGGCTTCCTTCACGGCGGTGAAGGATTCCCGGACGCTGTCCAGGTCTGCCAGGTTGGGGCAGATGCCCATGACCCGGGCGTTGGGGAAGGCGGCGCGGAGCTTGTCGGCGGCCTTGTCGGCGTTGGCCTGGCTGGAGGCGGTGATGGCCACCAGAGCGCCCTCCTTCAGGAACTTCTCCGCGGTGGCGTAGCCGATGCCGCGGCTGCCGCCGGTAATCACGGCGACCTTATTCAGTAATCTCATTGGTATTTCCTCCTATGAAAGGTTTTATATATCAGCCCAGGGCCACATCCAGCATCATCATCAGCGTGAAACCCACGGCGAAGAAAATGGTGCCGATGTTGGAATGTTCACCCTCGGACATTTCGGGGATCAGCTCCTCCACCACCACATAGAGCATGGCGCCGGCGGAGAAGGCCAGCAGGTAGGGCAGGACGGGAACCACCAGGCTTGCCAGGGCGATGGTCAGCACCGCGCCCAGAGGCTCCACGATGCCGGAGGCCACGCCGTAGGCGAAGGACCGGCGGCGGCTCATGCCGTTTGACTTCAGGGGCATGGAGATGATGGCGCCCTCGGGGATGTTCTGGATGGCAATGCCCAGGGACAGGGCCAGCAGCGAGGCAAAGGACAGCGTCTCCTGTCCTGTGAGCCAGCCTGCCACCACAACGCCCACGGCCATGCCCTCAGGGAAATTGTGCAGGGCCACCGCCAGCACCATCATGGTGGATTTTCCCAGGCCGCAATCCCGGCCCTCGGGGCAGTCGCTGTTTAAGTGCAGGTGGGGGATCAGATGGTCCAGGGCCAGCAGGAACAGAAAGCCCAGCCACACGCCCGCAAAGGCGGGCAGGAAGGAGAGCTTGCCCAGGTGGGCGCTCTGGTCGATGGCGGGGATGATCAGACTCCAGACGGAGGCCGCCACCATGACGCCGGCGGCGAAGCCGGTGAGGATCCGCTGCAGGGTCCGGTTCATCTTACCCTTGAGAAAAAATACGAAAGCCGAGCCGATGGTGGTGCCCAGAAAGGGGATCATCACGGCGCTCAGTGCCTGAATATGCATATGTATGCCTCCTTGTTCAGTTTCTTCTTGATTATAGTATACACTGCCAGGAAAAAATGTTCCGTGATGAAGTCACTCTGATCCGATGCCGCGGAAAACACCCCTGATACCTTGTTGTATCAGGGGTGCTTACACACAAACCGGGGACCCCTTTTACAGAGGACTTTTTTTGATCTGGGCAAAGCGCCGGGGGTACTTAGGAGGCGTGGGGGAGACTTTCCGCAGGACGATCACCGCGTGGGCAGTGCCGTCGATGGGATATTCCTTCACGGTTTCCAGCTTCAGGCCCAGCTTTTTGATGGCATTGCCGCACTCGGCCAGCTCTTCCCGGGCGGCGGCACCCTTCATGGCCAGCACCGCGCCGCCTACTTTTACATAGGGAGCGGTCAGCTCTAAGAGGATGTTCAGCCGGGCAACGGCCCGGGAGGTGGCGAAATCGTAGCTTTCCCGGCGGGAGACAACTGCCTCCTCGGCCCGGGCGGTGACACATTCGGCGCTGACGCCCAGGGTGGGCAACACCTCTTCCAGCCACTTCATCCGCTTACCCAGAGAATCCAGCAGGGTGATCCGGGCTGTGGGACAGGCGATGGCCAGGGGCACGCCGGGGAAGCCGGCGCCGCAGCCCACATCGATGAGGGACTTGCGGTCAAGGTCAGCGGTGCTTAAGACCGTCAGGGAGTCCAGCAGGTGCAGTTTGGCCACGGCCTCGTCCTCGGTGATGCCTGTGAGGTTCATCACCTCATTCTGCTTCACCATGGCGTGGCCGAAAGCACACAGCTGTTCCTGAATTTCCGGGCTCAGCTCCAGATTCAGCTGGGGCAGACCGGCAGACAGGGCGGATAACATCTTGTCCATTATTCGCCGCCCTCCGTAGGTGCTGTGGGAGTCTTGGCATTGACAATGCCGCTTAAGTCCACCTGGGTGGAATCGTAGGGATCGAAGGGATCCTCCTCCACCACAATGGAGGGCAGTACAATCTGCTGAATATGCCAGGAAACCAGCAGGTCCGCCACCTTGCCGTAGGAGACAAAGCCGTTTTCATCGGGGGTCAGGTTGGTGGCAGCTGCAGCACCGGAGCCGCCGGAGGTAGAGAAGAACTTGTTGTAATGGCTCATATCCTGGTACAGCTCGTCGGTGACCCGGCTGTTGACCCGGGCGGCCGCGTTGGATGCCTCGGTGGTGTTGGCGTTCACCAGAGCCATATAGCAGTAGCGGTAGGCCATGAAATAGGCACTGTACTGATATTCCACACTCTCATTCACGGAGCCCGTCAGGAAGGCGGCGAAATTGGCATCCTCCTCGGTGTAGATGCACATCCGGTGGGCCATTTCATGGCTCATGGAGAAGGGCAGCAGAATATCGGGAATGTCCGGGTTGACACAGGATTCACCGGTGATACCCACGGTGATGCCCGTAATGCCCCGGGAAGAAAACCAGTCGGACCAGGCCAGCTTCTTCACAGGCATGGTGGTCTCGCCGGCAAAGACCGGGTAGGAATAGTCGTAGGTCATCTTGTGGAAGCCGTCGCCGGTCTGGCTGGCCAGAGTATCAAAATCCGCAAAATCCACGTTGCCGCTGGCGTCCCGGTTGACCTGGGTGGACAGCTCGATGGCTCTGTCCCGGTAATACTCGGCCGCCTCGGTCAGCTCCTGCACATTGTAGGCACCGATCTCCAGCCGGATGTCCTCAGCCAGGGGACCTGCGAAATAGTTCAGGCCAAAGACCAGGGTATAGATCATATACACGCAGCTTGCAGCAGCCAGAACCCAGCCAAACCACTGAATGGGGTTCCATTTCAGCACGATCATCAGCACCGCCGTGGCAAGACCGATGACCACCAGGGCCATCACCAGCATCTGCCACACCACGAAATCCACGCTGCCGCTCCACTGAGCCAGCATGTTCTGCATGGTTCGGATGACGTAGGGGTAGACCATGTCAACCAGAGAAGTAAACTGCTGGCCGAACTGAATCAGGGCCCAGGTGATGACCGCAAAAATAAAAGCGGTCAAATATCCGCGCCAATATTTCAAAGGAAAGCGCCTCCTTTACATCTTTGGGTAAAATAGTTAGGGTCTTGTATAGTATAGCACAGTTCGGCGCAATTGTCTGCCCCTAAATTTTTTAAATTTTTATAAAGGAAGCGGAAAATCATCCCGTTCTGACACAAAACAGCCCCGGAGGTAACTCCGGGGCTGCTTATCATTTTGAATTAGTAAGCGATCTTCTCGGCGATATAGGCCTTCAGCTCAGAAATGGGGATACGGACCTGCTCCATAGTGTCACGGTCACGGACGGTGACGCAGTTGTCAGCGGGGGTGTTCTCGTCGCCGACGGTCTCGAAGTCCACGGTGATGCACAGGGGGGTGCCGATCTCGTCCTCACGGCGGTAACGCTTGCCGATGGAGCCGGCATCGTCAAAGTCCACCATGAAGTCCTTCTGCAGCATGTGGTAGATCTCCTCAGCCTTGGGGGACAGCTTCTTGCTCAGGGGCAGGACAGCGGCCTTGAAGGGAGCCAGGGCGGGATGGAAGCGCATGACGGTACGGATGTCGGGGTTGCCCTTCTTGTCGGTGCCAACCACTTCCTCGTCGTAAGCCTCGCACAGGAAGGCCAGGGTCACGCGGTCGCAGCCCAGGGAGGGCTCCACAACGTAGGGGATATAGTGCTCGTTCCGCTCCTGATCGAAGTAGGTCTGATCCTTGCCGGAGTGGGTCTGGTGAGCGTTCAGGTCGAAGTTGGTACGGGAAGCCACGCCCCACAGCTCGCCCCAGCCGAAGGGGAAGACGAACTCGAAGTCGGTGGTGGCGTTGGAGTAGTGGGACAGCTCCTCGGGATCGTGGTCCCGGAGGCGCAGGTTCTCGTCCTTCATGCCCAGGCCCAGCAGCCACTCGTGGCAGTACTGCTTCCAGTACTTGAACCACTCCAGCTCGGTGCCGGGCTGGCAGAAGAACTCCAGCTCCATCTGCTCGAACTCGCGGGTACGGAAGGTGAAGTTACCGGGGCTGATCTCGTTACGGAAGGACTTGCCAATCTGGCAGATGCCGAAGGGCAGCTTCCGGCGGGTGGTGCGCTGAACGTTCTGGAAGTTGACGAAGATACCCTGAGCGGTCTCAGGACGCAGGTAAACGATGTTCTTGGCATCCTCGGTGACACCCTGGAAGGTCTTGAACATCAGGTTGAACTGACGGATATCGGTCCAGTTGAACTTGCCGCAGGAGGGGCAGCAGATGTTGTGCTCCTCCACGAAGGCCTTCATCTCAGCCTGGGAGAAAGCGTCGATGGGCTTCTCCAGCTCCACGCCGTTTTCCTTGCACCAGTCCTCGATGACCTTGTCGGCGCGGAAGCGCTCTTTGCACTCCTTGCAGTCCATCAGGGGATCGGAGAAACCACCGACGTGACCGGAAGCAACCCAGGTCTGGGGGTTCATCAGAATGGCTGCGTCCATACCCACGTTGTAGGGGTTCTCCTGGACGAACTTCTTCCACCAAGCCTTCTTCACGTTGTTCTTCAGCTCAACACCCAGAGGGCCGTAGTCCCAGGTGTTGGCCAGACCACCGTAGATCTCGGAGCCGGCGAAGATGAAGCCGCGGTTCTTGCAGAGATTTGCGATTTGGTCCATGGTCTTGTCGATGTTTTTCATGTTCTTTTCCTCCATAATATGGAATTATGATTCGTAGGGCCTATTATACCTTTTTTACTGATATAAATCAAGTGTGAGAATAGGCAAAAGTCTCCCCGGTTTAGGGAGACTTTTATACATTTTGGCTATTTTTGTACAGAAATTAATCGCTGACCAGCTCCGGACCCAGGTCCCGGGCCATGAGCTCGTGGCAGTATTCGGCAATTTCCACGGTTTTCTTTTCCAGAACGGTCTCCGCCGGGATCACCTCCAGCACACTCAGCTCCACATGGCTGGGCCGCAGGTGCAGGATGTTGGCCACCACCGGCAGGGTGTTTTTCAGGGTGCAGACCACGATGGGCACCCTGGCCTTCTGGGCGATCTTGAATACGCCGGGCTTGAAATGGTGGAGCTTGCCGTCCTCGGTGAGGATGCCGCCCTCCGGGAACACGGCCACGGAGGCCTTGTCCTCCTTCAGAATTTCAATGCACCGCAGGATGGTCTTTAATGCCTCCCGGTCATTTTCCCGGTTGATCAGCTGGCACAGCAGCTTGTGCATCATGGGGCCGATGACGAACATGGTGCTGTTCTCCCGCTTGGAAATGAAGGCCAGCTGGTATTTGGCCAGGCTCCGCAGCAGGATGATGGGGTCGGAGTCGCTGCAATGGTTGCAAACCAGCAGGAACCGGCCCTCTTTCGGCAGTTTTTCCAGGCCCTTCTTTTTGATATGGATCCGCAGCACCGGCAGCACCGATTCCAGGATCAGATTGGTCACCTTACGGTAATGGGGGTCGTCATCCTCCTGGGGCACATTCTGGTCCACCCGGCTGCACAGGTACAGCAGGTACAAAAACATGCCCAGGCACAGAAGCAGCAACCCGCCCACAAAGGTTCCCAGAGCTGCCCAGAAACCGGCCTGAAAGCCCACAAACAGCGCCGCCGCCAGGGCGATCAGCGCGAAAAAGCCAAGTAACATGCACTCTCCTCCAAATTTCGACTTACTTTCCTTATTATACCTCCCGCCGCCGCCCAATACAAGGCTTTTTTCTGATTCTTTATTTTGTCCCGGTACTGGAAATTGACGGTGCATGTGTTATAATAAGATATTATTGTAAACCAAATCCCCCTTTGGAGGGTCCTGATATGAAGCTTTCCCAACGAAATCAAAAAAATCTGATTTTTGCCGCCGCAGCGGGCTTTACCGGCTTCGCCCTCCGGGCGCTGCTGTACCGCATCGGCTTTGACGAAAAGAATATTCTCTCCGCCTCCCATCCCCTGCACCTGGTCACGCTGGTCCTCACCGCCGCCGTGGCAGGATATCTTGTGTTCCGGGTCCGAAAGCAGGAGGAGGACACCGCAGCCGGTTCCCCCTGGGTCCGGTTCCTGGTCGGCCTGCTGGGCGGATGCTTTCTCTTTCTCCACGGTATCACCCTGGCCCGGGAATTATCGGGGCTGCTGACGGTGCTGCGCTGCGCCGGGGCCATGATCGGGGCCGGGGCCATGATGGTTTCCGTGTTTCCGCCCCTGAAAAGCCGCCGGGTCCAGATGCTCTGCCATGGCCTGATCACGGCCTTTTTTGCCCTGGATATGCTCTGCCGCTATCGGGACTGGAGCGGAAATCCCCAGCTGCCGGACTACGTGTTCCATGTGCTGTGCGCCATCTGCCTGAGTCTCTGCTCCTACCACCGGCTGGCCTTTGACGCAGGGTTGGCCAAGCCCCGGCGCCACAGCTTCTGCTGCCTGATGGCCCTTTATCTGTGCATGACCTGTCTGGTGGGCCCCGAGGGCTGGGAATTCTACCTGGGCGGCGCCTTCTGGGCCGCCGCCTGCCTGTTCACCCCGGCTACCCCCAAAAAGGAGGCTAAAGATGTACCTGCCTGATTATGTCCGGGTCTGCGTGGATGCCCTGGAAGAAGCCGGCTTTCAGGCCTGGGCCGTGGGCGGCTGCGTCCGGGACGCCATTTTAGGACTGACACCCAACGACTATGACCTCTGCACCGACGCCAGGCCTGATCAGACCGAGGAAGTCTTTGCCGGGTACGGCCTGATCCTGAACGGCAAAAAGCACGGCACCGTGGGCGTGATTGTGGACAAAAACGTGGTGGAGATCACCACCTTCCGCACCGAGGGTGACTACAGGGACAACCGCCACCCGGAATGGGTGGAATTCGTCCCAGACATCAAACAGGATCTGGCCCGGCGGGATTACACCGTCAACGCTATGGCCTGGTCCCCGAAGCGGGGCTTCGCGGACCCCTTCGGAGGCCGGGAGGACCTGAGCAACCACGTTCTTCGGGCCGTCGGCGACCCGGAAAAGCGGTTCCGGGAGGACTCCCTGCGGATCCTCCGGGGTGCCCGGTTCGCGGTGAAGTACCGTCTGGAGCCCGAAGCCGCCACGGAGAAGGCCATGACCGCTCTGGCTCCTCTCATGGACAATCTGGCCCGGGAACGGGTCTGGGACGAGTTATGTAAACTGATCTTGCTGGCAGATGCCTCTGATCTGCTCCGCTTCGCCCCGGTCGTTACCCAGGTGATCCCGGAGCTGCGCCCTCTGATGGGCTTTGATCAGAAAAACAAGCACCACATCTACGACATCTACACCCATACCGCCCGGGTGGTTCAGGGAGTGCCCCGGGAGCTGACGCTCCGCTGGGCGGCGCTGCTTCACGACATCGGCAAGCCCGCCAGCTTCACCCTGGGCGATGACGGGCAGGGCCATTTCTACGGCCACGCCGCCGTCAGCGCGGAGATGGCCGATGGGGTTCTGCGGCGGCTGAAGGCCCCCACCGCCCTGCGGGAGCGGGTGGTGCTGCTGATTGAGAAGCACATGGTCTGGCTGGAGGTATCCAAAAGTGCCATCCGCCGCTGGATCAGCCGCCTTGGCCCGGAGGCCATGGACCAGCTGATGACCCTGCAATCAGCGGATACCGGCGGCAAGGGCACCGAAGATCCGGCGGAAAACCCCTATTTTTCCGGCATCCGGGCCATTATGGACCAGATCGAGGCAGAAAACGCCTGTCTTACCTTAAAGGACCTGGCGGTGAACGGCCACGATCTCATGGCCCTGGGCCTGAAGGGCAGGGAAATCGGAAATGCCCTGAACCGGCTGCTGAGTCTGGTTCTGGAGGACGCTGTCCCCAACGAAAAAGCGGCCCTGCTGGCCGCATTACAGGAGGATACAATATGAAAATTGCCATTGTCACCGGTGCCAGCTCCGGCATGGGCCGGGAATTCGTGACCCAGCTGGAAAAATACGTCACCGTGGACGAGATCTGGGTCATCGCCCGGCGCAGGGAAGCTCTGGAAGCCCTTTCCGGCCAGGTGAAGGCCACCCTGCGGCCCATCCCCCTGGACCTGTGCGAAAGCGACAGCTTCGAGACCCTCTCGGCCCTGCTTCATGCGGAAAATCCGGATGTAAAACTGCTGGTCAATGCCGCGGGCTTCGGCAAATTCGGCTCCTGGCATAAGATCTCCCCTGAGGACGATCTGAAAATGATCGACTTAAACTGCAAGGCTCTGGTGGCCATGACCCGGCTTGTGATCCCCTACATGCACAGCGGCAGCCACATTTTGCAGCTGGACAGCCTGTCCGCCTTCCAGCCGGTGCCCTACATCACCACCTACGGCGCCACCAAGGCCTTCGTCCTGAACTATTCCCGCTCCATGAACCGGGAGCTGAAGGGTACCGGCATCCGGATGATGGCTATGAACCCCGGCTGGGTCAAGACCGAGTTCTTCGACCATGCGTTCCAGACCAACGAGGGCGGCGAAGTGCAGTATTTCAACCACCTGTACGAGGCAAAGGATGTGGTGGCCACGGGCCTCAACGCCCTGTACCGCACCAAAAAGGACTACTATGTCCACGGCCTGCCCGTCCAGCTCCAGGTCTTCGGCATTAAGCTCATGCCCCACAGCATCGTCATGTCCATCTGGCAGAACCAGCAGAAAAAGCCCAAAAACAACAAGGATCTCACCACAAAATAAACGCAAAAACGCCTGCCCTGCGGCAGGCGTTTTTCTTTACAGCATGACCACCAGAAGCGTCACAATGATAACGATACTGATGAGGATGGCCATGGAGTTGATGGCGCTGGACAGACCCACATCGCCCTTCAGCTCCGCGGTAAATACCGGCACAGCGGAGCCGATGGGAGAAAAGGCCAGGATCACCAGGGCCTGCCGGACCTCCAGGGCAAAGGGCAGCAGGAAGTAGAAGCACAGAGCCAGCACCGCCGCCAGACCATAGCGGACGCTGAGGACCCGGAAGATGGCCCCCGCCTGACTCTTTTCGCCGGAGAGGTTGAAGCCCACGCCGATCATCAGCATGGCGAGAAATGCATTGCCGTTGCCCACGATCTGGGCGAAGGACACCACCGGGGCAGGCGGTGCCAGATGCAGCAGGTTCAGGACCACCATGATCAGATGGGTCATGAAGGGCACGGACTTGGCAAGGCCAACGATGATCCGCTTCAGGTCGAAGCCCCTGCCCTCCTTCACCGAGGCGGCGATGCCGTAGGCACCGCCCAGGCAGATGAAGGCATTGCCCAGGTCAAAAATACTGGTGGTGATGGTGCCCATGGGTCCCAGGAAGCTCTGGGTGAAGGGCATGGCGAAGGTGCCGATGTTGTAGCCGGGGGTGTTCAGCACTGCGAAGGCCTTCTCCTCCCGGCTTTTTCCGTGGTGGACCAGGGCGGCGATGAACATGTACAGTACGCCGCCGCCGAAACCCAACAGCATGATGGTCAGCATGGAAATATCGATGGGCTTTCCGGCGGAGCTGGCGATGATGGCGCAGGGCAGGGTCAGCTTCAGCACGATCTTGGACAGGACCCCAAAGGCCTCAGGCCCGAAGAAGCCCCGGCGCCGCAGCACATAGCCCAGGACGATGATGCCGATGTAACAGGCGGCTTTGATCAGTATGTCTTGCATGGTATCGCTCCCTTTTCGCGTTTTCTTCAGTTTAGCAGAAAATGGGGAAAATGAAAAGAGTGTTTTCACTTGCAGCATACATTATCGTTTATCTTACAAATTTCATACGTCATCGTAGGGGTCGGCCCCTGGACGACCCGTCAGTATATTTGCCCTCGATGGACAAATTTACTGCGAATAACCTGGTACAGGCCGGGACAGCGGGGCGTCGAGGGCGCCGCCCCCTACGAAGATAACCGATAATCTACCACCCCCGTTCAGGGTGATTGACAAGGGAATCGCCCACTATTATAATGGAATACACAGAAAGAAAAGGAGGTATTCTCATGAGAAATCTGACCATCACGCGGGTCAAGAGCTTCGTGGCCTGTCTGGGCAAAATGAAGGTGTACATCGAAGATCCCGACGCCGGTGAGCTGACGATCAACGGCGTGCCCTGCCGGAAGCTGGGTGACCTGAAAAACGGTGAGACCGCCACCTTCCCCATCAGCGATCAGGCGGCGAAGGTCTTTGTCATCGCCGACAAGCTCAGCCGCAACTACTCCAACGACTACTATCCCCTCAGCGCAGGAACTGAGGATGTGACCATCTCCGGCAAGAATAAATTCCATCCCGGCGCAGGCAATCCCTTCCGCTTCTACGGTGTCACCGATCCGGAGGTGCTGGCCCGCCGGAAGAAGGGCGGCCGCAAGGGCCTTTTACTTCTGATCGTGGCCTTCATTCTGGGTATTTTCATCGGTCTGGGCCACACCCGCATTGTGGAGGAGAAGGACTTCTCCGTGGAGGGAATGACCATCACCCTGAACGAGGAATTCTCCCGGACCAACTACGAGGGCTTTACCCAGTGCTTTGAGTCCAAAGCCGTGGCCGTGTTCACCCTGAAGGAAGCCTTCTCCCTGATGCCCGGTCTGGAGGACTACACCCTGCGGGACTACGCGGACCTGGTGATCTCCGCCAACGGCATGTCCTCCGCTGAGCTGAAGGAGGAACAGGGCATCCTGTATTTTGCCTACGTCACCCAGGGCGGCGACGGCGAGGACTACTACTATGTGGCAACCCTCCACAAGGGCAGTGACGCCTTCTGGCTGATCCAGTTCGCCACCCCCGCATCCAACCAGGAAAAGCTCCACGACCGGTTCATCGACTGGGCCGCCACGGTGGAATTTGAATAAGCGCTATGCCGCCCCCCGAACCACCGGAGGGCGGTTCTTCTTTTGCCAGTAAATTGTCGTTTACGGTTCCATTACGGTAGGGCGGGGGCTTGCCCCCGCCGACAGCAGGCACTGCGAATTCGCCGAAACCCAATGTGAATTCGTAACATTTCACCGCACGGCGGGAGCAAGCCCCCGCCCTACAGTGTCGTATGGAATTTGTCAGCTAAACGATAATTAATTGGTCCAACTTTCCTGCAGAAGGCCCCTCCCGGGTTTGGGAGGGGCTGGGTGCTATTTCAGGGAATTCAGGATATCCGCCGCCGCCCCAAAGAGCCGGGGCGTCACGTTGGGGTAGGTCAGATTTTCCGGAAGACGATCAAAGAGGGCGGTTTCCGCCATTTCGCTGTGGGGAAGGGTCCCCAGTTCCTCGGCCACCGCCAGATACACGGTACCGTTTGCCTGCCGGGGCGGATTGACCCCCAAGTAGTCGCAGACCGGGTAGAATTCGGCCTTTTTCACGCCGCTTTCCTCGTAAAGCTCCCGCTTCGCCGCATCCAGGGCCGTTTCTTCGGGCTCGATATGGCCTCCCTGGGTCTCCCAGGTGGACCGCTCCCGATGGCGACTCAGGAGGATTTTTCCTTCAAAAAACGTGCAGACCACCACGTATTTCACCGGGTTTAAAGTCCCGAATGGGTGGATATAGCATTGTAAATCCGATCGGGCCATGATTTCCCCTCAATGTTTCCTGTAAGGGATCAGCAAATATTCCCGCCTGCCCTCCATAAACTCCGCAACATATTCGACCGCAGCTTCCATATCGTTGGGGTGCCAGTGGGTTCCGGCGGTTTGCTCAGCATTCATCACATCCAGTACAAAATCCCCGCCGTCCTCATATAGCTCCAGCACCAACCCACGGGCTTTGCCCACCAGAACCAGGCAGTCTTCTGTGTATCCTTCATCCAGCGCATATGCGTTGGTCAAAACCAAATTATAGCGGTCTTTCAGGGCTTCGTAGACCGCTTTTACATCATTTTCAGTGATATCAAACATCGACATCCTCCACAACGCCCCAGCGGAATGTTTCCTGAAAATCCTCAAAGCAAGCTTTACAGATCCAGTACCCTGAGCCGTCCACCCCAGTGCAGTAGAATTCCCCGGGGGCATCGGTGGTGGCCTTCTCCCAACAAAATTCGCAGTGCTCGTGCCAGAAGCGTCCCACTTTTTCCCCATCCAGATATTCCTGCCCACGATGCTTGGTTTCCACGAAGTTTTCCGCATAAGAACGGATCTTCTGATAAAATGGGTCTTTCTTCTCATAAGCGCGGAGCCAGAAATCCGGCAGCGTCACCGGATACAGCCGGGCATCCATCAGGTAATCCTCCTGCCCCTGCAGCCGCCAGTCATCCATTGTCAGTTACTCCTTTACGCCCGAATCATGGTCACGATGCTTTCCACATGGGAGCATCTGGGGAAAAGGTCCGCGGCCAGGGCATTTTTGAGGGTGTAGCCCCGCGCTTTCAGCAGCGCCACGTCCCGGGCCAGGGTGGCCGGGTCGCAGGAGACGTAGACAATGCGCCGGGGGGCGAATCTATAGAGGGCTTCGATGGTATCGGCATTCAGGCCCTTTCGGGGCGGGTCCACCACCACCACATCGGCCTTCACGCCCTTTTCTTCCAGGTCAAGGGCCGCCTGGCCTGCGTCGCCGCAGAAAAATTCCGCGTTTTCGATTCCGTTGCGCTTTGCGTTGTCCCAGGCATCCTCCACCGCCTGGGGGATCACCTCCACGCCGATGACCTTTCCGGCGGCACCGGCCATGGCCAGGGTGATGGTGCCCACGCCGCAGTACAGGTCCAGGACGGTGTCCTCCTTCGTGATTTCCGCCTGGGAGATGGCGGCTTCATAGAGCCGCTGGGCCTGATGGTGGTTCACCTGGTAGAAAGACCGGGGAGAAAGCCGGAAATTCAGGCCGCAGAGGGTATCCTCGATAAACCCCGGGCCATGGAGGGTGATGAATTCGTCACCTAACACAGCGTTGCCCTTTTTCGTGTTGACGGACAACACCAGGGTGGTGAAGCCGGGGATCTTCTTCAGGCGGCCAATAAGCTCGTGGACCTTGGGGATGGATCTTCCGTTGACCACCAGGCACACCAGAATCTGCCCGGACACCGCGCCCCGGCGAACATAGATATGCCGCAGAAGGCCCTTGTGCTCCACCTCGTCATAAGCCGTCACCCGAAACTGGTTTACATAATCCATAACCGCGTTTTTGACCCGGTCAGTCTCCTCCGGCAGGATCAGACAGCGGTTATTTTCCACCACCTCATGGGTACCGGCCTTGAAGAAGCCTGCGTAGGCCCGGCCCTTCTTGGCAGCAACAGGATACTGGGCTTTGTTCCGGTAGCCGTAGCAGGTGGGAGCAGACAGAATCTCCACTTTTTCCAGATTTTCGCCGCCCAGGCGGTTCAGGCAGTTCCGGACCCGCTCCGCTTTCAGCCGGGATTCCTCGGCATAATCCATGTGCCAGAAGTCGCAGCCGCCGCAGAGTTTGGCCACAGGGCACTCCCTAATTGTCCTGTGGGGGGATTTTTCCAGAATTTCCACGATCTTTCCGGCAGCCCAGGTCTTGGCGGCCTTCTCGATGCGGACCTTCACCTTCTCCCCCGCCACGGCGTTGGGGATGAATACGGCGCAGCCCTCGATATGGGCGACACCCTGGCCCTCGCTGGTGTAGTCGGTGATCACCGCTTCGTAAATTTGGTTTTTGATTAACATAACATTCTCCTTTGAAGGATGTGTATGGGAAATAAATAATCGTTTATCTCAGTAGGGCGGGGTCATGACCCCGCCGTGGCACCAATTCAATTGCGTAGCTGGCTGTATGCTAAAATCCTGGATTTTGCCCCGGATTTAGCGCTGCAGTTTCGTTACCTGGTCGGCGGGGTCATGACCCCGCCCTACGAAATGGTGCTACACTAAGTGATAATTTACCGTTACAGCTTCGTTTCCATGCAGATTTTCCGGGGAATCATGCCCATTTTTTCGTAGAATTTCATAGCCCCGTCGTTGCCGCACCAGACATTTAAGGTTACATAGGCGCAGCCCAGGTCCTTTGCCCAGGCCAGCACATATTCGTAGAGCCGCCTCGCAATGCCCTGACCCCGGCAGGCTTCCTCCACGCACAAATCGTCGATGTAGACTTCCACCCGGTCCGTCAGCACCGTGGTGCCCCGGCAGTCCTCTATAACGCAGAAGCAGTAGCCCAGCACTGATTCGCCCTCCACCGCCACGAAAACCGGGCGGTTTTCATCGGCAAGCAAATTTTCCAGGTCTGCTTCCGTATACTTGATGGCGCCGGAGCGGAAAAGGTCCGGCCGGATGTCGTGGTGAACGCCACCCACCTGGTACAAAAGCCGGATGAGGCCGGGGATGTGGCCGGTATCGGCCCGCTGGATGATCATAACGATCCCTCCTGAACATAGTATCCTAAATATATAGTATAGCACATCTTATCAGAGGACGCAAGAAACCGCCGGGCTGTACAGGTAAATTATCGTTTAGCGGCGTAAGCCGCAATGCCCTCCCCTTTTTTTGGGGGTGCCCCCATAGGGGGCGGGAGAGGTACGAACGCGCCGAAATACGGTATATTTTGGAATATTGTACCGCCCTCTTCCGTCACAGCTACGCTGTGCCACCTTCCCCAGAGGGGAAGGCTTTGGAAAGCGAAACGATAATTTACCTGTACCAAACCCAAGAAAAAGAGCCGCCAGTCCTGGCGGCTCTTTTGGGGAATATACAATTACTTACCAGCAACGGACAGGCCATCCACCAGGACGCTGGGCGCGCCGAAGGCGGTGGAGCCCATAGCTCTGGGCAGACGGCAGTTGTCTGCCAGGGCAACCACGTTCTTAAGCAGCTCGTAGAAGTTGCCCGCCACGGTGAAGGACTTGATATAGTCGGTCTTCTTGCCGTTTTCGATCTTGAAGCCGGAGGACTGGAGGGAGAAGTCACCGGAGATGGGGTTGGCACCGGCGTGGAGGCCGCCCAGGGAGGTGATATAAACACCGTTTCCGGCCTTGGCCAGCAGCTCTTCCTCAGACAGGCTGCCGTTTTCCAGGTACATGGTGAAGGGACGGATGCCCACGGAGGAATCGTAGCCTGCCTTGGAGGCGTTGCCGGTGGTCTCCTTACCCGCCAGGTTGGCGGTCTTCATGTTGTATAGCAGAGTGTTCAGTCTGCCCTTTTCGATGACGTTCTTGGTGTAGGTGGGGCAGCCCTCGCCGTCGAAGTTCATGGGAATGGGGTTCTCCGGATGGAAGGGATCGTCCACCAGGGTCACGCAATCGGCTGCAATTACCTCGCCCTCCTTACCTGCCAGGGCGGACAGGCCCTTCTGTGCATTTTCGGAGGAGAAGATGGAGGAGAACACGCCCAGAAGAGAACACATGGCCTCGGTATTGAAAATAACGGGCATGGCGCCGGAAGCCGGGGGCTCACCGCCCAGCTTCCGCTTGGCGTCAGCCACGGCCTTCTTTGTCAGTTCATCGGTATCCAGAGCATCCAGCTTGCCCAGCTTAATCTCGTAGGAGTCGGACATCTCCTTGCCGTCGGAGACCACAGCGGCCACCACCAGGCCGGAGAGCCGGTTTGAATAGGTCAGGTCCAGGCCCTTGGAATTGTAGATGGCGATCTCGCTGGACTCGGCAATCACCTGGGTCTGGCAGCCGTCGATGACCATGGGGTCAGCGGCATAGAGCTTCTCCTGGGTCTCCAGGGCAGTCTTGATCATTTCCTCGGTGGTGGGCAGGTCGCAGAGCTTTCTGTCCAGGGTCCTGTATTCCTTGCCGCCTTCGCAGAGGAACACGGCTTCCTCGGTCTCCAGGCAGGCTGCGCTGTCGGCAGCCCGGGCCACCAGGGCCTTGGCCTCGTTTTCGTTCAGAGCCTGGGTGGAGGCGTAGCCCATCTTGCCATCCACGATGCAGCGGAAGCAGACACCGCCGCCCTCGGAGGAGGAGAACTCGTTGATCTCATGGGCGAAGACGCCGATGGAGGTATCGGAGCCGGACTGGTAGTACAGCTCATATTCAGCAATGCCCAGCGCGGCGCACTCGGCAATGATGGCATTCTTAAAAGACTGATAATCCATAGTGGTAACCTCCTTATCTGCCGCCCACGGTGATGCTGGAAACACGGATCAGGGGCTGGCCCACATTGGTGGGGACGGAGCCGCTGGAGCTGCCGCACATACCCTGGGCCATTTCCATGTCATTGCCCACCATGTCGATGTTCATGATGCAGTCTGAGCCCTTACCAACCAGGGAAGCGCCCCGGACAGGCTCGCAGATTTCACCGTTGCGGACGATATAGCCCTCGTTGACGGCGAAGTTGAACTCGCCGGTGGTGGGGTTCACGGAGCCGCCGCCCATGGAGGCAGCGTACAGGCCGTACTCGATGGATGCAATGATATCCTCGTTCTTGTCATCGCCATTGGCGATGTAGGTGTTGGTCATACGGCTGGTGGGGGCGTAGGCGTAGCTTTCCCGGCGGGAGGAGCCGGTGGAGGCCATGCCCATTCTTCTGCCGCCCATCTTATCGATCATATAGCTCTTCAGGATGCCATTCTCGATAAGGACCTTCCGCTGGGCGGGGGTGCCCTCGTCGTCGATGTTGATGGAGCCCCAGGCGCCGGGAATGGTGCCGTCGTCAATGGCGGTGACCTTGGGGTTGGCGATCTGCTGACCCAGCTTGCCGCAGAACACGCTCTGGCCGTAGGCAACGGATGTGGCTTCCAGACCGTGGCCGCAGGCCTCGTGGAAGATGACGCCGCCGAAGCCGTTGGCGATGGCCACAGGCATGACGCCTGCGGGGCAGTAGCCGGCACCGGCCATGGTCACGGCCTGCTTTGCTGCCTTGATGCCCACTTCCCTGGGATCCACGGTGTCAAAGAGCTCCATACCCATCCGGGCGCCGGGGTTGCAGGAGCCGGTCTGGGTACCCATACCCTTGTCCGCCACGGCAGAGAGGGAGATGCGGGTACGGATCTGGCGGTCCTGGGTGTACAGGCCCTCGGAGGTGGCGATGAGGATATTATGGTCCACATCCAGCAGGGTGCCGGTGGCCTGGACCACGGCCTCGTTATAATCTCTGGCGGCGAAGTAGCCGGCCTTCAGAATGTCGATCTTCTCCTTGTTGCCAACGGAAGAGGGGCAGGTGATGACGGGATGGATATCGCCGAAGAGGCGCTCCCGGAGGACGATATCGATCTGGGCAGAGCCCTGGCCCAGGGCATCGGCGGCTTTTTCGGCGCAGCGGATGAGGCCAGCCTCAGAGGTGTCGATGGTGGTGGCCATAACGCTTCTCAGGCCCTTGAACACGCGGACCGCAGCACCGGCGATGACGGTGTCCCGGATATTTTCGACCTTATTGGCGATCATGGAGATGCTGTGGTTGACGGAGTTTTCAGCGAAAATCTCTGCGTAATCGGCGCCGGTGGAGACGGCGACCTTCAGGACCCGCTGACAGATGTCTCTTGCGATCATGGGATTTCTCCTTTTCTCTTGAAATGATAAGGTCATAGTAGCACATTTCAGTTGCGCACGCAATGAATAAATTGTGAAAAATCCCCACCGGAGCTATCCGGTGGGGAAAGGATCAGTCCTCGGTGAAAAATTCCGCGGGGATGATGTCGATATTGGCCCGGTGGACGTAGACCATGGCCCCGTCGATGTGGACCAGGGTGGTCTTGGGCAGGTCACCGGGGATCTCGGTGTAGACATTGTTGCCCTGGAACAGAGCCACAGGGGTGCCGTTCTGGCTGGAGATCAGCACCACCAGCTCCTTGCCGAAATAATTGGCGTACTCATTGATCCGCCGGTCCACGGCCATGAGGCCGGTGGAGCCCAGGCCCTCGTTTTCCATCTCCTCAGGGATCTGGAAATCGGTGATCATGTCCGCATTCTCCTGGGCAAAGACCAGGGTGGAGCCCACGTGCTTCCAGCTCTCACCGTCGATGGTGATGTCGATGTAGGAGCTGATTTCGCCGTATTCGTCCAGCTCACAGTCCATGGTCACCTTGTCACCCCGGATGGTAAAGACCAGGTTGCCGAAGTCGTCATACTGGCGGATGATGTAGTCGTTGCCGAAGAGCTCGCCCTTCAGCTTGCTCACAAAGGCGCCAATGGCGGAGCAGCCAGCCAGAGCCATGACCAGCGCAAGAGCAATGACGCTGATAAATACCTTCTTCTTGTTCATTCTCATATTCCTTTCTTGATGAGGTAAGTGATCGTTTAGCAAACCAACGCGCCAAAGGCGCCTTGCCTCTCCCTTTGGGAGAGGTGGCAGTCCGAAGGACTGACGGAGAGGGTGTCGTAACGTCTTCTGCCCTCTCAGTCACCGCCAAAGGCGGTGCCAGCTCCCCCAGAGGGGGAGCCAAGTTTCTAAGGCAAACGATCATTTACAATTCCATACACTTTCCGACCTCATTATATCCAAAATATGCAAGAATACAAGGTTCGACACAAAAATGTTACATTTTCCGCAAAAAAGCGGCTCCCCGGTGGGGAGCCGCCTTCCAAGGAATGCTTAGCCGGTCAAGGTATTGGTAACCGTGAGGATGCAGGCGATGATGCCCATGATGATACCGCCGATGTAGGGGTTGTTGGTCTTTTTGTAGATCTTATGGCAGATAAAGGCGGAGAGCGGCAGGATCAGCACGATGGGGAACAGCCAGATGCCCATGATGCCGGTGATGGGATCCAGGAACATCTTGCCGGTGATGAAGAACTTGCTGTACTGGGCCATGATCATGATCTGGGGGCCCAGGAACACGAAGAACATCTGCTTTAAGATGCCCAGCTTACCCTCGGTATAGCCGTAGCAGTTGCCGGAGACGCTCATGGCGATGTAGTACACCAGCCAGAAGGGCACGAATTTCACAACCGCCGGGATCAGGTCGGCAGAGAAGGCCCGGATGGTGGCGAAGCACCAGAGCCGGTAGTCCGTCAGGAACAGGTAGTCGGAGAGGAACACCAGGGCAAATGCGGCGCATACCACGGTGAGCGCCAGCACGATGGACTTGAAGAGCTTGTTCTTCGGCAGGCGGCTGCCCCGCTCAGCCTTGTCGACGGGGTTCTTCTTGTTGCAGATGTGGGTCATCCACAGGGTAAACAGACCGCACAGGGTGCTCCAAAGGCCGATGATCCGGCTGGGACCCTGGTTCCAGAAATCGGAGGTCCAGATCATCATACCCACGATGAAGGCCAGGAAATAGAACACGATGCTCATGAGGGCGGAGGCCACATTGGTCACAATGTAGCGCTTCTTTGCCTTGCCCTCCAGCTTGGGCAGGGGCTTGCCCTCGCCCTTAAGCTCTGCAAAGTAGGCCGTATCCAGCAGGGCGATGGCGGCATTCAGCACGAACATGAAGAAGCCTACGATGCCCAGGGCATTGAAGGCGGCCTTCCACTGCCAGATCTGGTCGGTGTGAGCCAGCTGGTTGGGGGCGGAGAGGGCCTTGTCGAAGAATTCCGCGCCGAAGGCTACGCAGTCGGCGGAGAAGTGGGCCCAGGGATGGGTGATGGCAGGATTATAGATGGCACGGATGGCTTTCTCCCCGCCCACTTCCTGCTCATAGAAGGTTTCGGCGGCCCGGACTTCGCCCTGGGCAGGGTCAATGCCGAAGTTCAGGAAG
Source organism: Oscillospiraceae bacterium (assembly GCA_015067615.1). GTDB lineage: Bacteria > Bacillota > Clostridia > Oscillospirales > Oscillospiraceae > Faecousia. The sequence continues at coordinate 39,837 of SVMD01000009.1, forward strand.
GACTGGGCAGTGACCTGATTTATGTACTCTCTGGGGGCCTTGCCGTCCACCCGGTGGAAGAATTCGTCGTACTGGCAGGCGATGATGGCGGCATCCCGGGAACCGAACTGGTTGTAGAATTCGCCGTTTTCGTCATGGTACACCGCGTCGTTGGAAACCAGCAGGGCGGCGGCGATGAGGCCTTCCTCGTCCTGGAGCACTGCCTCCCGGCAGGCCAGAGCGCCGTTGGAATGGCCGGTGACACCGATACGGCTTGCATCCACGAAGGGCAGCCGGGAAACGTGCTTGACGGCGTCATACAGGCCGTTGGCATTGTTGCTGTCGTCCCAGTAGTCGCCGTCGGGCAGCACCTCGGAATCGCCGTGGCCGTACATGGAGATGGCCATGACCACGAAGCCCCGGCGGGCGTATTCCACGTAGTTCAGATCTTGCATCTCCCGGTTGTTGTACCAGCCGTGGCTGACCACAATGGCGGGAGCGGGATTTTCCGCGGTGGCGTTTTGGGGAATGAGCAGCAGAGCGTCCAGCTCGTGGCCGGAGTCGGTGACGAAGGTCATGTCGTGATAGTCGATCTTACCGAAATCCGTCTGGAACAGGCTTGCGCCCACGGAGCTGACCAGGCAGAGAATCAGGGCGATGACCACCCATTTTTTCGCATTCAGTTTCATAGGGATAACCCCTCCTTTCTGGTTTTCATTATACAGTCCCGTGGTGGAAAGTCAACAATTTCTGGCAATATCTGACAGCTACAATTGGTCGATATTTACAAACACAAAATCCAGTTTCCCAGATAAATTATCGTTTATGCGCGAAGCGCAACCCTTCCCCCGGGGGGAAGGTGGCCCGGCGTAAGCCGGGTCGGAAGAGGAACGGCGAAATCTGAAGTGCGGAAAAAGCCTGGTAAAGATGCGAAATCGTTAGATTCCCGCCCGCATTCCTCTTCAGTCTCGCTGACGCTCGACAGCTTCCCCCCGAGGGAAGCGCAAGCAGTTTACGCCGCTAAACAATAATTTACCGCCGCAAAAGCCCGGCTCCTTTGGGAGCCGGGCTGGGGATCAAAAGATGCGGAAGGAAAATTCGATATCCTGGTCAGCATGGACATGGTAGGCGCTCTCCACGTCGCTGCCCCAGGTGTCGATGCCGCCCACGCCCCGCATGGCGCCGCAGACCGTCACCACGGTGCGGTTGGGCTTGGGCAGTTCCTCCGCGTGGAAGGCCTGCTCCAGCTGGTGGGGGGTATAGGGGATGGCGGAGAAATGGAAGGGCTTATCCAGTTTATACAGCCCCAGCTTGGCGCCCTGCATCTGGAAGGTGGCCCAGAGGGTTCCCATATGATTGCCGCACTCCTGGGGCACCAGATAGTTGGGGATATGGGGCACCTCGGTGAACCGTCCGGCCCTGGCGCCCTTATACCGGTCGGGGTAGGTCTCCCCGGAGAGGCCGCCCCAGGTGGTCTGCTCCACCGGCGCGGTGGTGGCAAACCGCAGGCCCAGCAGTGGCAGCTGGGGACGATTCTGGCCGCCCTGGTAGCGGACCGTCACATCCATCCGGCCCAGGCGGTCAACGGAATAGGTCACATCGGTCTGAAGTTCCGGCATCACGTCAGCGGAGAAGGAATAGCGGATGGTGAAGCGGTCGCCGCTTTCCTCCAGCACTTCCCTGCCCACGGATTTCTGGTGGGTCTCCACGGCGGACCAGATGGCGCTCTTTCCCGGGAAGCCGCAGCCGGTATCATTTTCCGTAGGGGCACGCCAGTAGGCAGGCCGGGGGCCCCGCCACATCCATTCCACGCCGCCCTTACGGATGGAAGCCGGGCCGGCCTGGGGATGGGAGAAGAGGATCTCGAAATCACGGCCCTTTACGCCCAAGTTTCCGTCGCCGTGGACGATCTTCAGGGGCGGTGCCATGCGGCACATCATATCCAGCACGACCTGGTCCTTGTCCATATTTTCCGCCATCTGGCGCAGGATGATGGCATTGTTCTCATCGTGAAGCTTCCGGTTTTCCGGGGTGTCGTGCCAGTAGCGGACCTCCTGCATGCAGGGCTTGGGGTTGCCAAGCGCATCCACGATGCCGTTGCCGCTGAAATTGTAGTCTGCCTGCCGGTCGCCGAAGTCGCCGCCGTAGCCCAGAACTTCCTCACCGTTGCAGTTTACATAACGCATAGCCTGGTCCATGAAATCCCAGATAAAACCGCCCTGATACATGGGAAATTCCTTTCCAAGGTTTACATAAGATTCCATACCTCCAAGGGAATTGCCCATATTGTGCATATACTCGCAGGAGATGTAGGGCTTGCTCGGGTCGCTTTCCAGATATTCCCGGATATCCCAGGGGGTGGCGTACATCCGAGACTCCATGTCAGAGGAGCGCTCCCACTCCGGCTTCCAGTGGGGGGACGTGGGCTGGCCGTTGGCCACGCCCCGGGTAAAATACACGCCCTCATAGTGGACCAGACGGCTATGATCCACGGAGCGGAAGTATTCCGCCATGGCCACCACATTGGTGCCGCAGAAGGCCTCGTTGCCGCAGGACCAGAAGAGGATGGACACATGGTTCTTGTCCCGCTCAAACATGGATTTTGCCCGGTCCAGCACGATCTCCCGCCACTCAGGGTAACTTCCGGGCACATTCCAGCTGGGCTCGATGGAATCAGGGAGCGCGTCCTTCTGCCAGGAGCCGTGGGCCTCCAGATTGGTTTCATCCATCAGGTAGATGCCCTTCCGGTCGCACAGGTGGTACCACTCGGTTCGGTTGGGATAGTGGCAGGTGCGCACGGCATTGATATTATTGGCAAGGATGGTCTCCATGGCCGCTTCCATATCGGCAACATCGATGGCCCGGCCCCTGGTGGCGCTCCACTCATGGCGGTTGACGCCGTTGATCATGAGGCGCTTGCCGTTCAGGTACATGATCTTATCGGGCCCCATCACGAAGCGGCGGAAGCCGATATCGTAGGGGATGTATTCGGTGATTTCGTCACCGATAAGGGTGAGCATCACCTGATATAATTCAGGGGAACCATAATCCCAGAGTCTGACATTCGGGCAGGCAATGGTCTGGGAGAAGTGATAATCGCCTTCCGCGGTCAGTTCCAGATCCCCGTCAAAGAGGACGCCGTCCTGCACATGGCTGATCCTGGCATGAACCTTTGCGTGTTCTGTCAGCTTCAGCCGGAAGCGGATCTGGCCGGAAGTCAAATCCTCATGGAGGGTGGGCTGGATCCACAGGTCCTCGGCGATGGGCTTTGCGTACAGGTAGACGGGCCGGAATATACCGGAGAACCGGAAAAAGTCCTGGTCCTCGATCCAGGCACCGGCGCAGCGCTTATAGACCTCCACGCAGAGCCGGTTGCCCCTGGCCTTGATATAGGGGGTCAGGTCAAAGTCCGAGGGGGTGAAGGTATCCTCCGCATAGCCCACAAAATGGCCGTTGAGCCAGACGAAGCAGGCCTGCTCCACGCCCTGGAAGGAGATCCGCACCTCTTTTCCCAGCAGTCCGGCGTCCAGGTCAAATTCCCGGACGTAGGAGCCCACCGGGTTAAAGTCCCAGTCGATCTGAGGCGGGCGCAGCTCCGCGTGGCCGTCCCAGGGGTAGAGCTTGTTGGTGTAGTGGATCCGGTCATAGCCCTGGGTCTCCATGTGGCCCGGCACCTGGATGGTGCCGAAACCGGAAAGGTCAAAATCCTCTTTCCAGAAGTCCGCGGGCCGGGCGGCAGGATTCCTGCTCCATTTAAAAAGCCACTGGCCGTTTAAGTTCTGGCGCAGGGAGGAGGTTTCCTCTTCGGGGGAGGCGTAGGTGATATGGTCGGAGTGGGCATCCAGGCGGTTTACCCGAAAAATTGTGGGGTCTTCAAGCCATTTGATATCCGGCAGCATAGCAGGTCTCTCCTTATCTGTTTTTTCTATCATAAGTATACCAAAGCAAAAAAATTCCGTCAACCAAGAGCGCTTTCTCATAGATGCCAAAGAAAGGAGGAAAACTTTGTGACCTTTCCCGAATTTTCCGCGGATACGCTCCCAATTTATTGGACATTTTTTGTTGTATCATCCAAATAGAAACAAATCGTTACAAGATATTGTGTTTACATAACAGTTGCAACCACGATATATTGTGTTTTTGGTTCTTGACAATCGCAGTCTGACACTATATACTGTGTAGCGAACGCCGTTTGGGGAGGGGGATGCTATGGACGTAAACGGACTGCAGAAGCTGACGCTTCTGGACTATCCCGGCAAATGTGCCTGCACGGTTTTCCTGGCCGGTTGCAACCTGCGCTGTCCCTTCTGCCACAACGCAGCCCTGGTCATAGGTCAGGCGCCCACCGCCATGACCGAAGAGGAATTCCTGGCCTTTCTTAAAAAGCGCCGGGGCCTCCTGGACGGGGTCTGCATCACCGGCGGCGAGCCCACCCTGCGAAAAGACCTGCCGGAATTCATCGGCAAAATCCGGGAGCTGGGGTATCTGGTTAAGCTGGATACCAACGGCAGCAACCCAAAGATGCTGCGGCAGCTGATTGATGACAAGCTCATTGACTACGCAGCCATGGATATCAAAAACTGCCCGGACCGCTATAGCACCACCTGCGGTGGCATCAGCATTCTCCCCGCAGTGGAGGAAAGCCTCTCCATTCTGCGGGAAAACAAAGTGGAATACGAGCTGCGCACTACCCTTTGCAAGCCCTTCCACGACAAGGTCGCTATGGAAGCCATGGGCAAATGGCTCTCCGGCACCGAAAATTACTATCTGCAAAACTTCGTTGACTCCGGCGACCTGGTGGGTACCGGCGTCAGCGGATTTACAAAGGAAGAAATGGAGGCCCTGCGTGATGCGGTGCTTCCCCACATACCCAGCACCCGCATCCGGGGCATTTAGGAGGAAGAAACGATGTACAAAGTAACCAAGCGCGACGGACGTACCGTGGATTTCAACATCACCCGTATTGCCAACGCCATCACCAAGGCCTTCGACGCCACCCAGATTCCCTACAATCCCGATATCATTAATATGCTCTCCCTGCAGGTCACCTCTGACTACGCCTGCAAGGTCATGGACAACGCCATCGAGGTGGAGTCCATCCAGGACTCCGTGGAGGCCGTTCTGCAGCGTGCCGGCTACGCCGACGTTGCCAAGGCCTACATCCTGTACCGGAAGAACCGGGAGAAGCTGCGCTCCATGTCCTCCACCATCCTGGACTACAAGGGTCTGGTGGACGGCTACCTGAAGGTTGCCGACTGGCGCGTGAAGGAAAACTCCACCGTCACCTACTCTGTGGGCGGTCTGATCCTTTCCAATTCCGGCGCCATCACCGCCAACTACTGGCTGTCCGAAATCTATGACGAGGAGATCGCCAACGCACACCGGAACGCCGACATCCACATCCACGACCTGTCCATGCTCACCGGCTACTGCGCCGGCTGGTCCCTGCGGCAGCTGATCGAGGAAGGCCTCGGCGGCGTGGTGGGCAAGATCACCTCCGCCCCCGCCAAGCATCTGGCCACCCTGTGCAACCAGATGGTCAACTTCCTGGGCATCATGCAGAACGAGTGGGCCGGTGCTCAGGCCTTCTCCTCCTTTGATACCTACCTGGCTCCCTTCGTCAAGACCGACAACCTGAGCTATGAGGAAGTGAAGCACTGCATCGAGTCCTTCATCTACGGCGTCAACACCCCCAGCCGCTGGGGTACCCAGGCTCCCTTCAGCAACATCACCCTGGACTGGACCTGCCCCGCTGACCTGGCTGACCGTCCCGCTATCGTGGGCGGCAAGGAGATGGACTTCACCTACGGCGACTGCAAGAAGGAAATGGACATGGTCAACCGTGCCTTCATCGAGGTCATGATTGAGGGCGACGCCAACGGCCGCGGCTTCCAGTACCCCATCCCCACCTACTCCATCACCCGGGACTTCGACTGGAGCGAGACCGAGAACAACAAGCTGCTGTTCGAAATGACCGCCAAGTACGGCACCCCCTACTTCTCCAATTACATCAACTCCGATATGGAGCCTTCCGATGTCCGCTCCATGTGCTGCCGCCTGCGCTTAGACCTCCGGGAGCTGCGGAAGAAGTCCGGCGGCTTCTTCGGCTCCGGCGAGTCCACCGGCTCCATCGGCGTCGTTACCATCAACATCCCCAGAATTGCTTATCTTGCCAAGGACGAGGCTGATTTCTTCCGTCGTCTGGACAAGCTGATGGACATCTCCGCCCGCTCCCTGAAGATCAAGCGGGACCAGGTGACCAAGCTGATGGAAGAGGGCCTGTACCCCTACACCAAGCGTTACCTGGGCACCTTCTCCAACCACTTCTCCACCATCGGCCTCATCGGCATGAACGAGGCTGGCCTCAATGCCCGCTGGATCCGCAAGGACCTGACCCACGAGGAGACCCAGGACTTCGCTGTCCGGGTGCTGAACCACATGCGCGAGCGCCTGTCTGACTACCAGGAGCTCTACGGCGACCTGTACAACCTGGAAGCCACTCCCGCCGAGTCCACCACCTACCGCCTGGCCAAGCACGACAAGGCCCGCTACCCCGAGATCATCACCGCCCACGAGGGCGCCACCCCCTACTACACCAACTCCTCCCACCTGCCCGTGGGCTACACCGAGGACGTGTTCGAGGCCCTGGCTATCCAGGACAAGCTCCAGACCCTGTACACCTCCGGCACCGTGTTCCACACCTTCCTGGGCGAGAAGCTGCCCGACTGGAAGGCCGCTGCCACCCTGGTCCGGAAGATCGCTGAGAACCATCAGCTGCCCTACTACACCATGAGCCCCACCTACTCCGTCTGCGCCGACCACGGCTACATCGCCGGTGAGGAGTACGTTTGCCCCATCTGCGGCAAGAAGACCGAGGTCTACAGCCGGATCACCGGCTACTACCGCCCCGTCCAGAACTGGAACGACGGCAAGAGCCAGGAGTACAAGGACCGCAAGACCTACCAGGTAGCCGCAGCCGCCGCTCCCGTGGAGAAGATCACCGCCAAGGTGGAGGAGCCCGCTGTGCAGGCCGCTCCCGCCGTGTCCGGCGAAGCAAAGGCCATTCTGATCTCCCGGGTCACCTGTCCCAACTGCCGTGTGGCCGAGAATCTGCTGGGCAAGGCCGGTGTCAGCTATGAAAAGCTCATCGCCGAGGAAAACCTGGACCTGTGCCGGGAGTACGACGTAAAGGGCGCTCCCACCCTGATCCTGACCGACGGCGAGAAGTTCCAAAAGTTCTACTCCGTCCCCGAGATCAAGAAGTACATCGCTTCCCTGTAAGCATATAGAGCCGGGCCCCGCCCGGCTCTTTCTTCGGGAAATGTCCTTTAGCGCAGGAATTTCATACGCCTTTGTAGGGCGGGCTCATGAGCCCGCCGACCAGGCGAGGGAACTGCACGGCTAAAAATGATGCTGAGTCCAAAGCTATTGCCACCATCCAACCACTCAGTTTCGATGGTGCTTCGGCGGGGTCATGACCCCGCCCTACACACGTTGTAAGGAGAATTTAGTTATGCATGACATTATCATCGTCGGCGGCGGTCCCGGTGGCCTGACCGCCGCCATCTACGCCCTCCGGGCGGGCAAGACCGTGCTGGTCATCGAGAAGAACAGCTTCGGCGGCCAGATCGCCTTCTCCCCCAAGGTGGAGAATATCCCCGGCACCATGGAGATCTCCGGTGCGGTATTCGCCGAGCAGCTCACCGAGCAGGCCATGAACCTGGGCGCCGACGTGGAGCTGGAAAACGTGGTCCGGGTGGAGAAAAACGACGGTATTTTTCAGGTTTACACCGAGGAGGGCAGCACCTTTGAGGGCCGCAGCGTGATCCTGGCCCTGGGCGTGAAGCACCGGACCCTGGGCCTTAACGGCGAGGAGGACCTCATCGGCAAGGGCATCTCCTTCTGCGCGGTCTGCGACGGCGCTTTCTACACAAATCAGGAGGTGGCCATGGTGGGCGGCGGCAATTCCGCCCTGCAGGAGGCCCTGCTGCTCAGCGAAGTCTGCAAAAAGGTCACCGTGGTGCAGAATCTTCCCGACTTCACCGGTGAAAAGAAGCTGTCCGAAGCCCTGCTGGCCCGGGACAATGTGGAGGTCCACTTCTCCACCGTGGTTTCCGCCTACCGGACCGAAAACGGCAAATTCTCCGGCCTGGACCTGAAGAAGGACAGCGGTGAGACCCTCTCCATCTCCTGCGACGGCGCCTTCCTGGCCGTGGGTCTGGAACCCCAGAACGGCCCCTTCGCCGATCTGGCAGCCTTAAATGCCTGGGGTTACTTCGATTCCGCCGAGGATTGCCTGACCAAAACCCCCGGCCTCTTCGTGGCCGGCGACTGCCGCAGCAAGCGGATCCGTCAGGTGGTCACCGCCTCCGCCGACGGCGCCATCGCCGCCATGGCCGCCTGCAATTACCTGGATATGTAAGCAAAAGACCGGCCAACAGGCCGGTCTTTTCCTGTTGTGCTGGTAAATTATCGTTTAGCTAAGTCATTGGCACTGGCGTGGGAGCGCCACATAAACCTTCTCCCGGGGAGAAGGTGGCCCGGCGTTAGCCGGGTCGGAAGTGGAATGCGGGCAGAAATGTTAGGTTCGGTACGCAGAAACAGACATAATACAACGCAGGTTTTCAGCAGGCTTTTGCATATACCGCAAATCAGGTTATCTCCCGCATTCCACTCCCGCCCCCTTCGGGGGCACCCTCTCCCCGGGAGAGGGTGTGGCGGATGCGCCGCTAAACGATAATTTACCCACCTTTCCGCAGCAAAAAAGACCGGCCGGAGCCGGTCTTTTTTTGTTTTGCAAATTACACAACCAGGAAGGTGCAGGTCATGGGGGCCAGCTGATGCTTGCCGGCAGCGACGGGGGCGCCGGACAGGTCGGGCAGGTTCCACTCCTCGTCCAGGACCAGGTCCTTGCCGTTCAGGGTCATGACGGTGGCGCGCTTGAAGCCGTCCTTGCCGTTCAGAACCCAGATCAGGCCGTCGTTGGGGACGTCCACGGTGGTGGTCTCGGTCTCAGAGTTGTTGATGATCAGGTAGCACTTCTTGGAGGCGTCCTTCTTGTAGGACTGGACGTAGACGTGGGCGCCCTCGCGGACGGGCTCGCCGGAGGCGTAGACGTCGGTGCCCATCAGCTCGTACCACAGCTTCACAGCGAAGAAGTTGGGCCGGGGATCATGGACAAAGCGGGCCAGATAGGCATAGTCGGAAGCGGTCAGGGTGTTGTGGAAGATAACGCCCTTGGTCAGAGCGGAGAAGCCACCCAGCTCGTTCAGGGTACGCAGAACATCCAGGTAGGTGGAAGCCCAGGTGTCGCCGCCGCCGCCGGCATCGCCGGACTCGGTGACCCACATCTCGGTGCCGGGAGCGTACTTGTCACGGTAGGGGATGTAGGTGCGGCAGAACTTGGGAGCGGTGTCCAGGTAATCCTCGCCGTTGGCCTCGCTGGGATCCCAGTGGCCGGCGGGCATGACGGAGGCCAGTCTGTCGGACAGGCCGTTGTAGTAGTGATAGGAGAACACGTCCACGGGAACGGTCAGGCCTTCGAACAGCTCGTCACAGGTGGCGCTTTCACGGGCCAGCTGCTCCACGCCGCCGGACTCCTTGCCCATCTTGCCAAAGGACACGGGAGCGCCGCCGGTGTCGGAGGTACCGACGTACAGACACTCAGGATAGTTCTCCTTCAGCCACTTGGCGAACAGGTCGGCATCACGATGGTAGTGCTTGGCGGTGTAGCCCTTGGGGAAGCCGGTGTCTTCCAGCATGTTGGGCTCGTTGGCGAACTCGGCAGCCAGGATGGGCACGCCGTAGGCCTTGGAGAAGGAGAAGAGCTTCTCAGCCTCGGTGGAGGGCCAGGGCTCCTCGGCGCTGTGCAGGCCGGGGCAGTTGGCCACGGAGACCTTCAGCTTAAGATTGCAGTCCTTGACGAAGTCCAGAACACCGATCCACTGCTCCTTGGTCAGCTTGTTGAGGTAACCTTCGGGAACCTCATTGCCGGGGTACTGGCCGTCGAAGTCATAGTAGGTCTTGGTGGCCCAGGTACCGGAGACACGGCACCAGGTGGTACCCAGTTCCTTGGTCAGCTTGCGCAGCTTGGGGTTGTACAGGTCGATGGGGGGATACATCTGCATCAGGTCCCGGTACATGGCGGCGATGCCGTCAGCGGAGGGACGGACGATGAAGGGCTCGGTGCCGGCAATCTGCTCGGGGGTGTATGCCTTCCAGAAGGTGCCGCCGGTAACTTCGGCGAACTCCACGTTGTAGGCAACCAGGTCGGGGTTCTGCTCGTGCAGGAACTTAACTTCGCTGGGATTCAGTTTGACAAATTCAGCCATTGTGCATTCTCCTTTGCATTTGTATGGGTATACATATCCAGTATACTCTCACGCCGTGGCCCTTTCAAGGAAAAACCGTGTCATCCCATTCCAAAATTCAGATACCGTTTTTAGATAATCTGACAAAGAAGACCGCTGTATTGACTTTTTTACCGCAAGCTTTTACAATAAAAGAAAAATATCACAGGAGGAATGCGCAATGAATAAAATTCTGGTTCGTGCGGACGACTTAGGCTACAGCGAGGCCTTCAACTACGGCCTGGCAAGGGCCGTCAAGAGCGGCATCGTCCGCAGTGTGGGCGTCATGACCAACATGGAATGGGGGGAGCATGGCGTCCGGCTGCTGGACGGCACCGACGTGACCTTCACGGTCCACGCCAACATCTGCCAGGGAAAGCCCCTGACTGACCCCGCCCTGATCCCCAGCCTTGTGGATGAGAACGGCGAATTCAAGGACAAGGAGCTGTACCGGGCGGCGAAGGAGGATTTCGTCGTGCTGGAGGAAGCGGTTCTGGAAGTGGAGGCCCAGTACCTCCGGCTGGCGGAGCTCACCGGCAGGAAGCCCTACATGGTGGAAGCCCACGCGGTGCCCAGCAACAATTTCATGAAGGCCATCGTGCTGGTGGCCCAGAAATACGGCGTGGAGCACATGAAATTCGGCCCCAAGGGCCCCATGATCGGCTCCACCACCATGAAGTTCTCCATGGATTCCGGCAATCCGGACTACAACCCCTTCGAAAGCTTCAAGAAGGCCGCTTCCCAGCCCATGGCTGAGGACGAGGCGGCGCTGATGGTGCTGCATCCCGGCTTCGTGGATGAATACGTGCTGACCACCTCCTACATCACCACCCAGCGGGCTCTGGAAGTGGCCTTCGCCGTCAATCCTGAGGTTCCCCAGTGGTGCGAGGAAAATGACGTAAAGCTGCTGACCTACGCAGATCTGTAATGGCAAAAAGCACCCCTTTCGGGGTGCTTTTTTCTGACTTAAGGGACAAATCGGCGTTATGGTTATCGTTTACAGGCGCGTCCCGATCATTTATTCCATAATCTGTCCGAGCATGCCGTCCTTGTAAACCTCGGTCAGCCGGACCCGGCGAATCTCATTGTGCAGGTTTTCACCCTCCATATACACCTTGACATAGTTGGGGGCGTGGCCGGTGAAGTATTCCCCGTCGGCTTCCTCAAAGAGGACATCATGGTCCGTGCCGGTCAGGGATTCCCGATAGGCACGGCTCATCTCCTCCGCCACAGCGATGGCGGCGTGGCTCCGGGCCTCCTTGGTGGCATTGTTATGCTGGCCGGGCATTTTGTCCGCCGGGGTGCCGGGGCGCCGGGAGTAGGGGAAGATGTGCATGTCGGCGAAGCCGCATTTGCGGATGAAGGCCAGGCTGGCTTCAAATTCTTCCTCCGTTTCCCCGGGGAAGGCCACGATCATATCCGTGGTCACGGCGCAGCCGGGGAAATATTCCTTCAGAAGCGCGACACTTTCGTAATACCGCTGCGTATCGTACTTCCGCTTCATTCTTTCCAGCACCGTATCGCAGCCGGACTGCATGGAAAGGTGGAACTGAGGGCACAGGTTGGAATATTCTGCCATGGTTTCGCAGAAATCCTTGGTGATCACTCTCGGTTCCAGGCTGCCCAGGCGGATCCGGACATCCGGCACCGCTTCGCAGATGGCTTTGACCATCCGGGTCATGGGGGGCTTTCCCGGCAGGTCCACGCCCCAGGAGGCGATTTCGATGCCGGTAACCACGATTTCCCTGTAGCCCTTTGCTTCCAGCTCCTTTGCCTGGGGAAGGATCACCTCCAGGGGTGCGGAGCGCACCGGACCCCGGGTGTAGGGGATGATGCAGTAGGAGCAGAAATTGGCGCAGCCGTCCTGGACCTTGAGCATGGCTCTGGTCCGCTCCTCCAGACCGCCGGCGGGCAGCACCTCGAATTCCCGGCGGCGCCGGGGATCGTCCACCGCTTCCTTACGGCTCTTTTCTGCCAGGGTGGAGAGGATGTTTTCCACAAATTCCTGCCGGTTGGCGCTGCCGCCCAGCACGTCAACTCCCAGCTCCCGGACCGCATCGGCGGCATGCTGGGTGTAGCAGCCGCAGACCGCGAGAATGGCCTCCGGGTGGGCCTTCCGGCAGCGGCGGATCACAGCCCGGTTTTTCTTGTCCGCCACGGCGGTGACGGAGCAGGTATTCACGATATAGGCATCGCAAGGATCCTCAAAGGTGCCGATGGCATGGCCCTTTTCCACCAGAAGCCGCTCCATGGCCTGAGTCTCATACTGGTTGGTCTTGCAGCCCAAGGTATAAAAAGCAAATTTCATTTTGTCAATTCCACCAATTTAGGGTATTCTAACTTGTATCATTCGTCCAAACCGTCAATTGAAAAATGGAAAAATACTGCTATAATAGGTAGCATCGAGTCGGGTTTGGATTCGTTCCCCCATTATACACGATAAAAAATCTTTTGTACAGCGCCGGGGGGATGAAAAATGCATGAATTCTATGTACAATTCCGGTCATTGCGGGATGTTCAGGATTTTGTGGCATTGGCTTCCAAACTGAAGCACCGGCTCACAGTGGGCAATGACCGGTTTCAGGTCCACGCCACCTCTTTCATGGGGCTCTTTGCCCTGAACTGCCGGAAACCCCAGAAGGTCAGCGTTGAATGCATGGAAGAAGAATTCCAGGAAATACTGACTGTCTTCGACCGGTTTTTGGCAAAATAACTTGGGCTCTTGCAGCACTGCTTTGGGAATACCTGAGGCGGGTTTTTACAGCCGGACTTAATATCCGGCTCTGCTCGGTATCGCCGCACGCGCGGCGACGCCGAGCTTTTTTCAACCGCTTTCTCTCCCCATACAAACGCACCCCCGGATATATCCGGGGGTGTTGGTGTTTAGTCGAAGAAATCCTTCAGATTGTCGAAAAACTTTTTGATCTTGGGGGTCTCGTTCTTTTCCAGGGTGGCATCCAGCTGACGCAGCAGGTCCTTCTGCTCCTTGGTCAGCCTGGTGGGGGTCTCCACCACCACGGTGAACCGGTGGTCGCCCCGGCGCCGGGGATTATTCACCTCGGGGATGCCCTTATCCCGGAGGACGAATTCCTTGCCGGTCTGGGTTCCCTCGGGGATGGTGAAGGGGACCTTGCCGTCCAGGGTGGGCACCTGGATCTCCGCGCCCAGAGCCGCCTGGGTGAAGGTGATGGGCACCTCGCACAGAACGTCCATATACTCACGCTCAAAGATGGGGTGGCGCTTGATCAGGATTTCCACCAGCAGGTCGCCGTTGGGACCGCCGTTGGCGCCCACGCTGCCCTCGCCCCGGACCCGTACGCTCTGGCCCTCGTCGATGCCCGCGGGGATCTTGACCTTGACCTTGTTGGTCTTGCGGACCTTGCCCTTGCCCTTACAGGTGTTGCAGGGGGTCTTGATGATCTTACCCCGGCCGGAACACTGGGGACAGGTGGTCTGGGTCTGCATCCGCATGCCCATCATATTCTGCATGACGGTGACCCGGCCGCTGCCCCGGCAGTTGGAGCAGGTCTCGATGACGCCGTCGGCGGAGCCGGAGCCGGAACAGTTGGGACAGTTCTCAATTCTGGGGGTGGAGACCTCCTTCTCGCAGCCGAAGGCCGCCTCTTCGAAGGTCAGCTCCAGCCGGGACATGACGTTCTCGCCCCGGCGGGGTGCGTTCTGCTGGGCAGAGCTTCTTCCGCCGCCGCCGAATGCGCCGCCGAAGAGGTCGGAGAAAATGTCGCCGAAATCACCGAAGCCGCCGCCAAAACCGCCGCCGAAGGGATTGCCGCCCTGGCCGGCGCCGTAGTTGGGGTCCACACCGGCGAAGCCGAACTGGTCGTACCGGGCCTTCTTGTCGGCATCGGAGAGGACCTCATAGGCCTCGCCCACTTCCTTGAACTTTTCTTCCGCTTCCTTGTTGCCGGGGTTCCGGTCGGGATGGAATTCCATGGCCTTCTTCCGGTAGGCCTTCTTTATCTGTTCGGGGGTTGCATTTTTGTCAACGCCCAGAACTTCGTAAAAATCGCGTTTATCTGCCATTTTGCTTACCTCAAATTCTCGGGGATGGGCCGGTGCTTGGCGGTGTATTCCGATACATCCACCCGGATCACAGCCACCATACTCACCAGCCGCTCGTTAAAGGAGAAATCTCTCCCGGTCTGGGTCTTCATCAGGGCTGTCATGGCCGCCATTTTTTCCTCCACGTCCTCCACAATATGGGCTTCGCCCCGGGCCATGATGGAGGAGTAGCTCAGGCCGTACTGGCAGGGCTTCTCGCCCTCAAAGGGGGTCAGATCGCAGTCCAGCTCAATGAACGCCCTGGGATTCATCCGGATCATGTCCAGCTTCTTTCCCTTAAGGCCGCTGTGCAGGTACAGTGTCAGCTTTCCGTCCTCCATAATATAGCCATAGTTCATGGGTACGATGTAGGGCTCATTGTCCACAGCCAGGCCAAGGCGCAGCACCTTGGCGGTATCCAGGATCGCCAGAATCTGCTGCTGATCGGTGATCTGTAATTCTCTTTTTGTCATTCCCTGCATGGAGATTCTCCTCTTATATGGAAAATGATTGTATATACGTACAATGCAACGGCATGAATGTAGGGGCGATCATCGATCGCCCGGCCGAGAAACGTTGCGTATTCGCATTAACTTCCGGCGAATACGTGACACTGTACCGCGCGGGCGATCAATGATCGCCCCTACAATACCATCGGAAAATGGTACCGCAAACGATAATTCTCATTGATTCCAGACAGTCCGAAAAGGGGCGGCGGTGCGCCGCCCCTTAAGGCTTATCTATTAGTCAACGGTCTCGTAGTCGGCATCGACCACGCCGTCGTCGCCGGGCTGGCTGTAGCCGCCCTGGGCACCCTGTGCGCCCTGGGGATTGGCCTGCTGGTAGAGCTTTTCGCTAACCTTGTAGAAGGCCTGCTGGACCTTCTCGATGGCGGCCTTGATGGCGGCCACGTCGGTGCCCTTGTTCAGCTCCTTCAGGTTATCCACCTCGGTCTGGATGGATGCGCGCTCGGAAGCGTCGATCTTGTCGTCCAGCTCGTTCAGGGTCTTCTCGGTCTGGTAGATGATGTGCTCGGCGTTGTTGTGGGTGTCCACCTCGTCCTTGCGAGCCTTGTCCTCGGCGGCATACTGCTCGGCCTCACGGACGGCCTTCTCGATGTCGTCCTGGCTCAGGTTGGTGGAAGCGGTGATGGAGATGTTGGCCTCCTTGCCGGTGCCCAGGTCCTTGGCAGAGACCTTCACGATGCCGTTGGCGTCGATGTCGAAGGTGACTTCGATCTGGGGCACGCCGCGGGGAGCGGGAGCGATGCCGCCCAGCTGGAAGCGGCCCAGAGTCTTATTGTAGGCAGCCATCTCACGCTCGCCCTGGAGCACATGAACCTCAACGGAGGTCTGGCCGTCAGCCGCGGTGGAGAAGATCTGGCTCTTGCGGGTGGGGATGGTGGTGTTCCGGTCGATCAGACGGGTAAACACGCCGCCCATGGTCTCGATGCCCAGGGACAGGGGGGTAACGTCCAGCAGCAGCACGTCGGTGACGTCGCCGGTCAGAACGCCGCCCTGAACGGCTGCGCCCAGTGCCACGCACTCGTCGGGGTTGATGCCCTTGAAGCCTTCCTTGCCGGTGATGTTCTTAACGGCTTCCTGAACAGCGGGGATACGGGTGGAGCCGCCAACCAGCAGGACCTTGTGCAGGTCGGAAGCGGTGACACCGGCGTCGGACATGGCCTGACGGACGGGCTTCAGAGTCCGCTCCACAAGGTCAGCGGTCATCTGGTTGAACTGGGCACGGGTGATGGTCACATCCAGGTGCTTGGGGCCGGTGGCGTCGGCGGTGATATAGGGCAGGTTGACGTTGGTGGTGGTCATGCCGGACAGCTCAATCTTGGCCTTCTCGGCAGCCTCCTTCAGGCGCTGCATGGCAACACGGTCCTTGCTCAGGTCGATGCCCTCGACCTTCTTGAACTCGGCAACCAGGTGATCCATGATTCTCTGGTCGAAGTCGTCGCCGCCCAGACGGGTGTCACCAGCGGTGGCCAGAACCTCGAAGGCGCCGTCGCCGATGTCCAGGATGGACACGTCGAAGGTACCGCCGCCCAGGTCGTAGATCATGATCTTCTGATCCATCTCCTTGTCCATGCCGTAAGCCAGAGCAGCTGCGGTGGGCTCGTTGATGATGCGCTTGACGTCCAGACCGGCGATCTTGCCGGCGTCCTTGGTGGCCTGACGCTGAGCGTCAGAGAAGTAAGCGGGAACGGTGATGACGGCCTCAGTGACAGTGGTGCCCAGGTAAGCCTCGGCGTCCTGCTTCAGCTTGGTCAGGATCATGGCGCTGATCTCCTGGGGGGTGTAGGCCTTGCCGTCGATGTTGACCTTGTAGTTTTCGCCCATGTGGCGCTTGATGGATGCGATGGTGCGGTCGGCGTTGGTGACAGCCTGACGCTTGGCAACCTGGCCAACCATACGCTCGCCGGTCTTGGAGAAGGCCACAACAGAGGGGGTGGTGCGGGCGCCTTCGGCGTTGGCGATGACAACAGGCTCGCCGCCTTCCAGAACAGCCACGCAGGAATTGGTAGTACCCAGGTCGATACCGATAATCTTGGACATAATAAATTTCCTCCTGTATATTAACTAAAGTTTTTACGAAATTAAAAATTACAAATTCAAAATTACAAATTGATGTATCCCTGCGGGATAATTTATAATTTGTAATTTGTAATTATGAATTAGTTGGCCACCTGGACCATGGCAAACCGCACAACCTTCTCGCCAATCTTGAAGCCCTTCTGGAAGACCTGTGCAATCACATTTTCGCCCAGGTTTTCGTCGTCGATGTGCATCACGGCGTTGTGCAGGTTGGGGTCGAATTCGTCGCCCACATTGCCGAAGACCTCCACGCCCAGGATGCCGAAAATCTTCAGCAGCTCGTTCATGGTCAGCTCCACGCCCTTCTTGTAGGCGGCGTCGGCGGTTTCCTGGTTCAGGGCCCGCTCTAAGTTGTCGTAGATGGGAAGCATCTTGGCTACCGCATCGGCCTTGCCGTTGCCATAGCTGGCTTCCTTTTCCTTGATGGTGCGCTTGCGGAAGTTGTCGAACTCGGCGGCCACTCTCAGGTGGGCGTCCCGCTCTAAATTGTATTTTTCCTCCCAGGGGTTTACCTCGGGGGTCTCGGTGACCTCTTCGGCGACCTCCTCAACGGGGGTTTCTTCGTTCAGTTCTTTTTCGATTTCTGCCACTTGATCTTCCTCCTGGCATATTTTACTGTAGGGCGGGGGCTTGCCCCCGCCGTTTCCGGCGTTTCTGGTTATCGGCGGCGGGGGCAAGCCCCCGCCCTACATTTTTATTTTTCTTCGGGAGCAGGCAATTGGGGCTGCTCGGGCTTGGCGAACATCTTGCTCAGGCTCTCAGCAAAATAGCTTAAGCGGGCGGTGACTTTGGCGTAGTCCATCCGGGTGGGACCCACCACGCCGATCATACCCTGCAGGCCGTCGCCGATGTCAAACTTGGTCATGACGACGGAGGTATCCTTCAGCTCGGAAGCCACATTTTCAGGGCCAACCAGGACCTTGGTGCCGTTCTCATTCTGCATCACCGCAGGCAGACCGCTTAAGCCCTCGGGATCCAGGGTGGTCATGACCTTCTGGGCTTTGCCCACATCCTGATATTCGGGAAGTCCCAGGAGCCGGGAGTGTCCCGCCACAGCCATGTTGGTGCTGCTGCTCCGGCGGAGGGTGTCGGCGGTGAAGTCCACGATCACCGGCACCAGTGCCGCTGCGCTGCCTGCGGCAGCCATGACCTTTTCCAGCAGCTCCGGGGTGAACTCCTCGGCGGAAAGGCCGGTCATGGTGGCGTTCAGCACGGCAGACAGGACCTTCAGCTCCGTTTCGTCCACATGGACCGGCAGCTTGATGAGTTTGTTGACCACTTCGTCGTTGGTTAACATAATCACAAGGATAATGCTTCCGCTTCCCGCGAAGATCAGGTCGAACCGCTTCACGGCGGCGCCGCTGGCTCTGGAGGTGACGGAGATGGCGGGCAGGTCCGTAGCCTGGGAAACAAGCCGGGCAACCTTTTCCATCATCTTGTCCATCCGCTGCATCTTTTCCTCGATGGCAGTATTGATGGATTTTGTCTCATCCATGCTCAGCCGGTAGTCGGCCATCAGCTCATCCACATACAGCCGGTAGCCCGCGGCGGAGGGAATCCGTCCGGCGGAGGTGTGGGGCTGCTCCAGGTAGCCCATGGCAGTTAAGTCAGCCATTTCGTTGCGGATGGTGGCGGAGGAGTATTTCATGTCCGGCAGCTCGGTGATGGCCTTGGAGCCCACCGGTTCGGCAGTGCGGATATACAGGTCCACGACGGAGCGCAGCACCTTCTTTTTCCGTTCGGTCAGTTCCACTTGACTCCTCCTTTCATTAGCACTCAATCTCTCTGAGTGCTAAGCAAACTATACCAGAGAGTGCTAAAAAAGTCAATGGGTACTTTTTGAATTATTCTTTAACATTTTGTCGGGATTATGGGGAGACAGTTGGTGCGGTAAATTATCGTTTAGCTTACGAATTCCATACGCCCTTGTAGGGCGGGCTCATGAGCCCGCCGACCAGCTTACGGGACTGCCCTGCTGAAGTCGGTGCTTAAACTGAGATTACTACATATATTTGACCGCTCAAGCAAATTGGTGCTTCGGCGGGGTCATGACCCCGCCCTACGAAATGGTGCTGCTATAAAAGATAATTTATCACAGCACAGAAAAAACCCGCCCTGTTCGGGCGGGTTTCATTCTGTTTTTACTCCGTATCCAACAGGTCCAGGGTCCGCAGAACACCGTATTTGTCATAGCGGGTGTCGTTGCTGTCCGCAACGAACACCAGCCGGATCTCGGGTTCGGTGAAGGTGACCTTGGCTGCGGTCATCTCCGCATCCCGGGCGGGGATATTGCTCAGGTACATCCGGCAGCGGCCCTCGGGCAGGGGGAAGGCGGCGTCGCTGACATTGAAGGACAGGGTAAAGGAATTGGCCGTGACGCTGCTTAAGAGCTTCGTGGCAGCCTCCGCCAGGTCCGCGGCGGCATCGCCGGTATAGTTGACCTTATTGGCGGTGGGGACCCAGAATTCATCCAGCACCACCTCGTCAAAGCCCAGACCCCGCAGCTCCAGAATAATGGAGGTGAGCCAGCCTAAGGTGGCAGAATCCTTGGGCTTCAGCCAGTAGCAGCCCTCGCTGTCCATCCACAGGGCGCCACCGCCACCGGTGAAGGGGATACCGCTGCTCACATGGTTCAGGCCAAAGCAGTAGTCCTGGAAGGCCGGGATCCGGGCGATGAGATAGAGGTTTTTCTGGTTCATCAGCTCGATGAGCTCGTCAATGGCGGTTACATTGACGCTCTGGGAGATCACCGCCTCACCCAGCTGGGAGGAATAGTAGAAGGAGCCGTAGCCGCCCTTCACATCGATCATCACCGGGGTGTTGGTGGGCAGGCCCGCCACCTTTTCCTTGACATTGTCAAAGTCGTTTTTCAGCAGGTCATAGGTGATGTAGTAGCCGGACATCTGCAGCAGGTCCGTGCTGGTATTCACGGCGTTGTCGCCTTCATTATAGTGGATCTCCGGACCCTCGCCGGCCACCGGGGGCAGGGCCACCTCGCCCACAGGAAGCTGGGCGGACAGTTCAAAATCGATGGTAGCGCCGTCTTCCGTATAGATAATGTAGCGCTCCACCCAGATCACCCAGCACAGCCAGGCGAAAGCGCCGAAGATCAGCAGCGCCAGGGCCAGGGTGCCCAGCCGCTGGAGGCGGCGCCGGGTGCGATAAGGAATAGCCATATTGTTCTCCTTCTAAATTACTTTTTGGCGGTGACGCAGCGCCAGTCTTCCTTTTCCCGGACGGAAGTGACAGTAAGACCGGCGGTGCGAAGAGCTGTCAGTACATCCTCCAGACGGGTGTCCAGGATACCGGAGCAGATCAGGCTGCTCTTTTCGGTGAGGAACTCCGGCAGGATGGGGCTCAGACCGATGATCACGTCCGCCACGATGTTCACCAGCACCAGGTCGTATTCACCGGCGGCCAGCTCTTCCATCAGCGCCTTGTCCTCGGTGACGTTGCCGGTGAGGGCGGTGAATTCCGGTGCAGCGAAGCCATTGTAGGCGGCATTTTCCCGGGCAATTCCCTCGGCCTTGGGGTCGATGTCCACGCCGATGGCGCTGCCTGCACCCAGACGCAGGGCAACCAGAGATAGGATGCCGCTGCCGCTGCCCAAATCCAGGCACTTAGCCCCGGGCTGTACCATTTCCTCCATGGCCTCCATAACCATCTGGGTGGAGGGATGGGCGCCGGTGCCGAAGGTCAGGCCGGGGTCCAGCACCACCGGAGTCCGGCTGCCTTCATAGCTGTCCGTGAGCCAGTAGGGCAGGACCACAAGGCTTTTTCCCACCTCCTGGGGCGGGTAGTTATCCTTCCAGCTCTCCTCCCAGTCCACCTCCGGCATGGGTTCTGCCTTCATGGTAAGATTCAGGTACTTTACCCGGTTTTCCAGCCGGGAAAGGGCAGCCTCGTCGGTGTCCTCCAGATAAATTTTGATCCGGGAGAGGCCCTGAAGCTTCTCCTGAAATTCTTCGTCGATGTAATCCCAGTATTCCCGGTTCTGTTCCAGGAAAGTCTCAAATTCCTCCTGATCCTCGATGACCAGGTCCGCAAAGCCCGCGGCGGTGAGATTGGTCACCACGGAATCGATCTTTTCGGAAACGGTATCAATGGTGATTTCCAGCCAAGCCATGGAAAATCCTCCTTGTGCAGTGCCGATATTTACTCCATTGTACCGCAAAGAAGGGAAAATGACAACCGAAAAAGTCTTAAATTTTTGTGTACCACTTCCTATTTTGCCGCGGATGGTATATAATAGCGGATACATGATGTTTTGGACAGATAAATTATCGTTTAGCGGCCAGTGGCCGCTGACAATTCGAGTCTGAGCCCTGGCAGTAATCGTTACGCCATTGGGCTCACCCGGTTCGATACAACTCAATAATTGAGCTATTTTTGAACATGTAGCGTTACCGAGCGGGTCAGGGAAATAAAGATTACTGACGCACCAGGCACGCATTATCCGCGGGCATTGCCCGCTAAACGATAATTTATCTTCCCCCAAGGAGAGAACCTATGATTGAAACCACTGAAATCCTCCCCGGCGTGAAGCTGCGCTGCTTCCGGGACACCCGGTTCAAGCAGGGCAGGCTGATTTTCCAGTTTGTCCGGGCCATGGAAGAAAAAGAGGCCGCCTTCAACGCCCTGCTGCCGGATGTGATGCTCCGGGCAACGGAGGACCACCCGGATATGCGCGCCATCAGCCAGCACTTAGACTCCCTCTACGGCGTGGCCACCGGTGCCCTGGTCCGCCGGGTGGGCGATTACCAGACCGCAGGCTTCGGCTTTTCCTTCCTGGACGACCGGTTCGCCCTGGCAGGGGAATCGGTGCTGGCCGGGGTCCTGTCCTTCCTGGAGGAGCTGCTGACCCGGCCCCTGATCCTGGACGGGGGCTTCCACCCGGAGGTGGTGGAGGGCGAGAAGCGCAACCTCATCGCCACCATTGAATCGGAGCTGAACAACAAGGCCGCCTACTCCATGGGCCGTCTCCTGCGGTCCATGTGCCGGGGGGATACCTTCGGCCTGCCCCGGCTGGGCGAGAAGGCGGATGTAGCCGCCATTACCCCCCAGGCCCTGTATGACCATTACCAGCGGATCCGCCGGGAGAGCCCCATTGAAATTTTCTATGTGGGCAGCGCGTCCATGGAGGCCATTGCGGACCTGATCCGGCCCATTGTGGGCTCCTGGCAGCGAAATCCCGTTATTCTGCCCCCTCAGACCGGTTTCACACCTGTTGAGGGCGCCGACCTGACGGAGACCATGGACATTGCCCAGGGCAAGCTCTCCATGGGCTTCACCACCCCCATCACCAACCGGGACCCGGAATTTCCCGCCATGCAGGTACTGAACACCCTCTTCGGCGCGGGCATGACATCCAAGCTCTTCCTGAACGTCCGGGAGAAGCTTTCCCTGTGCTACAGCGTAGGTTCCTCCTACTACGGCACCAAGGGCATCATGACCGTGTCCGCCGGCATTGATTTTGACCGGGAGGAACAGACCCGGCAGGAGATCCTGCGTCAGCTGCAGCTGTGCCGGGAGGGCCAGATCAGCCACGAGGAGCTGTCTGCCGCCAAGGCCGCCCTCTGTTCCAGCCTCCGGTCCACCCATGACACCCCTGCCGCCATTGAAGGCTACTATTCCACCGCCGCCCTGTCCGGCATGGGCCTGACCCCGGCGCGGTACATGGAGGAAGTCAGGAGTCTGACCCTTGACCAGGTGGTGGCCGCCGCCAACACCGTTACCTACCATTCCAGCCATTTTCTGAAGGGGGACAACCAATGATCAAAACCCAATACCCCAAGCTGGATGAAGTTCTCTTCCGTAAAACCCTTTCCAACGGCCTGGATGTGATCGTGCTGCCGAGATCGGGCTTTTCCCGGAAGATCGCCTATTTCGTCACGGATTTCGGCTCCATTCACACGGATTTTACCTTTGCGGGCAAGCTCTGGCAGACCCCGGCAGGCATTGCCCATTTCCTGGAACACAAGATGTTCGACATGCCCGGGGACCGGGATGTGTCCGCGGAATTTGCCGCCTGGGGCGCAAACACCAACGCCTTCACCAGCTACGACATGACCGCCTACTACTTCTCCTGCACGGAGCATTTTGACGACTGCCTGCGGCTTCTGCTGGAATTCGTCTCCACCCCTTATTTTACGGAGGAAAGCGTTCAGAAGGAGCTGGGCATCATCGACCAGGAGATCGGCATGAACGAGGACGCTCCGGACAGCAGGCTCTACGACAATCTGATGGCCGGAGCCTACACCGCCCATCCCATTCGGGTGCCCATCTTAGGCAGCCGGGAGTCCATCCGGCAGATCACCCCGGAAATTCTCCATACCTGCCACCGGGCCTTCTACACCCCCGGAAACATGCTGCTGTGCGTGGTGGGCGACGTGGATCCGGAGTCCGTGGAAGCCATCGCCCTGGAGGTGCTGGGCAATGAAACCAGGGAGGTAGGCCAAAAAATCCGGAGCTGGGACGAGCCCCTGGCATCCCCCACAGAAAATGTGGAAACCCGGATGGAAGTGGCCATGCCCATGTTCAGCCTCATGTTCAAGTGCGACCCGGTGGACCGGGGCGAGAAGGGCATCCGCCGGGAGATCATTGCGGAAATGGCCTGCGAGGCCCTTTTCGGCGAGTCCAGCCAGCTGTACCAGCAGCTCTATGAGGATGGCATCATCGATACCTCCTTCGGCGGCGGCTTTGAGGTCATCGACGGCTGCGCCATGCTGATGCTCTCCGGTGACAGCAATTTCCCGGAGACCATCCGGGAGGCGGTGCTGGCCCAGGCGGAAACAATCGCCCGGGAGGGCGTCAGCGACACGGACTTTGCCCGGATGCTCCGGTGTGCCCTGGGCAGCCGGATCAAGGGTTTGGACAGCTTCGACTCCACCTGCTTCCGGCTCTGCGCCTACCACCTGTCGGATTTCGACTATTTTGACTTCCCCCGGATCTACGAAAGCATCCGCCCGGAGGAATTGCAGGCCTTCCTGGCAGAGACCATCCGCCGGGAGAACAGCTGCCTGTCCGTTATCTACCCCACCTGTCAGGAGGAACAGCCATGAATCCCAAAAATTTCAGTATCATCTCCTTCCCTTTCCTGGGTTTGGAGGTAAATCCGCCCCGGACCATCACCCTGGGGCCCCTGACCATCCATTTTTACGGCCTGATCATCGCCCTGGGTCTGGTGCTGGCGGTGATGTACTGCTGCCGCCGGAGCAAAGAGTTCGGCATCAAAGAGGATGACCTCCTGGACGGCGTCCTGTGGGTGACCCCCTTCGCCATTGTCTGCGCCCGGGCCTATTACTGCGTATTCTCCTGGGACCAGTACGCCCACGACCCCATCTCCGTACTGTATATCTGGAACGGCGGCCTTGCCATCTATGGCGGTGTGCTGGGCGCGGTGCTGGGTGTGGCCGTGTTCTGTAAGATCAAGAAGCTGAAGATCAGCACGGTGCTGGATATGGTGCTCATCGGCTTCCTCATTGGCCAGTCCCTGGGCCGCTGGGGCAATTTCTTCAACCGGGAGGCCTTCGGCGCCGAAACCGCCAGCTTCTTCCGGATGGGTCTGCTGAATGATAAGACCGGCGTTACCACCTATTTCCATCCCACCTTCCTGTATGAATCCGTGTGGAATGCCGTTGGCTTCTTGCTGCTGCACTTCATCAGCAAGAAGCGGAAATACGACGGCCAGGTGGCACTGTGCTACGCCGCCTGGTACGGCCTGGGCCGGTGCATCATCGAGGGTCTCCGGGTGGACAGCCTCTGGTGGGGCCCCTTCCGGGTCAGCCAGCTGCTGGCGGGAATCAGCTGCGTGGCCGCGGTGGCCGTGCTGCTGTGGCAGAGCTTCAAGCCCCACGACCCCAAAAACCTGTTCGTCAATCAGGTAGCGGCAAAGGAAGAAAAAGAAGAAGAATAAATTCCAACAGCCCCGGAAAATCCGGGGCTGCTGCTGTTTAATGCGGTAAATTATTGTCCCAAGCAAAAATCCGCCGTCCTTTCGGACGGCGGATTTGCTGCTCTTATTTCCGGGGATAGGGCTGCTTTTCGTTTGTAAGGCCCAGAAGATAGTCAACGCTGACACCATAGAACTCCGCCAGTCTGGTCCACACTTCACTGGGAATATCCCGGCGGCCATTCTCATAGTTGGAGTAGCAGGCCTGGGTACAGTTCAGCAATCTCGCCAGATCCTCCTGTTTCAAATCCCGGTCCTCCCGGAGATTGCGTATTCTTTCATACAAGGCCCTCACCCCTTTGCTTTGTGATATCTTAAAGTATACACAAAACAAAATGTTATATTGAAATACATAACAAAACGTTATATAATATACGGGGGTGAGGAATTGGAACGAGATTCATATCTGCGCTATAAGCAGCTGCAAAAGGAACTGGAAACTGACGGGGAGTATCTGTATCTGCATGAGGTCCGGCGGTCGATGGAGCCGGAGTTTCGGGCGCTGATGGGGACGCTGACGGAGGAACAGGCTGCGCTGATCCGGGAATATCTGGGTATCTGCGGCGAGATCGACCAGAGGGAAACGGAACTTGCCTGCTGTCTCCCCTGATGGTGTGAATGTAGGGGCGATCATCGATCGCCCGGCGGGGAATTTTTTGAATTCGCATTAGGGTTTGGCGAATCCGCAATGTGTACTGCGCGGGCGCTCAGTGAGCGCCCCTACGTTTACGTCATGGCTTTGCGCGTATAAACGATCATTGTGCTTCAAAGTGCACAGAGAAAAAAGCCGCCGTCCTTTCGGACGGCGGCTGATTTTGTTTGGCAGAACTACCTTGAATTACAGCAGGTTAGCGAAGTGCTTGATGGTGCGGCACATCTGGCTGGTGTAGGAGTTCTCGTTGTCGTACCAGGACACGACCTGAACCTGAGTGGTGCCGTTGCCCAGATCCATGACCATGGTCTGAGTAGCATCAAACAGGGAGCCGAAGCGCATGCCGATGATGTCGGAGGAGACGATGGGATCCTCGGTGTAGCCGTAGGACTCGTTGGCAGCGGCCTTCATAGCAGCGTTGATCTGCTCGACGGTGACATTGCCCTCAACAACAGCGTTCAGCATGGTGGTGGAGCCGGTGGGGGTGGGGATACGCTGAGCAGCGCCGATCAGCTTGCCGTTCAGCTCGGGGATGACCAGGCCGATAGCCTTGGCAGCGCCGGTGGAGTTGGGAACGATGTTCACAGCGCCAGCGCGGGCACGACGCAGGTCGCCCTTGCGGTGGGGGCCGTCCAGGATCATCTGGTCGCCGGTGTAGGCGTGGATGGTGCACATAATGCCGGACTTGATGGGAGCCAGGTCGTTCAGAGCCTTAGCCATGGGAGCCAGGCAGTTGGTGGTGCAGGAAGCAGCGGAGATGATGTTGTCTTCCTTGGTCAGCTTCTCGTGGTTGACATTGTAAACGATGGTGGGCAGGTCGTTGCCGGCGGGAGCGGAGATAACGACCTTCTTGGCGCCGGCGTCGATGTGAGCCTGAGCCTTAGCCTTGCTGGTGTAGAAGCCGGTGCACTCCAGGACAACGTCGACACCCAGCTCGCCCCAGGGCAGCTCGGCAGCGTTAGCCTTAGCGTAGATGGTCAGCTTCTTGCCGTCGACAACGATGAAGTCCTCGCCAGCCTCGACAGTGTGGGTGCCGAAGGGAGCAGCGTAAGCGCCCTGGGTGGAGTCGTACTTCAGCAGGTGAGCCAGCATCTTGGGGGAGGTCAGGTCGTTGATGGCGACGATCTCGAAGCCCTCAGCGCCGAACATCTGACGGAATGCCAGACGGCCGATACGGCCAAAACCATTGATAGCAACTTTAACAGACATTGGAATATCCTCCATTTCAAAATTACCGCTTTTGCGGTATATTTAGACTGTTTTGTTCCGAATTTCGATACATCCGGACGGAATTATTATACAATAACGTTTCCAGAATGTAAACTGGCAGATATGTTAAAATCCGCTTATTTTTGTACCGCTTTTAATGCAAAATGCTTATTCCCACTCCACAGTGGACTTCAGAGGTGCCAGGGCGATATAGCTGCTGCCCACACCCAGCTCCAGGGGAGTACCGTCCTCCAGGGTAAAGAGGATGGGCTTGTCCATGCTCTCGTGGACCCATTTGATGGGGATGATTTTGCCGCCGCAGGCGAAGTAGCCCTCACCACTGCCGATCAGATCGGCCACGTGGTAAACACCATCGTTGTAGACGGTGCAGAGCATCACAATGACGTTTTCAAAGCAAACATCCCGGTCTTCCGCATCGTCGTACACAGCCTTGCCGTACTGGAAGAACTGATAGTTGCCCCGGTCGGCATCATATTCCATAATGGTCTGCTTGGTAGTATTGTCGTGCTTCAGGTTGATCTGAATGCGGCTAGCGTCCTCGCCGTCCAGGGGGGTGCCGTCCTGGGTAAAGACCAGGCCGTAATCGGCGTCCTCCTTCCGGGTGGTCCGGATGCCCTTCTCGGCGGCATACTTCAGACTTTCCTCACCCTTGATGAACAGGCAGTGCTCCCATTTGAAGCCCCGGTTCACACGATCCTGATCCCGGAAGTAGTAATCGGCCAGTTCGCTCTCCACGCTGACATAGTCAACGCCTGCCTGATTCCGGTCCCGGAGCACCGCATCAGAGCCACTGGCGTGGAAAACCACGGCATCATAGATCTGGCACAGATCGGTGAAATTATAGCGCAGGCTGCGGACGGAGCCCACGGCGGAAACCTCGGTGATATCGGAGAACAGAGCCAGACCACGGGTGGCGTGATCGTTGACAAACATTTCGAAGAACAGGTCTGCCTTGCCGACGCCGTACATGGGCATGGCACCGGCCACATTGTTGATGGTCACAGCGAAGGTACGGCTGTTGGATTCTTCCTCCAGGACTTCGCCGGTGAGGGGATTGGTATAGACCACGGGGGCCTCGGTGGGCGCCTCGGTAGGTGCCTCAGTCGGTGCTTCCGTGGGGGCTTCGGTGGTGGGGGGAGTGGTGACAGGAGCTTCGGTGGTAGGTGCCTCCGTGGCGGGGGCGGTGGTTTCTGCGTCGGGGGCGCCGGAGCAGCCGCACAGCAGCAGGCAGAGCGCCAACAGCAGAGCAATGGGCTTTTTCATAAAAAATACGTCCTTTCCTTGGATATATGAAGCTTTTGCAGAGCTTTTGATATTATATCATAAACTTCAGAAAAATAAAAGGCCTAACCGCAGATCTGTCCGGCAAAGCTGCCGGGGTTGAAAATATAGGTTCTGCGTGGTATCATGAGCCAAAAGGAGGGGATCACTCTTGAATTATGCAAACTGCGAACTGTGTCCCCGGCGCTGCGGCGTGAACCGGACCGCAGGGCAGAAGGGCCGCTGCGGCTGCCCGGATACGGCCCTGATCGCCAAGACCATGCTCCACAAGTGGGAGGAGCCGGCCCTGGCAGGCAACGGCGGCAGCGGCGCTGTTTTCTTCGGCGGCTGCACCTTAGGCTGCGTCTACTGCCAGAACCGTGCCATCAGCGCCCGGCCTGTGGGCAAGGCTGTTGACAGCGCCCAGCTGCGGCAGATCATGGAGGATCTCATCGAACAGGGCGCAGAAAATATCGACCTGGTGACCCCCACCCAGTATCTGCCCACCATCCTGCCTGCCCTGGAGCCCAGACTGCCGGTACCGGTGGTCTATAACTGCGGCGGCTACGAGCGGGTGGAGACATTAAAAATGCTGGAGGGCAAGGTGGATATCTACCTGCCGGACCTGAAATACGCGGACAACCGGCTGGCAAGGGCCCTGTCCGGAGCCCCGGACTATTTTGAGACCGCCTGCGCAGCCATCCGGGAGATGGTCCGCCAGACCGGCCCCGTGGTTTGGGAGGGGGAGAAGATCAAAAGCGGCGTCATCGTCCGGCATCTGATCCTGCCGGGGTTTGTGGACAATTCCCTGAAGGTTCTGGACTGGCTGGGTGAGAATTTTGCCCCGGGAGAGATCCTGGTGAGCCTGATGCGCCAGTACACCCCCATGCCCGGACTTCCTGCCCCCCTGAACCGGCCTATTACCGACGAGGAATACGACGCGGTCCTCAGCTGGATGTACTTAAATGACCTGGAAGGGTTCACCCAGGATAAAACAGCCGCGGACCAACAGTACATTCCGGATTTCTGATGAGAAAAATCCCGCATCCGTCTGGATGCGGGATTTGCGCTTATTTTGCGGCCTTCATGGCTGCCTTGTAGGCCTTGCGGTTCTCGTTGGTGTAGCCCAGCAGAGCGTCGGGATTCTGTTCGGCGATTCTTGCCAGTGCGTCACCGATGTAGCCCTCCCGGTCGGCCCGGTTCAGGTCGATGATGCCCTCCACGCCCATCCAGGGGGTGCCGGCCATCAGATAGGAGCTGACCACCACAAAGTTCCGGCGCTGCTCCTGCTTGTAGGCCCAGAGAATATCGCTGTAGGCCACCACGGCGCCGGTGCCCTTGCCGAAGATGAAGTCCTGGGTCAGGATGCCCCGGTTCTTGCCGATGACCAGATGGTTCACAGGGTTTTCCAGCTGCTGGGCAGCCTTTTCCAGCAGGCAGCGCTCCTCCAGCACCTTCAGGCACTTCTTTGCCACCTTGGCGGCCCGGGTCTGGAAGATGATGCACAGCAGGGCGAACAGGCCGCTGAACAGGGCGCCCAGGAACCAGCCGGCGCTGTTTTCCGCACCCACAGAGGTGGTGGCGTTCAGGAACAGGGTGCCAAAATACTGCTCATACTCCGCCTCGCTGATGCTCCAGGACTGGGACAGGCTCTCCTTGATGGTGTCGGTGGTGGTCTGGACATAGCCCACCAGGTGGTAGGGCTCAGGCATGGGCTCGGAATCGGAAGCCCGGTTCCAGTAGACCTGCTGAGCGGTCATGGCCTTATACTGGCTGTCCTTCAGCCGGACGGTGTACATGTAGCCATAGGCGTCCTCTACGGTGTAGTAAATGGCATCGTCATACTGGTACAGCCAGTTGCTGACGCCCACCACGTCGATATAGGCCATGGTGCCGGTTTCGGTCTCCGAGGGGAAGAACTCCACCGGGTCGGGGGTCTCGGCGCCCATTTCTGCCAGGCCCATGATCAGCGTCAGAACCAGCAGCAGGCTGAACACCACGCAGCCCAGGCGGACCAGGGCGTTGGGCATGATATACTTTTTGATGATCTTCTTGGGATCCATCTCTTCTTTCCTCCTTTTTGCGGATCAATTTCCACAAAAAGGATATCACAATCCGGCAGAAAGGGCAAGAGGTGCCCTCCATTTTCAGTAAATCTTAAGAAAGCATCACTGCCGTGTTACCCGGACTCTGGCCAGCTCCGCCAGGGTCACCAGGGTGAATTTCTGCTGCAGCAGCTCCACCATATTCAGCGCAGCCGGAACAGAGCAGCCGGAGATCCGGATCACATCCCCGGAGCGGACCCGGCCCATGAAGCTCATACTTCGTGCCGAGGCGTCGGGACCCGCCGCCGGATCCAGGTCCCATTGTCCCGGAATGAGTCCGAGGGCCCCGGCTACCTGACGGGCAGCATCGGTGCAGCGGTCCCGGGTCCGCCAGAACCGGAGTCGGCTGCCCTTGGGCAGGCAGCCCTGGACCGTATCAAACTGCCCGGCGATGTCCCGGCGGCTGAGGAGGGCCCCATCCCGGCGGCAGTTTACCAGGATACCAACCTCGTGACCCCGGTCGGCAATCTGTGCCCCCAGCCCGGGATTCTGTTCCAGCGCCGCCGCATCCAGGAAGAAGGTGGCCCGGGCCCTGCGGCGGTCCAGCCCCGCCAGCAGCTCCCGAAGCTCCAGGGGCGAGAAATCCCCCTCAAAGGTCAGGGCGATGGGTGGCTTTTCCTCTGCGGCCATAGTCCCGGGAGCAAACAGAAAGAACAGACAGCATAGCAAGCATAAAAATCTGCGCATGGCGAAGCTCCTTTCTTGTTGGTGATGTAAATTATCGTTTACAATAGCTTCCCCCTGGGGGGAAGCTGGCACCGCGTTAGCGGTGACTGATGAGGGGAACACCCTGCGATGACCGGAAATGTAACGTTTTTCCTACTGCGGTCCCCTCATCCGCCCCTTCGGGGCACCTTCCCCCCAGGGGGAAGGTATTACGCTAAACGATAATTTATCTTATATTTGACGAACCATAAAAAATGGGGTATGATATAATATTGGAGGGATACACATGAAACTGATCTGCCCCGTTTGCTCGGAAGAACTGAATAAACAGGACAGAAGCTATGTCTGTCCCAACCGTCACAGCTTTGACGTAGCCCGGCAGGGCTATGTGAATTTGCTGACGGTCCAGCAGAAGCACTCCTTAAACCCCGGCGACACCCGGGAGCAGGTGCTGTCCCGCCGGGCCTTTCTGGAGGAAGGGCACTATGCCCCCATTCTGAATGCCCTCATCGAAACGGGGAAGGACCTTGGTATCACCGGCCCCATTCTGGACGTGGGCTGCGGCGAGGGCTATTACTCTGCCCAGCTGGCCCAGGCCCTGAAGGCGGAGCTGGTTGGCTTCGACATCTCCAAGGAGGCCGTCCGCTGCGCCGCCGCCAAATACAAGGGTCCCACCTGGCTCACCGCCACCGCCGCACACATTCCGGTGGAGGCTGGCAGCGCCCAGCTGGTCACCAGTCTTTTCGCCCTGACCCTGCCGGAGGAGTTTTCCCGGGTTTTGCAGGAGGGCGGCTGGTACTTCCAGGTTCTGGCCTGCCAGGATCATCTTCTGGGCCTGAAATCCATCATCTACCCGGAGCTGAAATTCAAGGAGAAGGACTCGGTGCCGGAGCTGCCCGGTTTTGATTTGGTCAAATCCATTCCCATCCGCTTTACCTTCACCGTAGAGGGGGAACAGATTCAGAACCTGTTCTCCATGACGCCCCATGTGTTCCGCATCGGAAAAGAGGGCGCGGAAAGGCTCAAAAATACCCAAACCCTCACCGATACCGCCAGCTGCGTGTTGAATGTGTACCGGAAGCAATCTTAATTTACCCTGACCGATTTTCTTGATTCGACAAAATACATTCCAATTCAGGAGCGATTTATGCTGAATAAATTACAGGCCGTGGCCAATCGGTTTGAAGAACTCTGCGCCAAATCCGAGCAGCCCGACTTTTACAATGACCCCAAGAAGGCAGCGAAGCTGCTGCGGGAAAAGAACGACCTGGAGCCCATTGTAGCGGCCTTTCAGGCTTATCAAAAAGCCGAAGCGGACATGGCGGACAGCCTGGAGCTCATGTCCGATCCGGAAATGAAGGAGCTGGCCCAGGAGGAATATTCCGCCGCCAAGGCCGCCAAAGAGGAGCTTTTTGAAAAATTACAGATTTTGCTGCTGCCCAAGGACCCCAACGACGACAAGAACGTCATCGTGGAAATCCGCGGCGGCGTGGGCGGCGAGGAAAGCGCCCTGTTCGCCCACAGCCTGTTCCGGATGTATTCCATGTACGCCGCCAAGCAGAACTGGTCCGTGGAGCTGCTCAACTACAACGAAACGGAGCTGGGCGGCGTGAAGGAAGCGGACTTCGTCATCAATGGCCGGGGCGCTTACAGCCGCATGAAGTGGGAATCCGGCGTCCACCGGGTCCAGCGGGTGCCCGAAACCGAATCCGGCGGCCGGGTCCACACCTCCACGGCTACCGTTGCCGTGCTTCCTGAGATGGAGGAAGTGGACGTGCAGATCAATCCTGCGGACATCGAAATGCAGGTCTACCGGGCCTCCGGCGCCGGCGGACAGCACGTCAACAAGACTTCTTCTGCTGTCCGACTGATCCACAAGCCCAGCGGCATCGTGGTGGCCTGCCAGGAGGAGCGGAGCCAGCTGCAGAACCGGGAAAAATGCATGCGGATGCTGGCTTCGAAGCTTTATGAGATCGAGCAGGAGCGCGTTCAGTCGGAAAACGACGGCATGCGCCGCTCCCAGGTAGGCACCGGCATGCGCAACGAGCGGATCCGTACCTATAATTTCCCCCAGGGCCGTGTCACGGACCACCGGGTGGGCCTGACCCTCTACAAGATCGATTCCATCATGGACGGCGATATCGACGAGATCATCAACGCCCTGGCCACCGCCGACCAGGCAGAGAAGCTGAAAAACGCTGCAAAATAAAGCCTTCCCCTGGGGGAAGGTGGCAGCCCGAAGGGCTGACGGATGAGGGCAATTATGGAGCAAAAAGAATTACGCAAAAGGTCACAGCAATTGCGAAAGCAGATGACCAAAGAAGAACGTCACTTATGGTATGATTTTCTGAAGACATATCCTGTGCAGTTCAAACGACAGTATTCTGTGGGTTCATATATTGTTGATTTCTATTGCTTTTACGCAAGGCTGATCATTGAGTTGGATGGTTCGCAGCATTGTGAGCCACAGGCTATGGAATACGATAAAAAACGTTCCGAATATTTGCAGAAGCAAGGATTCCTTGTGATGCGTTTTTCAAATTTTGATGTAATGACACAATTTCGTGCAGTATGTGAAATCATCGATGCTGCTGTGAAAAACCGGGTGCGGGGCTGACCCTCATCCGTCTCGCCTGTGGCGAGCCACCTTCCCCCAGGGGAAGGCTTTGGGAGGTAACACTATGACATTCACAACAACTTCCCCTGCGGAAACCGAGCACATCGGTGCCGCTTTGGGTGCGATCATCCCCGCCGGGACCATTCTGGCCTACCGGGGGGACCTGGGGGCCGGAAAGACCGCCTTTACCCGGGGCCTGGCCTTAGGGTTGGGCTACGCCGAGCCGGTGACCAGCCCTACCTACACCATCGTCAACGAATATCTGGGGGGCAGACTTCCCCTGTTCCACTTCGACATGTACCGACTCCGTTCCTCCGATGACCTGTGGGACATCGGCTGGGAGGACTACCTGGACCGAAACGGCGTCTGCGCCGTGGAGTGGAGCGAAAACGTGGAGGACGCTCTGGAAGGGGCGGTTTCCGTTACCATCGAAAAGACCGGGGAGGAATCCCGGAGAATCACCATTGAGGGAGGGGATTTTCTTGCTGATCTTAGCCTTTGAAACCAGCGCCAAGGCCGCTTCCGTTGCCCTGACGGAAAACGGCAAGCTCCTGGGGGAAAGCTACCAGAACACCGGCCTGACCCACAGCCAGACCCTGATGGTCATGGCAGAGGACCTGCTCAAGCAGTGCGGCAAGACTGTGAATGACATCACCGCCGTGGCTGTTGCCGAGGGTCCCGGCTCCTTTACCGGCGTCCGCATCGGCGTGGCGGCGGCCAAGGGCTTCGCCTGGGGTCGGGAAATTCCCTGCTACGGCATCTCCACCCTGGAGGCCATGGCAGTTTCCCTGGGGGCCTGGGAGGGCCACGTCTGCGCCTGCATGGATGCCAGAAGAAACCAGGTGTACAATGCGCTGTTTTATGTAAACCAAGGTACTTTGGAGCGGTTTAGCGAGGACCGGGCCATCGCCCTTTCCGACCTGAAAACCGATCTGGAACACATTGACGGCCCCATCTTCCTGGTGGGTGACGGCGCAGGTCTGACCTACAAAACCCTGGCACCGGAGATTCCCAATTTGATCCTGCCTCCGGAGCACCGCCAGCACCAGCGGGCCCTGGGCGTTGCCCTGCTGGCAGAAGCCAAAGCCCTGGCCGGGAAAAAAGGCGACGGCAATGCCCTGTCTC
The DNA here is from genome assembly GCA_015067615.1 of Oscillospiraceae bacterium. GTDB lineage: Bacteria > Bacillota > Clostridia > Oscillospirales > Oscillospiraceae > Faecousia. The sequence continues at coordinate 74,433 of SVMD01000009.1, forward strand.
CCAACTACCTGAGATTGAGCCAGGCAGAGCGGGAAAGAATGGAGAAATTAAAAATTACAAATTAAGAATTACAAATTTGATTGTCTATAATTTATCATTTGTAATTTGTAATTATGAATTATAGAAAATTATAAGATAAAGGAGAACCCAATCATGGCTGTACACGTTTTAGACCATCCCCTGATCCAGCACAAGCTGGCCGTCCTGCGCAACAAGGAGACCCCTGTCAAGGAATTCCGTGAGCTGATCAGCGAAATCGCCGGCCTCATGTGCTACGAGGCCACCCGGAACCTGCCCACCGAGGAGGTGCTGGTGGAGACCCCCATCACCACCGCCAAGTGCCGGATGCTCTCCGGTAAGAAGCTGGCCATTGTCCCTGTCCTCCGGGCCGGCCTGGGCATGGTGGACTCCATGGTTGACCTGATTCCCTCCGCCAAGATCGGCCACATCGGCCTGTACCGTGACCCCGTGACCCACGAGCCTGTGGAATACTACTGCAAGCTGCCTGAGGATATCGAAAACCGGGTCACCTTCGTGGTGGATCCCATGCTGGCCACCGGCGGCAGCGCCGTGGCAGCCATCGACTTCCTGAAGAAGCACGGCTGCAAGAACATCGTCATGATGAACATCATCGGCTGTCCCGAGGGCATCAAAACTGTCACCGAGGCCCACCCCGATGTGGACATCTACATGGCCGCCTGCGACGAAAAGCTCAACGACCACGCCTACATCGTCCCCGGCCTGGGCGACGCCGGCGACCGGATCTTCGGCACCAAGTAAGTCCATAGATTGCTGCACCCCCGGCGGAATTCCGCCGGGGGTGCTTACTTGGTGAGATAAATTATCGTTTAGCGCACCAACGCGCCGAAGGCGCCTTGCCTCTCCCTTTGGGAGAGGTGGCAGTCCGAAGGACTGACGGAGAGGGTGTCGTAACGTCTTTAGCCCTCTCAGTCACCGCTAAAGCGGTGCCAGCTCCCCCAGAGGGGGAGCCAAGTTACTGATAAATAATAATTTACCGCCCTATCAAAAAGCTGCCGCCCGGTGGGCGGCAGCTTCGTGCTTATGTACTTTTCCGGAATTAGACCATTGCAGCGGTGATGATGGCCATCTTGTAGACCTCTTCTGCGTTGCAGCCGCGGGACAGGTCGTTGATGGGAGCAGCCAGACCCTGCAGGATGGGGCCCAGAGCTTCGTAGCCGCCCAGACGCTGAGCGATCTTGTAGCCGATGTTACCAGCCTCGATGGTGGGGAAGATGAAGGTGTTGGCGTAGCCTGCCACGGGGGAGCCGGGGAACTTCAGCTGGCCCACCTCGGGAGCGACGGCTGCGTCGAACTGCATCTCGCCGTCGATGGCCAGGTCGGGAGCCATTTCCTTGGCAACGGCGGTGGCGTCGTGGCTGAGCTTAACGGTGCCGCCCTTGCCGGAGCCGTTGGTGGAGAAGCTCAGCATAGCGACCTTGGGGTCGATGCCGAAGACCTTGGCGGTGTTGGCGGTCTCGATGGCAACCTCAGCCAGCTGCTGGGCAGCGGACAGAACCACGTTGCCGTCCTTGTCCAGACGGTCCTCATAGCCCAGGTTGATGGCGCAGTCGCCCATGGCCAGCTTCTCTTCGCCGCGGATCATGATGAAGCAGGAGGACACCAGGTGGGAGCCCTTCTTGGTCTTGACGATCTGCAGAGCGGGACGGACGGTATCGGCGGTGGAGTAGGTGGCGCCGCCCAGCAGGGAGTCAGCGTAGCCCATCTTCACCAGCATGGTGCCGAAGTAGTTGCCCTTGGACAGAGCCTTGCGGCAGTCCTCAGCGGACATCTTGCCCTTGCGCAGCTCGACCATCTTCTCGACCATGGCGTCCATCTCGGGGTAGGTGGCGGGATCCAGGATCTCGATGCCCTCGATGTCGAAGCCGCCCTTGGCAGCGTTGGCCTTGACCTCGTCCACATTGCCGACCAAGATGACCTTCAGGAAGCCGTCGGCCTTCAGGCGGGCGGTAGCCTCCAGGATACGGGCGTCATGGCCCTCGGTAAAGACGATGGAGCGGGGATTGGCCTTCAAAGTTTCGATCATTGCATTGAACATATGATATCAGTCCTCCATATTCGGGTCGATGCCCGTATTTTTACGGATTAATTATACAACAACCCGACGCACTGTGCAACCATTTTTAGAAATTTTTACTAAAGGATACAGCACAAGACTCTAAAATTTTGAAAATCTCCGAAAAAATTATACAAAAGCCGGTGAAACCTTCCGCGGAAAGTTGCCTTTGTGCCGAGTTTGACCGTGCAATTTTGGATCAGGCTTTCTTAATTTACATGGTTATATGACCATTAATAACAATTAAGCGAACCCTAATTTTGAACAAATCGATAATCTTGTATCCCATTGTCCCAAGAAAAGTTCGGAAAACCCCATTTTATCCTGTGAAGCCATAATTTTTCATGTGATTTTCGGCCGGAGGGCCGTATTTTTGGTATTCCGTCAATTGACGAAAATCCTTCGTTCTGATACACTATTATCACAACCAAACCACATCGAAAGGAGGTAACAAGATGAATTGGGCTGCTGTATTTTGGCTGGTCATGATCGTGGTGTTCCTGCTGGTGGAGGCATCCACCGTCACCCTGGTCTCCACCTGGTTCGCTCTGGGCTCCCTGGCTGCCATGCTGGTGAGTATCCTGAAGGGTCCAGTCTGGTTCCAGGCCGCGGTATTCGTTATCGTGTCCGCCATCTGTCTGACTGCGCTGCGGCCCCTGGTCCGCAAGCACATTCAACCCAAGCTCACCAAGACCAACGTGGATGCGGTGGTGGGCGCCACCGGACTTGTCATCACCCCCATTGACAATGTGTCCGCCGTGGGCCAGGTGAAGCTGGGCGCCATGACCTGGACCGCCCGGAGCGTATCCGGCGAACCCATCCCCCAGGGCACGCTGGTAAAGGTTGTCCGTATCGAGGGTGTCAAGGCCTTCGTGGAACCTGTTGCGGAAAAAGCCGCAGTGTAAATTTCCCCGCTGAGTAAATCCACAACAATATTTATGGAGGTAGAATTATGGGTTATATTCTGTTAGCACTGGCGATCATTGCATTCGCCCTGATCATCAGCAATATCCACTTCGTCCAGCAGTCCCGGGCCTACGTCATCGAGCGTCTGGGTGCCTACCACAGCGTGTGGAGCGTGGGCCCCCACTTCAAGATCCCCTTCATCGACCGCATCGCCCGCCGGGTCAGCCTGAAGGAGCAGGTGCTGGACTATCCCCCCCAGCCCGTGATCACCAAGGATAACGTCACCATGCAGATCGACACCGTCGTGTACTTCCAGATCACCGACCCCAAGCTGTACACCTACGGCGTGGAGCAGCCCATGATGGCCATGGAGACCCTCACCGCCACCACCCTGCGTAACATCATCGGCGACCTGGAGCTGGACCAGACCCTGACCTCCCGCGACGTGGTCAATACCAAGATGCGGGCCATCCTGGACGAGGCCACCGACCCCTGGGGCATCAAGGTCAACCGCGTGGAGCTGAAGAACATTCTGCCCCCCGCCGATATCCAGAACTCCATGGAGAAGCAGATGAAGGCCGAGCGTGACCGCCGTCAGGCCATCCTGCAGGCCGAGGGCTCCAAGAAGTCCGCCATCCTGCTGGCCGAAGGCGAGCGGGAATCCGCCATCCTGAGAGCTGACGCTGAGAAGCAGGCCGCCATCCTGAGAGCCGAGGCTGAGCGTGAGTCCGCAATTCTGAAGGCCGAAGGTGAGGCCGAGGCCATCCGTAAGGTCCAGCAGGCACTGGCCGACTCCCTGGCCATGCTGAATGAGAAGGCTCCCAACGAGCAGGTCATCAAGCTGAAGTCCATTGAGGCCATGCAGAAGATCGCCGACGGCAAGGCAACCAAGATCATCATTCCCAGCGAAATGCAGGGTCTGGTGGGTCTGGCCAACGGCATCGTGGAAGGCACCAAGGAATAATCACCACCGTCGGGAGGGCTCCACAGCCCTCCCGATTCTCAAAAAGAGAGAAGGAGGAATCCCTATGAATGAAAATGTGAACTCTCCCGCAATGTGGCTGCGGTATCTGCTGTATGTAGGCATTGCCGCCATGGCCAATTCCCTGCTGGGCCTTTTCCTGCCCGGCAAGCTGTCCACCTGGATCGGCTTCGCCGTCAGCGCGGCCACGGTGTACCTGCTGTTCCGGCTCATCAGCGCCAATTCCCGGTATAAGACCGCGGCCCTCTTCGGTGCCGGCGCGCTGATCTGCAATCTGCTGGGCATCGCTTCCCTGAGTCTGGCCGCTTCCATCTGCGCCATTGTGGCCCAGTACCAGGAGTACCAGGCCCACAGCGAGCTGATCGCGGAGCAGGATTCCAGGCTGGCTGGAAAGTGGAGCAGCCTGTTCTGGCTCCAGTTCGGCGTGGAAGTGATCACGGTTCTGCTGACGGCTGTGTTTGTGGGTGTTCTGGTGGCAGCCAGCGGCATGGATGCGGCGGTGGTGACCGGCCTGGTCACTGTGATCGTGGCTGTGTTCTCCGTGGTGCTGAAGCTTCTGTACCTGAGCTACCTGAACCGGACCGTCAAGCTGCTGGAAGAGGCGTAATGGGATGAACTGGCGTTTGATTCTGCTGAGTCTGGTGGCTCTGGGGCTGCTGGTGCTGGCCATTGCCACCTGGGGCAGTGTGGGCAGCGCCGTGTGCATCCTGTGCCTTATGAGTATGGGCTCTGCGCTGCTGGTAAAGAAATTTCTCATCAACCGGGACGACAGTCCCTTCGATTCGGAGTGATACAATATGGATGAAAAGCGATTTGTAAAGACCTATTCCCAGGGCGGCTTCGCCAACCCGGGAATGGAAATCTGGGTGGACCGGGTCACCGGTGTCAACTACCTGTTCACCACCTCCGGCTACGCCGGCGGCCTGACGGTGCTGGTGGATGCCCAGGGCAAGCCCATCATCACACCCCCCTCCCAGCTGATCAAAGAATAAACCACAAAGCGCCCACCGCACAAGCGGTGGGCGCATTTCTGCTGTTCCGACAGAAATGCAAAAACCGCGGTACACCAAACCGCGGTCTTTGCAACAAGAAAAGAGGAGAGGAAAAAATGAAAAAGAAGAAAATATTGAATCGTTTGATTATATTGTAGCTGTTATTTGTGAAGAAAAAAAGGGTACAAATATTAAGTTCCTGTGAAGTTATGTGAAGTAAGTGTGTATTTACAGAATGGACACAATTTACGGATTTGCAGTATTTAATAAGAAATTATTGACATTCGATAATTACTGTGGTATGGTTTACCAAAACAGGAGGTGCATGCTTATGAAATCCGAAACATCTGCCCGGATCAGCCTCTGGGTCAACCGTATCCTTGCCGTCCTGGTGGCGGTGCTCTGCTTTGCTCTGTATGACCTGCTGGTCTGGTACCGCACCCTGCGGCAGCTGCCCTGGCAGGTCTGTGCCGCCATTCTGGCGGGCTTCTACCTCTGCGTCCCGGCGGTGCTCTATGCCCTGTGGTGCATCGAAAAGCTGCTGGGAAACGTCCTGAAGGGGGAGGTTTTCGTCCTTCCCAATGTCCGCCGGATCCGGCGGATCCGCTGGTGCTGCGCCTGGGTCAGTGTGATCTGCCTGGGGGCCTGCTTCCTGTATCCGCCCCTTATCTTTTTGGCGGTGATCATGGCCTTCCTGGCCCTGATGGTCAGCGTGGTGAAGAATGTAATGGCCGCGGCGGTGGAGCTGCGGGAAGAAAACGACCTGACGGTGTGAGGTGGGCTATGGCAATTATCGTAAATTTGGATATGATGCTGGCCAAGCGGAAGATGACCTCCCTGGAACTGGCCAACCGCATCGGCATGACCCAGGCCAACCTGTCCATCCTGAAAACCGGCAAGGCCAAGGCCGTCCGGATGAGCACCATGGACTCCATCTGCCGGGAACTGCAGTGCCAGCCCGGCGACCTCTTCGAATTCGTGGAGGATGACGACCCCTGGAAGCGGTAAGAGGAAATGCAGAATGAAGAATGCTGAATGGAGAATGATTTCATCCTTTCTGCTGGTATGCTTGCTGCTCAGCGGCTGCGCCGGTCTGGGGGACTGGTCCGCGCCGCTTATAGAGGATTACGCAATCTGGCGGCTCAACGGCAGCCATGTGGTGTTGGTCCGGGAGCGCAACGGTGGTTCCAGCGCTGAGACCATGGTCGATGCCTATGTTTATCGTGTGACCTGGAACGAGGAATTTATCTGCGTCCAGCGCACTGAGCCACCGGAACCCGGAAAGGACCTTCCTGTCATGCCGGAGGTTGAGTACTTTATTCTGCGGGTCAGCGACGGTGAGGTATTCGGCCCTTACACTGCAGCAGAATATCAGACCCAGTGTCGGAATCTTGGCGTTTCCGATTTACCGGAGTGGCGCTACACCCAGGATTTGAGGCCTTAATCAGATAAGCTAAATTAATATTTAGCGCACCAAAGCCTTCCCCTCTGGGGAAGGTGGCACGGCGTAGCCGTGACGGAAGAGGGCAGCACAATGTTCCGAAATATACCACATTTCGGCGCGTTCTTACCTCTCCCGCCCCCTATGGGGGCACCCTCCCCAAAGGGGAGGGCATTGCGGCTTACGCCGCTAAACGACCCTTTACCATTCAAAAAGGAGGCAATTATGGAAGAAAACCGGAATTCCGTTCCTGAAATTTCCCAGGAACCCCCGAAGCCGGACTTCACCGCCCGGGGCCGGGAGCTGCTGTTCGGCGGTCTTGTGCTGATTATCAGCATATTTCTGTGCAATTTCGTCCTCTACGGCGGGTTTAACCTGGGCTTTGCCCTGATGGCTATGGCATCCATCGGCTGGGGCTGGTGGTATCTCAGAAGCTCCGGCGGAAAATTCGGCGGGTATGAAAAAGCCCTGCTGATCCTCAGTCTGATCATCGCGGCGGGCTTTGGACGGTCCGCCGACGGCTTCGTGAAATTCGTCATGCTGCTGTTTCTGTTCGTGGCGGTGAATCTTGCCTTCGGCATCGCCGCAGGCCAGAACCGCCGGGATCCCAATGGGGCGGCCAGCCTGCTGGACGCACCCCGGGTATTCTACCGGCTGGCCATGGGCCGTATGGGAAAGGCCGGCAGCGGCCTGGCTGCCGGCATCCGTCAGGGCGGCGAGAATACCCGGCGGATCGGCGCCGTGGGCGCGGGCCTGCTGGTGTCGCTGCCCATTTTGCTGCTCATGATCCACCTGCTGATCAACGCGGACGCCGCCTTTGAGGGCCTGATGGACCTGCTGCCGGAGGTGGATCTGAATGAGTACATTCAGTCGGCCCTTTGGGGTTTCTTTCTGGGCTGGATCCTCTACAGCCGGGGCCTCGCCCTGGTCCGGGCCCGGACCGAGGACACCCCCCGCACGTCTAAGGGCCTGAATCCCCTGACGGTGAACACGGTGCTGGTCATGGTGTGCCTGGTCTATCTGGTGTACCTGCTGAGCCAGCTGGCCTACCTGTCCGGGGGCCTTTCCGGCATCCTGCCGGAGGGCTATACCCTGGCGGAATATGCCCGCCGGGGCTTCTTCGAGATGGCCTGGCTCTGCGCCATCAATCTGGGGCTCCTCTGCGGCGCCATGTGGCTGATCCGCATTGAGGGAAAGCTGCCCCGGATTACCCGGCTGGCCGGAGCCTTCCTGGGTACCGTCACCATTTTCCTGGTTGTTACTGCCAGTGCCAAGATGTTCCTGTACATTGGCTCCTACGGCCTCACCCGGCTGCGGGTGCTGACTGAGGTGATCATGCTCTGGCTGGCCCTCACCACGGTGCTGGTGACCATCCGGCTTTTTGTCAGAATCCCTTACATGAAGGCCGTGGTCCTGACGGCCATGGTGCTGGGGGCTCTGGTATTCTGGGCGGATGTGGACACGGTAGTGGCAAAATACAACGTGGAAAGCTACCGGTCCGGCGCTCTGGAGACTGTGGACGTGGACTATCTGGACCGTCTGGGTCCCGGGGCGATGCCCTATGTGCTGGAACTGACGCAGGATGGGGACCCGGAGGTAGTCCGGAAGGCGGAACTTGTTCTGCGCCGCTATGCCGACTACCTGTACAGCCCGCCCCAGGACTGGCGGGGCTGGAACCTGGCCTATGAGGATGCCCGGGAGATCCTGAACCAGTACCGGAGGGCCGATTGAAAACGCCGAACCTGCTGGTAATGGGGAAAGAACGGTAAATTATCGTTTAGCGTAATACCTTCCCCCTGGGGGGGAAGGTGCCCCGAAGGGGCGGATGAGGGGGCTGCAGTAGAAAAACCGTAGCATTTCCAGTTATCGTAGGGTAGTCCCCTCATCAGTCACCGCTCACGCGGTGCCAGCTTCCCCCCCAGGGGGAAGCTCTTGTAAACGATAATTTATGAGTCTGTTGCTTGTGACACTTTACTATACTAAAGTAAATATCTGCCTAAAAATCTGTGAACCCTGCCGAAAATCTCGGCGGGGTTCATTTTATACTTTACTTCTTTAGCGAAGTAAAGTATAATGCAGCTATCATTCCAAGAACGGAAAGGAAAGGTAATTATGAAAAAGATTTTTGCAATGCTTCTCAGTGTGCTTCTGGTTCTCTCCCTCTTTGCAGGCTGCGGCAGCTCCGGCGACTCCGACATGGCCTACATCAAGGACAAGGGTAAGCTGATCGTTGGTATCACCGACTACGCACCCATGGACTACAAGGATGAAAACGGCGAATGGACCGGCTTCGACGCCGAGTTTGCCCGGCTGGTGGCCAAGGAGCTGGATCTGGAAGTGGAATTCTTCCTCATCGCCGCCTGGAGTAAGAAGGTTTTTGAGCTGGATTCCAAGAACATCGACTGCATCTGGAACGGCATGACCATCGATGAAGAACTCCTGAGCACCTGCTCCGTGTCCGATCCCTATGTCATCAACGCCCAGGTGGTGGTCATGAAGGCCGACGCCATTGCCAACTACCCCGATGCCGCCAGCCTGGCGGACCTGAAGTTCGCCGCGGAAAACGGCTCCGCCGGACAGAAGGCCGCTGAGAGCATCGGCGTCAAGAACATTGTGGCGGTCCAGGACCAGGCCGCTGCCCTGATGGAGGTTGCCGCCGGTACCGCTGACGCCTGCGTCATCGATATCACCATGGCCTACGCCATGACTGGTGAGGGCACCAGCTATGACGACCTGGGTGTGGGCCTGACCCTGACCAGCGAAGAGTACGGCATCGGCTTCCGCAAGGGCTCCGATGTCACCGCCAAGGTCAACGAGATCATGGCTAAGTTCATGGAGGACGGCACCCTGGACGCCCTGGCCCAGAAGTATAATCTGACTCTGGCAAAGTAAAAACCTTCCCCTCGGGGGGAAGGTGCCCCGAAGGGGCGGATGAGGGGACCGCAGTGCTATTTTTCAGAAGATTACCGTTATATTAGGTGAGTCCCCTCATCAGTCACGGCTTGCGCCGTGCCAGCTGCTTGCTTATGCTGTGATTGCCGCTGGCAATCACCAGTATTTAGATTCGCTGCGCGGAGCACAACCCCCAGGGGGAAGCTTTGCAACAACATGGAGGTGAATGCGATGTTTATCCCGGTGACATTGGAACTGCTCAAGGGCTTTGGGCAGAGCGTCAACATCTTTCTGCTGACGCTGCTGTTTGCCCTGCCCCTGGGCGGTGTGGTGGCCATGGGCTCCATGAGCCGCTTTACGCCCCTGCGGGCATTCACCCGGGGCTTCGTCTGGGTCATCCGGGGTACGCCGCTGATGCTGCAGCTGATCCTGATCTTCTACGGCCCGGGCCTCATGTTCGACCTGCCCGCCCTGCCCCGGTTCACGGCGGTGATCATCGCCTTTGCCATCAACTACGCCTGCTACTTCTCCGAGATCTACCGGGGCGGCATTGAATCCATCCCGAAAGGACAGTATGAAGCCTGTCAGGTGCTGGGCCTGACGAAGGTGCAGACCTTCTTCCGGGTAATCCTGTTACAGGTGATCAAGCGGATCGTCCCCTCCATGGGCAACGAGATCATCACCCTGGTGAAGGACACGGCCCTGGCCCGGGTCATTGCGGTGTACGAGGTCACCTGGGCCGGTGAGTCCTTCATCAAAAAGGGCCTGATCTGGCCCCTGTTCTACACAGGCGCTTTCTATCTGCTCTTCTGCGGTGGTCTGACACTGCTGTTCGGGTGGCTGGAAAAGAAGCTGGACTATTTCCGGGGGTGAAAACATGGCATTGCTGGAAGTGAATAACTTAACTAAGAGCTTTGGCCCCATCCAGGTCCTCCGGGGCGTCAGCTTCTCCCTGTCCCAGGGCCAGGTGCTGGCCATCATCGGCTCCTCCGGCAGTGGTAAGACCACGCTGCTTCGGTGCCTGACAGGACTGGAATCCCCGGACAGCGGCAGCGTTTGCTTAAGCGGCGGCGGCAGCTTCGGCCTCGTGTTCCAGAATTTTAACCTGTTCCCCCAGTATACGGCTCTGGAAAATGTGATGCTGGCCCCTTCCCTGCAAAAAAAGCAGCCGAAGGAGCAGCTGCGGCAGGAGGCCATGGACCTGCTGAGCCAGGTGGGTCTGGCGGACCGGGCGGGTAACTACCCCTGGCAGCTCTCCGGCGGACAGCAGCAGCGCACCGCCATTGCCCGGGCTCTGGCCCTGAAGCCGGAGGTGCTGTGCTTCGATGAGCCCACCTCCGCCCTGGACCCGGAGCTCACCGGCGAGGTTCTGCGAACCATCAAGGGGCTGAAAGAAAAAAATCACACCATGATCGTGGTAACCCATGAAATGGAGTTTGCAAAATCCGTGGCGGATGTGGTAATATATATGGCAGATGGGGTCATCGAAGAGATGGGCACCCCGGAACAGATATTTACCGATCCCCAGAGCCCCAGGACGGCCCGGTTCGTCCAGGCTGCCTGGGATACATTTTAGGAGGTACCGCCATGGCAGATATGTCCAGACAGCAGAAAAAAGAGGAACTCTTCCGGCTCCTGGCCGGAATCACGGACCCCGAGGATATCGCGGCGCTGCTGGACGATATGTGCACGGTGAAGGAAGTGGAGAACATGGCCGAGCGGCTCTACACCGCAAAGCTTTTGCTGGAGGGCTGTACTTACAACCAGGTCATGGCCCAGGCGGACATCTCCTCCGCCACCTTAAGCCGGGTCTCCCGGTGCGTCCAGCACGGAAAGGGCTACTCCAGGCTGCTAAAAGGCGAATAACGATGTAAAAAAACACGGCAGACGAAAGTCTGCCGTGTCAAACTGTCGAAAAACATTATTTCTTGGCTCCCCCTTTGGGGGAGCTGTCATGCGCACAGCATGACTGAGAGGGGATATCGGATATTTGTTTCGCAAATATCCGGCTTTTCTGGATTTTCTTTGAAAATCCAGAACCCTCTCCGACCCGCTGGCGCGGGCCACCTCTCCCAAAGGGAGAGGCATGGGCCTTTTTCGATACGCTCGCACGGCAGACTTTTGTCTGCCGTGTTTTCTTATACGCAGATTTCCTGCAATCTGCGGTACAGCTCCGGGTGGGTCCGGTTGATGGTCATGGGGGTGACGGTGATGTAGCCGTGGATGGTGGCATCGGTGTCCAGGGTGTCGTCCTGGCTGTCTTCCCAGATGGCGAAGCCTGTGGGCTTGTACAGATCGTTTCCGATGGGCTGGAACTTGTCGGAGAAGTAGGGGCCGCCCTGGCGGGTGATCCGGAAGCCCCTGGGCTGGGGCGGCACGTTGATGTTGTAGAAATCGCCCTTTTCCAGCAGCCGGTGCTCCTGAATAAAGGCCCAGACCCGGTCCAGCTCTTCCGTGGCGTGGTCGTAATTCTCCGGGCAGGTGGACAGGGAAATGGCCTGCATGCCTAAGTTCACGCCCTCGCTGGCGGCGGCAACGGTGCCGGAGTACATGATATCGGCGCCCATATTGTAGCCCCGGTTCACGCCGGAGATCACCAGGTCGAATTTCTGCCCCAGGCCCAGCACCGCGAAGCGGACGCAGTCGGCAGGGGTGGAATCCACAGACCAGACGGTGATGTCCGGAGCCAGGGCTACCTGTTTGGCCTCAAAGGGCTTGCGGATCTCGAAGCTGTGGCTCTTGCCGCTCTGCTCGAATTTGGGCACAAAGGCGGTGACTTCGCCCAATTTCCGGGCCCAGCGGATCAGATTGGGCAGCTGGGCCGCGTTGAGGCCGTCGTCATTGGTAATCAGAATTCTCATAGCCATCCCTCATGTGTTTCCTTGTATTCTTTCACCAGTGCGTCGGTGTCCCGGAGCAGCGCGTCCATCTCATCCAGGGAGTAGACCGTGGCACCGCTGGCGCAGGCGTGGCCGCCGCCGTGGTATTTTTCCGCAATGCCGTTGATGTGGACGAACCGGGACCGGAGCCGGACCCGGATGGCGTTCTGCTCGTCGCCGGTTTCGATGAAGGCGATCCAGCTGATACAGCCCCGGATGGCATCCAGGTTGCCGATGACGGCGCTGGACTGCTCCAGATTCAGGTTGAATTCCGCCTGCATGGCCTTGTCCACAAAGATGTAAGCCACGCCGTTGGGGGTGATCTGCATCCGCTCGTAGATGGCGGCCTTGAATTTCAGGTACTCAAAGGCCTCCAGATAGAGCCTTGCGTAGAGGGTCTGGGTGTCCACACCCACATCCAGCAGGGCCGCGGCGCAGCGCAGGGTCTCGCCGGTGACGCCGTCGTACTTAAACCGGCCGGAGTCCGTGACCATGCCGGTGTACAGGTGGGTGGCGCCCTCGGAATTCAGCACCAGCTGGTCCCGGAAGGTCTGGTAGAAGTCCACCACCATTTCGCAGCAGGAGGAGCGCTCCTCCTCCACCCATTGCAGGTCCCCGTAGGGCTCCAGGGGGATGTGGTGGTCGATTTTGATCAGATAAGGGCAGAGGGTGTACTTCTTGTTGGAGATCCGGGCCTGAGAGGCGGTGTCCAGCACGATGCCCAGGGCCTGGGCATAGGCTTCGTCGGGCATTTCAGCATCCTCGGGGCCCATGAATTCCAGATATTTGGCGGTTTCCGCGTCGATGATGTACACCTGCTTGTCCGGCCAGGTGGCGGTGATCAGGGCCTTCATGCCCTTGGTGGCGCCCACGCAGTCGCCGTCGTTGCGGACGTGGCGGAAGAGGAAAATGGTATCATATTCCTTGATTTTATTCAGAATTTTCTGCTTTACTTCAAAATTCATCGGCTTTCTCCTGTCAGTTTGTCCAGATCGGCCAGCATGGCCATAGCGGTCTCCCGGTCAGCAACCTTGGCGCCGCTGGCCTTGGCGTGGCCGCCGCCGCCGTACTTCACGGCGATGGGGTTGATGTTGGGACCCGCGGAGCGCAGCTCGCAGAGGACGCCCCCGTCGGCTTCGGTAAAGTTCACCCAGATGTCGGTGCCCCGGATGTCCGCCATGGTGTTCACCATGCCCCGGGACACGGCGAAGGTGGACATATTTAAGCTTTCCAGCTCCGCTTCGGTGGTGTAGATCCAGGCCACCCGGTTGGGGGTGAACCGGGTCTTTAAAAGGAACTGGGCCTTCCGGGCCTTGTTCTCAAAATCGTCGGCGTAGAGGTCCCGGTAGATGGCGTTGGTATCGAAGCCCGCCTCCATGAGCCAGGCAGCCAAGGCGAAGGTCCGGGCAGTGGTGGAATCGTAGCGGAACCGGCCGGAGTCCGTGACCATGCCGGTGTAGAGACTCTGGGCGGCCATTTTGTTCAGCTTCCAGTCTGCGGTTTTCGCCATGAGGGTGATCAGGCCGCAGCAGCTTTCGAAGCTGCTGTCGATGGCTTCCAGGTCTGTAAAGCAGCCGGTGTACAGGTGGTGGTCCAGGCGGATGGTTCGGGCAGCCAGCTTCCAGCGGTCATCGCTGACCAGGTGCTGTCCGCCGCAGTCCAGGATCATGGCCAGGGCCCCCTGGTAAGCGCTGTCGGGAATCTCATCCATGAGGGTGTCCGCCATGAAACCGTAAAAGCCCGCTTCATCGCCCACAGTGTACACGGTCTTGCTGGGGAAATTCTCCAGGATCAGGTGCTTCAGGCCCACCTGGCTGCCCAGGGCATCGCCGTCGGGCCGGGAATGGCGGTGGAGGATAATGGTGTCAAAGTTCTGAATTTCCTGCAAAATGGCGTCAAACATGGGCTTTTTCCTCCTTGCCGGCGAAATATCCGGTGTATTCCACTTTATACCGGCTCTCCGGGAACAGGTAGTGGTGCAGGTCAATGAAATAGTCGTCGGTCATGCTGGCGATGTAGTCCACCACGATCTGGTTGGGCTCGGAGCGCTCATAGGGAATGTCCCGGCGGTAGTGGCTCTGGTTTACATAATCTATGTGGTGCCTGAAAATGGGAGAATTCTTCCTCCCCTGCCGCAGATCGGAGAGCATCTGGTCGTAAATCTCCCCCATCATGGGCTTGGCCGTCAGGTCCAGCTTGGCCCGGGTGGCCTCATTTTCGTAGATCCGGTGATAGTTTTCCGCCTTGGCGGCCTTCAGTGCCTCAAAATGGGCGCTGTCCAGCTGGATGTAGGGCTTGCCGTAGCTGTTTTCTATGATATTCACCACCAGATTGTTGATGATCTCAGCATTGATGGAGCCGATGCGGGTGTGGCTGTAGGTATCCTCCTCCACCAGGTTCATCCGGGCCGCGTCCTGCCGGTCCTTGCCCAGGTAGGCGATGATGTCGCAGATGCGCATGACGGCACCCTCCAATGTGGCGGGCATCAGCTTTTTCACCTGGCCCTTGTCCAGGTAGCAGCGCTCCATCATGGCGTCGAATTCTGCAAAGCTCCGGGCCCCGGCAGGCTCGTAGCGCTCCAGCTCAATTTCGCCGTTGTGACAGGCGATGCCGTCCAGCACCTGCAGGCTCACATTCAGGGGGAAGATGCCGTCCAGCACCCGGACGGAGTGGATGGAGTGGCTGAAATGCCGCCCGGCGTGTTCAAAATACAGCTTGTCCAGGTAGTTTTCGCCGGCGTGGGCGAAGGGGGTGTGGCCCATGTCATGGCCCAGGGCGATGGCCTCGATGAGATCCAGATTCAGCCCCAGGGCGGCGCCGATGGTCCGGCCGATGCGGCTGACCAGCTGCACATGGAGGCTCCGGCGGGTGATGTCGTCGTTGCGGGTCAGGGAAAAGACCTGGGTCTTGTCGCTGTAGCGGTTATAGTAGGGGCAGTGGAGGATCTTGTCGATATCATGAACGAAGGCCGGACGCCAGAGGGTAGCTTGGTCCCCGGCAACGGTCCTGCGGCGCAGGACGTTTCTGTCGTCAAAGCCCACGGCAGGCACGGTGCCCCCAAGGCGGTCCGCCTCAATGCGGCGGGTCAGGGATTCGGACAGGGTTTCATAGTTGGGCATAGGTCTGCCTCCTTTCGTTCCGGCATCTCCGGAACATTAAATTATAGCCCAAAAGAAAGACCAATGCAATTGGATTTTTCTACGAGAAAAGGGAGACAAATCTGGAAGAACTGCCAACAGATCAGAATAATTCAATCAACAGCACACAAATCCGCTTTGTGAGACAAGCCCGTGGCCCGTTCTTCCTCCGATGCCATCGCTTCAACCGTGCATAATCCCCCCGCCTTGCGGCGAGGGGATTGTGCTTCAGTATTAACCGAAGCGGCTTCAGCAGGATGCCTGCTGTGCAGTCTTCCTGCCACCTTGGTTCTGAAATTGTGCACAATCCCCCCGCCTTGCGACGAGGGGATTGTGCTTAAGTATTAACCGAAGAGGCTTCAGCAGGAAGTCTGCTGTGCAGCCTTCCTGCCACCTTGGTTCTTAAATTGTGCATAATCCCCCCGCCTTGCGGCGGAGTTTTGTGCTATTAACCGAAGCGGCTTCAGCAGGAAGTCTGCTGTGCAGCCTTCCTGCCACCTTGGTTCTTAAATTGTGCATAATCCCCCCGCCTTGCGGCGAGGGGATTGTGCTTAAGTATTAACCGAACACGCTCAGCAGGAAGCCTGCGGCGATGGCGGAGCCGATAACGCCGGCCACGTTGGGACCCATGGCGTGCATCAGCAGGAAGTTGGAGGGGTTGTTCTTCTGGCCCACGGTGTTGGCAACACGGGCGGCCATGGGAACGGCGGAAACGCCTGCGGAGCCAATCAGGGGGTTGACCTTGCCGCCGGTGGCCTTGCACATGACCAGACCGCCCAGCAGACCGCCAGCGGTGGAGATGCCGAAGGCAACCACACCCAGGACCACGATGGACAGGGTCTGCACGGTCAGGAAGTTGGAGCCCACCATGGTGGCGCCGACGCTGGTGGACAGCAGGATGGTGACGATGTTCATCAGGGCATTCTGCACGGTGTCGCTGAGACGATCGGTGCAGCCGGTCTCCTTGAACAGGTTGCCCAGCATCAGGCAGCCGATCAGGGGAGCGGTGTCAGGCAGCAGCAGAGCAACGAACAGGGTGACCACGATGGGGAACACGATCTTCTCGGTCTTGGACACGGCACGGGTCTGGACCATCTTGATCTTTCTCTGCTCGGGGGTGGTCAGCATATTCATAATGGGGGGCTGGATCATGGGGATCAGAGCCATGTAGGAATAAGCTGCCACGGCGATGGCGCCCAGCAGATGGGGAGCCAGCTGAGAAGTCAGGAAGATGGCGGTGGGGCCGTCAGCGCCGCCGATGATGCCGATGGAGGCAGCCTCGGGGCCGGTGAAGCCGATGGTCACGCCCAGAATGTCATTCAGGCCGTTCAGGGCAATGGCGCCCAGGAAAGCCACGAACACGCCCATCTGAGCGGCAGCGCCCAGCAGCAGGGACTTGGGATTGGACAGCAGGGGGCCGAAGTCGGTCATGGCGCCGACGCCCATGAAGATCAGGCAGGGGTAGATGGAGGTCTTGACACCGATGTAGAAGAAGTCCAGCAGGCCGCCTTCCTTCAGGATGGTGCCGTAGGAGTGGTAGGCCTCATGACCCTCGGTCATGAAGTTGGTCCACAGCTCCTGGTTGTACAGGCCTGCGCCGGGCAGGTTGGTCAGCAGACAGCCGAAGGCGATGCCGGTGAGCAGCAGGGGCTCGAACTTCTTGACGATGGCCAGGTACAGCAGCACGCAGGAGATGATCAGCATCACCAGGTTCTGCCAGCCGCCGTCGGAGACCATGCCGGAGATGATCCGGGCAAAGCCGGAATCATTCCACAGGTTTAACAGAATTTCACCAATATTGATCATGGTTTATCCTCCTTAGTTGAGGACGACCATGGTAGCACCGGTGTCGACAGTGGAGCCCTTGGAAACCAGAACCTGAGCAACGGTGCCGGACTTGGGAGCGAAGATCTCGTTCTCCATCTTCATGGCTTCCAGAACCACCAGCAGATCGCCTTCCTTGACGGCCTGGCCTGCGGAGACGGCAACCTTCAGGATGTTGCCGGGCATGGGGGCCTTGACAGCCTCACCGGCCACGGGAGCGGCAGCAACAGGAGCGGGGGCAGCCACGGGAGCAGGAGCGGCAGCGGGTGCGGGGGCAGCAACAGGAGCAGCCACGGGAGCGGCAGCCACCACGGTACCGCCGATGGCAACCAGCAGAGCGCCGGTGTCAACGGTGGAGCCCTTGCTTACGGGCACGGCGGTAACGGTGCCGGAGCAGGGAGCGTAGATCTCGTTCTCCATCTTCATGGCCTCCAGGACAACCAGCAGGTCGCCTTCCTTGACGGTCTGGCCCACGGTAACGGCAACCTTCAGGATGTTGCCGGGCATGGGAGCCTTGACGGACTCACCGCCGGAGACGGTGACGCCAGCGGCAGCGGGAGCAGCCACGGGAGCGGCGGCAGCAACAGGAGCAGCTGCCACGGGAGCTGCCACAGGAGCGGCAGCGGGAGCGTATGCCTCGTACTCGGCAACGCACATAGCCTTGCCTGCCTCGACCTCCACCTCGTAGGTGCGGCCGTTCAGGGTAACTTTATACTTCATAATTACTTGACCTCCTTGATGGAAATGAAGCGCAGCTCGTTCAGGGGCTTGCCCATCTTATCGGCTACGATGGCCATGATCATGGCAGCGGTCTTGGGATTGACATCATGCAGCTTCAGCTGACCGGCGGTGCCGGGAGCGGGAACTTCAGCCACGGGAGCGGCAGCCACAGGAGCGGCAGGTGCAGCGGGGGCGGCAGCCTTGTTGGCTTCCACAGCGGCGGCGGCCTTCTTCTCCTTGGCGATGAAGAACTTGCCCATGGCCATGACCACACCCATCAGCAGGATCAGGCCGAAGAAAACCACGCCGTAGCCCAGCAGGGCCACGATGGCGGCATCGCCGATGGACATGTTGACCAGATGCTCAGGAATGTTGGAAGTTAACATAATATGTTACCTCCTCTTAGCACTCCACGATGGAGTAGGTGACAACGTTCTCTTCCTTGGCCTTGCGCTCCTCCAGGAACTTCTCAGCCAGGTTGGGGAAGGCAATGTAGGACAGAACATCCTCGTCGGACTTGGCCAGGTCACCCAGCTTCTCGCGGGTGGGCTCCACGATGGGGGCCAGGGAGTCGGCATAGCGGCCGGAGATGGGCTGCTCGTCGCCCAGGATCATCTTGCGGATCTCGGGGTTGATGGGAGCGGGGGTACGGCCGTACTCGCCGCGGCAGTAAGCCTTGATCTCCTTGGAGACCTTCTTGTAGCGCTCACCCTGCAGCACGTTGGTAACAGCCTGAACACCGACCATCTGGGAGGTGGGAGTAACCAGGGGAGGGAAGCCCATGTCCTCACGGACCTTGGGAGTCTCGATCAGAGCCTCGTCGAACTTATCCAGAGCGTTCATCTGCTTCAGCTGAGAAAGCAGGTTGGACAGCATGCCGCCGGGGATCTGGTAGGTCAGGCACTGGGTATCGGTGGCCATGGACTTGGGCATCAGGGTGCCGTCCTTGATGAACTCGTCGCGGACGCCCTTGAAGTAGTCGGCCATCTTCTTGGTGGCGACGTCGTTCAGGTCAACCTGGTAGCCCAGCTGGCGCAGAGCGTAGGCCAGGGTCTCGGTGGCAGGCTGGGAGGTACCGCCGGACATGGGGGAGATGGCGGTGTCGATGATGTCACAGCCAGCCTCGACAGCCTTCAGGTAGGTCATGAAGGCAAGACCGGTGGTGGAGTGGGTGTGCAGGTCGATGGGCATGCCGGGGACGGCGTCCTTGATGGCGGAAACCAGGTCGTAAGCCTCCTGGGGGCCCATGATGCCGGCCATGTCCTTGATGCAGATGGTCTCAGCGCCCATCTCCTTCAGCTCCTTGATCATCTCCACATACTTCTTGTGGGTGTGAACAGGGGAGGTGGTGTAGGAGATACAGCCGGAAGCGATGGCGCCGGCGTTGATGGCGGCCTCCATAGCGACCTTCAGGTTGTTGGTGTCGTTCAGGGCGTCGAAGATACGGATCACATCGATACCGTTCTCAACAGCCTTCTTCACGAACAGCTTGACGAAATCGTCGGGGTAGTGGGAGTAGCCCAGAACGTTCTGGCCGCGCAGCAGCATCTGCAGCTTGGTGTTCTTCACCACAGACTTGATCTTGCGCAGGCGCTCCCAGGGATCCTCGTTCAGGTAGCGCAGGCAGACGTCGAAGGTGGCGCCGCCCCAGCACTCGAT
>SVMD01000001.1:0-776 GCA_015067615.1 Oscillospiraceae bacterium
ACCGAGACTGGTCTGACGGAAGGCCAGCACTGCTCTGTCTGTAATGAAGTCCTGGTTGCCCAGGAAGTTGTGGATGCTCTGGGTCACACGGAAGTGATCGACGCAGCAGTTGAAGCAACCTGTACCGAGACTGGTCTGACGGAAGGCAAGTATTGTTCCGTCTGTGAGGAAGTCCTGGTTGCCCAGGAAATTGTGGATGCTCTGGGCCATACCGAAGTGATCGACGCAGCAGTTGAAGCAACCTGTACCGAGACTGGTCTGACGGAAGGCAAGCATTGTTCCGTCTGTAATGAAGTCCTGGTTGCCCAGGAAGTTGTGGATGCTCTGGGTCATACCGAAGTGATCGACGCAGCAGTTGAAGCAACCTGTACCGAGACTGGTCTGACGGAAGGCAAGCACTGCTCTGTCTGTGAGGAAGTCCTGGTTGCCCAGGAAATTGTGGATGCTCTGGGCCATACCGAAGAGATCGACGCAGCAGTTGAAGCAACCTGTACCGAGACTGGTCTGACGGAAGGTAAGCACTGCTCTGTCTGTGGCGAGGTTCTGGTTGCTCAGGAAATTGTGGACGCTCTGGGTCATACCGAAGCGATTGATGAAGCAGTGGAACCTGACTGCGTCAACACTGGTCTGACGGAAGGCAAGCACTGCTCTGTCTGTGGCGAAGTCCTGGCTGCTCAGGAAATTGTGGACGCTCTGGGCCATACGGAAGTGATCGACGCAGCAGTTGAAGCAACCTGCACCGAGACTGGTCTGACGGAAGGCAAGCACTGCTCTGT
>SVMD01000001.1:786-230302 GCA_015067615.1 Oscillospiraceae bacterium
CTGTCTGTGGCGAAGTCCTGGCTGCTCAGGAAATTGTGGACGCTCTGGGCCATACGGAAGTGATCGACGCAGCAGTTGAAGCAACCTGCACCGAGACTGGTCTGACGGAAGGCAAGCACTGCTCTGTCTGTGGCGAAGTCCTGGCTGCTCAGGAAATTGTGGACGCTCTGGGCCATACGGAAGTGATCGACGCAGCAGTTGAAGCAACCTGCACCGAGACTGGTCTGACGGAAGGCAAGCACTGCTCTGTTTGTAACGAAGTCCTGGTTGCCCAGCATACTGTTGATGCGCTGGGCCACTCTGAGGTGACTGATGAGGCGGTTGCTCCCACCTGTACTGAGACCGGCCTGACGGAAGGCAAGCACTGTGAGCGCTGCGGCGAAGTGTTCACTGCCCAGGAGGTCCTGGATGCGCTGGGCCATGACATGACGGAAAAGACCTGCCTGCTGTACGCAACCTGTAAGCGTGAAGGCTGCGGCTATGAGGATGTGGAAGGCGGCAAACTGGAGCATACACCTGTTGAGGAAGAGGAACTGCCTGCAATGTGTGAGACTCCCGGTCATACGGCAGGTACACGCTGCTCTGTTTGCAACACGATTCTGAACGGTATGTTTGAGCTGGAAGCCCTGGGTCACGACCTTGTTACGGTTCCTGCCAAGAATCCCACCTTTGGCAATGTGGGCTGGGCAGAATATGAAAAGTGTACCCGTTGCGCATATTCCACCTACGAAGAAATCGAGGCTCTGCCCGAACAGTCGATTTCCACCTATGAGGAATTCGTGACCAGCCTGGCACTGCTGGAGGAAGTGGCACAGGTCTATGTGGCAGACCATCCCGGTAAGGATCCGCTGGCACTGATTATCAAGTATATCCGTACCGGTGTGGACCGCTACAATTCCGGCTCCTGGGGTATCATGGCCGGTTATGAGGATTCTGACTTTGCAGAGTTTGTCCGCCAGGCAGAGGATATGGTGAACTCTGCTCCCGGTATGACCGAAGAGACCATGGTCAGAATCGTTGCGCTGAAGAATATCAAGAGTTTCTCTCTGCCCAATGGTGATATTGTTGACTTTGGTCACATGTTCGGCACCATGGACATCACCTATCACAACAAGACCAGTGAAAACCATGCCGACGTGGGCGGCTGGGCAGGCGACCTGGTTGACCTGCTGAGCACCGCTGACCGCCATGGCGTTACCGGTACTGTGGAGGAGATGACCACCGAACTGGGTGAAAAGTATCTGAATCACTCCATCGAGGGCGAATCTGACCAGTTCAGCCACACCGATATGTACGGTGACCTGGACGGCTACTACATCATGCAGACAGTCTATGCCCGCGGCTATGAAAAGGGCACACTGACTGCCATTATGAACGAATACTTCACCGAAAGCCTGACCGATGAATACCGTGCCGAGTATTTCCTGAAGAACCGTCTGGATGGTGTCAGCACCCGCAATGCTGTTCGGGATGCGGTTTACGCGGAATACATTGGCAATAAGGTCATTTCCACTCTGGAGGGTACCAGAGACTTTGCCGCCAGTGCCGAGCAGATCGCACAGATGAGAATCGCCTGCTGCTACGCATTTGCTGACTACCTGTGCAAGCTGGGCGGCGACTATGTGGAAGTACCCAATAACCCCTACTACACTGTGTTCTCCAGCGACTTCTCCACGCTGGCACCTGGCATCACCCAGGAAATCAAGATGGCAACTTCTGCCGATAATAAGCAGATGGTCTTCTACATTGCGACTGCGGACCTGAACAGAGACGATGTAAATGTTTATGCCAACTATAACGAGAATGATCCTTCTCTGGGCTGGGCAATGTCCCGGGTTCAGGACCAGGCTCAGGCAGCGCAGGACCGTTACGGCAATCCTGAGAGCCCTGAGTACATCGAAAACTACAATGTTATTGCCTCCATCAACGCTGACGGCTTCAACATGAGTACCGGTGAACCCGGTGGCCTGCTGGTCATGCTTGGCAAGGAGTGGCATGCGGTTGACAGCGGCGGCTTCTTCGGTATTCTGAAGAACGGCAAGGCTGTGATCGGTACAAAGGCTGACTACGACGCCATGAAGGATCAGGTCCAGGAAGGTGTTGGTGGTTTTGGTACCATGCTGGTCAAGGACGGCAAGGTCTGCATCAGCAGAACGGACAACTACTACTCCAGCCGTGCATCCCGTACAGCTGTCGGTATTACCAGAAGCGGCAAGGTTGTCTTCATGGTGCTCGACGGCAGACAGGAACCCGTTTCCTGCGGCGGCAGTATGGAGGAAATCGCACAGATCATGCTGGAGGCCGGCTGCTATGTGGCCATCAACCTGGACGGCGGCGGTTCCTCGACCTATGTTGCAAAGCCTGAGGGTGAGGATACGCTGAGAGTTGTCAGCAGCCCCTCTGACGGTTTCGCCCGTTCCGTCAGTACCTCTCTGATGATGGTCTCCACCGCTCCCAGCTCCACTGCATTTGACCATGCAATGGTGGAGAGCGACTACGACTATCTGACCATCAACTCCAGCGTTCAGATGACTGCGAAGGGTGTCAGCGCCACCGGTAACGAGGCGGAGATCCCCGAGGGTGCATACTGGGCAGTAAGTGACTCCAAATGGGGTTCCATCACCGAATCCGGTCTGTTCACCGGCCTGAGAACCGGTTCTGTTGAAGTGTATCTGATGCATGAGGATGTGGTTTTGGGTTCCAAGACCATGAATATCGTGACACCGGATAACATCTACTTTACCAGAGAGACCATGAATGCAGTCTACGGCGCAGCAACAGCGATGCCTGTTAAGGTGGTGTACCAGGGTAAGGCTGTGGCAATCAATGCCGCGGATGTAAAGTTCTCCCTGAGCAATGACGCTGCCGGCACCTTTGATGGTTTCAACTTTATTGCAGACAGTGCCTCCGGCCTGAAGAGCGTCAAGGTCACCGCTGCGCTGGCGGCAAATAACACCAAGAACGCGACCCTGACCGTGTCCCTGTTCAATCAGGGCGAAATGTCCTTCGACTTTGAGCAGGCTACCGGCGGTGACCGGATGCTGGCGTGGGATCGTCAGGTATCCAATGCCACAACGGACGATACGATGGTTTACGAGGTTGTGGATCCCGCGAAGGAAATGGTTACCTCCTACGTCTTTGCCATTGACATGACGCAGATCCCCATGCCTGAGAAACTTGCGGAGCTGACCTATATGCTGCCCGGTGCGGATGCTACGGACGCTTCTGCCTGGAACTTCCTGCTGCAGCTGGCAGAACGTGTCAGCGTTCTGACGGAGGTTAAGCCTGTCATTACCTTTGATCCCAATTTCGAAGTGGATTACTCGGAACTGAAGGTGGTCTGTGAGTACTTTGTGCTTACAGAAACTGTCTACAATGAAGAGGAAAACAGTCTGACCCTGATTTTGAACTGGAAGGATCAGACCAAGGCCATCGATCCCGAAACCGCCGATCCTCTGTGTCTGCTCAGCGGCATCAAGCTGATTCCCAAGTCTGACGCGGCCTGGGACAGCAGAGATCGTCTGAACGTGGTAAACACCGGCGAGATTGGCTATGATATCTACCTGCGTGCCAATGCTCTGTACAGCTTTGCCTCCAAGCCTGAAAATCAGGAACTCTACGGCCTGCAGCCTTTCGAGAATCCTGATGTGATCATTGGCGGTGCCACCGAAAAGGGCGGCAGCTTCAGCGATATCTATAACACCTTTGAAGATACCTACACCCTGATCCGTGCGCTGAAGAACGGCTGGGTCGGTGCTGACGGTGGCTATGCCTATTACAAGGACGGCGAGATGTATACCGGCATCCGTGAGGTGGACGGTTACTACTACGACTTCGGCGAGAACGGCATCTGCATCGGTCAGCAGAAGTACAACGGCCTGTTCCAGCAGAATGGCAAGACCCGCTATGCCAAGTTTGGCGAGCTGGTGAAGGACGGCTGGATCTCCGTTGGTAAGGAGCGTTACTGCTTCGATGAAGAGGGCTATGGCTATGATGGCACCGCGACGATTGATGAAGTAGAGATGCTCTTCGATAACGGCAAGCTGATCGGCGGCTACACCGGCTTTATCCGGAAGAGCGACGGCAATACTTACCATTACCAGGACGGCGTTATGACGCTGGGCTGGCTGGAGAGCGACGGATACTGGTATCACTTCGATACCGGTACGGGCGTCATGAACACCGGAACCAAGGTCCTTCCTGACGCAGAAGCAAAATCCAAGAATGCCTACTATGACTTTGCGCCTGACGGTAAGCTGCTGCGCGGTTACTTCAACCCTGCGGGCTACTACTACTGGGCTGGCCTGCCCAAGACCTTCTCCTGGGTTAAGAACGGTTATGATCCGAATCCGGAGGCCTGGTACGCAACCAACAGCCACGGCCACTATGTAACCGATCCTACCGGCAAGGAGACCTTCAATCTGACGCTGGATGGTGTGACTTACAAAGCGGTTAAGATCGCAATGGATGGCGTCGTGTATACCTTCGATAATACCAACGGCAAGCTGCTGCTGGGCGAAAATGTGGTCAACGATGACGGCACCCGTTCCTACATGTGGGCAGGTGAGGCGTTCACCGGCGGCTGGTACAAGCTAAACGGCTATACCTACTACGCACAGAAGGATGGTACGCTGGCCATTGGCAGTACCGTGATTGAAGGCACCACCTATATGTTTGATGGCATCGGCAGACTGGTCACGGATGGAGCAATCCTGGTGGCCGAGATGCTTGAGAATGACACCGTCATGCGTGTCCGACTCAGCGGTACAGAAAACCTCACCGGCTTCCAGGTCTTTATCTGGCCCGAGAACACCAATCAGAGTGAAACCATGCATAGCTTCCAGGCCAAGCTGAGCGGCGATGGTGAATGGCTGGTGGATGTTCCCATGTGCCTGTACAACCATGCCGGCAGATACAATATCCATGGCTATGCCACTGAAGAGGGTAAGAATCCCTACTTCCTGGTTTCCACCACGGTCAAGGTTGCTTCCGCTGCTGAGCACGTTCCCGGCAGAGTGGAAAATATCGACACTGTGGATTCGCTCTGCACAGTCGGCGGCAGCTACACGAGAGTGCAGTACTGCAAGCTGTGTGACAGCGAGATTTCCCGTGAAGTGATTCAGCTGGCCCCCGGCGGTCATAAGCCTGGTGCAGCGGTACAGGAGAACGTCAAGGAAGCAACCTGTGTGGCAGAGGGTAGCTATGATCTGGTTATCCGCTGCGAGGTCTGTGAACAGGTGATGTCCAGCGAGACTGTCACTGTGCCTGTGGGCGAGCATACCTACGACGATGTCTGGGATACCAGCTGTAATGTCTGTGGTGAAGAGCGGAAACTGGAGATTGAGACCGTTCCCATGTTCCGTATGTATAATCCCAACTCCGGCGAACATTTCTTCACCGGCAGTGAGGAGGAACGGGATAATCTGGTGGCCGTGGGCTGGCATTACGAAGGCATTGCCTGGTACGCACCCGTATCTGTGGGCGAGCCTGTTTACCGCCTGTTCAATCCCAACACCGGAGATCACCACTACACCATGTCCAGAGTCGAAGTGAGCGATCTGGAAAAGGCGGGCTGGCGCTATGAGGGTGTTGCATGGAATGCTGCGGCTCCCAACGAGTACCCCCAGTACAGAATGTTTAACCCCAATGCTGAAAGCGGTATTCACCACTACACCGGCAGCGCTGAGGAGCGCGACTGGCTGGTGAGCCTGGGCTGGATCTACGAGGGTATCGGCTGGCATGGCCTGCCTGAATGATTCCAATTCAGAAACACCTCTGAGAAAGCAGGGACTTAAGTAAACAGTAAGCAATAAGGCGGGGCCGGTGCGAAAGCACCGGCCCTGTTTTTGCGGGAAAATTAAAGGCATGCTGAGAAAAAAGTTTGCTAAAAATGAAGGATAAACCGAATTGTTTCAGTTTATTCAGATATGTTCTTGAAAAAGAAGCCGCAATAGTATAAAATCTATATTAGAATGCAGTGGGCGAAAAATGTCTGAAGCATGTTTGACAGAGGGCCCGCCAGGTCTATGACGAAAACTCCTTTGGAGGAACCCGGATGCCGTATTTGCTTATGACAGCGCATACAGGTATATTGGGGTTCATCAAAAGAAAACGAGGTGGAATATGAACGCGCAACGTATGGTTGTTCTTGGAGGCGGAACGGTGGCTATGCTGATCCTGATGCTGCTCCGCCGGAAAAGCTTCCCGAACATTCAAATATGGAAATTTCCTGTTCTCAGCATTCTGCTAACCTGTGCCGGTGTGGCGGGAACGATGCTGATGTATTATATTGAGACCGGTCACTTCGGGGGCACATCCTTCTTTGGCGCGATTCTGTTTGTGCCTGTATTGATGCTGCCCGCATGCCTGCTTCGTGTCCCTTATGGCAGGGTCATGGATCTCTGCGCCCCTGCGGAGTGCCTGATGCTGGCGTTTATGAAGGTGGACTGCATGCTGTCCGGCTGCTGCATCGGAAAGTATCTGCCGACGCTGGGATTCCAGTTTCCAAGCCAGGCGATTGAAATGCTGGTGGCATTGGTCATTATGAGCCTGCTGATTTGGATTGAGCGAAGGCCCTTGAAACGAAATACGCTTTATGGACACTACCTGATTTTCTATGGAGCCACACGGTTTGTTCTGAACTGGTTCCGATACGGTGTGAAACCCTTTGTGTGGGTACTGCCTGCCGGAAACTTCTGGTCCCTTGTTGCCATAGCTTTTGGGGCTGTGTGGCTGGCGGCAACTGCGAAACGCTCTCGCAGGAAGGAAAGGTAAAGGATAATTCTATAAGCGCTGAAAAGGACTTGCCGGCTGTGTACAACAGTCGGCAAACTTTTTGTGCTTTGGGTGTACCCGGGGGTGCAATTGTGTTGCCGGCTTCATCGTAAGGAGGCAAACCTCTGTTTGCCAGGCTCTGGGCAGAGTAAAGGGATACACCGTCAAAAAATGATGCTTACAACACAGCGGAATGAAAAACGGTACGAATTTGGATAATAAGTAATCTGAAGACGGAGAAAGTGTGGACGGATTCTAAAATCCTTGGCGATAGGATAGCAAATGAGATTCTGATGCATTTTCGAAGCCAGCGGAAATCCGCCCAGGATGTATCCCTGTCGGATTACATTGAGGCGGGGGCCGATGGGGCGCCGCTGGAGCTGATGGATGTGGTCAGCGATGACTGTGACCTTTTGGAGCTGGTGACCACAAAGGAGTCGGTGCGGCAGCTGCGCCGGGCGGTGGATGCGGTGCTGACGGATCAGGAGCGGCAGGTAATCTGCCTACGCTACGGCCTGGAGGGAAAGCCTCCTCTGCGCCAGCGGGAGGTGGCGGAAATCACCGGCATCAGCCGCAGCTATGTGTCCCGGATCGAGAAACGGGCCCTGCAGAAGCTGCGGCAGGCCATGGAATAGATTTTTCTTGCGCAGGGGGGAAAAGCGCGGTACAATAGAGAAAATCCACGAAGGAGGCCGTAACTATGAGCAGAGAAGAACGGATCGCCTGTTTTCAGGACACCCTGGAGCGCTGCGGCGCGGAGCCGTTACAGGAGCTGACCCGCCTGGCCCGGGAACAGTCCCGGGTCTACCCGGAAAACTATCGCTCAGCACGGCTTTTCAAGGTCCGGGAGCCGGAAATTTCCGTGGTGGAGGGGACTTCCTTTGCTGTTGCCCGGGCGTACCGGAAGTATGGAAAAACCGCGGTGCTGAATTTTGCCAACCCCCACTATCCCGGCGGCGGTGTGTTCCAGGGTGCCAAGGCCCAGGAGGAGAGCCTGTGCCGCAGCTCCAATCTGTACCCCTGCCTGGAGGACGGCCGGGTATTTGAGGACTTTTACCGCTATCAGCAGAAGCAGACGGACTACGATTTTTCCGACCGGCTGATCTACACCCCCGGCGTCACGGTGTTCAAGGATGATGCCGCGGTGCCTGCGCTGCTGCCCCAGGCCCAGTGGTTTACCGTGGATGTGATCACCTGCGCCGCCCCTTATCTGGCGAAACGGCGTTATGTAAACCCGACTGTCCTGCGGGAACGGTTTGCGTCCCGGATCCGCAACATCCTGGAAGCGGCCATCGAGCATGAGATCGAGGTGCTGATCCTGGGAGCCTTCGGCTGCGGGGCTTTCAAAAATCCTCCGGAGGTAGTGGCCCGGGCCTTCCGGCAGGTGCTGGAGGAGCAGAGATATCATACTGCCTTTGGAAAAGTCATTTTTGCCATCAAGAGCAGTGTGGGCGGCGACCCCTACACCGTCTGCCCCAATCTGGCTGCCTTCCAGACGGAGTTCTGCGGTAGCTCCACGGAGCTTCAGAAGCTGCGCTATGTGGGCGGTCCCCAGAATGATCCCGGGGCTCTGGATGTGACCATGCCCGGAGGGCGGATCCGCTACCGGGGCAGCGAGAGCCGGGCCTATCATGAATGGCGGGTGAAAAATCCCTATTTCGGCAAGCGGTTCTCCATCCTGGGTGACTCTGCCAGTACCCTGGAGGGCTTCAATCCCCGGGGTAATCAGGTGTTCTACGACCAGGCCAGCCGGGAGAAGACCGGCGTCTGGGAGATGGGGGATACCTGGTGGGGCAAGGTCATCGATTTCTTCGGCGGCGAGCTGCTGGTGAATGATGCCATGTCCGGTACCCGGGTGACCCGGGTACCCGAATCCCCGGCCCAGGCAAGCACGGCCTGCGGTGAGCGCCGCACCGGGCGGCTGCACAAGGACGCGGTGTATCCGGATGTGATTTTGGTGTTCCTGGGCATCAATGACTGGGCCCATGGGGTGCCGGTGAGCCCCGAGGGAGATATCCAGGCAGGGGACGGGGATACGGTATTTTCCCTGGCCTATGGTCTGATGCTGCGGCGGCTGAAGAAGAACTATCCCAATGCGGAAATCTGGTGCTGCACCCTCTGCGAAACCACGATTGTCTCCAACCCCGGTTTCCGTTTCCCGGAGTCCTACGGCGGCACCAGTATCCGGGAGTATAACTATCAGATCGTCAACGCCGCCCTGGCGGAGGGCTGCTGCGTGGCGGACCTGCACAGTCAGGAGATTCCCTTTGACAGCCTGGACGGAACCCATCCCAGCCCCGGGGGCATGGATACCCTGGCCATGCTGATGGTCCGGCAGATGGCTGATGAGGATGGAGGGGCTTTGCTGGATTGCGAACTGAAGCACGAGCCGGTCAACGGCATCTGCCGCCGCTGCGGCAAGCCTATGCCGGAGCGGAAGCAGGAGAATCCCCTGCGGCTGCGGCTCCGGTCTACCGGACAGATCCTCACTGCCGACCGCTGGCAGGTGACCCTGGGCCGAAGCCGGGACTGCGACCTGGTGGTGGATAACCCGTATGTGGCCCGGTCCCAGGCAACCTTTACCTGCCGGGAGGGACAGTGGCGCCTCCGGGACAACGATACCCGCAACGGTACCTACTTAAACGGAAAGCGGTTGGAACCCGATGGGGAATACCGCATCCACCCCGGCGATACTATCAGCTTTGCTAAAAAGGAAGAGGCAGAGGTCCTGCCCTGATAACGAGTTGGCTTCAAAAGCGCTCCCTCCCGGGAGCGCTTTCCCATTTTTCCGGATGCCAAAAAGGAAATTGCTGGAAATAAAAAATAGTGCTTGACAAAGGAGGGGCTGCATGCTATAATACTCAGGCACTCAGGAAGTGCGCCATCAATATCGCGGAGTAGAGCAGTTGGAAGCTCGTCGGGCTCATAACCCGGAGGTCGTAGGTTCGAGTCCTGCCTCCGCAACCAAAAAAGTCCTGAAATCGTAAGATTTCAGGACCTTTTTTGCCATGTTTAAAACCTCTCCCGGTGCCGTTTTCAGCTCCGGGAGAGGTTTCTTGTTTGCAGGATATCTACTGCATTGAATAATTTAAAAATTGTACTGAATATACTGCCATATTTCCAGGAATACCTTGCGGCAGGTTTCTGTGTCTGCACGGAATTCCAACATCATGAATTCCTGAATGTCCGCGGTTTTCTGAAGAAACAGCGTAAAATCTCCCCTTTCCTCAGAATTGTCCATGACATCACACCATACACCAAACCCGGGATCGTGTCCCAAGGCACTCACACATGCGTTGATATGCCAACAGTTTCTCTTCCTCAGAATGTACAAATCTCCCTACCGTCCGGCGGTTTTGGAATATCCCCGGTAAAAGTATTGCTTTTGATCTTCTTTATGGATCATCATGTTCGGAACCTCCCTGACGGTTGATAACCGGGCTTAAAACAGCACACCGGTATTATATTTTACATACCGGTAGGCCGGGGATTTTGCCGCATACCGCAGTCCGTTTTCAGGGGTCAGCAGCTGAAGGGCAATCTTCTCATCGCTTAAGTAGAGCACATGGTAATCCTCGATCAGGGAATAGAGAGGACGGCCGTTGGCACCGGAACTGCATTCATAGTCCGTGATCCGAAGATACAGCTGTCCGCCCACCTTTACCAGATCTCTCTTAATGACGGTCTTCTCAAAACTGAACGCAGCACCTTCTTTTCGATCCTCTGTGCCCAATTCCTTGATCAGTTCGACCGTACCCTCCGGACGGCCGGAGGTGGGCTGATAGAACCAGATACGGTTGGTAAAATCGTCGATGGGTGTACCACCGGGATAAACCGAGCGGTAGAATTCCAGGAATTTTCGGGCATCCAGCCGGCTTCCTACGATGACATCGCCGGGAACAGGGACCATCATGCCGCCGGCATTTCCGTGTGGAAAGCCGTCGTTGGTGATTTCCAAATAGCATTTTCCGTCACCAAAGCCCAAACGGATCACATCGCCGTGCTGTCCGGGTTCGCCGATCAGGTTTACCCACCGGGTCACCCTTGAGGATTTATTGGAATCTATTTTTGCCATATCTCATTCACCTCGTTTGGTAGATCTGTTACAGACCGTAGAAATCCTTGTCGCTGATGGGACCGCAGCGGGAATGGTCAATTTTCATAGCCGCCCGGGCTTTTGCCGCGTGATCCGGGTGCAGAGAATGAATCTCCTTCCCGGATGTCGCCATCAGCCTCAGCCAGTCCGCAGCTTCCAGCTGTTCCAACCGCTGGGCATCTTCCCGGGAAATCGGGACGCAGCGCCAGCATCTGCCATAGCTGGCTTCGTCGGAGAAGTTCAGGATGTAATCCGCACCATCCAGAGTGCAGTGGAACAGCCAGTCGTCACAGCCGTAACCGCACATGCTGCTCTGATTGGGATGGAAGTTAACCAGGCCGGACAGGACAAAGCTGTATTTCTCTCCGGAAGTGGTATGCATATCCATCCGGTATCCCTTCAGTCCGGAGCTGAGCGTAGGCTCGAATGTCAATGTCTTTTTCATCTCTGACTCCTCTTTCACTGCCGGTTTTGGTTCCTCCAGCAGGCAAAGCTGCTGGAGTACTTCGTCCAGAGCCTTTTCGTACGCATCGATGTGGGGATGTTTCCTGTGCATGGAATCGTTAAATTCTGCCTGCTTCTGAAGCCATTCCGCGTCCAGCCAGTTCCGGGTATCCCACAGTGTTCTGTCCGCCGAATTGGGATCCCACCAGGGCAGGCTGTTCAGCAGGCTGCAGAGTTCCTCATCGGATTTCTTCTCCACACCGGGCAGCAGCTTCATGACGATGGTCACATTGTAGGGCAGACCCGAGGGTGCTTCCCGCCAGTGGCTTTCCCGGCGAAGATACCATGCACCCGGGCTGTCAAAGCAAAGGCCGATCTCGTCGTAGGTAAAGTTCCAGCCCAGCAGATCGTGGCTGTTTTTCATAGAGCCGCTTTTGATTAGCCGATACCGCTTGAATTCATCCCATGGGGGTGTGCCGTCCGTTCTGACACATACTTCATCCGTATACTGCCGCAAATCTTTCTGCCGCAGGGACAGAGCCCACTTTGTCAGGGGAATGCGGTGGCAGGGCTGGGGAATCAGGGAGAGTCTTGCTCTCATGGACCATTCCGAATCCTCCTGGGGGCTATGCTCGTCCTGACGCTGCTTTTCGCAGACCAGTACTGCCCTGCCATTTTCCTCAAAGAGGTAAACGGCTTCTCTGGAGCGGCTGCCGTAGGAACCGCTTTCCTCTTCGTGGAGAACCTGTGCGGTTTTGGGCCGCTTTGTGATCCGGTTCGGATAGATCAGCAGCTCCGTAAAGGGTACCGGATAATCCATTGGCTGCAGGGTGGTCATATTTTTCTTCCTCTCTTTTTCTGTGGCCGCCGCTTTTTTCAGTTCTTCAAACCGGGCGGCAACCTCTTTGGGAACGGGCCTTCCGTCCACAAAAACCAGACCACGTTTTTCTGCGTATACTTCCCTGGGGAGGACGCCGTCCCGGCCCACATCCTGGGAATACTGGTATACCTGGGTGTCAAAGCGCTTCTGCCGCTCGGGGGTAAAGGTGTTCCAGGCATCCTGGACTGTAATTGTTTCTGAATGGCCGGCGATCCGCTTTAGCTGAGTATGCTTTTCCTGCTGCAGCTTTTTAAGGTTTTCTTCATAGGCAGGACTTACGGGCGACATGGGGTTCGCCATGATGGCACCTGCCGTATCATCGATGGCCCGTTCGATCTCCTCCAGCCGCTTCTGATCTTCCGTAGGCTGGGGAAGCTTCGGCTTGGGAACCTTCCGGGGTACGGCTTTTGCAGGTTTTTTGCTGAAGGTTCCATTTTTGATCCAGCGGCCTTCGATCAACACACAGAGCCCTACGCACATCAGGATCAGAAATATTGCGAATAACCCCAGCTGTTCGCCAAAGGATTCTGTTTCCAGTCCACCGAACAGGGCCAAAACAGCGCAAAGGGCGCAGATGCCGGCCAACAGAGTGCCAAGCGCCCTCAGGGTCCAGCCCAGGGCGGTCCGAAGGGCCTTCAGAACAGACGCGAACATTTCTCTGATTTTCATGGCGTTTCCTCCGCTCCGAATTCCGCCAGAATCACCGGATCCAAACGGGACAGGCATTCCATAAGAACCTCCGGTGTCACCGGGCCGGGATACTGGTTCTCCTCCGCCAGGCAGATACCGTTCTTGTCGTAATACCCCCATGCCCGGGGCAGAATGGAATCGTGCACCATGGAGTAGTTGTCTTTTTCCTTTGTCCACAAATCCGGCGATACCAGATAATACCGTCCGTTATAGGCTTCGTTGGCACCCATGCCACTGCCGCCGTGGATGCCTACATAGAGGATGTGGTATTGCCTGCCGTTGAAGGGAACCATAATATTCATAGCTCAAGCACCTCATTGCTGGTTGATTATTTAGGCAGCCGATTCCAGCCTTCCAGAATCAACGGATGGCCGTCGATATATTTCTCCTTGAACGGCATGGAATGTTCCTTGTCAAGATCGATATGGTCGGGATACTCCCTATGGATTTGTAGGTATTCCGCTTCCGTGATCTCGGTTGTGTAGAAATAATCATCATCCTTTAAGGGCTTACCCCAAAACGCGAAGTACTGCTTCCTGTCGGATTCTGTCTGATACCCGCATCCGAATCTGACACAATTGGAAAGAAAACGGATATTTACATGTTTCTTTTCATACAGATTCATGCTTTCCCACCTCTGTACACAGATATCTGATTTTTCATTTTCCATCGATATATGCTTTCATTGCTGCTTCTGCTTCGGCAGGTGTGCTTCCATAGCATTGGTCCCCTGTCAGGACATCGGTACAGCAGATTTGCCCATCTCTTTCCTTGCTTCCGGGGAAATCCATGCAAAGATAGTGCCCTTTGTAGCAGGACCGGCAGTGCCTGAAGAACAGATGCATCAGGAAATTCCCGATGAACTCTTCTTCTGTTGCACCGTCGAAACCGAAGCTGCAGTATCCCCGTTCCCAGAATTGACAGGAATACTTACCCAGATGCATGGTAATGAAATCATGGTCATTGCCGGGGGAGGTTTTCAATCTGTGGACATACGCTTCCAATTCACACAGGTCCCTGATGCAGTGACGCCCGGTGTCGATGTGGTAGGTATCCACCAGTCTGTGTGCTTCCAGGAGAATCTTCTGCTTGATGGGGCCAAAATCATAATTGGACTGTTCCATACACACACTCCTTACGAAAAACAATGGACGGATTCACTTGGGCCAACGGTATCCGACGGTGGGCAGATGGAATCTTTCTGTCATGTAAAATACCAGGCAGTCGTCCTCGTAATAATCCGGATCGCTGAACCACTTTTTCATGGGACAATCGAATTTCCAGGATTTTATCACCTTTTCATCCTCGTCAATGAGCTCGATGAACATGGCGGTATCATCGTGGTTCGTGATAAACCGCTCCTCTGCCAGAATATACTTCGCTGCCGAATAACCGGGCTCATCGGTGTACTTCCGGTTGTTCGGCCCGGTATAGCGGTCCCGGGGGGAAAGATATATGCTTTTTCCCAAATTCAGAATTTCAGTTCGGTTATTCACGGGTATTCCACTGTTTGGCTGCTCTACAGTAACCGTTTTGACCTGTACCGGCACCGCTTTGTTACTGCCGGTGACAGGTGTGGCATCCGAAGTGCCTTCGTGATTAACCGCTGTGACCGGCCCGGACTGCTTTGCGGGGTGAGAATGATCGGGCTTCGGTAGGTTTTTCTTATTGTGTCCACGAAATACCTTGTGCAAAAGCAAAAGTGCCACGAAAATGGCAACAACGGACATTATCCAAGTCAGCACATTGAGAAGAACTTCCATTATAAATCCCTTCCGTTTTCGTTTTCAACATCATTTGAGGGTACTGTAACCGAGAGCTGCATTGGCGCAGCTTCGGTTGCTTGGGGGCCTTTTTATTTTTTTGGCTGCTTTTTGGTAACTACCTTGACCTTCACCGGTGCCGCCTTTTTGTTGTCGGCATTCTGGCCAGTCTGTGTCTGGGGAATGTCAGCTTCGGCGGCAGCAGCCCCAACGGGCTCCCCTTCGGGCTTTACGGAAGGAACCGGTTTCTCCGGATCATCCGGCAGTGTATATTTCCGGCGAAGCATATCCTCATATACTTCCGGCTTGCTCATGTCATGGGGCTGAGCCCGGAAAGCCTCCGGTACCGCATTCTTTTGCTGAGTATCTGCTGCCTTCATGGGCCAGAAATTGATTTTTCCGAGAAGCATGGCGTTGCGGAAAACCAGATACTCCAGCCAATACAGGGCGCCCATGACGGCAAACAGCATGAACCCCAGGGAAGGTGCCAGTCCGAAATGGATCGTGCCAAAAACACGGGCAATGCACAGGGCCATGGTAACAGGCAGTGCCGCAAACAGCAGTCCGGCGCAGATGGCGGCGTTGAGCTTACACAGGGAGAGCTTCGCCGGGTCCATACCCTTGCTGAGACTGGACAGCCGTAACCGGACGATCTCCGGCCCGCCGGATACCTTGCGGAGGATGAGTACTGTGGCAAGGACCACACCGGCCAGCACCAGCCAGATGGGTGTCTCGAACATCGCTTCTACGCCGTTGCCGATGAGCAGAAACAGCGCAATACCTGCCAGAAGGCCCAGTTCTCCGCCAAGTGAGAATCCGCTTCGGGCGGAGCCGCCGGAGGATTTCCCGGAAGCGGTGCTGCCGGAAGATTTTCCGGATGGCGTGCTATCAGAGGGATTTTCATTTTTGATGTATCCGCCCGGTGCGTCGAATAAGCTTGTCCATTGCTCCGGCGTATATACCTTTTCATCCTGGATGTAAAGCATGGGGGAACTGAAAAGACCCTTTTTCGCGTCCATAATCCGGGTTACACCGTTTTTCGTTTCCAGGTAGGCAATGGGCTCCGCAAACATTCCGTAGCCCAGGTCCTTGCCGTAGATTTTTCCACCCTGATAGTCGATCCTGCCGCAGGGCTCGCCGGACAAAACCATGTAGTATTGATCCGCTGCCCAGATTTTCCCCCAATTATCGATGATCAGGCTGGGACAATCAAACAGGGAATGCCATTCCTTGGGTGTGTAGAATTTGATCATAGTAAACGCTCCTTCCGTAATCAAGGCATATTCAAGATTTTATTCAGTTCCCTGAGCCGCTCCTGTGCCGCAGCCGTCCGGGGATGCTCCAGTCCGTAGGCCGCCTCCAGCAGGGGACAGGCTTCCTGTAAGCAGGCGTATTCCTGCTGGGCGATGCCAAGCATGCCGAAGGCACGGGCCCGGTTGCGCAGGACCGCTCCCAGAGCCAGACCGCCCATGGGCCGGGCATAAATCAGTGCCTCGTCCAGACAGACCAGGGCCTTTTCCGGCTGGCCGGTTTCCAGCCAGACCACCGACAGGTTGTTGCAGGTGTTCTGGATCCAGAATCCGTTTTCCGCCTGCCGGGCAAAGGAAAGGGTCTGCTCATAGCGATCAGCGGCTTCCCCGAACCGGTTCATCCGCTGCAAAATCAGGGCAATGTCCCCGTTTGCGGCGTAGTAGTCCATGGTCCTGCCCCGGAGCTGATCCACGATGTCCAGATTCCGGGTGGCATAGTCCAGGGCGTTTTCCAGCAGTCCCGCGTTCAGCGACCAGGAGGTCAGGCCGGTCAGAAGATGGTATTTGCCCAGGGTTGTTCGGGCCTGGGAAAGCTTGTATGTCAGCTCCGGTGCCAGCCGGCCGGCCTGATCCATTCTGCCCAGAATGCTGTAGCACTGAAGAAGTCTGGACAGCAGACCACAGGTCAGAATTTCTCCGATTTCCTCATGGCCGCGTGCCAGGGAGACGGCTTTTTCGCTGAGGAGAAGGGCCTCCTCCCGCTTTCCCTGGTAGGATACGCAGTCGATCAGAACGGAATAGGCGGAAGCAAGCTGCCGGGAATCGGCGGAATGCTCCAGGACTTCCCGCAGAAGCATCTCTGCCAGAGAATGGCTGCCATGCTGATACACGGCGCAATAGCCGCCGTAGAGGCAAAGATCCAGAAACAGCGGTTCGGGAATGGTTCGGTTGGCCTTCTGGCGGGAATAGGCGCCGGAATAATCCTCTTCACATGCGCTCAGCCAGCGGCACCGGGTGATCAGGCATTGGATTGTGCAGGTGTCATCCATATCCCTGCATCGTTTTTCCATCTGACGCAGAAGCTGGCTGCCGTCTTTCTTGGCCTGTGGCGTGGCATCGATACTGCCCAACGCCCCGGCCAGGGTGGTCAGCCATTCCCTGCTGATATTGCCGGAGAGAAACGCGGAAATGCGTTTAATGACGTTGCAGATTTTCAGATATTCGGGGTTTTCGGGCACCGCTTCTTCCCGAATGCCGTAAGATCCAAAGCAGGCGCTCAGGTGCCGGGTCATGGGCAGCAGCCGATCCTCTGTGATGACCGTCCGGCGCAGGCACTGGGCGATCAGCGGATGCATCGAGTAGCCGACGGTATCCCTGTCAAGCCAGCCTCCTTCTGTCAGCGCTTCCAGTTTACCGGCAGATCCGCAGTCACATACATCCGGGAACCATTTGATCAGCAAATCCAGGGGGTAGCTGTCCCGGGGGAGAAGCGTGAACAGTTCCGCGATGGAGTGAGAGTCCTCCGGGATATCAATATAGGAATACAGCTGGCGCAGAATTTGGCTCAGGCGAACCGTTCTGGTATCTTCCTGCCATGCAAGTGTATCCTTTTTCTCAAGCTGTGCGTTCAGTTCCTGTACAGACCAGCCCCTGCTCCAGGCTGCCCGTGCCATAAGCCGCAGGATCAGCGGATGGCACAGATCTTCGGCGGACAGCATCCGGGTAAGGAACCTCTGATCCTCCAAACTCAGCGGATGGCTGTAGTTGTCCCGGAAGATCAGAGACGCAGTGGCCGGAGTGGGTGCATCCAGTGTATAGGATTCAAAGCCGGCGATATCTGCCCGCCGGGTTGTGACAATGATACCGCAGGCCAAGCTGCCCAACTGCCGGATATGCGCGTCTGATTCCGGCGTACTCACGTAGTTGTCAATCAGCAGAAGAACCTTTCCCGTTTTGCTTTCCTTCTCCAGCTGGTACAGCAGAGTATGGAAGCCGCTTTCCGGATCCTGCCACAGAAAACCGGGGAAACACCGGGCGAAGCTTTCAATGACATCCCCTTCAAAGGTGACCGCTGCAATCTGATCGACAGCTTTTTGCTCTTCACAGATCCGGATCAGCTGCCGAAGCAGCTCCGTTTTGCCGATGCCGCCGATGCCCTGGATCAGGCACTTGCGACCTGAGGACGCGATTTCCAGCAGATTGAACAGTTCCTCCTGCCGACCGAAAAACTGATGTTTCGGCAGAATGTTATCCTGCAGCAGTCCGGAATGAATAGTCAGGAAGGATACCTCAGCACCCTTTTTCTGGGGATGAATATATTCCTCCCACATTCGACCAATGGCGTATTCTTCCTCCCGGAGCACCGCCATTGCCGGATCATCCATCGCTTCGCCTGCTGCCGCATAAAGCATCAGCAGCGTCAGCAGGTAGGCGGCCAGGAATAATTTGCTCTGTACACTGGCAGGCTGCCATGCAGCCGTTTCCCGGATCTGACCGGAAATCTCCGGAGACAGCCGGGTATCCTCCGCTTCTGTCAGGCGGATCAGCTCATGGATTCTTCGCAAAAGGACATCATGCTTGTATTTTCCCTCCGACAGGAACCGGGAGAATATCTCGATCTGATTCAGCAGCGAAGCAGGACACACCTGTGAAGAGATTTCGGCCGCGTATTCCGCGTAAGTCTTGATTTCCGCACTGCGGTTGCAAAGATAGGAGGTATAGCGGTTGCGTTTACCGTTGTCTCTCCAGATCATTTTTCCGCAGGGCAGACTCCGGAAATCCTCCGCGATACATCTTCTCCAGAACTTGAGCATGGTATGGCCCTTGCGCTCGTTTCTGCCAATGACGCTTTCTGAATAGATCGGGAAGTCATCGTTCATCAGCATCATATAGATATTTTTCAGTGTTAAGGTCATCTTTTCCACAGATGCTCCCCCTTTCGCTTCTTATTGATAGAATAGCAAATGCGTCCGTTGTTTTGCAACACGATGCTGCCAATTTTCATCTTTTGTCCGTCTTTTTTCAATATTTGTTCCCGAGAGAGCGGCGGGAAATCTGCGAAGGA
The DNA here is from genome assembly GCA_015067615.1 of Oscillospiraceae bacterium. Lineage (GTDB taxonomy): Bacteria > Bacillota > Clostridia > Oscillospirales > Oscillospiraceae > Faecousia. Next base: position 19,748 of record SVMD01000001.1, read on the forward strand.
TAATTGATGCAATTGTGATGCAGTTATGGTATAATCTGGACATACCTGAGGAGGTAGAGAAAGATGATCCGAATTCTTGCTGTAGACGACGAAAAGCCCATTGCCGAGCTGCTCCGGCTGAGCCTGGCCCGGGCGGGCTACAGCTGCGTCTGCGCTTACGATGGCATCGAAGCTGCCAATCTGATTGAAAAAGAGACCTTTGACCTGATATTGCTGGACATCATGCTGCCGGGTATTGATGGTTTTGAACTGATGGATTATATCCGCGCCACCGGCATCCCGGTGATCTTCCTGACGGCGAAGAACGCTGTAGCCGATCGGGTTAGAGGTTTGCGGATGGGAGCCGAGGACTACATGGTCAAGCCCTTTGATGTGCTGGAGCTGCTGGCCCGGGTGGACGGTGTGCTGCGCCGCCATGGAAAGCTCCAGACATCCTTACAGGTGGGCGGGCTGGAGATCAACACCTTGTCCATGCAGGTGCTGAAGGACGGGGAGGAGATACCCCTGACCCGGAAGGAATATGAGCTTCTGCTGCTCTTTGCCCAGAATGTGGGCGTGGTGCTGTCCAAAATGACCATCTACGAACGGGTCTGGGGCGGCGAATATCCGGAAAATACCCGCACCGTGGAGCTGCATATCCAACGTATGAAAAAGAAGGTAGGCTGGGACGATAAGATCCGACCGGTCTACGGCATGGGCTACCGTCTGGAGGGATAGGCTATGAGCTATCGTCTGAAGCTGACCATCACCATCTCTCTGCTGATCGCCCTGAGCTTTGGCATCGGCGGCACCCTGATGATCACCACCTCCTTCAATTCGACGTTGGAAAAGGAGACCCAGGCGGCCCTCCATTCCTTTGAGACGGTGCAGAACACCCTGTTTCTTCTCAATTCCCTGGGTGAGCAGACGGATTATGACAGCCTGGGCGGTGCCCTGAGCCAGATGCGGGAACAGAATTCCGCCCTCTGGCAGGCCCTGACGCTGGTTTCGGCGGAGCAGTTGATCTACCGGGATGGAGACCTGACGGAGGAGGCCTTTTCCCTGCCTGCCCCGGAGCAGGGGCAGTGCAGCTACGCCCCGGTGGCGGATGACATGGGCCACGGACTGCTGGTGAAGAGCCTCATTGCCGCAGGGGACGAGACCATGGAGCTGACTGCCCGGTTTGACCTGTCCACGGTCTATGAGACCCGGGCGGCCCAGCAGAAGCTGTACCTGATCATTTACGTCATTGTGGTGCTCTTCGGCATTCTGTCGGCGGCGCTGCTGTCCTTTGCCATGACCCTGCGGCTCCACCGGCTGACCCGGACCGTCCGGCAGATCGCCGGCGGCGATTTGAACAAGCGGTCCCGGCTGACGGACCAGGACGAATTCGGCCAGCTGTCCCGGGACCTGGACTCCATGGCGGATAAGATGCAGGAGAACATCACCAAACTGGAATCGGAAATGCAGCGGCAGGAGAGCTTCATGGGTGCCTTTGCCCATGAATTAAAGACCCCCATGACCTCCATCATCGGCTTTTCCGATCTTCTGCGCCAGGGTAACCTGGACGAGAATACCCGGATGATGGCCGCGGACTACATCCATTCCGAATCCCGGCGCTTAGAGCGGCTTTCCTTCAAGCTGCTGGATCTTCTGCTGCTGAAAAAGGACGGCCTGGCCCTGAAGCGGGTGAGCCTGAATGCCTACATGGCGGAGATCCAGCGGGCCATGGGCCCCGTGATGAAGGAGCGCAATGTGCGCCTGGTCTGCAAGGCGGACCGGCAGAAGGTGGTTTTGGAGCCCGACCTGGTCAAATCCCTGCTGTACAATCTCATCGACAACGCCTCCAAGGCCATGGACGGCGAGGGCATCATTGCCGTGAAGGCCACGGCCATCCCCGGGGGCTGCGAGTTCCAGGTGGTGGACAACGGCCGGGGCATGGAGGCGGATCAGCTGAGCCGCATTACCGAGGCCTTCTACCGGGTGGACAAGGCCCGGTCCCGGAGCCAGGGCGGCGCCGGCCTGGGCCTGGCCCTGTGCAAGCAGATCGTGGAGCTGCACAACGGCGCCATCCGCTTTGCCAGTGAGCCCGGTAAGGGCACCCGGGTCATCGTGACCCTCTACGGAAAGGCAGGGGGACGGGATGAAGCATAGGAAAACCGGCGCCATCCTGGTGCTGACCGCTGCGGTTTTGCTGATCGTGGCCTGCCTGCCGGGGATTGTGAGCGGATTCATGGACCTGCTGACCCTGGAAAAGCCTGATTCGGCCCCCATCGGCCAGATCGAGCTGCAGCTGGGCACCCGGGAGGAGATGGACCCGGGGCGGATGTTCCAAAGATTGGCGCTGGAACGGAATATGCACCTGATCCCGGTGACAAACCGGGAAGCCACTATGACGAAAGATCAGGTTTTCGCCGCTGTGGAGGAACAGATGGGAGAATATGATTTCTTCCAGTGGTTTGACTACACCCAGCGGACCGCGGAGCCCCATCTGGCCATGGATCCGGAGGATTCGGATAATTACGCCATCCTCTGGGTGGTGGATTATGCCAGCAAGGAGCCCTATCACAACCTGTTCCTCCATGTGGACGATACCACCGGCGCAATTCTCAAGATCGACTACTATGCCCATGAGACCCTGTATCCGGCTGAGGAACAGCGCGATATTTTTGAGGGATGGACAAATACCTATTTTGAGCGGCTGGGGCTGGGCATGACCTCCGACTATGTGCAATCCCTGGAGGTCCGAACGGAGGAAAACAAGGAGAAGGACTCCATGGCTGTGCATTATCACCTGCAGGAAATCCAGTACGGTCTGGTCACCGTCAGCTTTACGGTAAAGCCCGGGGGCTTCTACATCTCCTTCTCCGGGTCTCAGGAGGGCGTGCAATGGGAAAAATGAAGAAAAGCCTGATCCTGGCCCTGACCCTGCTCTGCATCTGCCTGATGGCGTTCCTGCCCCGGCTCACCGGCTGGTTTCAGGACCGCCGGAGGGAGAATGCGGTCCTGTATGAGGAATCTGCCCAGGTGCGGCTGGAAATTCAGCAGGATATGCCCCTGCTGGGAAAGCTCTCGCTGCTCGGCCGGATGGAGGGAGTTCTGGAAGTGCCGGAGGCCATGGCGAAGATGACCGTGGAAGAGGCGGAGCAGGCGGCAGTGGATGCCTTGGAACCCTACCTGGAGGCGGGACTGATCCCGGAGTTTACGGTATGGCAGGTTGTTGCCCGGCCCCTGCTGATCCGGACCGCAGAGACGGCCGATTTGGCGGGACTGGTCTGGGCGGTGATGATACTGAGCGATGAAGAAGGGGTTCTGAATGTGAGCGTCGATATCGACGACGCCACGGGAACGCTGCTGCGGCTGAACTTCAATTACGAATACTGGGGAGAAACGGATTTGTCCGGTTCCCTGTCCCGGCTGGCGGAGGTCTACTTTGCGGGCCTGGCGGTAGAGGATTACGAACAGTTCGCCACCGATGACCTGGAAAACAGGTACATTGGCGACGATACGGTGGCGCAGCGCTACCGGCTGGAGGATCCGGTCTACGGTCATGCGAATCTGGACCTGTATGTGCACCGCTACGGATTCTATGTGGCCACGCCGATCGTATGAGGGAGGATGAACCTTGAACCAACAGACGAAACGCTATCTTCTGAATCTGGCACCGGCCTATGCCGCGCTGGCGCTGGTCATGGCCCTTATCGGCTTCGGACTGATCCCGGCGGGGGCCGTTGCCCTGATCCTGCTGGATCTCATGTTGATCTGGGTCAATGTAGCCAGCTGTAAATGGCTGCTGGACAAGGCCATTGACGTTTCCGGCATCCCCCGGGACAAGGCCTACGGTTATTACCACTCCATTCTGAGCCGGAAAACCCGGAACCGCCGCCGGTACTGGCACCGCTGGGTGGCGGAAAGGACGGATAACTTTGAAGAGTTTCTCTACTGGGACCGCTGGGCAGGCAACAGCACCGCTCCTGCCGCCCTGTTCCCGGTGCTGTGTATTTTCTCCGTGACACCGGGCCTCAAGTGGCTGCCCAACGCCCTGCTTGTGGTCATTCCGGCCTACTGCCTGGTGATGGCCTGGTTCGGTTTTCGTTACCATTCGCAACCAAATTGATGCAGCTTTGATGCACGGAAGCATCAAAAGTTGATGCACCCTTTCTCTATACTGTTCCCATGAACAGAGCATAGAGAAAGGGTGTTTTTTATGTATAAGCCTGTATATTCGAAGAAGCGCCGGCGGAATTCGGAGCCTGTGGGGGTGGCCACCGGCGTGATCCTGATTCTTATCCTGATCGGCATGGGCTTCGCCCTGGCCCGGGACCCGTCCCTGAACAAGGTGCTGGCCCTGACCACGGAGCCCCCGGTGACAGTCACTACCGGGCCCCGGGACTCCCAGCCGCCCCAGATCTTCGGCCTGACGGATAAGCTCATCTATGTTGGGGACCCCGTCAGCTACTTAAGCGGCGTTACCGCCGCCGATGACATGGACCCGGCGCCGGAGCTGACGGTGGACAGCCGGGAGGTAGACCTGACCAAGCCCGGCACCTACACCGTCACCTACACCGCCTCCGACGATTCCGGCAATCTGTCCACCGCCTACGCCAATATCACAGTGCTGCCGAAAGAACCGGGCTATGTGGATCTGGATGCCATTTACGCCCTGGCGGACGAGCTGCTGGAGATCCTGCTGGTGGGCACCGCCGATACCCGGGACCGGGTGGAGGCCATTTACACCTGGGCCAGAACGGATATCCGCTACGCGGGCCATTCAGACCGGGCCGACTGGCGGCAGACCGCCTACAACGTGATCCGGTCCGGGGAGGGGGACTGCTTTGGCTTCTTCGCGGCCACCAAGCTGATGCTGGAACGGCTGGGCATTCCCAATATCGACGTGCAGAAGGTCCGCAATTTTGACGATGACAGCGACCACTTCTGGAGTCTGGTGAGCATCGATGGGGGCGAACATTACTACCACTTTGACGCCACGCCCCGGTACGGCAGCGGCGACGATTTCTGTCTGGTGACGGACGCTTTCCTGGATGCCTACTCTGAGGAACACAAGGGAAGCCACAACCGGGATGATGCCCTGTATCCCGCTACACCGGAGGAAGACCTATGAAAAAGAATGTGTTGGGGGTGATCGGCGGCCTGGGCCCCAGTGCCACCGCCCATTTCATGGAGCTGGTCATTGCCATGACCGACGCGAAAACCGATCAGGAGAATGTGGATATGATCGTGTACAATTTTCCCTCCATCCCGGACCGAACCGGCTATATTCTGGGCAGCAATCTGAGAAGCCCCTTGCCGGGGCTTCTCAGCGTGGGCCGGGCGCTGGAGCGGCAGAAGGTGAGCTGCATTGCCATTCCCTGCGTCACCGCCCATTATTTTCACCGGGAGCTGCAGAGTGCCCTGGAGGTGCCCATCCTCAACGGTGTGGCGGAAACGGTGGCGCTGCTGCGGTCCGCGGGCATCAAAAAAGTGGGCATCATGGCCACCGAGGGAACCGTCCGTTCGGGACTTCTGAGCCGGGAGCTGGACTATGCCGGAATCATTTCGGTGCTGCCCTCGGAAGAGCGGCAGGCGGACGTGATGCATCTGATCTATGAAAATGTGAAGGCCGGGAAAAAAGCGGAAATGGACCGCTTCCAAAGGGTGGTCCGGGAGCTGCGCAGCTGCGGCGCGGAGATCATCATTCTCGGCTGCACAGAGCTGTCGCTGATCAAGCGGGATGAGGCCATCGGCGGGGGATTCCTGGATATTATGGAGGTCCTGGCCCGGGAGGCGGTGCTGCGCAGCGGCAAAAAGCTCCGGCGGGAATACGAGAATCTGATTGGAGGGAAGATAAGTGCAGCGAAACATCCTGGAATATCTGGAACAGACTGTACAGCGTGTGCCGGATAAAACCGCGTTTTATGATGAGAACGGGGCACTGACCTTCCGGCAGCTCTTCGATGCCGCCAGGGCCATCGGCTCCCGGCTGATCCGGCAGGGGGCGAAGCGGCAGCCCGTGGCGGTGTTCATGGAAAAAAGCCCCCGGACCGTTGCCGCCTTTCTGGGTGTCCTCTACAGCGGCTGCTATTATGTGCCCCTGGATGGGGAGATGCCCCGGTACCGGATCGAGAAGATCCTGGAAAAGTTGCACCCGGCAGCCTGCATCTGTGACGAAACCACCGATTCCCTGGCCCGACAGATCTCCGGTCTGGGGACGCTGTATGCCTATGGGGAGATAGCCTCCGGCCCCATTGACCAGACGGCGCTGAATATTGTCCGGGCAAAGCAGATCGACACGGATCCTGCCTACATTGTCTTTACCTCCGGCTCCACCGGGGTGCCCAAGGGTGTGGTGGGCTGCCACCGGGCGGTGATCGACTACGTTGAGAACCTGTGTGATGTAATGAAATTTGACGAAAATACCGTCTTCGGTAATCAGACGCCCCTGTATTTCGACGCCTGCCTGAAGGAGATCATCCCCACCCTGAAATACGGCGCCTCCACCTGCCTGATCAGCCGGAAGCTGTTTCTGCAACCGGTGAAGCTGGTGGAATATCTGAACCAGCGGAGGATCAATACCCTCTGCTGGGTGGTGTCAGCCCTGACGTTTATTTCCTCCTTCGGCACCTTTGAGAAGGTAACGCCCCAATATCTGCGGACCATCGCCTTTGCCAGCGAGGTATTTCCCATCCGGCAGCTGAAGCTCTGGCGGACGGCGCTGCCCAATACCCGGTTTATCAACCTCTACGGCCCCACGGAGACCACCGGAATCTGCTGCTATTATGAGGTTGACCGGGAATTCGGGGAGGAGGAAGCGCTGCCTGTTGGCAGGCCTTTCCCCAATACGGAAATCATTCTTTTGGATGAGAATAACCGGGTTTCCAAGCCCGGGGAAAAGGGGGAGATCTGCATCCGTGGTACCCGGCTGACCCATGGCTATTTCGCGGATCCGGACCGGACGGCGGCGGTGTTCGTACAGAATCCTCTGAATCCCCATTACCCGGAGCTGATTTACAGGACCGGCGATATAGGAAGATACAATGACCGGGGCGAGTTGGTATTCATAACCCGGAAGGACCACCAGATCAAGCATATGGGCCACCGGATCGAACTGGGGGAGATCGAGGCCGCGGCCAACGCCTGCCCCGGCGTGGGCGGCTGCTGCTGCGTCTACGATGAGGAAAAGCAGCGGATCACCCTGTACTATACCGGAAAAGCGGAGGATCTGCGGCAGCAGCTGAAAGACAGGCTGCCCCGGTACATGCTGCCCCAGAAGCTGACCCGGCTGGATGCTCTGCCCCTGACCCCCAACGGGAAGATTGACAGAAATGCGCTGAAATACAGATGAAGGACCCTTTGCGGCAGCACCGATTTGTAGGGCGGGCTCATGAGCCCGCCGACGCACCAATTTGACTGCATGGCGGGTTTTTGCTGAAAGTCTGGATTTTGCTTCATTTTTATCAGGGCAGTCTCGTTACCTGATCGGCAGGGTCATGACCCCGCCCTGCAAAGATATATTTACGCAATAAAGGAGACATTAACATGGAAAAACTGCTTGCCATTCTCCGGGAAATCAATCCCGACGTGAATTTTGAAACCGAAGAGGTCCTCATAGACGGCGGCATTCTGGATTCCTTTGACATTGTGACCCTTGTGGCGGAGATCGACGACAATTTTGGTGTCCAGATCCCGGCAGAGGCGCTGACAGCGGAGAACTTCAATTCTGCCCGGGCGCTGTATGACTTGATCCGGCGGCTGGAAGACGCATAAGATGGCCTTTGCATCCTACTCGTTTCTTATTTTTCTGGCGGCGCTGCTGGTGGTGTACTACACCGTTCCGGGGCGGGTACAATGGGTATTTCTGCTGGCGGGGAGCCTGCTGTTCTATCTGGGAAGCGGCTGGCAGAACCTTGTGTACATGCTGCTGACCGCCACGTCCACCTATGCCGCCACCCGGCTGATGGAACGCAATCAGAGGGTATTTGACAGAAAGACCGCGAAGCTCAGGAACCGGGGCTGGCTGCTGCTCTGTCTTGGCCTGAATTTCGGCCTGCTGGGGGTGTGCAAGCTCCGGTTGACCTTTGAAGACCTGCTGCTGCCCATGGGCATCTCGTTTTACATGTTCCAGTCCATGGGCTATGTGCTGGATGTATACCGGGGCAGCCAAAGGGCGGAGGGGAATCCGGCAAAGCTGCTGCTGTTTGTTTCCTACTTTCCCCAGTTGATCCAGGGCCCCATCAGCAGGTTTTCGGAGCTGGGTCCCCGGCTTCTGGCGTCCCATCCCCGGAACGAAGAGCAGATATCCTTCGGATTGCAGCGGATCCTCTGGGGCTATTTCAAGAAGCTGGTCATCGCCGACCGGATCGCCCCGGCGGTGGCGGCCCTGCGAGGGCCGGAGCATACGGGACTGTCCTTTCTGGTGCTGACGGTGTTTTACGCCATTCAGATCTACGGCGACTTCACCGGCGGCATCGACATCGCCATCGGCGTCTCGGAGACCCTGGGAATCCGTCTGCCGGAAAACTTCGTCCGTCCGTTCTTCTCCAAAAACACCGCCGAATACTGGCGGCGGTGGCATATCACCCTGGGAGCGTGGATGAAGGACTACATTTTCTACCCTGTCTCCGTCAGTGCCCCTCTGCGAAAGCTCAGCAAAGCCGCCCGGCGCAGATGGCCTAAATTCGGCAAGCGGCTGCCGGTGTACGCGGCCTCCCTGGCCACCTGGTGCTGCACCGGTATCTGGCACGGCGTCACCCCCAATTTCCTGCTGTGGGGCCTGCTGAACTGCGGCGTGATCGTGATATCCGGGGAACTGACGCCCCTGTACGAAAAATTCCACAGCCGGTTTCACCTGAGGGAAAAGGGCTGGTACGGCGGCTTTGAGATGCTGCGGACCTTCTTCCTTATGAATCTGATCCGCATTGTGGATCTGTTCCCCGATGTGGGGGAATATTTCCGGCGGCTGGGTAGCCTGTTTACATCCTGGTATGTTCCGTTTTCAGACCTGGGGCTTACCGGACTGGATTATGGCATTCTGTTCCTGGGCTGTATGCTGCTGTTCGCCGTCAGCCTGCTTCAGGAACGAAAGGGCAGTATCCGGGAGCTTCTTTGGGAGCATACCCGGCTGCGATACATACTCATGTTTTTGCTGTTTCTGACGGTTCTGCTGATGGGCAATTACGGCATCGGCTATGAGCCCGGGAACTTTATCTATAACCAATTTTAGGAGCTGCCATGAAAAAATGCACATTCTGGGCCCTCTGCCTGGGGAGCCTGTACCTGCTGCAAATGCTGCTGGTGCCCAAGTACATGGAACAGTCCCCGGAGGGGGCTCTGACTGGGGAATACTACCCGGAGGCCGGGAATCACGATGTGATCTTCATCGGCGACTGCGAGGTGTACGAAAACTTTTCCCCCATTACCCTGTGGCAGGAATACGGCATTACTTCCCACATCCGGGGCAGCGCCCAGCAGATGATCTGGCAGTCGTACTATCTGCTGGAGGAGACCTTCCAATATGAAACGCCGGAGGTGGTGGTGTTCAATGTGCTGTCCATGAAGTACGACACTCCCCAAAGTACCGGAAGTCAGTCCCGGCGGGAGGCCTACAACCGGATGACCCTGGATACCATGAGGTGGTCATCCTCCAAATGGAATGCCATTCTGGCTTCCATGACGGAGGAGGAACGGCAGTGGGAGGCGATGGCCACCTACCTGGTTCCCATTCTGCGCTACCACGACCGGTGGAGCCAGCTGACTAATGAGGATTTTTCATATTGGTTCCATCGGGATAGGGTCTCCCACAACGGCTATCTGATGCAGACCGGGGTGAAGCCCTATACCGATGCCTACGCCGAGCCGCCGCTGGCGGATTATCAATTCGGGGAAAATAGCTGGCACTATCTGGATAAGATGGTTAGTCTTTGCGCTGAATACGGAACCCAATTGGTACTGATCAAGGCACCCTCCCTGTCCCCGGTCTGGTGGCCGGAATGGGAGGAACAAATTGCGGAGTATGCCGGGAAAAACGACCTGCTGTACATCAATATGCTGACCTGTCAGAAAGAAATCGGCATCGACTGGAGCCGGGACACCTATGACGCGGGACTGCACCTGAATGTCTGGGGTGCGGAAAAGGTGTCACGCTGGCTTGGTAAGATATTGTCTGGCCAATGCGGTGTGCCGGACCGCCGGGACCAGGAAGGGCTGGCGGAAATCTGGGCAGAAAAGGTCCTGCGCTATGAATCTGAGAAAAAGGAGACACAACCATGAAACGAATACTGTTACTTCTGCTGCTCCTGCTGTGCCTGGCCGGCTGCGGCGCCCCGGAAGGGCCGGAAACCCAGGAGAATTTTACATTTACTTATAGCGGCGTGGAAATCACCCTCCATGGGGATGCGGCACCGGTGATCGAAGCCCTGGGCGAACCCAAAAGCTATACGGAGGAAGCAAGCTGCGCTTTTGAGGGCCTGGATAAAACCTACTATTACGGTCCTTTCTTCCTGACCACCTACCCGATGGAGGATAGGGACTGTATCTACACCCTCTGGTTCGCCGATGACACGGTTTCTACCGCCGAAGGCATCCGCATCGGCAGCACCCAGGCCCAGGTGGAGCAGGCCTATGGTCAGGAGGCTTTGAACGATGCGGGAAACTGCGTGCGGATCCAGGGATGCAGCCGTCTGGTGATTCTCCTGACGGATGGAATCGTTACCTCTGTCCGCTACGAGGGGCTTCTGGAATAAGACAATAAAAATTGCCACCCGATCGGGTGGCAATTTTTATTATGGAACGAAGATCAGGGGGCCGGGGCGGACCAGTACTGCTGGTTGTAGATATCCGTGAACAGGTAGGTCAGCCGTGCGGCATCGGCATCGATGTACACGTCGCTGATGGTCAGCTCGCCGTCCACGATCAGCTGCTCGCCCAGCATATAGCTGTCCAGGTATTCCCCATCGTAGCTGTAGTAGTCACAGACAAAGTCGATGACGTCGCCGACCTGAACGGTGTCCATGGTTTTGGCGACGGTCTGGGTCTCACCCTCATGGTAGACCCGGCGGACGCCCACAACGGAGCCGTAGGGATCAGCGTCGGTGAACTCCACCACCAGCTCTGCCCGCTCACCGTTATAGAGGACGGGGATCCGGCCGGTGATGCTGTAATGGGTACCGTCGTCCACCGTGGATTCGTGATAGTAGGCCACGGGCTGCTGGTTCACAGCCAGCCAGGTGACCTCGGCGGGGGCCAGCAGATTGCCGTATTGGTCAAAGTCGTAGACCGTGTCCATGCCCAGATCGATATAGCCGGTGCCGTCGTCGTAGAACATATTGGCGTGGAGGGTCTGGACCAGGGCCCACTGGCTTTCCGGCAGGGAAATGCGGCCATAGGCGTCCCAGACAAGGGCGCTGCCGTCGAAGGCGTTCTCGGTCAGGTAGGAGAGCATCTGGTCCTGGTCAAGGACCCGGCCATCCAGGAAGTTGGTGTTTCCTTCCATCAGGCCGGAAATGCCGCTGACATCGCCGCCCAGGAAGGCACCCAGAAGCTCCTGGATCATCTGGGCATTGCCGTTGGAGCCGGTGCCCATCAGGTCCATCAGGGAGGGCAGGGGGGACTGGGTGCCGCCGGAAGCGGCCTGGCCGCTGACCTCCATGCTGGCGAAGGCCTGGATGCAGCGCAGGTATTCCTCGTCCATGCCGATTTGCTCGTAGGTATCCACGGCGGTATCCACCATGGATGCCTTCCGGAAGGGGAAGTAGATGGAAAGACCGTAGGAGTTGGTCATGTTGGAGGAGGTACGGTTGTATTTCACAGCACCCAGCAGGGCCTCTGCCAGGGCTTCGCCTTCGGAGGTAGCCATGTTCTTAGCCAGATGGACCAGGTCCACCTGGTCGATGCGGCTGGAGGAGCCGAATTCCCGGCTGCCGCTGCGGGCGTTGGAGACCTGGGCGTATTCTTCGTTCCGGATCAGATCACAGGTGGAGCCGGAGAAATCGGAGAGGGCTTCGGGAATGGTCAGCTCCACTTCCGCCAGGTCCACGATGGAAAGGGTGGTGGACTGGCCGGGACACTTCTTGGCGCAGGTGTCCACGAAGTCGTCGATGATCTCCTTGCCGATCTGCAGGGTGTCCATGGAGGTGTTGGCGGAGAGCTTGGTGAGCCAGTCGGTGTAGTACCAGCCGATGCCGGGCTCCGTCTCCTCACTGGCGATCAGGTAGTCCGCATGCCGGGTCAGCATCAGGGCGGTTTCCGTGGTTGCCATCAGGCAGGCATCGAAGCCAACGAAGTCGAATTTCACGCCGCCGGAGGTGAGGGCCTCATCGATCTCCGCCAGGTCCATGGAGCCGGAGGAGGCGAACTTCTCGTCATAGCCGTAGCCGCTGACACTGCCGCCGCCGTGGTCCCAGAAGATCAGGCCCATCCGGTTGGCGGGGAAATTCTTCTTGCCCCAGCGGATGAAGGCGGAGAGGGTATCGGGATCGGTCATGGACTTGCTGCCCAGGTCATCCTCCAGACACAGAAGACCGTCATCCTTCACCTGCCAGATCTGATTGGTCCGGCTGCTGAGGACGTTGTTCTGCCACTGCCTGCAGCCACCGGTGTAGACGATCAGGTTGATCTTGTCGGAAAGCTTGGCATCCAGCATCTCCTGCAGATCCATGGTTGCCATTTTGCTCCGGGATTCCAGGTCGGTGCCGCAGAGGTAGACCAGAATGGTCATCTCGTCCTTGCCGCCGCCTAAAATTTCGGTGTACTTTTCCCGGGCGCCGGGGGCTACGCTGGTATCCAGGGAGCCCAGATTGTTTGCGCCGGTCCAGCCGGTGGAGACGCTGCCGCCGCCAAGATTGCCCAGCAGGGAGGAAAGGTCGATAGAGGGCATCTGTTCCTGGTAGGACTGGTTCTGCTGAGGCTGATACTGGGGCTGGTAGGGCTGCTCGTAGTTTTCGCCGCCGGAGCCCCCCAGCAGGGTGGTGAGGCCACCGCCGCCGCCCAGCAGCAGGATCAGAAGCAGAACGATGAGCTTGGACATGCCGCCGCCGCGGACGGTGCCCCGGCTGGTGGGGCGGGAAGTGCCGAAGCTGCCGCCGGTGACGCCCTGTCCCCGGCCTGCGCTGCCTACGGGTCCGGTGCCCAGGCCGGAGCCCCGGCGATGTACGGATTTGCCCGCACCGGTGACATTTTTCTGCCGGCCGCGGGGTCTGTTCGGTGCCATAAAAAGTACCTCCTGTTTCGTGCTGTTTTCTATATCAGTATATCACATTTTTGATATCAGGCAAGAAAAAGTCGAAAAACTGCGCCTGAAAGTACGTATTTACAGCTTCAAAAGCCTTTGCGCGTTGCGGAAGCAGATTGCTTCCCGGTCGGCAGGGGACAGGTCCAGGCTGTTCAGCAGCCGCAGCTCCCACTGGGGCCGGTGCCAGGGCATGTCGGAACCGAAGAGGAGCCGCTCCGGGCCGTGGGCATCGAGAATGGCCTGGGCCATGCTTTTGGGCATGGTGCCGTAGCCGAAGGACAGGTCGAAATAGATATCCTGGCCGCAGAGGGTCCTGAGAACCTCTTCGCCGCAGCCAAGACCGCCCCAGTGGGCAGCCACCACCGGCCCGTCCAGCCATTTTTTCGCCCCCAGCAGGGCCTGAGGCATGCAGTGATAAGGGGGCGCGAAGCCGTAATCCTGGCCCGCGTGGAACACGGTGACCAGACCAAGCTCCGAGATCTTCCGGTAGATGGGCTTCATCCGCTCCTCGTCGGCAAAAAAGTTCTGGTACTCCGGGTGGAGCTTCACACCCTGGATCCCGGCGGCTTTCAGCCGTTCCAGCTCCTCCAGGGCGCTGGGGGAGTCCGGGTGGACGGAGCCGAAGGCCACGATGCCCGGCTCCTGATTCATCTGGATGGCGAAGTTATTCACATTGGTCTGCTGCTTTGGGTTGGTGGCGATGGACAGCACCACGGAAATGTCCACTCCATCGGCGGCCATCTGCTCTTTCAGGGAAGAAACGGTGCCGTCGGTCTGGGGTTCCAGACCGCCTGCGGCATGGGAAAGACCGGAAATAGCCCCTGCGGCGATCTTCGGCGGGAAGGCGTGGGTATGAAAATCGATCAGCATGGTAATCAGCTCCTTTTCTGCCGAATATTATAGCACAAATCGCCTGCTGTGCAAGGGAAGCGGACATTTTTCTGCGCGGTGTGGATTTGCTTCCAAAAACGAACTGGTTTTTTTATGCAGAAAGACGATAAAATGACAAAATTTTTATTGACTTCCATAAACTGCGGTGGTAAACTATAGGAAATTTCATCCACGCAACACGTTGAAGAAAATCAGTACACACCAATTTCGTTCCGCCAGAGAGCTGCCGGTTGCTGCGAGGCAGTGGGAACGCCGGTGTGGAATACCTTTCGGAGTGGCTTCGCTGAAACCTTGTTGATTAGTAGGCGAAGACGGGTAGGGCCCGATACAGCCTGCGGATCTGTTAGGATCCCATGAGGCCCCTTTTGGGGTAAATTGAGGTGGTACCACAGGAAATTCTTGTCCTCTGCTATGGATAGCAGAGGACTTTTTTGTTTCAAAAAACAGAGAAAAAAGGTGAGAACATGATCATTACGGATTTTTTGGAAAGAAATGCGCGGCTCTACGGCGGCGAAAGCGCACTGGTTGAGCTGAGCCCCTCGGAAGAGCGGGACAAGGCGCTGACCTGGTGGGAATTCAACCTGATCGAAAGCGCCAGCCCCGACGCCCCCTACCGCCGGGAAATCAGCTGGCGGGACTTTGACCGCCGGGCCAACCGGTTTGCCAATCTGCTCCTGAGCCGGGGCCTGAAGAAGGGCACCAAGGTTGCTCTGCTTCTGATGAACTGCCTGGAGTGGCTGCCCCTGTATTTTGGCGTCCTGAAGGCTGGATGCGTGGTGGTTCCCATGAACTTCCGCTACAGCTCCGATGAGATCAAGTACTGCTTAGGTTTGGCAGATGTGGAGGTCCTGGTGTTCGGCCCTGAGTTTGTCAGCCGTATGGATGCCATCGAAAAGCAGATCCCCGCAGTGCGGATGCTCTTCTACGTGGGCAAGGACGGTCCTGCCTACACCGAGGACTGCATCCGGCTCACCGGCTTCTGCTCCTCCAGCGCCCCTCCCGTGGCCCTGACGGAAACGGATGACGCGGCCATCTACTTCTCCTCCGGTACCACCGGCTTCCCCAAGGCCATTCTGCACAACCACAAGGCCCTGGTCCACGCCTGCCTGACGGAGCAGAGCCACCACGGCCAGGGAAGAAACGACGTATTCCTGTGCATCCCGCCGCTGTATCACACCGGCGCCAAGATGCACTGGTTCGGCAGCCTTCTCTCCGGCTCCAAGGCGGTGCTTCTGCGGGGTGTGAAGCCCGAGTGGATCCTCCGGGCCGTGACGGAAGAGCACTGCACCATCGTCTGGCTGCTGGTGCCCTGGGCCCAGGATCTGCTGGACGCCATCGACGACGGCCGGGTGGACCTGAGCAAGTTCCGGCTGGACCAGTGGCGGTTGATGCATGTGGGCGCCCAGCCGGTGCCCCCCAGCCTGATCCGCCGGTGGCTGAAGGTGTTCCCCCACCATGCCTACGATACCAACTACGGCCTGTCCGAGTCCATCGGCCCCGGCTGTGTCCACCTGGGTGTGGAAAATGTCCACAAGGTGGGCGCCATCGGCATCCCCGGCTACGGCTGGCAGGCAAAGATCGTGGACGAGCAGGGTAAGGAAGTTAAGCCCGGCGATGTGGGCGAGCTGATCGTCAGGGGCGACGGCGTCATGCAGTGCTACTACAAGAATCCGGAGGCCACCGCCGAGGTGCTGAAGGACGGCTGGCTCTTCACCGGCGATATGGCCCGGGTGGATGAGGACGGCTTCATCTACCTGGTGGACCGGAAGAAGGACGTGGTCATCTCCGGCGGCGAGAACCTGTACCCGGTGCAAATCGAGGACTTCCTCCGTGCTTACCCCAAGATCAAGGACGTGGCAGTCATCGGCCTGCCCGACCCGAGACTGGGCGAAATCGCCGCAGCCATCATCGAGATCAAGGAGGGCGAGAGCTGCACCCAGGCAGAGATCGACGAATTCTGCAAGGCAATGCCCCGGTACAAGCGCCCCCGGAAGATCTTCTTCGACAAGGTCCCCCGAAATCCCACCGGCAAGATCGAGAAGCCCGCGCTCCGGGAAAAGTACTGCGCAGGCCGCCTGGTGGAGGTCCAGATTACAGGTTAATCCCAAAATACGAAAGAAGGCATTTATATGGATATGGCAATCAAGCTGGGTATGCTGGTGGTATTCTTCGGAATCATGCTGGGCACCGGATTTTATTGCCGGAAGCACTCCACGGATGTGGACGGCTTCGTGTTGGGCGGCAGAAGTGTGGGCCCCTGGCTCACGGCTTTCGCCTACGGTACATCTTATTTCTCCGCGGTGGTCTTTGTGGGCTACGCGGGACAGTTCGGCTGGAAGTACGGCATCGCGGCAACCTGGGCGGGCATCGGCAACGCCCTCATCGGCTCCCTGATGGCCTGGGCAGTGCTGGGACGGCGCACAAGAGTCATGACCCAGCACCTGGACAGCGCCACCATGCCCCAGTTCTTTGAGGCCCGTTTTGACAGCAAGGCATTGAAGCTGGCTTCCTCCGTCATCATCTTTATTTTCCTGATCCCCTACACCGCATCCCTCTATAATGGCCTGAGCCGGCTCTTCGGCATGGCCTTTGATATCGACTACTCCGTCTGCGTCATCGCCATGGCCATCCTTACCGGCATCTATGTGATCGCCGGCGGCTATATGGCCACCGCCATCAACGATTTTATTCAGGGCATGATCATGCTCGTGGGTATCGTGGCGGTGATCGGCGCGGTGCTGAAGACCCAGGGCGGCCTGATGGAGGCTCTGGAAGGTCTGGCAAAGGTCACTGACCCGGCGGTATCCGATACTCCCGGCGTATTCAACTCCTTCCTGGGTCCGGACCCCATAAATCTGCTGGGCGTGGTGCTGCTGACCAGCCTGGGCACCTGGGGCCTGCCCCAGATGGTCCAGAAATTCTACGCCATCAAGAGCGAGAAGGCCATCAACAAGGGCATGATCATCTCCACGGTCTTTGCCATGGTGGTGGCCGGCGGCTGCTACTTCCTGGGCGGCTTCGGACGGCTCTTCTCTGACAAGATCGACCTGGCCCAGGGTGGCTACGACTCCATCATCCCCACCATGCTCTCGGAGCTTTCCCCCTTCCTGATCTCCGTGGTGGTGATCCTGGTGCTGTCGGCCTCCATGTCCACCCTGTCCTCTCTGGTGCTGGCCTCCTCCTCCACACTGACCCTGGATTTCATCAAGGGCACCGTGGTGAAGGAATTGAGCGTCAAGAAGCAGCTGCTGATCATCCGCATCCTCATTGCGGTGTTCATCGGCATTTCCGTGGTCATTGCCATCATCCAGTATAAGTCCAACATCACCTTCATCGCCCAGCTGATGGGCGTGAGCTGGGGCGCCCTGGCAGGTGCCTTCCTGGCACCCTTCCTGTACGGCCTGTACTGGAAGAAGGCCACGGTGGCTTCCGTGTGGGTCAGCTTCCTGTTCTCCACGGTGGTGATGGTGGCCAACATCTTTGCCAAGCAGGCATTCCCCGCCCTGCTTCAGAGCCCCATCAATGCCGGTGTGTTCTGCATGCTGGCGGGCCTGGTCATCGTTCCGGTGGTCAGCCTCTTCACCAAGGCACCCAGGGCAGAATACGTTGACCATGTGTTCTCCTGCTATGATACCAAAGTGGTGGTGTCCGTCACCGACGCCATCGGCGAACCGATTTCCAAGGAGGAATAACTATGAAACAGCTGATTCTGGGCAACGAAGCCGTTGCCCGGGGATTATACGAGGCCGGCTGCAGCTTTGTCTCCAGCTATCCCGGCACCCCCAGTACCGAAATCACCGAGGCCGTTGCCAAATACCCCGAGGTCTACGCCGAGTGGGCACCCAATGAAAAGGTTGCCCTGGAAGCTGCCTTCGGCGCCTCCCTGGCAGGCCGCCGCAGCTTCTGCGGCATGAAGCACGTGGGCCTGAATGTGGCCGCCGATCCCCTGTTCACCATTGCCTATACCGGCGTCAACGCAGGTCTGGTCATCGGCGTGGCAGACGACGCGGGCATGCACTCCTCCCAGAACGAGCAGGACTCCCGGCACTATGCCCGGTCCGCAAAAATCCCCATGCTGGAGCCCTCCGACTCCGCCGAGGCTCTGGAATTTGCCAAGCTGGCCTACGACCTTTCTGAGAAATTCGATACCCCTGTGCTGCTGAAGATGTGTACCCGAGTCTCCCACTCCCAGAGCGTGGTGGAGACCGGTGAGCGCACCGAGCATATCAAGGAATATGAAAAGAATATTCCCAAGTACGTCATGATGCCCGGCAACGCCAAGAAACGCCATCCTGTGGTGGAAGAGCGGACCCAGGCCCTGATCGAGTACGCCGAGACCGCGGATATCAACCGCATCGAGCCCGGCAAGGATCACAAAATGGGCATCATCACCTCCTCCACTTCCTACCAGTATGTTAAGGAAGTGCTGGGCGATACCTACCCGGTGATGAAGCTGGGCATGATCTGGCCCATGCCCGAAAAGAAGATCCAGGAGTTTGCCGCTTCCGTGGAGAACCTGGTGATCGTGGAGGAGCTGGACAGCTTCATCGAGGCCCACTGCCGCGATCTGGGCCTGGCCTGCGTGGGCAAGTCCAATTTCTCCTGTATCGACGAGCTGAGCCAGAACAAGGTGGCCGCCCAGCTGGCCAAGGCTGTGGAAGAGGGCGTTGCCCTGGCCGATGCCATTCCCCCCAGACCCCCTGTCATGTGCGCAGGCTGCCCCCATCGCGGCCTGTTCTACACCCTGAAGAAGAACAAAATCACCGTCCTGGGCGATATCGGCTGCTACACCCTGGGTGCCGTGGCACCCCTGGCAGCGGTGGATAGCGTCATCTGCATGGGCGCCTCCGTTTCCGGCCTCCATGGCTTCTCCAAGAGCCAGAATGGTGCCATGGACGGCAAGACCGTGGCGGTCATCGGCGACTCCACCTTCATGCACTCCGGCATCACGGGCCTGGTGAACATCGCCTACAATGAGAGCAACGCCACGGTGATCATCGTGGACAACTCCATCACCGGTATGACCGGCCACCAGCAGAACCCCACCACCGGCTTTAACTTAAAGGGCGACCCCTGCGCCAAGATCGATCTGGAGACCCTCTGCCACGCTGTGGGCATTAAGCGGGTCCGGGTCATCGACCCCTATGACCTGAAGCAGTGTGATGAGGTCATCAAGGAGGAGCTGGCGGCCAACGAGCCCTCCGTCATCATCTCCCGCCGTCCCTGCGCATTGCTTAAGTACGTCAAGCACAAGGCCCCTCTGGCGGTGGAACAGGATAAGTGCATCGGCTGCAAGGCCTGCATGAAGATCGGCTGCCCCGCCATCTCCATTGTCAGCGGCAAGGCAAAGATCGATCCCACCCTCTGTGTCGGCTGCGGCGTCTGCGCCCAGCTGTGCAAAGTCGGCGCTCTGAAGGCATAAAGGAGGTACCACTATGGAAACGAAAAATGTTATGATCGTGGGCGTTGGCGGACAGGGCAGTCTGCTGGCAAGTAAGCTCCTGGGCCGTCTGCTGCTGAACAAGGGCTATGATATCAAGGTCTCCGAGGTCCACGGCATGAGCCAGCGGGGCGGCAGCGTGGTCACCTACGTCCGCTTCGGCGACAAGGTCTATTCCCCCATTATCGACAAGGGCGAGGCGGACTTCATTGTGTCCTTCGAACTGCTGGAAGCCGCCCGGTGGACCTCCTACTTAAAGCCCGGCGGAAAGATCATTACCAACACGCAGCAGATTAATCCCATGCCCGTGATCATCGGCGCGGCGGAGTATCCGGAAAACCTGGTGGAGAAGATGCGTGCTGCCGGTCTGGATGTGGACGCCATCGATGCCCTGGCCCTGGCGGAGGAAGCAGGCTCTTCCAAGGCCGTCAACATTGTCCTCATGGGACGGCTGTCCCGCTATTTCGACATTCCTGCCGACGAATGGCTCTCCGCCATCGAGGCAAGCGTGCCGCCTAAATTCCTGGAACTGAACAAAAAGGCATTCAACCTTGGGCTGAACGCTTAAGAAGGAGAGAAAACCCTATGCCCAACTATTATCAACCGGAAATCGAAACCATGCCCTACGACCAGCTGCGGCAGCTGCAGAATGAGAAGCTTCTCAAGCAGGTGCGCCACGTCTGGGACAACGTACCCTACTACCGCCAGAAGATGGAGGAGAAGGGTGTCACCCCCGAGGACATCCAGTCTGTGGATGACCTGTACAAGCTGCCCTTCCTGAGCAAGGCAGACCTGCGGGACGCCTACCCCTACGGCCTTCTGGGCAAGCCCCTGTCTGAATGTGTCCGCATCCAGTCCACCTCCGGCACCACCGGCAAGCGTGTTGTGGCCTTCTACACCCAGCACGATATCGACCTGTGGGAGGACTGCTGCGCCCGGGCCATCGTGGCCGCAGGCGGCACCAAGGAGGATGTGGTCCATGTGTCCTATGGCTACGGCCTGTTCACCGGCGGTCCCGGCCTCAACGGCGGCTCCCACAAGGTGGGCTGCCTGACCCTGCCCATGTCCTCCGGCAACACCGACCGGCAGCTGCAGTTCATGACCGACCTGGGCTCCACCATCCTCTGCTGCACCCCCTCCTACGCCGCTTATCTGGCAGAGAGCATCCACGAGCGGGGCATTCAGGATCAGATCAAGCTGAAAGCCGGTATCTTCGGCGCCGAGGCCTGGTCCGAGGACATGCGCCACGACATCGAGAACAAGCTGGGCATCAAGGCCTATGATATTTACGGTCTCACCGAGACCTCCGGTCCGGGCGTCTCCTTCGAATGCTCCGAGCAGACCGGCATGCACATCAACGAGGACCACTTCATCGCCGAGATCATCGACCCCGATACCGGTGAGGTGCTGCCCGAGGGCAGCAAGGGCGAGCTGGTGTTCACCGCCATCGACAAGGAGGCCTTCCCCCTGCTGCGTTACCGCACCAGAGACATCTGCGTCCTGAGCCGCAAGAAGTGTTCCTGCGGCCGGACCCATGTGAAGATGAGCAAGCCTATGGGCCGCAGCGATGATATGCTGATCATCCGCGGTGTCAACGTGTTCCCCAGCCAGATTGAGACCGTGCTGATGCAGCAGGGCTACGGCGCCAACTACCAGATCATCGTGGACCGGGTCAACAATACCGATACCTTCGAAATCATGGTGGAGATGACCCCCGCTATGTTCTCCGACTCCCTGGCAAAGATTTCCGAGGCCGAGAAGAGCCTGGTGAACGCCCTGAAGGCTATGCTGGGTATTTCCGCCAAGGTCAAGCTGGTGGCACCCAAGTCCATCACCCGCAGCGAAGGCAAGGCAGTCCGTGTCATCGACAAGCGCAAGCTGTTCTAAGGAGGTCACGAAATGAATATTCATCAGATTTCCGTATTTTTGGAGAACCGTACCGGCCAGCTGGCTGAGATCACCCATCTGCTGGCAGAAAACGGCATCGATATCCGGGCCCTGTCCATCGCCGAGACGGCAGACTACGGCCTGGCCCGTATGATCGTGGACGATGCCCACAAGGCAAGCTCCGTGCTGCTGGCCCACGGCGATATCCTTTCCATGACCCCTGTGTGGGCTGTGGAGGTTCCCGATGCCCCCGGCGGCCTGGCAGACCTGCTGAACCTGCTGGCCAGCGAGCATATCGACGTGGAGTACATGTACTCCCTGTTCACCCACAAGGATGGCCTGGCCTACATGGTCATGCGCGTGTCCAATGAACCCAAGTTCCTGGGCGCCCTGGGCGATCGGAAGATCCGCATCGTCAGCGCCGAAGAGCTGGGCCTGAAGTAAAATTGAAAAAAACAGCGCCTGCGAAATTTCGCAGGCGCTGTTTGTCGCTTTTGGGGGTTATTTCAGAGCGGTTTCCCAGGTGAAGGCCTTCCACTTGCCGCCGTTTAAGCGGTGCAGCTCCTCCGTTGCCAGGAAGAATTTTTCCACAACCCGGTGCTCCGGGTAGAACTCCACAAATTCACCGTCCAGGAAGGTGTAGAACCGGCTCAGGTCCGTACACATGCCGTAGGTGGGCAGGGTCTTGCTGTTTAGGTGGAAGGTAAAGGGCTCGCCATGCTTGGTGCCGGTGTAGGTCAGGCCGCTCCGGTCCAGCCGCAGCATGCCTTCGCCCACGATCTGGGAGGTGGCCTGGTTTTTAAGCAGCTCGTATTCCGGCAGCATGCCCAGCTTCACCGGTTCCTCCAGAACGAAATTCTCGTCCTGCACTTCCTTGCGGATCAGCTCCCGCTCCAGGTTGAACCAGGCGGTCTGGGTCTCGGGGATCACGCAGCTGTCGTCAAAGGGCACCAGCTCGTAGGTGTCCAGCAGCGTGGCACCGTTGCCGCATTCCTTGCAGAAAATGGTGTTGCCCTTGGTGGCCATGGTGTGCTGGCGGCCGCAGCGGGGGCACCAGAACAGCAGGTCTTCTAAGTCCTCGGCGCCGTTTTCGCCGATATCATAGCGGTGCTTGTGGATCTTGTTCCAGGCGTAGTCGTCGTGGTAGATGGCCCGGTTGATCTTCTCCTCGATCTGCTCGGGGGTCAGCTGTTCCAGCTCCTCCACGGTGAACAGCTGGTCGTATTCCACCTCCACATAGCCTGCACGGTCCCGGAGGTTATACTTGGGGCTGGTGAGGTAACCGCCCCGGATGACGGAGTAGTACACCGGCACCTTGTGGTGCTTGAAGAGCTTGCCGGTGCCCAGAGCCACGGGCTGGTTGGCGCCGGAGATGGAGCTCATGCCCTCCGGGAAGATGCACACGCCCTTGCCGCTGCGGATCACCCGGCTGATCTCCTTGACGGTGTAGATATCCGGGGTGAAATTCTTCTTGGGGATCACCTTCAGCAGGTTGAATACCAATGACAGGTGGGACCGGTGGAATTCATTGTAGCCTGCCACAAAGTTCATCCGCAGAGGCAGCAGCGGGGCACCAACAAATATGTAGTCTAAGCGGGAGGCATGGTTGCTGATGAAGAAGAAGGGACCGTCGATGTTCCGGAAGTCGGTCTTGAAGTTGTAGTGGACGTTGTACTTGGGGTAAACGAACAGCTTCCACACCAGACCTAAGGTATTGTAAAGGGCGTTGGGATGGGTGATCTTTCTGCCGTGGATCTGCTTTTCTACTGTTTTCTTTTCCATAAGGGGCATCCTTTCTGTATTTGAGATGCGCGCGGGGGATCAGAAGAACTTGAATTCGGTGGTGGTCTCGTAGGTTTCCCCTGCCTTGAAAATGGGGCTGGGGAAATTGGGGTGGTTGATGGCGTCGGGATAATTCTGGGTCTCGAAGCAGATGCCGGCACGGCGGCAATAGATGACGCCGTTCTTGCCGGGCTCCCGGTCCAGGAAATTGGCGGTGTAGACCTGCACGCCGGGCAGGTCCGTGTAAACCTCCAGGGAAAGGCCGGTTCTGTCGCCGGTGAGGGAGGCCACCTTGGCAAATTTGCCGCCGTTGTTCAGGCACCAGTTGTGGTCATAGCCCAGACCGAAGTTCAGGGCTTCGTAATCTTCCTCAATGTCCCGGCCCACGGTCTTGGGGGTCCGGAAATCCATGGGAGTGCCCGCTACGCCGGTGATTTCGCCGGTGGGGATGGAGGTTGCGTCGGCCCGGGTAAAGGCGTCGGCGTCCACCCAGGCGGTGTGGGCTAAGATATCGCCGGAATCGTGGCCGTTTAAGTTAAAGTAGCTGTGGTTGGTCAGGTTGATGATGGTTTCCCCCTGGGGAATACCCAGATAATGGATCCGGACGGAATTGTCCTGGGTCAGGGTGTAGGTCACCTCCATATCCAGGGCGCCGGGATAGCCCTGGTCCCCATCGGGGCTGTGGAGGGCAAAGGTGATGCTGTTTTCGCCTGCCTCTTTCACCTGCCAGATCCGGAAGCTCCAGAAATCCAGACCGCTGTGGAGGTTATTGCCGTTGTTGTTGGTGGCCAGCTGATAGGTCTTGCCCCCCAGGGTAAAGCGGCCCTTGCAGATCCGGTTGGCGTTCCGGCCCACGGTGGCTCCGAAGAAGGTGCCGCTGGGGCCCTCGTAGCCGGCGGGGTCATCGTAGCCCAGGACCACGTCCAGAAGTCCCTCTTTTGTGGGGACCAGCAGGGAATGGAGGGTGGCGCCGAAATCGGTCACCGACATGACCATGCCGTCCTGGTTTTCAAAGGTGTACATGGTGGCTTTTTCGCCCTTGTGGTTCATACCAAAGTAACTGGTTTTCATGATATACGCTCCTTTGTGATAAAATGGGGCCTATTTATGTCAGTATACCATAGAAAAATCGAAAAGAAAACAGCTTCCGGGACAAAGTTCAAAAGAAAATGGTGGACGGAGGGCGGGAATGTGCTATAATAAAAATAAGAAAGGGGGCAGCGCTATGCTGGAACGGAATGCCCTGCAGGGGTACCGGGAAAACACCTGTCTGGAGGCCAAGGCGGCTCTGGGAGGTTTGCCGGAGAGCATCTGGGAGACTTATTCCGCCTTTGCCAACGCCCAGGGCGGCGTGATTCTGCTGGGGGTGGAGGAGCTGCCGGACAAGAGCCTGCAGCCCCGGGACCTGCTGGACCCCCAGTGGCTCATCGAGGATTTCTGGGCCATTCTGCGGGATCCGGAGCGGGTCAGCGTCAACATCCTCCGGGAGGACCAGGTGCGCATCCATCAGGTGGAGGGGAACCGGATCATTGCCATCACCGTGCCGCCGGCACCGGAGGAACTCCGGCCCGTGTCCGTGTTTGTGGATGGCCGCTGGCAGGCCTTCTGCCGCCGGGGCGAGGGGGACTATCGTATCGCCCGGGAAGAGGACAAATAAAAGAATACTGTGTATCCGGCGCTGCTCCGATGGGGCGGCGCCGGATTTTGATATACGCCGCAAAAGATGGACAAATGTACGTGTTATGGGGAATTCTTCCAGAATATCCCATCCCAGAATTTAAAAAACTGAGGAATCCGAATGAATCAGATTGACAAAAAAGGGAACGAAGGTATAATGAAATTACAGCAAAATGACCAACAACATCCATCGATAAGGAGTATACAATATCATGATCTATATCAACGGAAGAGACCTGACTTTGGAGCAGGTGATCCAGGTGGCCCGGGGCGGCGAGAAGGTCGCCATGACTGAGGAATCCAAGGCAGCGGTCAAAAAAGCCCGGGAATACGTGGACCAGAAGCTGAAGGAAAAGGCAGTTATCTACGGCCTGACCACCGGCTTCGGCGAGTTCTCCAAGGTCTACATCCCCCAGGAGCTGACTGCCACATTGCAGCGGAACCTGATCATTTCCCATGCCTGCGGCATGGGCGAGCCCCTGCCGGAGCAGGTGGTCCGGGCTGCCATGCTCCTGCGCTGCAACGCACTGAGCAAGGGTAATTCCGGCATCCGCCTTTCTACCATCGAGACCATGCTGAACATGCTCAACAAGGGTGTCCATCCCGTGATCCCGGAGAAGGGCTCCCTGGGCGCCAGCGGTGACCTGGCCCCTCTGAGCCATATCGTGCTGGTGATGCTGGGCGAGGGCGAGGCCTATTACAAGGGCGTCCGCATGAGCGGCAAGCTGGCCATGAAGAAGGCCGGTATCCCCACCATCGAGCTGGCCGCCAAGGAGGGCCTGGCCCTGATCAACGGCACCCAGATCATGATGGGCGTGGCCTGCAACGTGGTTTGGGACGCCCTGGATCTGATGAAGACCGCTGACATCGCCGCCGCCATGACAACCGAAGCTCAGCTGGGTATCAAGAAGGCCTTCGACCACAAGGTCCATGACGTTCGGGGCCACAAGGGCCAGAAGGACGCCGCCGCCAACCTGCTGCAGATCCTGGAGGGCAGCCAGCTGGCCCTGGACCTGAATCCCGACAAGGTCCAGGATGCCTACGCCATCCGCTGCACCCCCCAGATCCACGGCGCCAGCCGGGATGCCATTGAGTATGTCTATGGCGTCATCTCCCGGGAAATCAACGCAGTTACCGATAACCCCATCATCTTTCCCGACGAGGACGAGGCCATCTCCGGCGGCAATTTCCACGGCCAGCCCATTGCCCTGGCTATGGACTTCCTGGGCATCGCCCTGGCTGAGTATGCCAATGTCTCCGAGCGCCGCCTGGAGCGGATGGTGAACCCCACTCTTTCCAACGGCCTGCCTGCCTTCCTGACCCGCCAGGGCGGCGTCAACTCCGGCTTCATGATCGCCCAGTACGCTGCCGCCTCCATGGTCTCCGAGAACAAGGTCTATGCCCACCCCGCCTCTGTGGACTCCATTCCCTCCTCCGCCAACCAGGAGGACCATGTGTCCATGGGCACCACCGCCGCCCGGAAGGCACAGATGATCCTGGACAATTCCCAGAAGGTCATTGCCATCGAACTGTTCGCCGCCGCCCAGGCTCTGTGGCTCCGGGGCGAGGAGAAGCTGTCCCCGGCCACCAAGGCGGTTTACGACCATATCCGCACCAAGGTGGAGCCCATCGATGCCGATATCGTGATGCACTATCCCATGGTCCTCTGCGAGGAAATGGTGAAGGGCCATGAAATCTCCGCCGCCGCCGAAGCCGTCTGCGGCGAACTGAGATAAGTATTTTCGTTTTCCGCTGCACCAAAGCCTCCCTTGCCTAAAGGGAGGTGGCCCGAAGGGCCGGAGGGATTCTCGCCCGTAGGGCTTTTGTGCCGCCGCAGCGGCACAAAATCCCCCAGTCAAAAATCGCTTCTACGAACCGATTTTTGCCAGCCCCCTTTAGGCAAGGGGGCCTTAGGCGCTGCCGCACCATAAAATGATTTACAGGAGGACAACCATGTTATCCAATCACGAAATTGCCAATGCCATGACCATCAAGCTGGACGCCACCCTGCCTGAGTATCCCGCCTTCCAGGAGGGCATCCGCCGGGCGCCCGACCGGGGCTTCCGTCTGACCCCTGAGCAGACCAAGGTGGCCCTGAAGAACGCTCTGCGCTATGTACCCGAGGAGCTCCACGAGACCCTGGCTCCCGAATTCCTCGACGAGCTGAAGACCTACGGCCGCATCTATGCCTACCGTTTCCGTCCTGAGGGCCGCCTCTACGGCAAGCCCATCGATGAGTATAAGGGCAAGTGCGTGGAGGGCAAGGCCTTCCAGGTGATGATCGACAACAACCTGGACTTTGAAGTGGCCCTGTATCCCTACGAGCTGGTGACCTACGGAGAGACCGGCCAGGTCTGCCAGAACTGGCTCCAGTACCGGCTGATCAAGAAGTACTTGGAGCAGCTGACCTGCGACCAGACCCTGGTGGTGGAGTCCGGCCATCCTGTGGGCCTGTTCCCCTCCAAGCCCGATGCTCCCCGGGTCATTGTCACCAACGCCCTGATGATCGGCATGTTTGACAACCTGGCCGACTGGGAGATCGCCGAGCAGATGGGCGTTGCCAACTACGGCCAGATGACCGCTGGCGGCTGGATGTACATCGGCCCCCAGGGCATCGTCCACGGCACCTTCAACACCATCCTGAACGCCGGCCGGAAGTACTTAGGCATCGGCGAGATGGATGACCTCCGGGGCCACACCTTCGTGTCCTCCGGTCTTGGCGGCATGTCCGGCGCGCAGCCCAAGGCAGCCAACATCGCCAACGCCGTGGGCATCTTCGCCGAAGTGGATATGTCCCGGATCATCACCCGCCATTCCCAGGGCTGGGTGGACGTGGTGAAGACCGACCTGGCTGACGTGTTCGCAACTGCCAAGGAGTATCTGGACAAGAAGGAATCCATCACCATTGCCTACCACGGCAATATCGTGGACCTGCTGGAATACGCCGACAAGGTGAACTTCCACATCGACCTGCTGTCCGACCAGACCTCCTGCCACAATGTGTACAACGGCGGCTACTGCCCCGTGGGCATGACCTTCGAGGAGCGCACCGAGATGCTCCGGACTGACCGGGACACCTTCTGCAAGCGAATCGACGAGACCCTGCACCGTCACTTTGCCGTGATCAAGAACCTGACCTCCAAGGGCACCTACTTCTTCGACTACGGCAATTCCTTCATGAAGGCCATCTACGATTCCGGAGTCCAGGAGATCTCCAAGAACGGCTATGACGAGAAGGACGGCTTCATCTGGCCCTCCTACGTGGAGGATATCATGGGTCCCATGCTCTTTGACTACGGATATGGCCCCTTCCGCTGGGTGTGCCTCTCCGGCAAGCCTGAGGATCTTCACGCCACCGATATGGCCGCCATGTCCTGCATCGATCCCACCCGCCGGTTCCAGGACCGGGACAACTACATCTGGGTCCGGGATGCCGAGAAGAACAGATTAGTGGTGGGCACCCAGGCCCGGATCCTGTACCAGGATGCCGAGGGCCGCCGGAATATCGCCCTGAAGTTCAATGAGATGGTCCGCCGGGGCGAGATCGGCCCTGTGATGATTGGCCGTGACCACCACGATGTCTCCGGTACCGATTCCCCCTTCCGGGAGACCTCCAACATCAAGGACGGCTCCAATGTCATGGCCGACATGGCGGTTCAGTGCTTCGCCGGCAACGCCGCCCGGGGCATGAGCATGTGCGCCCTGCACAACGGCGGCGGCGTGGGCATCGGCAAGTCCATCAACGGCGGCTTCGGCCTGGTGCTGGACGGCTCCCGGCGCATCGACGCCATCATCCACAGCGCTATGATGTGGGACGTCATGGGCGGCGTTGCCCGCCGTGCCTGGGCAAGAAACGAAAATTCCGTGGCCACTTCCGTGCTGTACAACCAAAATTACGGCGACATCGGCCACATCACCATTCCTTACATCGCCAGCGATGAGCTGGTCAACCGTCTTGTGGAGGGCTAATCATGGCTAAAATTGTTGAGTGCATCCCCAATATCAGCGAAGGCAGAAATATGGAGGTTGTGGAAGCGGTTCTGAATGAAGTCCGCTCCACCCCCAATGTGACCCTGCTGGACCACAGCTCCGATCCCAACCATAACCGCACCGTCATCACCTTCCTGGGCAGCCCGGAGGGCGTGGCCGAGGCTGCCGTGAAGCTGGCCAAGAAGGCCGTGGAGCTGATCGATCTGACAAAACATGTGGGTGAGCATCCCAGAATGGGCGCTGTGGACGTGTGCCCCTTCGTGCCTGTGAAGGAAATCACCACCGAGGAGTGCGTGGCCCTGTCCAAGGAAGTTGCCAAGCGGATCTGGGAGGAAGCCGGTATGCCTGTGTTCCTGTACGAGGATTCCGCCTCCGCACCCCACCGGGTGAACCTGGCCGCCATCCGTAAGGGCCAGTTCGAGGGCATGGCCCAGAAGGTCCTGGAGCCCGAATGGGAGCCCGACTTCGGCGGCCGCATCATCCACCCCACCGCCGGCACCGTGGCCGTGGGCTGCCGGATGCCCCTGGTGGCCTTCAATATCAACCTGAATACCCCCGACATCAAGATCGCTTCCGCCATTGCCAAGATCATCCGCCAGAGTAGCGGCGGTCTGGCCTGCGTCAAGGCTCTGGGCGTCATGCTGGAGGACCGGAACATTGCCCAGGTCTCCATCAACATGACCAATCTGAACAAGACCCCCCTGTACCGGGTGGTGGAGCTGGTAAAGGCTGAGGCCAAGCGCTGGGGTGTTACCGTCATCGGCACCGAAATCGTGGGTCTGACCCCCATGAACGCGCTGATCGACTCCGCAGAATACTACCTGCAGATCGAGGCCTTTGACCGTGACAAGCAGGTGCTGGAAAACTATCTGCTGTAAGGAGACGCCTATGCTGCTGATCAAAAATATCGGAACCCTGCAAACGCCCGTAGGCAGCTGCAAGCACGGCGGCGGAAAACAGGGCGAGAATATCAAGCTCCACGATGCGGCCATCCTCATTGAGGACGGCATCATCAAGGCCATCACCCAGGGCGGCATCCTGCCTGAGGGCTGCGAAAATGCTGAAGTTATCGACGCAGGCGGCGCACTGGTGACCCCCGGCCTCATCGACTGCCACACCCATATGGTCTTTGGCGGCTACCGCCAGGGGGAGATCCCCCTGAAGCTCCGGGGTGCAACCTACCTGGATATCCTCCGGGCCGGCGGCGGCATCCTGGACACCGTGGGCAAGACCCGGGCCGCTACCGAGGACGAACTGTACGAAAAAACAAAAGCATTTTTGGACGAAATGCTGACACTTGGCGTCACCACCGCCGAATCCAAGTCCGGCTACGGCCTGGACCTGGAGAATGAACTGAAACAGCTGCGGGTGAACAAGCGGCTGCAGGCGGACCACAAGATGGATCTGGTGTCCACCTTCCTGGGTGCCCATGCCATCCCCGAGGAATACAAGGGCCGGGCGGACGAATACATCGATCTGCTGTGCGACGTGGTGCTGCCCGCGGTGAAGGAAGAAGGCCTTGCCGACTTCGTGGACGTATTCTGCGAGGACTCCGTCTTTGACGTGACCCAGAGTGAAAAGATGCTGAAAGCCGGTCAGGCCCTGGGCCTCCGGGCCCGGATCCACGCCGACGAGATCGAGGAGATCGGCGGCGCGGTGCTGTCCGGTGAGCTGGGTGCCATCTCTGCCGAGCACCTGATCGCCACCGGCGAAAAGGGCATGGCCTCCATGGCAAAGGGCGGCGTCATCGCCGACCTGCTGCCCTGCACCTCCCTTTACCTGAACAAGACCTTTGCCCCTGCCCGGCGGATGATCGAGCTGGGGATCCCCGTGGCCATCGCCTCCGACTTCAATCCCGGTTCCTGCCCCAGCCTGAATCTGCAGCTGGCCATGTCCATGGGCTATGTGAAGTATCACATGACCCCGGAAGAGATTCTCACCGCCGTCACCATCAACGCCGCCTGTTCCTGTGGCCTGGAGGAGAAGGTGGGTACCCTGGAAGTGGGCAAGCAGGCTGACATCGTCATCTGGAACGCGCCGGATATGGAGATGCTGGTCTACCGCTTCGGCAGCAATCTGGCAAAAACCGTCATCAAGCGGGGTGAAGTGGTATGAAGCTGATCGATATGACCGTTTCCGATTACCTGAACGATCTGGCCTCCGTCTCTCCCGCCCCCGGTGGCGGCAGCGCTGCTGCCCTGTGCGGCGCCCAGGGCGCGGGCCTTGCCGCCATGGTGGCCAGCTTCACCATCGGACGGAAGAAATACGCCGAATTTGAGGAAAACGCCATTGCCGTCCGGGACGCGGAACTGGTCCTGACGGAAAAGCTGAAAGCCCAGATCGATAAGGACACCGAAGCCTTCAATCTGGTGGCCGCGGCCTTCAAGCTGCCCAAGGCCACGGACGAGGAAAAGGCAGAACGGTCCAGAGCTATCCAGGCGGGCACGCTGGTGTCCACGGAAGTGCCCTTCGAGACCATGGTTTTGGCCCTGGAAGCGCTGAAAACCGCCGAAAAGCTGCTTTCCGGCTTCAATGACGGCGCGGCCAGCGACCTGGGCGTGGCGGCTTTCAATCTGCTGACCTGCGTCAGGGGTGCCTGGTTGAACGTGGGCATCAATATCGGAAGCCTTAAGGACAAGGAAGTTGCCGAATCCTTCCGGACCCGGGGTCAGGAGATCCTTCGGGAAGCGGAGGAAATCGCCGCCCGGATTGCTGGGCATACCGATAAGATTATCTTTGGATAAGCTGAATCACCCCGGAAGATATTCTTCCGGGGTGATTTACTAAAAACTAAATGAGAATTATTCTTATTTATGTGACAAAATCACAGAACTTCCCTTTTTCTTTCCCTATAATAAAGTCAGAAAGTAAAACACGGAAAGAAATCTAAGGAGGAACGATTATGAATTACACCGCATTGATTGAAAACAGACGCTCCGTCCGGGAGTTTACCGATCAGAAGGTCTGCCCCTGCAAGCTCACCGAAATCAAGGAATTCTATAACAAGGACTGCAAGCGGCTGATCCCGGAGCTGAAGACCGCCCTGCTGGTCTTTGACGAGGAAGTGAAGGAAAAGCTGGAAGGTGCCGCAGGCTACAACAGCTTCCTCATCGGCGCACCCAACTACCTGGTGCTGCTGAGCGAAGCACATCCCCAGGCCGCGATGAACGCAGGCTACATGATGCAGGACATCTCCCTGAAACTCAGTGACATGGACCTGGGCAGCTGCTGGATCACCTTTACCGATTCTGACGCGGTGAAGCAGGCCCTCTCCATCGAGTCACGGCTGGATGTGGCCGCCATCCTGGCCTTCGGCCATGGCAAGAAGGCTCCCCTGCGGCCCCGGATCAACATCCTCAGCATGTCCAACATCGATATCAAGGCCAAGCGCCGCTACATGGACCCCAAGAAGGGCGTGGGTCAGCTGGTGTTCCTGAACACCTGGGGCAACCGCCACGGACTGGATGACTACCTGGGCTTCTTCGATGACATGCTCTGGGAGTCCCTCCATGCGGTGAGCCTGTCTCCCAGCTACTTAAACCGCCAGGCCTACGGCTTCCTGCTCCACGAAGGCCGGGTCACCCTGGTCAGCAGCCCGGATGATTACAACACCGATCACGATGCCGCCCTGAGCCTGGGCATCGCCCTGCTGCACTTCGATGCTGTGGCAGAAAAGTGGGCAGGCAAGGTCCGCTGGGACTTTGCTCCCGCCGAAGTATCCCTGCCGGAAGGCCACCGGGCCGTTGCCTCCTGCGCAGTGTAAGAAGATTACCGTAACAGCGGGCCGCCATCCCGCCTGATTCCTCATATTTGATGCACAGGAAAATGCCCTGTTTCCCAGAAATTGGAGAAACAGGGCGTTTTTCTTGACTTTCTGCAGAAAATCTGCGAAAAAACGGAATAATTGCGGGTTTATTCTTGCATTCTGGCGGGGATATATGCTATATTTACCATAGAACTATATTGGGGTGGTTTGCGCTGACCGCTCCGCAAAAGGAGTATGTATAGCCAGATGAAGTTTGACAAGCCTGATTTTGAAACCACGCTTGCCGCGGCACCGGAGGCTGGATTTGCCGAGATTTCCGCCCCTGTGCCGGAACCTCTGCGCCGTTCCGGCGCTGACTATGTAAGAAAAAGTAAGGTCAAGATCCATGCCATTGATTCTGCGGTCTCCGGGATTTCGGAGATCACCGGAACCGTTCAGTGCGCCTTCGGCATTGTCCACCATCCCACCCTGTCGATTCTGCGGCAGGGCAATCAGGTCCTGGTGGAGCGGTACCACTGCGGCTGCCGGGAGGGTGCCAGGGGACATTTCTGCGTCCACTGCGCGGCGGTGCTGATGGCCCGGTACGACCATGCAGACCTTAGACTGCTGAACCGGGAAAGCCAGCTGGAAACCCGGCTGAATGGCATCCGGATCCGTCTGGGCACGGACAGAAAAACCACTGAGCCCATCTATTGGACCCCGGAGGACCCGGAGCGGGTATCCAGTCCCAATGCGGCGGTGATCGGCGGCCCGGATACGGGCAATACCCAGCTGGTCAAGTCCATGGTGGTCCAGTTCCTTCGGCAGCGGGAGCGCAGCCAGACCGGTGTGCTGATCTTCGACTGGATGGGCGACTATGATGAGTCCAAAACGGATTTCATGGAGGCCACCGGCGCCAGGGTCAGACGGCTGCAGAAGCTCCCCCTGAATCCCTTCAGTCTCCGGGGGCTGGAGCGGCGGCCCCAGCTTCATGTGCATACGGCCATGGCCTTCGCTGAGACCCTGGCCCGGGCCTATAACCTGGGCCCCCTGCCCAAGAGCACTCTGGTCCAGTCCGTTGTGGCAGCCTATGACGCAAAGGGTATCACCTCGGATCCGCTGACCTGGGACCGTCCTGCCCCTAACTTTGCCGATGTCTACGAAGAATATATGTCCAGACCCCAGGCCCAGCGTTTGGATGCCCTGAGTCCGGTGATGGAGAGCCTGTCTGCCTTTGAACTGTTTGACACGGCCCCTCCGGAGGGTGTAACTCTGTTTGAAAGGTTCCAGGGGGTAGAGGTCATCGATATGGCCGGTTATCCCCAGGAGCTGAAATGCTTCGCGGCGGGAATTATTCTGGAACAGCTCTATGCCCAGATGTGCGGCACCGGCCGGACCATGAGCCAGGAGCTTTCCAGGATGATCTTTATCGACGAGGCGGATGCGCTGCTGGCCATGGGCTGCCCCGGCCTGGAGGGCATTCTGAGCCGGAGCCGGGAGTACGGCATGGGTGTGGTGCTGGCCACCATCTCCCCGGAGCCCTTCTGCACCGGCAAGTTTGACTGGTGGCGGGTGATCCGGACCTGGATCGTGCACAATGTGGAGGATCTGCGCAAGACGGATATGGAAGTGCTGCTGCAGATGGACCTGTACGACCAGAGCATGGACCGGCTGTGTCAGGCGGTGCGCCGCCAGAAAAAGCAGCAGAGTATGATCCGCATCGGCACAGAGCTGCCGCTGCTGGCGGAGGACCTGCCTTTCTATGAGATCGCCCGGGATGCCGCCCAGAGCTATCTGCGGGAAAAAACGGCGGAGGCAAAATCCCAGCCCCTGGAGGGCATGCCGCTGCTGGATGCGGCGCACCTGGATGCGGTGGACCTGGCGGAGGAACTAAACGCCGAGCCTATGCAGGCACTGGAAGACCTGTAAAAAATAACCCCGGATTTCTGCACCAGGCAGAAATCCGGGGCTTTTTCTGTTATCAGTCGAAGATAGAGCCCATGGAAGCCACGTACAGGCTCTCGATGGTCACATCGCCCTCGGCGAAGAGGTCAATGGCCTGGGAACTGGGGTCCTCCACATAGGCCCGGATGGAGATGGCCTTGCAGTCGTTGAAGAAGCCCTCCACCAGGGAGCGGTCAATGTAGATATCCATGGTGAGCTTTTCGTCCTCAATGGGCAGGGCGCCTTCCACGTTCTTGACCTTGCAGCCCTCGCCCCGATTCTCGGTGGAGCCCTGGATGATCTGTCCGGTCACATCATAGGAGAAGGAGGTCTTGTCCCATTTGCTGCCCTGCTTCATGTTGATGCCGAACTGGCTGGCCTTGGAGACGTCGGCGGTGAGCTTGATGTGGAGCATATCGCCCTTGACTGCGGCCAGCTTCTCGTTGGCCTGGGCCAGGGTCAGGTTCTGCTCGTTCACCAGAACTTCCGTTTCCAGAGTTTCCAGCGCCTCGATGGGGGCCATCATCAGATCCGTGCCTTCGTCATTGAGCCAGATCCTCCGGGCGATGCCGCAGGTATGGGCCCAGCAGGAGGCACCCTGCTCGCCGGCACCCCGCTGGTCCTGCATGATGGAGAACATGATCACATCGCCGGACACGGGATCGATGAAGGCGCTGGGACCGGTGAACACGTTGGCGCCGTAGTCAAAGAGCCGGGGCTCGTCGCCAAAGTCGGTGTCGGGGGTGAACTTGCCGGTCTCCAGGTTAAAGTTGCCCAGGTAGTAGTAGATCTTGTTGTCTGCCACATCCGCCGGGGCGGGGGAGAAGACGAACATGTACTTCGTAATGGTTCCTGCATCGTTGGACACAGGCAGCAGCACCGGCAGCTCCCAGGTCCGGCCATACTTGGTGATGGCGGTGTCCATCTCGTAGATGGGACCCCGGTAGATCCAGTTCTGGTTCACGGTGCCGTCGGGGAGCAGTTCCAGAGTGTCGGTGGTGAACAGCAGAGCGGTACCGCCTGCGTGATTGGTGGAGCCGGAGCAGACCAGCATGCACCAGATATCCCCTTCCTTCCAGATGTGCTGATCCCGGAATTCGCCCCGGCGGCCCATGCCGGGCTGCTGGGCGATGGCCAGCTCGTCGCAGAGGATCCACTCGGTCAGGTTGGGGTCGGAGGGATCGGCGGGATAGGCCAGGCCGATGTTCTGGTTGGAGATCAGACCCTCCACCTTGCCGTAGGCATCGTTGCCCGCGGTGAAGAACAGCAGGGGCACACCGTTTTTGTCCAGGGTGGCGCCGCCGGACCAGACACCGTCCGGTACCACGGAGTCGGCGGTGGGCACAATGGCCTCCTTCACGGGCTTCCAGTTCACCATATCCTCGGAGACCCAGTGGCCCCAGTTGATATTTTTCCAGTAGGAGCCTGCCATGTTCTGCTGGAAGAACAGGTGGTACATGCCGTTATAGTACAGGGGGGCATGGGGCTCATTCATCCAGAACTGGTAGGGGCCTGCGTGATACTGGGTGCGGGTGTAGTCGTCAGTCAGCAGGTTCTGGAGCCAGATCTCCTCGAATTTGATCTCGGAAATGTCGGCAGATTCGTAGCTTTCGGCCACTTCTTCACTGGTCAGGGCGCAGGAATAGACCTTCAGCTCGTCCATATAGCCGCTGGTCAGGCGCAGGAAACCTGCGGCGTAGCGCTCGCCCTCGCCGTTGCGGCCAATGAGCAGCGTGCGGCTCTTGGCGTGGACGATCTCACTGCCCGCGGGGACGGACCGGGAGGCGACCTTCTCGCCGTTGAGGTACAGGCACATTTCACCCATTTCCGCGTCAAAGGTGGCCACCACATGGTTCCACTCGTAGGTCTTCAGGTTGTCGCCGTTGGTCCAGATGGAAAGCCACTGATCACCGGTACCCACCTGGAAGGTCAGGGCGCCGTGACGCTGATAGCCCAGGAGGAAGCCCTTGTTTTCTGCCTTGTTGCTCTGATTGATAATACCGGTGGGAATATCTGTGCCCTTTTCCTGGGCATTGGGGTCGTCCCACTCAAACATCCGGGGGGCCACCCAGACGCTGACCGTCAGGGCGCTTCCGCCGATCTTGGCATCGTTTTTGTTGTAGGTAATGTAGGTGGTGCCGCCGTCAAAGAGCAGGCAGCCGCCTTCAATGCCGCCTTTGCGCCACTGGGGCTCCTGGTCGGCGCTCTGATATACGGCGGGGTTCAGGCCATAGTCGATCTCTGCCTCGGGCAGATTGCCGGAAGCGTCGGTGACGGTGATGCCCTTGCCCTCGTCAAAGGGCAGGTACAGGATCATATCATCCTTATGGGGATCAGCATTGCCGAAAAGCAGAAATGCCGCCACACCGGCTGTCAGAATGACAGCAGCCAGGACGATGATCAAAAGTTTCTTTTTCACAAATATCCCTCCTCAGGGAGAATGATTCGTAGGGCGGGGTCATGACCCCGCCGACCAGGCAGGAAAACCGGGCGGCAAGACGGACGCGAAATGTAACGACACGCAATCCCGATACCGCTCAATTCCATAGGTGCAGCGGCGGGGTCATGACCCCGCCCTACAAAATGGAGATTCCTTTAAAAATGCCCGGGCAGGTAATCTGCCCGGGCGTGGGTTTGGAGAATTAGATCAGATTCTCGGCCAGCTGCCAGGGGATCTGGACATCTTCGCCGGTGACGCTCTGAGCGACGGTGTCGAACAGGTTGGCGTAGTCGGGAGCGGTCTCATAGTAGGTCACGACCTCGTCGAAGAAGGCCTGTGCCCAGCCGCCGTCGATGACCTCGTCACACAGGACGATGTACATCTCCTGACCGATGTAAGCGGACAGATCCATCACGTAGGTGCCCATGTCGGCCCAGGAGCCGCCGGCTGCGCCCACGGTGGGGAATGCGGTGTCGGAGAAGCGGGTCTGCTTGTAGTAGCCGATCTGAGTGCCGTCAGCCAGGAAGACCTTCACGGCGCCGGAGTTGGCGGCCATGCGCACGGAGATGAAGCCGGAGCCGGCCAGCGTGAAGTTGGTGGACTGCAGCTCCCAGCCCTCGGGCTCGGGGATGCCGTTGTTCCAGCCGTCCAGGTGGAAGTTGCCGGCCTGGTTGTAGGGCAGGTTCTCGCCCCAGTAGGTGGCGGCGGAGATGACACCGGCGGCCTGGCCGTCGATGACGCTCCAGTTGTCAGCGTGGATGGTCCAGCCGGCCAGGTTGCCGGACTCGAAGCCGGGGTTGGCAACGCTGTTGCGGTCGGCCATAGCCACCACGGTGAAGGTAGCCTCAGCGGTCTTGTCCTCGTAGGAGCAGGCGTAGGTCACATGGTAGAAACCGGGGTTGGACATATCCACAGCCTCAAAGCCCTCGGTGATCTCGGTGTCCTGATAGTTGACCTTGGTCACAGCGAAGTCGGTGACAGCCTCGGCGCCGAAGGTAGCGGCGGCGTCAGCGATGAAAGCGGTGACGTCCACGGTACCGCAGTCAACGACCTGGTGCTGTGCGTAGTTGGTGATGGTCAGGGAAGCCAGGGGGACAGGATAGTAGGGGTAGGTGTTGTAGTAGTTCAGCAGGGAAGTGATATCGTCATAGGAAGCGGAAGTGTAGGACTCTGCCTGGATCTTCTCCAGCTGCTCCAGCTCCAGGGCTGCGGTCTCCTCCAGAGTCATGGAGACACGGAAGTCGTCCACGTTGATGAAAGCGAAGCCGCCGTTGGAGCCGTCGTTGGCGTCAACCACCTTCAGGTAGACCACCTTGCCGATGTGCTCGGAGGCGTCCATGTAAACACGCAGCAGGGTCAGGGCCAGGGCGGGGTCGGAGAAGAACTCGTTGTGCATGACGATCAGCTCTTCGTCGGTGTTGCCGTCGCACAGGGCCACGTAGCTGCCGCCGTTGCCGGAGCCGATCATGAAGGAGATGATGCCGTCGCCGCCCAGGGTGAACTTGGAGGAGCGGATGGCGCCCAGCAGGTTCTCAGCAACGGTGCCGTTGTTGTTGCCGTCCAGGTAGTACTCGCCCTCGCCGTAGACAGCGCGGTCGGTCCAGTAGTACTGGCTGGTGGGCACGATGCAGGCGCGGGTCAGAGCGGTGCCGTCCAGGGTGACCCAGCCGGTCAGGTCGCCGGTCTCGAAGCCGGGGTTCTGGATCTGGTTGGAGGTCTCATCCTCCACAAAGGGCTTCTCGCCGTAGGTCTCGATCTGCAGGGCGTACTCAGCCTGAGCGGCAGCCACATCCTCGTCGTTCTGGCAGACCTTGAAGGCATCCAGGTTCACATAGGAGAAGTCGAAGCCGTCGTCGTTGTCGGTGATCTTGATGAAAATCTTCTTGCCCACATGAGCGGACAGGTCAACGATCTTGGTGATCAGGTGATCGGTGATGAACAGGCCGTCGCAGTCCTCGTTGCCAACCTTGGCCAGGACCTCGTTGGTATCAGCGTCGATGAACTCGACGTAAACCAGGTCGGTGTTCTTGCCGGCGCCCATCTTGAAGGTGATGAAGCCGTTGCCGCCCAGCTTGAAAGCGTCGGAGGTCAGGGTGCCGCGCATGGCGGGGTTGCCGCCCTCGGAGCCTGCGAAGTAGAACTCGCCGGACTTCTCCATGACAGCGCCGTTGATCTTCTCATTGGAAACCAGGCCGCGGACGTTGAAGGCAGCGTCCTCACGGGTCCAGCCGGACCACTTGCCCATTTCGTGCTCGGCTTCGAAATCGCCGTTGGGGATATCGGTGGGAACCTGCTCGCCGCCGCCACAGGCAGCAAAGCTCAGGACCATGCTTAAGGTAAGCAGCAGGGCCAGAAATTTGCGGAATTTCATATTTTTCCTCTTCCCTTCGTAATTTTAAATTTTTAAGTTGGGTTTTTGCGGTGGTTTGGTGGTTTTGTTCAAAGATGCAACGTTTCACGGTTGCGGTTATATTCAGTATAAAATCACATAAATGGTTTGTCAAGGTGAAAATGGAGGGTCAAAAAACATTCATTTATTTGCACAAAACGAGTATTTTTGTTTTGAATATATTGCATAATGCATAATTATTGGAAACGTTTTCACAGAATAAAAGCGGCGTGAAATGTTTCACGCCGCTTATTTGCAGAAAAGAATCAGTTGTCGAAAACCTCGTCGTAGGTGGGCATGGCGGGGATGGCGCCGTGACGGGAAGTGGTCAGGGCGGCAGCCTTGTTGGCGATGGTGATGATGGTTTCCAGCTCGGGCACGGTGATATCGGCCAGCTTCTCAAACTTTGCCAGCTGGGCCAGGGTGGCGCCGAAGAAGGTGTCGCCTGCGCCGTTGGTGTCGCCAACCTTTACCTTCACACCGGGGATATGGCCGGTGTGGGAGCCGAAGCGGTAGTAAGCGCCGTTGGCACCCAGGGTCACCAGAACCAGGGCGATGCCCTTGTCGGCAAGGATCTGAGAACCCTTGTCCAGATCATCGGTGCCGGTGAGCAGGGGCAGTTCCTCGTCGGAGACCTTCAGCACATCCACCATGTTCAGAGGCTCCAGCATCCGCTGGATGGCGGTGGCTTCGTCGGACCAGAGGGAGGCCCGGTAGTTGGGATCATAGCTGATGATGGCGCCAAACTGCTTTGCAGTCCGGGCAGCGTGCAGCGTGGCGGACCGGGCGGGGTCGGTGGTGAGGCTCACGGAGCCGAAGTGGAGGAATCTGGTGTTCTTCAGCTGCTCTTCGGAGATCTCCTCACAGCACAGGTTCACATCGGCGCTGGGGTCCCGGTAGAAGCTGAAGGTCCGCTCGCCGGCCTTGTCCACGGCCACCACAGCCAGGGTGGTGCGGTTTTTCTGGTCCGTGACCATACCGGACACGTCTACCTGGTTCTCCACCAGGGTGTTGCGCAGGAAGGTGCCGAAGCTGTCGGTGCCCACCTTGCCGATGAAGGCGGAGGAGGCGCCCAGACGTGCGGCGGCCACGGCCAGGTTTGCGGGAGCGCCGCCGGGATTGGCGGCAAAGACGGGGATGCCCAGCTCATTCACGCCGGACTGGGTCAGGTCAATGAGGATTTCGCCTACTGCGGTAATATCAGTCATAGTGATGCACTCCTTATTATTATGCGCCCTGGATCAGCGCCAGAATGTTTGCTGCATCGCCCCGGGTGAAGCCCTCTTTGGCGATGAGGATACCTGCCTTATCGGCACAGATCAGAATGTAGAGATGCCTGGATTCCTTGACCTCCAGAATCTCCGGGTAGTCGACGTATTTTTCGGTGCAGTCGCCGTCCACCTCCAGATGGTCCCGGAAAAAGCGGACCCGGCGTTCCATGGGCTCGCCGTGGCGTTTGACCAGGGCTTCCCAGGATTTTTTGGCGTGGCTCCGGGGGGACAGCACATTCAGCCACAGGAGAATAACGCCGACGATGGCCAGATAGATCAGTGTCTGGGAAAAGGTGCCGCCGGTGAAGCAGATGAAGGCGGCCATGGCGGCCCAGATGGCCAGAAACACCAGGGAGTATTTTTTGGCGGCTTTGCCGTAGCCGTCCCTGGAAATGCGGAGCATTCCTTCCAAAAACAGCCCTTTTGTCAGGGTGAACCGGTTTTCAGCCAGGTGTTCCATGGTCAGTCCTCCTCGAAAACGGGCACCTGCTCCGGGAAGCTCTGGGCAATCTGCTCCTCGATGCGGAAGGCATAGTTGAGCTTGTCATACAGGAAGAACAGGCTCACATACAGGATGTACCACACGCCCAGGAAGGGCACCACAAAGGCGGTCCAGGGCATGAACAGCACCATGACGGTCCACCACAGCAGCTGCATCGCGGCAACGCCCAGGGTGCGCCAGAAATACTGGATGATGAACAGTACGCAGTTTTTAAGCTGGATCCCCGGACGCTGGTTAAACAGCACCACCTGGGGCCACCAGACGCAGAAGATCATGGTGACGATCAGGGCGGAGACGATCAGAATCGCCACGGTTCCGGCGGTGACCGGCAGACCGGACCACCACAGCAGGGCGCAGGCGAAGGCCAGGAAGCCGATGAACAGACACATCAGCACGCCGGGAAGGACCGCGGCGCGGAAATTCTGCTTCCAGGCCTTTTTATAGTTGTGCCACCAGTCGTCCCGGTTGTCCCGGAGGGACCGGAGGATACAGTCGATCATACAGGCGATGCCGGGGCCGCCGATGATGCCGCCGGAGATGCAGGCGGGGATCAGTACCAGCACGCTGGAGGTGGCGATGGAGAGAAATACGCCGGCGGCGAAGGGGATCAGGGTGGCAAGAGTCAGCAGGTCCACCAGGAAGAAGCGTTTCCAGTCCCGCTCCAGAACCTGGGCGTAGCGCTTAAAGCCCACAGGCCGTTCGTCGGGGAAATAATTCGGTTCGTCAGGAAAGAAAAGTCCCATTTTGCAGTATTCTCCTTATTCGCTGAAGTGCAGGCCGTTGATAAATTCTTCCAATAGGGCCTGGGGACTGCCGGTGAAGGTGTCGGAGCAGACCAGCTCCAGGCAGATGGCGTTGGTGCCGCTGACCGTGAAGGCGGCTGCGCCGAAGCTGTAGGGGTTGCCCTCGCTGCCGGAGGTCATGGTCAGCATAATGTAATCCCGGTCGTTCAGGGTGATGCCGAACTCCTCAAGGATCTGGTAGTTCTGCTTCTCCCGGGCTTTCCAGGCGGCGATGTTCTGCTGTGCGTCAGATTCCGTACGGCATTCCTGGGCTACCACATAGATCTGGGAGCTGAAAATGACCGTTTCCTCCCCCTTGGCGTTGGTAAAGGGCCGGGCGTCGCCGTTGGTCCAGGTGGCATAGTACACGCCGCTGAGACCCAGAATATCGTCGCTCTCGCCAAAGGTGAAGT
The DNA here is from genome assembly GCA_015067615.1 of Oscillospiraceae bacterium. GTDB lineage: Bacteria > Bacillota > Clostridia > Oscillospirales > Oscillospiraceae > Faecousia. The sequence continues at coordinate 62,105 of SVMD01000001.1, forward strand.
CTTCCATGGGCTCAGCGGCCAGGAAGGGGGCGATGACGGTCCAGCTTTCGTCCCAGTCCGCTGGAGGAGAGACACTGCCGCAGCCCGCGAGCAGAAGGCACAGGGCCAGGATCGGGGATAGCATTTTTCGTTTCATTGGGTGGCTCCTTCCGTCATGGCAAGCCACAGGGCGTTGTCCGCCTCCGGGTTCTCCTGCTGGGCGGGATCATAATAATACCGCCGTCCCAGATAGAGGTTTGCCAGCAGATCCTGAACTTCGCCGGTTTCGGTGATGTCCAGGTAATTGTCTTCGTAAGTGCCCAGGTCCAGGGCGGCCAGTACCGGGCAGTCTGCCCAGCGGTAGACCTTGTCCAGGGCTTCAAAATCGTCCTCAGCAGGGATGCTGCCGTCCAAATTCGCCAGAACCTGGAAGGAGAGTTGGAAATCCACAGGGTTTTCCAGCAAAAAGAAGGTGCTTTCGCCCTCGGTGATGTCTGCCAGAACGGTGACCTCCGCGGCGTAGCCGTACATCATATTCTCCATATTCCGGGAATCGGCGGTCACACAGTGTGTGACCTGAACGGTGACGAGGCCGTCACCGTTATGATCCTCTGCCAGGGTTGCCAGGGCCTTTTCCAGGGCCTCGACAGTGCCGTCGGTGAGCTTGCGGCTGCCCACATAGGCAAAGCGGTAGTCCGGCTCCACTTCTCCGATGCCCAGCACATTCCAGAGCATGGTGCCCGCCACCCACAGGATCACTGCAACGGCAATGACACCCAATTTATGGTAGTGGAACCAGTTCTGGAATTTTTCCCACTTGGTATATTCCCGCATGGTTACTTTTTCGTGGTGCCGCCGTAGGCGTAGGTCACGGGCAGGCACACCAGGGAGGGGGACTTGCCCTCATCCTTCTCCAGCACCATGTTCACGCAGACCTGGGCGATCTCTTCGGTGGGCTGGACGATGGTGGAGCAGGTGAACTCGTGGTCGCCGAAGTGGCGGATGCCGTCAAAGCCGATGACCTGCACATCCTCGGGGACCCGCTGGCCCATGAGCCGCAGAGAGTGGATGATCTGATGGGCAAGGGTGTCGGTGACGCAGAAAATGCCGTCGAAGTCCAGCTTGCCATCATGCAGATGCTCCCGGAGGAAATCCTCAAAGGCCTCGTAGGGAGTGCCGTCGTCCACGATCTTTAAAGTATAGGGGACCTCCAGGTTTTCGCAGGCGTTGATGAAGCCGTCCTTGCGCTTGTTGGGCTCGTTGGTCAGCTTGGAGCCGGTGCGCAGGAAGGCCAGGTTTTTACAGCCGTTTTCCACCAGCTTTTGGGCGGCCAGGGCGCCGCCGCCGTAGTTGTCGCTGGCGACACAGGGAATATGGGCGCCGAAGTACCGGTCGATGGAGATCAGAGGCACGCCCTCGGAGACCTGCAGATTGGGATTGTAGGACAGGCAGATGATGCCGTCCACCTTCTGCTGCTCGGCCATAATGACGTAGTTCTGCTCCTGCTCCGGGTCGTAGTCCGTGGCGCACAGCAGCATCCGGTAGCCCCGCTGGGCCAGGGATTTATTGATGCAGTTGACCAGCTTGGCGAAGAAGGGGCTGATCAGATTGGGCACCATCACGGCGATGATGTAGGTGCGGTTGCTCTTTAAGCCCCGGGCGTAGCTGTTGATCCGGTAGTTGAGCTTTTCGATGGCCTCCTCCACCCGGATCCGGTAGCTTTCGCCCACGGGGATGCCGTTGATGACCTTGGATACGGTGCCCAGGGCCACGCCGGCTTCCCGGGCCACATCCTTCATGGTGGGGGCGGAATTGGGTTTGTTCATGGCAGATACCTCAATTTCGTGAAATAATCGTGTTACGTTTCATTTGATTTCATTATAGCGGGATAAATGGTGTTTGTAAAGTGGGTTTGAAAAATTTCATGAAACGATTTTCACACTAATTCGAGACAAAATGCATAAACTGGAAACGTTTTACTTGTATAACTTAGAAGAAAGTCCAAAAATCAATGAATAAAACGTGAATTTTTGTTGACCCCCGGGTCTTGGTGTGCTATGTTAATGGTGTTCAAAGATATAACGTTTCACGAAACGTATTCCGCCAAAATCCGGTACAGGCTGGTGACCCGGCCGGCAGGGAGGCGGAGCCAATTCCTGGGGGTACGCCCCCGCGGTGCCTGAATTCATATTCCCAAAGGAGGAAGTCCTGCGTGAGTAAAGCTACCATGCCGGTGGAAGCCGGCAAGCTGCAGCCCCAGGGCAAAACCCTGGGCAAACGGATCCTGGAGCACTGGCAGCTGTATGTACTGCTGCTGGTCCCCATCGTCCTGACTGTCATCTATAAGTACATCCCCATGTACGGCATCCAGATCGCCTTCCGTGACTACAAGCCCAGCCGTGGCTTCATGGGAAGCGAATGGGTGGGATGGTACTGGTTCGAGCGTCTGTTCACCGCTCCTACCTTCAAGCGGATGATCACCAACACCATCGCTCTGAGCTTCTGGAGCCTGGTCTGGAGCTTCCCCGTGCCCATCATTCTGGCTCTGGCCATCAACCAGCTGCGCTTCAAGCGCTACAAGCGGGTGGTCCAGACCGTACTGTACGCACCCCATTTCATCTCCATCATGGTCGTGTGCGGTATGATCCGCATCTTCCTGAGCCCCTCCGGCGGTCTGATCAACCTGCTGCTGGGTACCACCGTCGATTTCCTGTCCGAGTCCGCTGCCTTCCGGCCTATCTACATTATCTCCGGTATCTGGCAGGACGCAGGCTGGGGCACCATCGTATACCTGGCGACCCTGTCCACCGTGGACACCGCCCTGTACGAGGCTGCCAAGATCGACGGCGCATCCATGTTCCAGCGGATCTGGAACATCGACCTGCCCGCTCTGATCCCCATGATCATCATGCAGCTGATCATGAGCGCCGGCGGCATCATGAACGTGGGCTTTGAAAAGGTCATGCTGCTGCAGACCGACCTGAACAAGGCCACCTCCGATGTCATCGCCGTGTATGTGTACGAACAGGGTATCGTCAATGCCAAGTACTCCTACTCCACTGCCGTGGGCCTGTTCAACACCGCTATCAACATCGTCCTTCTGATCGTGGTCAACACCATCTCCAAGAAGGCCGCCGATATCGACATTGTCTAAGGAGGTGCCCGGTATGAGAAAAAACAGACTGACCGGCATGTCCGACAAGATGAGCGATATCATCCTGGTGGTCATGTGCACCGCTATTTTGCTGGTGGTTGCCTATCCGCTGTACTACGTCCTCATCGCGTCCGTGTCCGATCCCTATGACGTCTACGCCGGCAAGACCTTCCTGCTGCCCAGCCAGTTCACCCTGCGGGGCTACACCTCCGTCTTCGCCGACAAGCGCATCTTCTCCGGCTACATGAACTCTATCAAGTACACCGTAGTCGGTACCATCTTCTCCGTGCTGATGGTCTACATCACCGCCTATCCCCTGTCTGTCAAGAAGCTCCCCGGCCGGAAGTACATCTCCATCTTCTTCCTGATCACCATGTACTTCGGCGGCGGCCTGGTCCCCACCTATCTGGTTGTCAAGGATACCGGCCTGCTGAATAATATGTGGGCCCTGTTCCTGCCCGGCGGCGTGGCCATGGGCAACGTGATCATCGTCCGGAACTTCTTTGAAAACTCCATTCCCCATGAGCTGATGGAGGCGGCGGAAATAGACGGCGCAAACCACTTCACCACCTTCCTGCGGATCATTGTGCCGCTCAGCCGGTCCATTATGGCGGTTATGGTGGTGTTCTCCATGGTGGCTTACTGGAACGACTGGTTCACCGCGCTGATCTATCTGAACGCGGACCAGGCACCCCTGCCTCTGGTGCTGCGCAATATCCTGATCCGCTCCGAGGTCTCCGCCTCCCAGTCCTCCACCATCTCCGGCGGCTACGCCGAGCTGAACAAGATCACCGAGATGATCAAATTTGCCTCCATCATCGTGGCGGCAGCTCCCATGCTTATCATTTATCCCTTCGTGCAGAAGTATTTTGAGCAGGGCTTCATGTCCGGCGCTGTGAAGGGTTAATATGTTCGGCTGATTATTTGAAAGGAGAAAATTACATGAAAAAGTTCACCAAGATCCTGGCCCTGGTCCTGTGCCTGAGCCTGTGCGCTTCCCTGCTGGCCGCCTGCGGCCCCAAGGAAGTGGCCAAGGATACCAACCAGACCGATTTCTACATCATGGGCGGTATGTCCGCTCTGTCCGCCGGCTACGACTCCAACGTGGTCCTGAACGAGCTGGCTGAGAATGCCGGTATCACCATCGAGTGGGACACCATGTCCGACTCCCTTTCCGAGCAGGTCAACATCCGCATCGCCGGCGAGCAGCTGCCCGATGCTTTCCAGGGCGTTGGCTTCTCCAACTACGACATCTCCACCTACGGCGCTGACGGCGTCTTCATCGACCTGACCCCCTACCTGAATGCCGATGTGATGCCCAACCTGACCAAGATCCTGGAGGAGCATCCCGACATCCGCGCCGCCATCACCATGTCCGACGGCAAGATCTACGGCCTGCCCGCCGCTGAGCAGATGGGCACCGCCGGTATCGGCCTGGAGGAGGACTACTCCATCTACACCGTTCCTCAGTTCTCCATGATCAACAAGGCATGGCTGGACGAGCTGGGCCTGCCCATCCCCACCACCCTGGATGAGCTCCACGACGCTCTGGTGGCCTTCAAGGAGAACGACATGTCCGCCACCTACTACGGCAACGCTCCCGGTTCCACCATTCCCATGTCCACCGGTTTCGACCAGTGGTGCTGGGGCCAGAACGTGTTCTATGCCGGCTTCGGCTTCACCAACTGGACCAATGACATCTGCAACGACCTGGTTCTGCAGGACGACGGCACTGTCGACTTCGTCTCCACCTGGGACGGCTACCGTGATGCCGTCACCTACTTCCACGACTGGTACGCCGAGGGCCTGATGGACGTGGAAATGTTCTCCCAGTCCACCTCTCAGCTCATCGCCAAGTGCTCCCAGGGCCAGGTCGGTGTTGCCACCTGGTGGTACATCGAAGAGGTCATGGGCGAGAAGTCCTCTGATTACGTGTTCCTGCCCATCCTGGAAGGCCCCGACGGCACCTACAATGTCACCGTCCGTGACGGCGGCGCTGTCAACTCCGGCAACCTGAACGTCACCTCCGCCTGCGGCAACCCCGAGGCTCTGCTTAAGTTCTACGACCAGTGGTACGACGGCGAGGTCGTCATGCAGCTGCAGTACGGCCCCATCGGCACCTTCTTCACCGAGCAGGACGATAAGGGTATGTGGATCTCCATCACCGACGAGGAAGCCCGTGAGAAGTTCGGCAAGTCCGCCGGTGAGCTGAAGGGCGTCCACGAGGTCTACGGCCCCAAGCTGATCCTGAGCTCCTACTACAACGACTACTTCTACATGGAGGACCGTGCCATCGTCCGTCTGCAGGACCTGGCCAACTCCTGGGTGGATCCCTACGTCAAGAGCATGACCACCTACCCCATCGACTGCGTCTTCACCAGCGATGAGCTGGAGGTCATCGACCGCTACCGCGCTGACTTCGAGAGCGCTGTCTCCGAGCAGGAAGCTCTGTGGCTGAAGGACGGCGGCCCCTCCGACGAGGAGTGGGATGCCTACTGCCAGATGCTGGTTGACTCCTGCGGCATGGAAGAGCTGCTGAAGGTCTATCAGGCAGCCTACGACCGCTACGCCGGTAAGTAATCCAAAAAACGGGCAGCCGCGCCCTGAGGGTACGGCTGCCCTCCGACTACAATAAGGAGGTATTTCCAAATGTCCGAAATACTCCAAAAAGCCCGGCAGTACGAGGAAAAGTATTCCTCCTTCATCACACCGGAGGAGCGTCCCGCCTTCCACCTGTCACCCCGGGTGGGCTGGATGAACGACCCCAACGGTTTTTCCACCTACAAGGGCCGATACCATCTGTTTTATCAGTATCACCCCTATAATACCAAGTGGGGCCCCATGCACTGGGGTCACGCGGTCAGCGATGATATGCTGCACTGGCAGTACCTGCCCGTAGCCATTGCCCCGGACATGCCCTACGACAAGGACGGCTGCTTCTCCGGCTCTGCCATTGAGCTGGATGACGGCCGGCAGCTGCTGGTCTACACCGGCGTGAAGCGGGAGCGGGGCGAGGACGGCCGGATGCACGACTTCCAGACCCAGTGCCTGGCAGTGGGCGACGGATTGAACTACGTCAAGTATGAGGGGAACCCCGTTCTTACCGGCGAGGATGTGCCGGAGGGCTTCTCCGTCAACGATTTCCGGGATCCCAAGATCTTCCGGAACGCCGACGGCAGCTTTGGCATGGTGGTGGGCAACCGCACCGATGACGGCAGCGGCGCCATCCTGCTCTACCGGAGCCCCGACGGTTTCCACTGGGAATTTGAGACCATTCTGGACCGGAGCTATAATGAATTCGGCCGCATGTGGGAGTGCCCTGACGTATTCCCCCTGGACGGTCAGGATGTGATCCTTACCTCCCCCCAGGATATGTGCGCCCTGGGACTGGAATTTCACAGCGGCAACTGCACCATGGCGCTGATGGGTCAGCTGGAAAAGGGACAGTTCCTCCGGGAAAATGTCCAGGCCATCGATTACGGTCTGGATTTCTATGCCCCCCAGACCCTGCTGAGCGAAGATGGCCGGCGGATCATGATTGCCTGGATGCAGAACTGGGATACCACCGGCGGCTGCCCCGAAGGTGCCAAGTGGTTCGGCCAGATGACCACCCCCAGAGAAATCGCCATCCGGGAGGGCCGTCTGGTCCAGAATCCCGTCCGGGAACTGGAAATCCGCCATGGCCGCCGGGTCAGCTACAAGAATGTGCCCGTCCACGAGGAAGTGTCCCTCACCGGTGTCTATGGCCGGATGGTGGATATGACCGTGACCATCAAGCCTGCGGACGACAAGGGCTACGAGCGGTTCCGCGTCAAGTTCGCCAAGGGCAGCCGGCATTACTGCTCTGTGTCCTACCGCCCCGGCACCTCCACCCTGCGCTTAAGCCGCACCCACGCCGGCTTCAACCGGGACTTTGTCCATGAGCGCAAGTGCATGGTCCGGAATCAGGGCGGCGAGATCAAACTGCGGATCCTGCTGGACCGGTACAGCGCCGAGGTCTTTGTCAATGACGGCGAGCAGGCGCTGACCACCACCTTCTACACACCCATGACCGCCGACGGCATCAGCTTCGAGTGCAGCGGCCAGGCCCTGGTGACGGTGGAAAAGTACGATATTATCATGGCGGAGTAACCGCCTGTTTTCTCCTCAGGGGGAACGCCTCCCGGCGTTCCCCTTTTACTATTTTCTAAGGAAGGTCATCTATGAACGATATTATTTTCAGCGACCGGCTTAAGCTCCGGGAGCCGGAACTCAAGTCGCTCTATATGGAGCTCTACGGAAATGAAGCATGCTACCGGGACCTGGTGCGGAATCTGGCGGTGTTTCACGAAAGCCGCAGCAAGAGCCTCAAATGCCGGGACGCGGAAAAGCGCATGACCCCCGGCTGGTACAAGTCAGAAGAGCTGCTTGGCATGATGCTCTATATCGACAATTTCGCCGGCAACTTAAACGGTGTCCGGGAGAAGCTTCCTTACCTGAAAAAAGCCAATGTCAATTACCTGCACCTGATGCCGTTCCTGGATACGGTGCCGGAGCGGTCTGACGGCGGCTACGCCGTGGCGGATTTCCGGAAGGTAAGACCGGACCTGGGCATCATGGAGGATCTGGAAGCCCTCACCGCCGCCTGCCACGAACAGGGTATGAATGTGTGCATGGATTTTGTCATGAACCACACCTCCGAGGACCACGAATGGGCCAAACGGGCCCGGGCAGGGGAGGGGCAGTACATGAGCAGGTATTTCTTCTATGCAGACCCCTCTGTGCCCAGAGAATACGATAAGACCGTTCCCCAGGTGTTCCCCACCACCGCTCCGGGCAACTTTACCTGGCTGGAAGACGCCGGGCACTGGGTCATGACCACCTTCTATCCCTATCAGTGGGATCTAAATTATGCAAATCCCATCGTCTTTAACGAGATGATGTACAATTATCTGTACCTGGCCAATCGGGGCGTGGATGTTGTACGCATTGACGCGGTGCCCTACATCTGGAAGGAGATCGGCACCACCTGCCGCAATCTGCCCCAGGTCCATACCATCGTGCGGATGATGCGGCTCATCGGCGAGATCGTCTGCCCCAGCGTCATATTGCTGGGCGAGGTGGTCATGGCGCCGGAATATGTGGCCCCCTACTTCGGTACGGAGGACAGGCCCGAGTGCCATCTGCTGTACAACGTGACCACCATGGCCACCACCTGGCACACGGTGGCGACCAGGGACGTGCGGCTGCTGCGGCAGCAGCTGGATGTGGTGGGCAGGCTGCCGAAAACCCAGGTATTCCTGAACTACCTGCGCTGCCACGATGATATCGGCTGGGGCCTGGACTACCCCACCCTGGAAAGCTGGGGCATGGGGCAGCCGGAGCATAAGCAGTTCCTGAACGATTATTTCCGGGGCTTAACCGGCTCCGATGCCCGGGGCGAGCTGTATAATGAGGATCCTGTCACCCGGGATGCCCGGCTCTGCGGTACCACCGCCAGCCTCTGCGGCATGGAGGGGGACCATAAGCAGGATGCCATCCGGCTGGACCTGACCCTGCACGCCATGATGCTCTTCCAGTCCGGTATTCCGGTGCTGTACTCCGGCGACGAGATCGGACAGATCAATGACTGGGACTATAAACGCGACCCCAACAAGGCCGCCGACTCCCGGTATCTGCACCGGGGAAAGATGCCCTGGGATTTGGCAGAGAAGATCCGGGATCCGGAGAGTGCGGAGGGGCAGATCTTTGCCGGCCTGAGTCAGATGGAAAAACTGCGGCGGGAGAAGCGGGCCTTTGCCGCCCATGCGGATTTCTGGACCTGGGATACCGGCTCCCAGCAGGTGCTGGGCCTGGGCCGGTGGCTGGAGGGCCAGCTGCTGGTGGGCCTGTTCAATTTCGGCGGAGAAAGCTGCGCCGTACCGCTGGATGATGTGTACGCGGACATGCTGGGTGGTGAACTGCACAGCTATGCCGTGGAGCTGCCCGGCTATGGCTTTGCCTGGCTGGAGCAGGAACTGTAAAAAACAAGAGCTGAAATCGGAAGATTTCAGCTCTTACTTTGTTGGGGACGATGGTGGAAGGAGTAGATGCACTGGGCCAGCTGCTCCGGAGTGAAGAGGGTGTCGTTTCGGACCCACCATTCGATCAGAGCCGAGGCGCTTGCGGCAATATAGTGCAGACCCAGGGATTCTTCCGGAGTGGGGTCGGTCCGGGAACCATGCCGCTGGAGGTAGTCCGTAAGCAGCCGGTCCAGGAAAAAACGGTACATCAGCTGGTAGTTGGTGTTGAGCTGGATCAGGGTACACAGCTGCCTGTCACAGCTGATACTGTGCAGGATCCGGGCCATTTTCCGGATCAGGATATCCCGGTCACTGCCCGGGATCTGGGCAGCATCATCAGTGTGGGTCCGAAGTCGATCCAGGAGCGTCTGCTCCAGCCAGTGGGATTTATCGGTATAGTGACGGTAGAAAGTGGTCCGGCTGATCTCAGCCCGGGCGGCCACGTCGTTGACGGTGATATCCCGGAAATCCACCTGCTCCATCAGGGACCAGAAGGCGGAGTCAATGGCTTTCTTTGTTTTGATGATTCTCTTATCCCGGACAGACATGGTATCAGACCTCCTCCCGGTACATGCGGTGTTACAAAATCTATGACAACTATAAAGGATTGGGCGGAAATTGTCAACATCCGGGAGAAGGGGATCCTTGCGAAAAAAGTGCCGCTGCCCCAATGGGCAGCGGCACTTGAACCGGAAAATCAATAGGCTCTGGACAGCTGCTTCTCAGCTTCCTCCCGGGTGATCTCACCGGAATTGCACTTGGCCATAATCTGCACATCCCTGTCATTGAGCTTGTAGAACAGGTAGAAGATACCGGCGATGGCAAGGCCGATGGTGGGGATCAGGGCGTAGACGATCCAAAGACCGTTCAGTGCCTGAGGCGTTTGCTGGATACCCAGGGCTTCCAGCTCCGCAAAGTCGGAGGCCTGGACGCTGACCCAGTTGAACAGGCCCAGCAGGAACAGGGCCAGGGAGGAGGAGATGGCTGCGGTGAGCTTAACAGAGAAGGTCTGGATGGCGAAGGTGATGCCGGTGGCGCTGACGCCGGACTTATACTGGCCGTATTCGGCACAGTCGGGGGTAAACATGAAGGCTAAGACACCCTGAATACTGGCGGGGGCTGCCCGGAGGACATTCAGCAGGATGAACAGCACCTTATTCTCCCAGCCGCAGAAGAAGATGGCGAAGCCGAAGAGAACATTAAGAAGGTTGCACAGCATCAGCACCTTCATCTTGTCGTGCTTTTTCACGATCTTCGGAGCCAGGAAAGCGGCGACGAAGCCGGGAACCGAGGAAATGAGTCCCAGGAGCAGGTTGAAGGTGGAACTGCCGAAGAGGTAGAAGGAGGCCAGCAATCCCAGTGCGGCAGAGGTCTTCAGGGCATCCATGGCCATGTAGCCGCAGTAGTAGATCACCAGGTACTTATTGTTTTTCAGGTAATGCCACATCTGCCCGAAGGTAAAGCGCTCCTCCCGGTCCTCCGGATGGTAGTTGCGCTCCTTGCAGTTGCGGCAAAGGGGCATCATGCACAGGGCACTGAGCAGGGAGATGATCACAATGGCCCAGGTGGCGGACAGGCCAACCTTTTCGGAGATCAGCACCGTCAGCAGCACGCCGCAGACGCCCTGGCCCAGGCCGGAATAGATCCGGTTGATGGAAAGCAGCTCGGCCCGCTCCTGGAGATTGTCCGTCATGGTGTTCAGCATGGCGTAGGCCGGGGCATCGGTGAGGGTGTACACCGTATCCCACAGCACATAGGAAGTTCCGAACCAGATGAGCTTACCGGTTTCACTTAAGGCTCCGGGGATGGAGAAGATGGCAATGGTCACAATGGGCATCAGCATCGTGGAAAAACGCAGCCAGGGCAGACTCTTCTGGCCGTTTTTGAATTCGATCCGGTCGAAGAGGAAGCCGAAGAGGGGATCGTTGATGGCGTCCCAGATCTTCACGATCAGCAGCACCAGGGCCACCTTGGTCAGGTCGATGCCCTGCATGGCAAGATAGGTGGAGATGAAGGCGGCGGTGATGTAGTAGTAGGCGTTCTGGCCCACAAAATAGGTCCAGTAGCTTTTTCGCTCTTTTGGTGTTGTCATGTAGCCGGCAGGATTTGGTTTCATGCAAAAACCCCCTTTTTCTATCTAATTCCAAACTTATCGTACCATTTTCTCCTGCGGAAGTCAATGAGAACATGACGCTTTGGGAAATGGGCAACGACGGAAACGACACCCTTGCGAAACTGCCCAAAATGGTATATACTAAATTGATACACTGTTAACATAAGGAGCTTTGCGATGGAATATAAAGTTCTTGCGGTGGGTGATGTGGTAGGAAATCCGGGCCTGGAACGGATCCGCCGGAATCTGCGGCAGCTGAAACGAAAAACCGGTGCGGATTTTGTGGTGGTCAATGGCGAAAATGCCGCTGTGGTGGGCATCACCCCGGACCAGGCGGAGACAATTCTGGATGCGGGAGCTGACTGTATTACCCTGGGTAATCACACCTGGGCCAAGCGGGAAATCGTAAACTATATGGACGACTGCCACCAGATCATCCGGCCCGCCAACTACGCCCCCCAGGTACCCGGAAGGGGCTGGCAGGTCTTTGATACAAAGGTGGGAGACGTGGCCGTGATCGATCTCATCGGCCGGGTGAACATGGACTACGGCCCGGACAACCCCTTCCTGGCGGTGGAAAAGATCCTGAAGCAGGTGAAGGCGAAGATCATCCTGGTGGAGCTTCACGCGGAGGCTACCTCGGAAAAGCTGGCCATGGGTTATTCCCTGGACGGCAGGGTCAGCGCGGTGTGGGGAACCCACACCCATGTGCCCACGGCGGACTGCCAGGTGCTGCCCAGGGGAACCGGTTATGTGACGGACCTGGGAATGACGGGGCCCAAAAACTCCGTGCTGGGTATCCGGCCCGAACTTTCCATCGCCAAGTTCCGGGGCGATCTGACCGAGCGGTACCGCTGGGCCGAGGGCCCCACAAAACTGGAAGCGGTGCTGTTTACCATTGACAGCGCCACGGGAAAATGTCTGAAGGCGGAAAGAGTGGACGAATGGGACTGAAAATTCTGCACAGTGCTGACTGGCATATGGATACTCCCTTCGGGAACTTCGGACCGGAACAGCAGGCGTATCTGAAGCAGGAACTGAAGAAGGTCCCCGGCAAAATTGCGGATCTGTGCCGCCGGGAAAACTGCGACCTGGTGCTGCTCAGCGGTGATATTTTTGACTGTGCCACCTGCCGGGACAGTGCGGAGCTTGTCCGCAACGCCCTGCGCAGCTGCGGCGTGCCGGTGTTCATTGCACCGGGCAACCATGACTATCTCACTTCAGGCAGTCCCTGGCTGGAAATTGCCTGGCCGGAGAATGTGTATATCTTCACGGTGAGCTTGCAAAGCGTGTCCCTGCCCCAGCTGGACTGCCGTATCTACGGTGCCGGTTACCGGTCCATGGACTGTCCGCCCTTGCTGGAAAATTTCCGGGCAGAGGGACCTGAACGCTACAAGGTGGCGGTGCTTCACGGCGACCCTATGCGCCTGCGCTCCCCCTACTGCCCCGTGACCACTGCCCAGGTCCGGGATTCGGGACTTGACTATCTGGCGCTGGGTCATATTCACAAGTGCGGCTCCTTCCGGACCCGGAACAGCTTCTGCGGCTGGCCCGGTTCCCCCATGGGCCGGGGATTTGACGAGCCCCGGGAGAAGGGCGTGTACATTGTGGAATTGGGCGATCGGTGCAGCAGCCGTTTTGTGGCCCTGGATACCCCCAGGTTCCATGAAATCGAGGTGGATACGGACCGGCAGAGTCTGGATCAGGTGCTGCCCGCGGTGGACAGCGGCGATTTCTACCGGGTGACCCTGACCGGTTCCGGAGAGGCGCCTCTGGAAGAGCTGAGGGAAACTTACAGCGCCATTGCCCATCTGGAATGGATCGACAACCGGCAGATGAAGACTGACCCCTGGGAGTGTGTGAGCGAGGATACTCTGGAGGGCGCCTATTTCCGGCTGCTGCAGAGCAGGCTAGTGGAGGCCTCTGAGGCAGAGAGTGAGATCATCCGGGCTGCCGCGGACATTTCCCGGCAGATTCTGGACGGCAGGGAGGTAGAGCTGTGAAAATTTATTCCATGACAGCCACCTTTGGCAAGCTGGAGCATGAGACGCTGACTCTGCAGCCGGGCCTGAACGTGATCTCCGCCGGGAACGAGTGGGGCAAGAGCACCTGGTGTGCCTTCCTCAGCGCTATGCTCTACGGCCTGGATACCCGGGCGAAATCTACAAAAAATGCCCTGGCGGACAAGGAGCGCTTCGCTCCCTGGTCCGGTGTACCCATGGCAGGCCGCATCGACCTGAACTGGAACGGGAAGGATATCACCATTGAGCGCAGCACAAAGGGCCGGATTCCCATGGGTGAATTCCTGGCCTATGAGACCCGCTCCGGTCTGAACGTGCCGGAGCTGGACGCCCAGAACTGTGGTGAGAAGCTGCTGGGTGTGGAGCGCAGCGTGTTCCTTAGGTCCGGCTTTATCCGCCTCAGCGATCTGAATGTGACCGATGACGAGGCCCTGCGCCGGAGACTGAACAACCTGGTCACCACCGGTGACGAGAGCAGCGCGGCTGACGGCCTGGCCAGTCAGCTGCGGGATCTGAAGAACCGGGTCCGCCACAACCGCACCGGTCTGCTGCCCCAGGCAGAGGCGGAGCGCGTGCGCATTGAAGAGGATCTGCAGGAAATCAGACGGCTGGAAGAGCGGAACGACGGCATTTTGCGGCAGATGGATGAGCTGGATGACTGGCGCCTGGCCCTGGAAAACCATCAGAGTGCTCTGGCCCACAAGGCAAGCCTGGAGGATGCCAGAAAGGTGAAGCTTGCGGAACGTGCCTGGAACGAGGCTGTGGAGCGGTATGAAGACCTGCAGGTTCTGTGCAATGCCCTGGAGAGCAGGGAGACTGCCCAGGAGCATCTGGAGTTGCTGCGAAGCCTGGCTGACCGGCAAATGGAATTGCAGAAGCAGTTGCAGGAACTGCCCCAAAGCCGGGAAGCGGAGGAGGAGCATGTGGACTCCACGATTATGAGCCCCGAAGAGGTGCGGGCTAAGGCGGAAGCGGATGCGGCCCGTTACCACAGACTGGTTCATCATGTGGATTACTGGGGGATCATGGGCCTGGTTCTGGGACTGTGCGGCCTGGTATGGCTGATCCGGGATCTGGTTCCGGGGCTTGTGTGCTGCTTCCTGGGTGTTGGTGCCGTGGTTCGGGGATTGGTACTGAAAATGCGCCAGGCAAACGAGATGCTTGTGCTGGAAGAATACTATGAGTCTGATGATGTGGACCTATGGTTACAGCAGGCGGAAGCTCGTGCAGAGGAATTGGAGCTTGAGCGGAAAAAAGCCCGACAGCTCACCGATACACGTCTGGATTTGGAAAGTCAGCTCCAGGAGCTGAAGGTGCAGATCCGGGAGGTTACCGATCATCAGGGCTTGGAGCTGAGCCGCCGGGACTGGGAGGGCGTGCTGTCCACCTGGGATGCCCGGGATGAGGCCCTGCGGATCATGCGCAAGTCCGAGGACCACTATCAGGACCTGCGGGATATGGCCCGGTACGCCAAGGCACCGGAATTCCACGACCGTCTGACCCACTCCGAGGCCTACACCGCCCGGCTGCTGGAGGAATGCATGGCAGACCGTCAGCGGCTGGAGAATCTCCAGGGCCAGTGCCGGGGCAATATGGAGGCCCTGGGCTCCAAGCTGGAGCTGGAGGAGCAGCTGGAGAAGGTCAAGGCCCGGATCCGGCAGCTGGAAAAGACCTATGCTGCCCTGACCCTGGCTCAGGATACCCTGTCCCAGGCCACCGCGGAGCTGCAGCGGCGGTTCGCCCCCCGGATCGCCCAGCGGGCCGGAGAGCTGATGAACCGGATGACCGGCGGCCGCTACGACCGGCTGAGCATCGGCGACGACCTGTCCCTGCGGGCCGGCGCCCAGCAGGAGGATACCCTCCGGGATGCGCTGTGGCGCAGTGACGGCACTGTGGATCAGCTGTACCTTTCCCTGCGGCTGGCGGTGGCGGAGGAGCTGCTGCCCGGCGTGCCCCTGGTGCTGGACGATGCCCTGGTGCGCTTTGACGACAAGCGGGCCGCGGCGGCCATGGAGATCCTGAAGGACGAGGCAAAGGACCGTCAGGTGATCCTGTTTACCTGTCACCAGCGGGAAAGCCAAATGCTGTAAAGATCATGCGGGAGAAGCAATTTCTCCCGCTTTTTTGTGAGGGAAATTAGCGTTTAGCTTACAACTTGGCTCTCCCTCTGGGAGAGCTGGCACCGCTTTAGCGGTGACTGAGAGGGCAAAAGACATTACGACACCCCCTCCGAGCCGCCGTACGGCGGCCCACCTCCCCCAAAGGTGGAGGCAAGGGCGCTCCCGCGCCAGTGCAACCATACTGCGCTAAACGATAATTTACGGCACGGATGATTTGAAATTATCAAACGATATGCTTTTTCTCCGGAAATTTTGATTTTCCTCTTTTCTTTTTCCCAATTCGATGTATAATGGATGTATGAAAACGTTTCAAGGAGGAATCTACCCATGAAATACGGCTTTGGCATTGACCTTGGCGGCACCACCGTCAAGATCGCATACTTCGACGAGACCGGCGAAATGCTCCAGAAGTGGGAAATCCCCACCGTCACCACCGACGGCGGCAAGCACATCCTGCCCCACATCGCGGCTTCCATCCGGGACTTCATCCGGGCTTACCAGATCAACGAGACCATGATCCTGGGCATGGGCATCGGTGTTCCCGGCCCCGTGGACGGCAAGGGCGTGGTGAACAAGTGCGTCAACCTGGGCTGGGGCGTGTTCAACATCGCGGAAGAGCTGTCTGCGCTCACCGGCTTCCCCGTGAAGGCCGGCAACGACGCCAACGTGGCTGCACTGGGTGAATACTGGAAGGGCGGCGGCCGGGGCTATGACAATATGGTCTTCGCAACCCTGGGTACCGGTGTTGGCGGCGGTATCGTCATCGACGGCAAGCTCCTCCACGGCGCCCACGGCTCCGGTGCGGAGATCGGCCACATGGTCCTGAACCGCAACGAGACCGCTGTCTGCGGCTGCGGCAAGCGTGGCTGCGTGGAGCAGTACTGCTCCGCCACCGGCATTGTCCGCCTGGCAGGCCTGAAGGGCATGAAGGACGTGACCTGTAAGGATATTTTCGACGCGGCAAAGGCCGGCGATAAGGTGGCCCTGGAAGTCATGGATGAGTACTATGAGTACCTGGGCGAGTTCCTGGGCTCCCTCTGCTCCGTCATCAACCCCGAGGCCGTGGTTCTGGGCGGCGGCGTCAGCAAGGCAGGCGAAATGCTCCTCACCGGCGTGGAACCCTACTTCCACAAGTACGTCTTCCATGCGGCTTCCAATGTGAAGTTCGCTCTGGCTTCCCTGGGCAACGACGCAGGCGCCTACGGTGCCTTCAAGCTGGCTCTGGACGAGTTCGGCGCATAAGAAATGGATACATAAAAAGACCGCACCGGTTGGTGCGGTCTTTTTGTGCGGCAGGGGGAGCTTACTCCGGAGTACACTGGATTTTGACTATAAATTCGCCCCCTGCCCAGGGAATCCGGTATTCCACATATTCCTCATCTGCCCCTGTCCAGGGGAGGGACATGATATCCACGGTAAATTCGTCCCGCTGCCGGGGAATGGTATGCACAGTGGTCTTTGCCGCATTGGCGCTGTGGAATATCTCCGTTACAGTCAGTTCGGTGACAGAATCATCCCCGATGCGGAAGCAGAAATCGGAAAGATATTGACGGTGATTGATATTTCCCGTCTCCCCGGATAGAAGCTGTTCTTTGGAATACCAGTCCATGGGGATGTTGCCGGTAAAGTCTCCTTCGGTGTACACATACAGGACTTCCGGCAGCTTGGTCAGCTGCCAGTGCCACTGGAGCTGACCACCTATCTGGCAGGAGAGCGTCTTGCTCATGTCTGTGCCCACTTCCAGCCGATAGAGGGTGTCGTGGTCATTTTCCGGCACCAGCTGCCAGACAGCGTAAAGATGGGGCTGGTTTTCCAAGGGTTCGGTGTGCTGTAAATGGCCCACATATTCGCCGTTGATGGATATGGTATCGTCGGAAAAGACGGTTACCTGGAGTCCGGAACTGTCGGGGCCCTGGAGGGACTCTTCCACCACATAGGTGCCGTAGAGCTGCGCCCGGCTGGCCTGCTCATAGGACTGAAAAATTGACAGATTGGGTTCCACAGCGATATAGACCGGGGTGCCGAAATAGAGGAAGATCAGCAGCCAGAAGATCAGGCCCTTGCCGAGATACTGGCCGTAGCCGTAGATCAGCACAAAGGCCATGACCACGTTGAGGAGGCTGAAGCCCTCAAAAATGCTGCGCCCCTGATATAGAAGCTCACCGATGAACAGAAGACTGTAAAATCCCAGCATGATGAATAACTCTTTTTTCTCACCGCCGGTGAACTTCCAGCGGGTGAAGATCAGCACAGGAATGAAGATCAGGGTCAGGGTTTTCAGCAGCATCGCCATAAATGGGGCATCCCAATAATGGAACAGCGCATTCAGGGGAATCAGGGCAATGGTCAGGCCGCAGAGGAAATTCCACCACCGCATTGGCAATTTCGCGGTTTCTTCCACATGCTTTCTCATATTCGTATCCTCCTTGAGAAGTTCATCAAGGGAGATCCCGTACAGATCGCTCAGGCGCAGGACGCTGCCGATATCCGGGTAGGAGCGGTTGGTTTCCCAGTTGGAGACCGTCTGGCGGCTGACGCCGATCTTGTCCGCCAGTACCTCCTGGGAGAATCCCGCCTCATTTCGTTTCTGCTTCAGCTTTTCGCCGATCTGCATTGTGATCGCCTCCTTGTGCCTTCAACATATCGGATAAGGGTTCCTTCGTCTACCAATTATAGCTGACAGAGCGGAAAATGTCTTGTCAAAATCCTTTGACAACAGGAAAAATGGAGAAATTTCACGCGTGACACCAGCAAAAAGCAGAGCCCGGCGGGCTCTGCTTTTTGCATTTCGTGCTTGTGTAGGGCGGGCTCATGAGCCCGCCGACCAGGTGGTGAAACTGCTATGCCATAAACAGATGCGAAATCGGAGATGTTGCATAGTATCAGCCGCACAGTCGAATTGGTGCTTCGGCGGGGTCATGACCCCGCCCTACGAAAAAGAATATCTGGAAAAGGTGATCAATACTTTCTGGACAGCAGCTTTTCCGCTTCCTCCCGGCTTATTTCGCCGGAGTTGACCTTGGCCATGATCTGCACGTCCTTGTCCGTCAGGTGGTAGTTCAGGTAGAAGAAGGTGGAGATGATCATGCCGATGACGGGCACCAGGGCGTAGACGAACCAGAGACCGGAGGTGGCGGTCTGGCTCAGCTGGATGTTCATGGCGGCCAGCTCCGCGAAGCTGTCGGTCTCGATCCTGGGGAAGGCAAACAGACCCAGCAGGAACAGGGCCAGGGAGGAGGACACGGCGCCGGTGATCTTGACGGAGAAGGTCTGGATGGCGAAGGTGATACCCTTGGCGCTGATGCCGGACTTATACTGGCCGTACTCGGCGCAGTCCGGGGTGAACATGAAGGCCAGAACGCCTACCAGGCACATGGGCACCGCCCGGATGCAGGTGAGCACCAGGAACAATGTCTGGTTTTCGTAGCCCAGGAAGTAGATCAGAAGGCCAGACAGGATGTTCACGATATTGCACCAGAACAGGACCTTGAACTTATCCAGCTTCTTTAGAATCGTGGGCATCAGCATGGCGGCGAAGACGCCGGGGACCATGCCCAGCAGGTTCAGCACGATGGAATACAGCTCGCTGCCGAAGAGAAAGAAGGAGACGAACAGGGTGGTGGCGGCGGAGGTTTTCAGGGCGTCGGTGGCCATGTAGCCGCCGTAGTATGTCAGCAGATACTTATTCTTGCCCAGGTACTCGAACATCTGCCGGAAGCTGAAATCCCCCTCATCCCGGGCGGGATCGTAGTTGCGCTCCTTGCAGAAGATGCACAGCGGCACCATGCTCAGCGCACTGAGAATGGACAGCACGATGACGGCGAAGGAATAGCTCTTGCCAATGAGCAGGGGCATCGCCACCACGCACAGCAGGTAGCCTGCGCCGGAGAACACCCGGTTCACGGACAGCAGCAGATTCCGCTCCTGCAGGTTGTCGGTCATGGTGTTCAGCATGGAGTAGGCGGGCACATCCGTCAGGGTGTAGATGGTGTCCCACAGCAGGTAGGCCACGGCAAACCAGACCAGCTTGCCGGTTTCACTGAAGCCCCCGGGAATGGCGAATACCGCAATGGTTACCACCGGAATGAAGGTGACGGCGATGCGAAGCCAGGGCATGCTCTTCTGGCCGTTTTTGAACTTGACCTTGTCGAAAATGTAGCCGAAGATGGGATCGTTGACGGCATCCCAGATCTTCACCACCAGAAGCACCAGGGAGACCTTCCAGAGGGCGATGCCCTGCATGGCAAGATAGGCGGACAGGTAGATGAAGGTGATGTTGTAGTAGACATTCTGGCCCACGAAATAGGTCCAGTAGCTTAAACGCTCCTTTTTCGTGGTCATGTAATTCGGGTTCTCTTTGGCCATGGGATTACCCCTTTTCTGTTGAATTTCCTGATTATTTTACCATTGGCGGGTGGGTTAGTCAATAAAAGGATCCTGTTTCAGGATGCCCCGGCCGCTGTGGAAGGCGTTGCCGGCCAGGAGGAAGGCTTTGAGACTGCGCTGGAGGGTGGTGGCTTCCGGCAGGTCTTGGTCAGGAATGTCCGGGCGGCCGTAGGCCCACAGTTTGAATTCTCCGTCGTCCTCAGCTTCTTCAATGGCGAAGCCCCGCTGGAAGCCCAGAATCCGGGAGCCGGGAGGAAGCAATTGGGGCAGCTGGGGGGAGAGGAGCCAGGAATGGCAGACCCAGGGCACATTCCGGAAAGCCGGGAACGTGGTTTCCAGCAGCTGTTTGGCCCGGACCCAGGAGCTGCGCAGGGCATTGCATCGCAGGTCCGCATCTGAGGGGATGTGCAGGCTGATGAAGCGGCTGCCATCCTCCGTCAAAAGCTCATATTCCAGCGTGCCGATGCGAAACAGCAGACAGCCGGTCTGCCGGGTGGTCCAGAAATCCCGGTCGAAGCCATAGCGGCCGAAGCTGGCCTGATGCTCCCGGACGAAACGGGAGAAGGCCGCCATGGTGGCGATATAGATCTCTTCGGAAATGCCCAGTTCCCGATACCGGTCCCAGGCGGCGCAGGCCGCTTCCAGATGGGCGTGCAGGGTGGCGAAGCCCAGGGTATCATCCGCCGGGCATGACAGAAGGATCCGGGTCACTTCCTCCGGCATGGCGATGGCTTTACAGAGCGTGGCAAGGTCATACATGGGAATCCCTCCTTTTTCTACATTATACTGTGGCGGATTCGCCTTGACAAGGGCGGTTTTCCCCTTTACTATGAAAGAAAAACCATGGAGGTATTCTTATGGAACTGAACCTGATCCCCCGGCCCCGGTCCGTTGCCTTTGGCGAGGGCGTTGCTGCTGATATGGTTACAAAATCCGTGGAAGGGGCCCTTCCGGCAGAGGGTTACCGGCTGGAAGCAACGAAAAACGGCATTGTCCTGACCGCAGGCAGTAAACAGGGCCTTGTCTGGGCGGAGCATACCCTGGCTCAGCTGCGGCGGCAGTTCCCGGAGGGGATCCCCTGCCTGAGAATTGAGGACGCCCCGGCCTATCCCTGGCGGGCGTTCCACATCGATTCCTCCCGGCATATGCGCTCCATCGGGGAGCTGAAAACCATCGTGGACGCGGCCAGCTTCTTCAAGCTGAACACCCTCCACTGGCATATTTCCGACGATCAGGGCTGGCGCATTGAGTGCAAAGCCTTCCCCAAGCTTCATGAGCTGGGTGCCTACCGCAACGGCGACCATTTCGGCACCTACCGTTCCGACGAGAAAGAGGGCGGCTACTATACCCGGGAAGAGGTAAAGGACTTCGTTGCCTACTGCGCAGGAAAGGGCATTCAGGTGGTGCCGGAAATCGACCTGCCCGGCCATGTCAGCGCCATCCTCCATGCCTATCCCCACTTGAGCTGCCGGGAAGAACCGGTGGAGGTGGTGACTAAGGCTGCCATCACCACGGAGATCCTCTGCGCCGGCAAGGAGGAGGTCTATACCTTCCTGGAAACATTGCTGGGTGAACTGCTGGAGCTGTTCCCGGCACCCTGGTTCCATATCGGCGGCGACGAGGCCCCCAAGACCCGCTGGGCGGAGTGCCCCTGCTGCCAGGCCAAGATGAAGGAGCTGGGCCTTAACTCCCACCGGCAGCTGCAGGGCTATTTCTCCTCCCGGATCGTGGCATTCTTAAGAAAGCATGGCCGCCGGGCCATCATGTGGAACGACGGCGCCTATGGCGGCGGCATCGACCCCAGTGTGGTGCTGCAGGTCTGGTTCCCGGACCGGGACGGCGCGCTGGATGCCCATATTGCCAAGGGCGGACAGGTGTATCTGTCTCCGGTGGTGCCCTGCTACTGCGACTATCCCTATGGCGAGCATCCGGTGAAAGCCGTATATCAGCTGGATCTGAATCCGGATTATGTAAACCATGATACGGTCCTGGGCGGCGAGTGCCTGACCTGGGCGGAGTTTATCCGCAGCCCTGAGCGGCTCCAGGAGCTGGCATTCCCCCGGTTCACCGCCCTGGCGGAGGCTCTGTGGCTGGGTGATGACCGTGATGATTATGCCAATTTCCGGGCCAGACTGGAAAACATCTTCCCGGTGTTCGGGGAAATGGGCATCCGGGCCACCCCGGCGGAAGGATGGGATCCGGAGCCGGAGGAGGCAAAGCGCCAATCCCGGGAATTCAGGCTGCAGTTTGAGGCCGAGAGCGAAAATCAGGACTACGACGCCTTAGTGGCGGCCATGTGAGAAAGGAAACAGAAAATGGACCATGGAATCAAGGCGGCGGAGCTTTTCTTAGGCGGCTACAACTGCTCCCAGTCGGTGGTGGTGGCCTTCTCCGACCTGACCGGGCTGGATGAAGCCTTTTCTGCCCGGATGGCCTCCTCCTTTGGCGGGGGTATGGGCCGGATGCGGGAGGTCTGTGGCGCGGTCAGCGGTATGCTGATGGTGCTGGGGCTGCTCTACGGCTATGATACCCCCGGGGACGATGTGAGCAAAAAGGCCCAGTACACGGCGGTGCAGGCCTTGTCCGCCAAGTTCCGGGAGGAGACGGGCAGCATCATCTGCCGGGAGATCCTGAAAAATCCCCCCTCGGATCCCAATCCCAGCCCCCGGACGGCGGAATACTACGCCAAACGGCCCTGCGCCCGAATGGTGATGACGGCGGCCAGAATTCTGGACGACTACATAAAGGAGAATCCCCTGTGAAGGACTTGATCTATTGTCAGCGAGATATTCCCAAGGAGCAGTGGCGCTACGGTTTTCGCACCAGCGCGGCAGTGGGCTGCGGCTGGATCGCCACCTACAACGCCCTGCGGCTTATGGGCTACCGGGCGGAGCCGGAAAAGCTGATCAAAATGTATGAGCATATGCTGCCCCTGGTCCACGGCAACGCCGGAACGGCCACCTTGGCCCCGGCCCTGGTGTTCCGGAACTGGGGCTTCCCGGTGAAGGTGGTCTTTGACCGGAAAAAGTTTGACGAGACCGCTGCTGCAAGCGATGTGTGCATCGTCTTTTATCATTGGAGAAACAAGTGGAAGTTTGGCGCCCACTTCGTCACCGTGCAGCCCACGGAAGCGGGCTTTGTGGGCTACAATACCTACCGCACCTCCAAGGGACCGGACAGCTGGACCGGGAGCATCGACGGCTTTCTGAAGCAGAAAAAGTATTTCGGCGCGGTGCTGATCGGCATCCGGGACAAGCGGAATAAAGAGGTGGCGGATTGGAACTGAAATGGACTGCCGCCCGGGAGGGACGGCTGTCGTCCTTCCTGCTGGGGGAGCTGAAAATGTCCGCTTCCTTGATGAACAAGCTGAAATGGGGCGATGCCATCCAGGTGAATGGGGAACCTCAGCGGACCAACTATCCGGTGGCGCCCGGGGATGTGATCACCGTACGGCTGGATGAGGAGACCCCGGAATATCCGGCGGAGGATGGGGATCTGACCATTTTGTATGAGGACGACTTTCTCCTGGCGGTGGATAAGCCCGCCGGAATGCTGATCCACCCTTCCCGGAGCTGCTTTTCCGGGACTCTGGCCAATTATGTGGCGGGATATTACGCCCAAACCGGGCAGAAAAGCGCCTTTCACCCCATGACCCGGCTGGACCGGGATACCTTCGGGGTGGTGCTGCTGGCGAAAAATGCCCATGTGCATACCCTGCTGCAGCAGACGAAGGTGCAGAAAACCTACCATGCCCTGGTATTCGGCGGACCGGAGACGGATACTGGGGAAATCGACGCACCCATTGCCCGAAAGCCCCTGCCCAGTCTGCTGCGGGAGATCCGGGAGGACGGCAAGCCCTCGGTGACGAGATTTCAGGTGCTGGAACGAAGTGGGAAGTTATGTAAACTTGCTATGGAACCGGTGACGGGCAGGACCCACCAGCTGCGGCTCCACTGCTGCCACGCCGGGTTTCCTATTCTGGGGGACCCCCAGTACAATTCCCCGGAAAGCGCGGAACTGTCGGCAGAAATGGGGCTGACCCATCAGCTGCTCTGCGCCAGGGAACTGAGTTTCTGCCACCCGATTCTGGGAAATGATATGACCATCACATCCCAAATGGATGTGAAACTTTAAAAACCGCCCCGATTGGGGCGGTTTTTGTCATTTCAGGCTTTCCAGCAGGGCTTCCAACTGGCTTAAGGATTCGATTTCGTAGTCCGGGGTAATATCCGCCGGATGGGGTGCGTGGGTGGGGTTGATCCAGCAGGTTTTGAGCCCGGCGTTGATGCCGCCCTGGATATCGGAGGTGAGGCTGTCGCCCACCATCAGGCATTTAGACTTATCAAAGCCGGGGATCCGGGCGAAGGCTGCCTCAAAATATTCCTTGGAGGGCTTGTTGTGGCCGATCTCCTGGGAGACGAAGCTGATCTCGAAGAACCGGTACAGGTTGGCGCTGGTCATGCGGCCCCGCTGGACTGAGGCGGTGCCGTTGCTGGCAAGATACAGCCGGTATTTTTTGCTTAAGGCGTCCACGGCCTCCTCGGCACCGGGGAGAAACCAATGTCCCTGGGACAGGTATTCTTCATACAGCCGGGCCACGGCCACCTTGTCCACCGGGATGCCCAGCTCCGCGAAAAACATTTCAAAGCGGCCCTCCAGGACTTCATCCCGGGTCATATTTTTCAGCTCCAGCTGGTGCCAGTGCCATTTGTTGATCTCGTGGTAGCGGTGTCTGCGCTCTTCTGTAGGTTCCACGCCGAAATGCGACATCACCTTGCCGATGGCGATGCGCTCGGCTTTGCGGAAGTCCAGAATGGTATCATCCAGGTCGAGAAAAAGATATTCAAACATGGTATATCTCCTTGACGGTATAAATTATCGTTTACAATAGGAACTTGGCTCTCCCTCTGGGAGAGCTGGCACAGCGACTCGCTAAGAGCCGCTCTTCGAGCGGTTGCTCGCTTGCATGGCGCCTGCGGGCGCTCACGCCTTTGGCGGTGACTGAGAGGGCAAAAGACGTTACGACACCCCCTCCGAGCCGCCGTTCGGCGGCCCACCTCCCCCAAAGGTGGAGGCAAGAGCGCACCCGCGCCAGTGCAACTATTGCAGATAAACGATAATTTACCGCTGCTTATACTTCACAATTTCGTTGGCGATGCGGGCGAATTCGGGGATGCTCAGGGTTTCGCCCCGGACATTTTCCGGGAAACCGGCGGCTGCGATGACCTCTGCTGCGCCGCTTTTGCCCAGCTCCGGGAAGCCGGAGGCCAGGCCGTTGCTGAGCTTCTTTCGGCGCATGGCAAAGCTTGCCTTCACGGTGCGGAAGAAGATATCCTGATCCAGGATATCCCAGGTCCGCTCTTTTCGGACCTTCAGCTGGATCACGGCGGAGGTCACCTTGGGCTGGGGCAGGAAGCAGTGGGCAGGCACGTCGAAAAGCAGCTCAGGCTCGGCGTAATACTGGCAGAACACCGTAAAGGCGCTGTAATCGGCGCTGCCCGGCTGGGCGGCGATCCGCTGGGCCACTTCCTTCTGGACCATGACGGTGACGGAGTCGAAGCATTCAGCCTCCAGCAGGGCGGAGAGAATGGGGGAGGTGATGTAGTAGGGCAGGTTGGCGCAGGCCATGGGCCGCAGGCCGCCAAACTTCTCCTTCACCAGAGCGGGCACATCCAGCTTCAGCACATCGTTCCAGATAATCTCCAGGTTATCAAATTCTCCCACGGTCCGGTCCAGGATGGGCTTTAAGCGATTGTCCAGCTCCACGGCGCAGACCTTGTTTGCCCGCAGGCAAAGCTGCTGGGTCAGCGGGCCGATGCCGGGGCCGATCTCCAGAACACCGGCGGTGTCATCCACACCGGCTTCCTCGGCGATGGACTGGGGGACCCAGGGGGCGATGAGGAAATTCTGGCCCTTGGCCTTGGAAAAATGGAAGCCATGCTCCGCAAGCAGCGGCTTCATAACGTTGATGTCACATACATTGATCATAAAAATACCTCAGAAAATAAATAAAAACGTCTTTCTGCCGGTTATTATACCAACAGAAAGACGTTTTTGCAATAGGAATGGTTTAGTTGGTGGTGCCCAGGAAGTAGATGGTGCATTCCCGGTAGCCGAACTGGATGCACTCCTCCCGGGTGGGGAACCAGATATCAATGCGGCTGCCCACGATGTTGTCGTCACCGGCATCTTCTGCGGTGGCAATGCCATAGACGTATTCACCATCATTGGAGATGATGAACATCCGGGTGCCGAAGGGGATGAATCTGGGGTCCACGGCAACGACGCCCTCCTGGGCGGTGGTACCGGTGGCGGTGGTGCCCCGGTTGTAGTAGGCGGTGGCCCGGCCGGTGGTGGTGCCGGTATAGGTCAGCACCTCGCCGTTGGGCATGATGATCATGTTGTCGGTGATGATGGGCATATGGGCATCCGAGGCCTCTGCGGTGGCAAGTCCGGTGCCAACGGCAATGACCTCTTCCACAGCGCTGCGGTTGACGGTTTGCGTCAGAACCGTGCGGCTGGTCTCCTCCCGGTTGATGTAGGTGACAGAAGCGGTACAGAGCAGCTCTCCGTCAACACCCTCCACCACAACCTCCTCTATGCCTTCCGGCAGGGAGGGATCATAGCAATAGCGGGTGGAATGGGGAATGGTGGAGGTATAGGTCTGCTCCTGGTGGATCACATTTTCTACCTTAAGCTGCATGCCATCAAAGGTATTGTCATCTAAGGGCCAGGAGATGGTGTCGTTTTCCCCCAGAGAAAGATTCAGACGATGCAGGAGCTGCTCCACAGTTTCACCGTGGGAGGCTGCGGTCATTTCTTCACCGTAATAGTTGATATAGATGGTCTGGTTCCTGCGCACGGTGATTTCGGAGGTGCCGTTACCCGTCTGGGTGGTATAAGTGTCACCTTCATCCAGCTCAAGACCGGCCTCGCCCAGAACCTGTCTGGGATCGGTTGCGGAAGTGGTATACGTAAACACCCGATCACCATCGGTGATGACATAAGTGTTCTTCGCAAAGGCGGTCTGGGACAGCAGAAAAATCAGACAAACAGGAATGAGAACGGCGAAAGTACGGATCAGCAAAACTTTTCTCTTTGAGGCAAAACGCTTGAGTTTGTGCACAAAATGAACCTCCTTCTTCAAAAAGTTACAATCCTTGACACAGAAGATACAGTATCGACTAAATATTACAAACTGTATCTTCTGTAACCGGGTTGTAGCCATTATATCAAAATATATAAAAAAGTCAAGTGTTTTGTGATTTTCGACGGTAAAAGCTAACTTTTGCAGTGCAATTATGTGGATATTATTATGTTAACCGTGACGATAAATTGTGTTTACCAAGAGAAGAGACCACAAGATATAGTGTCAATTTGTAACCTTTTGTTAACATAAAAAGTTGACAGCCGGTAAATTTGGGAACAGATGTGCGAAAATAGTTATGTAAACTGAGTGCATGAAAGCGGTGAATTTTTGTATGGAAAGTGAGTGAGAGGGCCTTGACATTTTGTATAAAATATGCTACATTTTTTGTACAAAAAAGCTGTGATGAAGACATGCGGACCCGGAAAGATTCCCAGAGAGGGGCTCATTTGGTGCAAGAGCTTCGTAACCCTGCCGGGGGCGATACCACTTCTGAGCTGTGTGCGCGGAAATGCCACACCGGGTGCGCCCGTTACAGTGCCAATGAGTGACGGCTGAAAGCCGTAACCAGGGTGGAACCGTGGAATACTGCAAGTTACTGTATCCCACCCCTGATTATGTTCAGGGGGTGGGTATTTTTTATACCTTTCTCCCGAATCAGAAAAGGAGGAAAACCAAAATGGAAAACGAAAACCTGTACACCTTTGAAAACCCCGAGTACCGCAAGACCTACTGGCACACCAGCTCCCACATCATGGCGCAGGCTGTCAAGCGCCTGTGGCCCGAGGTGCAGCTGGCCATCGGCCCCGCCATCGACGAGGGCTGGTACTACGACTTCGACGCTCCCTTCTCCTTCACTCCCGAACACCTGACCAAGATCGAGGCTGAGATGAAGAAGATCTGCAAGGAGCGCGTTAAGCTGGAGCGCAGCGAGAAGCCCCGGGCCGAGGCCATTGCCTACATGGAGAGCCTCAACGAGCCTTACAAGGTGGAGCTGATCAATGATCTGCCTGAGGATGCTGTCATCAGCTTCTACACCCAGGGCGATTTCACCGACCTGTGCGCTGGTCCCCACCTGGACCACACCGGCCGGGTCAAACACAACGGTTTCAAGCTCACCAAGTCCTGCGGCGCTTACTGGCGTGGCGACTCCAACCGGAAGATGCTGCAGAGAATCTATGGCATCGGCTTCCCCAGCAAGGACGAGCTGGATGCCTACCTGAAGGCCCAGGAAGAGGCTCTGAAGCGGGACCACAACAAGCTGGGCCGTGAGCTGGAGTTCTTCACCACTGTGGAGGAGATCGGCCAGGGTCTGCCCATCCTGCTGCCCAAGGGCGCCCGGGTCATTCAGACCCTGCAGCGCTGGGTGGAGGACGAGGAGCAGAAGAGAGGGTATCTTCTGACCAAGACCCCCCTGATGGCAAAGCGTGACCTGTACCGGATCTCCGGCCACTGGGACCACTACCTGGACGGCATGTTCATCCTGGGCGATCCCTATGACGAGGAGAAGGAGTGCTTCGCCCTCCGTCCCATGACCTGTCCCTTCCAGTACCAGGTCTACCTGAACCGGGCCCGGTCCTACCGTGACCTGCCCATGCGTTTGGGCGAGACCTCTACTCTGTTCCGTAACGAGGACTCCGGCGAGATGCACGGTCTGATCCGTGTCCGTCAGTTCACCATCTCTGAGGGCCACCTGGTGCTCCGTCCCGATCAGCTGGAGGAGGAGTTCAAGGGCTGTCTGGAGCTGGCCAAGTACTGCCTGGATACCGTGGGCATGCTGGAAAACTGCTCCTTCCGTTTCTCCCAGTGGGATCCCGCCAAGGCTGGTATCAAATACGAAGGCACCGCTGAGCAGTGGGAAACCGCACAGGCCATCATGAAGGATATTCTGGATAACATTGGACTGGAGTATGAAGTTGGTATCGACGAGGCCGCCTTCTACGGCCCCAAGCTGGATATTCAGTACAAGAACGTCTTCGGCAAGGAAGACACCATCGTCACCATCCAGATCGACATGCTGCTGGCCCAGAAGTTCGGCATGGAATACACCGACTCCGACGGCCAGAAGAAGACCCCCTATATCATCCACCGCACCTCCCTGGGCTGCTACGAGCGGACCCTGGCCTATCTGATCGAGCGTTATGCCGGTGCCCTGCCCCTGTGGATGATGCCCACTCAGGTGAAGGTCCTGCCCATCACCGACCGGGCCCATGAGTACGCCAAGGAGCTGAGCGATAAGCTGAATGCCCTGAACATCCACACCGAGACCGACTGCCGCAGCGAGAAGCTGGGCTACAAGATCCGGGAAGCTCAGATGCAGAAGATCCCCTATATGCTGGTCATTGGCGACCGGGATATGGAGAACGGCACCGTTTCCGTCCGTACCCGCAAGGGCGAGGACCTGGGTGCTATGACCCCCG
The DNA here is from genome assembly GCA_015067615.1 of Oscillospiraceae bacterium. GTDB lineage: Bacteria > Bacillota > Clostridia > Oscillospirales > Oscillospiraceae > Faecousia. The sequence goes on from SVMD01000001.1 coordinate 91,486, forward strand.
ATGCTTTCATTGCCAAGTGCCTGATGGAGATCGCCACCAAGAGCAAGGAAGTCTAAGAAATGCTGTCAGGCCGTCCCGAAAGGGACGGCCTGATTTGTGTATGGGATGGAAAATGATCGTTTACAAGAGCTTCCCCCTGGGGGGAAGCTGGCACGGCGTAGCCGTGACTGATGAGGGGACTACCCTAAGATCACGGGAAATGAAAAGGTTTTCCTGCTTCGATCCCCTCATCCGCCCCTTTGGGGCACCTTCCCCCCCAGGGGGAAGGTATTAGCTAAACGATCATGTATCTGAGAAAGGAGGATGCGTATGTTTATCTGGATCGGCTGCGAACTGCCGAAGGAATTTGAACTGGATATCCGGGATGCCTGCCTGGAAGCATCAGGAGGGCTTGAGCTGGATTTTTCCTGCTTCACACTGCCGCAGCATATCTCCCTGAAAATCAGCTTTCAGGCCGGGCAGGATTATGAACCGGTGCTGGACTTTGTGGAAAGTCTGCTGCGGAAAGAGAAAAGGTTTTATGTAAACCCAAAAGAGCCGGAGCAGGCGGGGAGCATCCTGTGGCTGGCCTTCCGGGAGAGCGGCACCCTCCGGCGGCTGCACAATCTTCTGGACCGGGACCTGAAACGGTGGTTTGGGATACCGCAGCACCTGTTTGACAAGGCCTTTGCCTTCCACTCCACCCTGGCAATGGGAAAGCCGGAGGAGATCGCTGCTTACAAGGCCCGGCTGGAGGGTTTGGACCTGCCGGAAAGCCTGGAGATTCCAGCGTTCCTGCTGGGAATTTCCGAATCCGGAAAAGGCGGCACCTACCGGGTGGTGCGCAGGATCGCGCTATAACATAAAGCAGAGCCTAAGGGCTCTGCTTTTTTCATGTATCAGTCGAAGGCCAGTGCCAGGTGGGTGGGGGGCACTACATCCTGCGTCAGGGGCAGGAACATGGCGAAGGGGAAGGTGTTGCCGGGGGTGCGGAAGTGGCCCTCGGTGCAGTTCAGGGCCTTCAGCACGCCCGGGGCGGCGGCAGGATCGCCTAAGTATTCCGGGCACCAGAGCTTGCCGTTTTCCGCATGGGCGGCCAGCAGCAGGTTTTCACCCCGGTAGAAGAAGACCAGCGTCTCCAGGAAGGCAATGTTCTCCTCGCCCTCCACACCTGCGCCCTCGGGGAGCAGGTCCCGGCGGAGGATGCCGTAGGTCTCCCGGTCGATCCGCTGGAGTGCCGCGGGGGCGTCTCCTGCCTGGGCGGGGAATTCGTGGACATGGGTGCAGGTGACATAGCCGTGTTTTTCATAGTAGCTGCGCAGACTCTCGGAGCCGGGGACCAGCAGGATCCCGTCGTAGCCCCGGAGGGCCAGGTGGGCCTGAGCGTCCTCCAGAAGTGCTCTGCCAAGACCCTTGCCCCGGCGGCTTTTCGCTACGGCCACGGCGTAGATGTAGGCAAAGCGCTGCTCACCCTTGCGAACATCCATCCAGTACAGGGCAGCGGCCACTTTCTTGTTGATGACGATGCAGCGGCACCGGGCAGGGGAGAAGGCAGTGCAGAAAAAGCCGTCGATAAACTCCTCGGTATCCCCAAAGGCTTCCTGCCAGAGGGAAATCAGCTGATTATATTGTTTGGGAACAGGAAAATCAATCTTCATAAATATCCTCCGTCAGGCAGGCGTGATATTTTTCCACCAGGTGGTCAGGATAGTAGGAGAGCTTAGCCTTACGCAGGCCCTCCAGGCCAATATCGTCCTCCCGGTTCAGGTATGTTACCTCCGGGTATTTCAGCCGCAGGTAGCGGGCAAATTCGCAGTTGATGGCGGGGTAGGCACCCTCGGCCTCTTCCCGGGCCTTTTCGAAGTGAATGTCAAAGGTGTTGGGGGACATCCGGGAGCCCATGGTCACGGCCAGAACGTCATCGCCGTCCAGCAGGGCCAGTCCCTCCATTTCCAGAGCGTCAAAGTGGCGGAAGGCCTTGGCCAGAGCCAGGCTTTCCAGCAGGTAATCCCCCTGGGGGTCGGATTTCCGGCGGGCCACATACCAGTCGTTGATCATGTGCTGCACCCGGGCCAGATTTTCACAGCAGATGGGCTCCACCCGGTAGCTGGGGCGGGCGGCCTGGAACCGGTTGAAGTGGTTGCGCTTTTTCTGGAGCTTCTTGCCCTTCAGGTCCGCCAGAGCGTCGATGGCGTAGACGTAGTCGAAGCTGTCCCGGGCGGGACGGATGGAGAATTGATCCGGGAACCAGCTTTCCAGGTCAGCCCGGTCCGCCTCGGTCATGCCGGTGATGCGGCAGGGGATGCCCCGCTCTCTGGAATCGGCCAGGATCTCCTCCAGGGCGGCACGCTTGTCCCCGGGGCCGATGGGGAAGGGGTAGACAGTGCGGCCATAGTAGTGGGAGAAGAACACCACGCAGTCGTGGATAAAAGCGATTTCCTGCCGTCCCCAGAGGAAGAGGTTGGCGAAGGAATATTCGCAGCCCCGCTCGGGGCAGGCCATCAGATAGGATTCATAACGGGCTTTGTCGCAGATGGCGGCCCGGTGAAAAGCGATCATAGGGAAACACTTCCTTTTCTATAACTATAGCATAGTTTTCCCGGATTCTCAACAGAAAATCCGGGAGGGAAATAATCGGGGAGATAAATTATGTTTAGCGGCGCTGCCGTCAAGCCTCCCCTTGAGGGGAGGTGGCCCGTAGGGCCGCAGGGGTGAAAGCTGAAATGCATTGCGATTGCCAACCTTTCACCCCTCAGTCAGCTTCGCTGACAGCTCCCCTCAAGGGGAGCCTTTGGTACGCTAAACGATCATTCAGCCGAATAGCCTGACATCCAGGCGGCGTTTTTTGATGGTGATATAGAGGACGCTGCCGAAGGTCAGCAGCACCACTGCCTCGCCGATGGCTACATACAGAGCGTTCAGGAAGAAGCCGCCGCCGATGTAGATGGTCAGCTCAAAGCCCACCAGTATGGCATTGGTCAGTGCCGGCATCAGAAGCCCAGGAAGGGGAAGGCCCCACAGGGTTATTTTCCGCAGCCGGTGCATGGCCCAGGCGGCAAGAAAGGTTGCCATACTGCCGATTATCCAGTCCGGGGGCAGGGCGGCGGCATAGGTCAGATTAAAGATCAGGCAGCCGATGGTGAGGCCGGAGATGGCCGCCGGGGTGAAGAAGGCCAGCACGCACAGGGCTTCCGACAGCCGTAGCTGGATGGCCCAGGTGGCGGAGCCCGGGAGCAGGATATTCTGCATATGGGTCAGCACCGCGTAGAGGGCGGCGATGATGGCGGCATGGGCCAGATGGCGGGCTTTGGTTTTCATAAAGGTCACGTCCTGAGAGAAAAAATGGGCGCAGTCCGCCCCTGCCCCCAAAACAAAAATGAGCGCAAAGCGCCCATCCGGATTCCGTAGTTTTGTTTACCGACAGGATGGTTACGAACTGTCCTATAAAGTTGGGGGTATTATACCCCGGATGGGGCGGAAAGTCAAGGCTTAAGATTTTCTTGATCCGGTTGATTTTGACCGCCGGATTTGCTAAAATACCTCTATCTTTGCGACAAATGAAGGGATCCCCATGAGTAAACAAGTGGAAAAAACCAGACCAGGAAAATATCTGGATAAAAAACCCTCCCGGCGGAAAGGCGTCTTCGGTACGGCGCTCTGCGGGCTGCTATTGGCTGTTGCCTGCCTGTGCTTCTTTGCCGCCCGGTGGTATATCAAAACCTACGGCGATCTGGGCTTTGATTCCATTCTGTACACTGTGTTTTCTGATTTGGGGGGTGTTCAGTCGGGGCTGATATGGTCCTTCTGCCTGAGGGCGATTTTTCCGGCAGTTGCATGCACCGCTGCCGGAACCGCCGCACTGGTGCTGCTGCGGCGTAAGCGGGGACAGCGGATCCTGAGCCGGGTGACGGCCCTGGTGCTGAGCCTGCTGATGATCACCCAGGCGGCTTTTTCCACAGGCCTGCCGGAGTATATCTACGGACTGTTCAATGACAGCGAGGTCTTTGAAACATACTATGTTTCTCCGGAGGACGTGCAGATCACCTTCCCGGAGGAAAAGCGGAACCTCATTTACATCTTCCTGGAATCCATGGAGATCAGCTACCTGTCCCAGGAGCTGGGCGGCGCCATGGAGGAGAATCTGATCCCGGAGCTGTATGAGCTGGCCGGGGACAATATCAACTTCTCCCACAACGATGATGTGGGCGGCTTCCTGCCCGTTACCGGCACCACCTGGACCATCGGCGCCATGGTGGGACATACCGCAGGTGTACCCCTGAAGCTGCCGCCTGAGGTGGAGGAAAACGACTACGGCCAGGATGATAAGGGTTTCCTGCCGGGCATCGTTTCTCTGCAGGACATTCTGGCGGAGGAGGGCTACTACCAGACTTTGATGGTGGGAAGTGTTGCTAGCTTTGGCGGACGGCGGCAGTATTACCTGCAGCACGGTGCGGACCACATCTACGATATCTCCACTGCCCGGCGGGATAGCATTGTTCCGGGGGACTATTTCGTCTGGTGGGGCATGGAGGACAAGTACCTGTTTGAGTACGCAAAGCAGGAACTGACGGAGATATCCCAAAAGGATCAGCCCTTTGCCTTTACCATGCTCACCGTAGACACCCATCATATCGGCGGCTATGCCTGCGAATACTGCGAAAATGTCCATGAGGAGCAGTATTCCAATGTCATGTCCTGTTCCAGTAAGCAGGTGGCGGAGTTTATGCAGTGGCTTCAGCAGCAGCCCTTCTATGAGAACACCACTGTCATTATCACCGGCGATCACCTGTCCATGGACAAGGGCTATTTCAGCCGGAATGTGGAGGATAGCTACGTCCGCCGGAACTACAACTGCTTTGTCAATTCCGCTGTGGATACGGCTTACAGTAAGAACCGGTCCTTCAGCTGTATGGACATGTTCCCTACCACCCTGGCGGCCATGGGCTGCACCATCGAAGGGGACTATCTGGGACTGGGCGTGAACCTGTTCTCGGGGAAGCCCACCCTGATCGAGAAAATCGGCTATGAACGGTTTGACCGGCAGGTGTCCATGGGGTCTGAATACTATGCGGTAAATTTCCGGCTGGAAGAACCGGAGGAAGAATAACGTAAATCCCGGAGGATACGTCCCTCCGGGATTTTTGCGTGTTCGGATAAAATATCGGTTAGCGGTGCAGCTGCCTTGCCTCCCCTTGAGGGGAGGTGGCCCGTAGGGCCGGAGGGGTGAAAGCCGGAATTCATTGCGATCGCCTGCCCTTCACCCCTCAGTCAGCTTCGCTGACAGCTCCCCTTAAGGGGAGCCGTTAGTGCGCTAAACGCTAATTGATAAGCCCAAAGAAATGTCCCCGGCTGTGAAAGCCGGGGACAGGGATGAATCCATTATGCCAAGTAGATAGCCTTGCAGGCTTCCATTGTAGCCCAGCAGTCCAGCTTGGACACGATCTCCCAGGGAGCGTGCATGCTCAGAACGGGGACACCGGCATCCACGGTGGGGATGTTGCGGTTGGCCATGTCGGCAGCCACGGTGCCGCCGCCGCCCACGTCAACGGCGCCCAGGGTGGCGATCTGCCAGATCACGTTGTTCTTCTCAAAGGTGGAGCGGATATGGCTCATGACCTCGGCGGAGGCGTCGGAGCAGCCGCTCTTACCACGGGAACCGGTGTACTTGCAGATGGACACGCCGTAGTTCAGCTTGGAGTTGTTCCGGCGGTCGGAGACCTCGGGGAAGTTGGGATCGAAGGCGTTGGAAACGTCGGCGGACAGGCAGAAGGAGTTGGCGAAGCAGTCATCCAGCTTGACGCCCTGAGCGTCGCACAGGCCGCCCATGAAATGCTCGAAGTACTTGCTCTTCATGCCGGTCAGGCCCATGGAGCCCACCTCTTCCTTGTCGGCCAGGATGCACACAGCGGTCTTGGCGGGGGTGGGGATGGTGAACAGGGCTTCCAGCTCGGCGTAGGCGCAGACCCGGTCATCGTGGCCGTAGGCAGCGATGAGGCTCCGGTCGAAGCCCACCTCACGGCACTTGCCGGCGGGAACGATGCTCAGCTCAGCGGACAGGAAGTCGGACTCCACGATGCCGTACTTCTCGTTCAGCCACTTGATGATGTTCAGCTTGACCAGGTCGGAGCCTTCGCCCTCGATGGGCTCGGAGCCCAGGATCACGTTCAGCTGCTCGCCGCCGATGATCTTGGGGGCGGGCTTCTCCATCTGGCCGGAAGCCAGGTGGGGCAGCAGGTCGGAGATCATCAGGATGGGATCGTTCTCATCCTCACCGATGGTGATATTGACGGGGGTGCCGTCCATCTTCACGACGACGCCGTGAATGGCCAGGGGCAGAGCCACCCACTGGTACTTCTTGATGCCGCCGTAGTAATGGGTCTTGAAGTAAGCGATCTCGGAATCCTCGTACAGGGGATTGGGCTTCAGGTCCATCCGGGGAGAATCCACATGGGCAGCACAGATATTGGCACCCTTGGCCAGGGACTCGGTGCCGACCACAGCCAGGGCGATGGCCTTGCCGCGGTTGTTGTAGTAGATCTTGTCGCCGGGCTTGGCTTCCATGCCGGGGACAAAGGGAACGAAGCCGTACTTCTCAGCTTCGCGGATAGCCCAGTCGGTTGCCTCGCGCTCGGTCTTGGCCTCGTCCATGAAGGTCATGTAACGCTTGCAGTAGTTTTCCATTGCGGCGCGCTCTTCGGCGGAAATGCGGGTAAAGCCGTTCTTGGGAGCGGCCAGTAAGGACTTGCGCAGTTCTTCGGTAGTCATGGTGGTACCTCCGTAAAAAATTAGGTAGGGGAGAGTCCATCGGACCCTCCCCTACATTATACCCAGATCTGACAAAAAAGCAAGACATTTTGTTGCGAACGCATCTAAGCTGGAATTATTCGGTAAGACATGGTCGCAGCGTTGCCGGAACCAGCTTTCGTCATGCTGGGCGGCGATGCGGCTCCGGGCGTAGCTTTCGGAAATGCCGTCCCGGGCCATAAGCCGCCGAACCCGATCCTCGGTGGGGGCGGTGACGGCCACAGTCACGTCGCAAAGCTCCGCAAGCTCCCCCTCAAACAGGCCGATGGCGTCAATGGCGGCAAGCTTTGGGCTGCTTTCCAGACGGCGCAGCACCTCTTTTTTCACTGCCGCGTGGGTGATGGCGTTTAAGTCCAGCAGGGCGGCTTCGTCCGCAAAGACGATGGCGCCCAGCTTCTTCCGGTTCAGACTGCCATCCTCGATGACACCGGGGAACCGGGCATCGATGGCGGAAAGCATGGCCTTGTCAGTTTTCAGCAGCTCGTGGTAGATGGCATCGCAGTCCAGAATCAGGCCGCCTTTGTCCGCAATGAGGTTCAGCAGCGTGGTCTTGCCGCAGCCGCTGCCGCCGGTAATGCCGATGATCATTTGGCTTCCTCCTCCGCGTCCACCACGTGGAAGGCAGCGGCCTTTTTCAGACGGTTCTGCACCGCATAGGCCACGCCGCCGCCCACGGGGCACCGGGCGTAGACCTGATGGATACTGGCATCGTCCAGCTCCCGCAGTGCCGCAAACAGACCGGCGGAGAGGGTATTGACATCTGCCTCCATACCGTAGGACAGGGGATCACAGCCTTCGTACAGGGAAAGCTCCTCCTCAAAGCACAGCACCCGGTCACCGGGGGTGAAGTGGGCGCGGATATACTGGGCAGCGGCTTCCCGGCTGCCGGAGACGATGACCACCGGGGCGGTGGGGGCATAGTGGCGGTACTTCATGCCCGGGGCTCGGACCACATCGTCCTTGCCCAGCTGGGAGGTGACCGCCTTGTCCACCTCGATTTCGCCCAGCACTTCGGAAAGCTGCTCCGGGGTGATGCCGCCGGGCCGCAGAAGCCGGGGACGTTCTCCGCTCAAATCGATGATGGTACTTTCCACACCCACCCGGCAGGGGCCACCGTCCACGATGGCATCAATGCGGCCGTCGTGGTCGTATTTCACATGCTTGGCGGTGGTGGTGGAGGGCTTGCCGGAGATATTGGCAGAGGGGGCAGCCAGAGGGACCCCGGAAAGGCGGATGATCTCTCTCGTCACATCGCTGTCCGGGCAGCGGACGGCCACGGTATCTAAGTTTCCGGTGGTGCGCTTCGGTACGATGGACCGGGCGGGCAGCACCATGGTCAGGGGGCCGGGCCAGAATTTTTCCGCCAGGTCATAGGCACTTTGGGGGATATGATGGCAGAACAGCTCGATCTGCTCCGGACCGGAGATGTGCAGAATCAGTGGATTGTCCTGGGGACGGCCCTTGGCCTCGAAGATCTTCGCAACAGCCGTTTCATCCAGACCGTTGGCACCTAAGCCGTAGACAGTCTCCGTGGGGATGGCCACCAGACCGCCCTGCATGATGATGTTGGCGGCGATGGCGGGCGTTTTCGGATCTTCCGCAGATAAGTATAGGGTATTCATGGTCACACCTCCTGGGTGGTGAAATGCAAAATGCACAATGCATAATGCAAAATTATTTGATTACATCGCGAAGCGATACCTTTATTCTACATTCTGAATTCTGCATTCTGCATTGAAATGAGCAAATGGGCTGTGGCAATGCCGCAGCCCATTTGGTTATTTCGGATTACACGGTGGGCTGGTTGGCTGCCTCGATGATCTTGACGAACTTCTCGGGAACCAGGGAAGCGCCGCCGATCAGGCCGCCGTCGATGTCGGGCTGAGCCAGCAGTTCGAAGGCGTTCTTCTCGTTCATGGAGCCGCCGTACAGGATGGAGATCGCACGGGCGTTCTTGGAGGAGTACAGCTTGCGGACCACGCTGCGGATCATCTCGCAGACTTCCTCAGCCTGCTCGGGGGTGGCGGTCAGGCCGGTGCCGATGGCCCAGATGGGCTCGTAGGCGATGATGACCTTGCGGATCTTGTCCTCGGGGACACCTGCCAGGCCCAGCTTGATCTGCATGGTGATGTGCTCGGCGGTGATGCCGGCCTCACGCTGCTGCAGGGTCTCGCCGCAGCACATGATGGGGATCAGGCCAGCGTCCAGAGCGGCCAGGACCTTTGCATTGACGTCGGCGTCGGTCTCGCCGTACATCTCACGGCGCTCGGAGTGGCCGATGATGACGTACTTGCAGCCGGCGTCAACCAGCATATTGGTGGCGATTTCGCCGGTGTAGGCGCCGGAAGCCTTGGCGTTGCAGTTCTCAGCACCGATGCCAACGCGGGTCTCACGCATGGCGCGGACAGCGGCGGGGATGCAGATGGCGGGGACGCACAGGGCAACATCGCACCAGCGGCCCTTGGGCATGATGGCCTTCAGCTGGGTCATAAACTCCTTGGTCTCGGAGGGAGTCTTGTTCATCTTCCAGTTGCCGGCAATGACGGTCTTACGATACTTTCTGTTCATAATGAGTCTCCTTACTATATGTACATCGGAGCCTTAAAGGGGCGATGTGAATTTACAAATTTAGTGGTGCGCACACAAAGGATCAGTCATTGCGAGGAGGGGCAAGGCCCCGACGTGGCAATCCCCTTGGATTTGCGGAAACTTGGGGGGATTGCCACGCCAGTGTGCGCACTGGCTCGCAATGACACGGCGTATTGGGGTCGTTGCGAGAGGTTTCTTACTTATCCTGCAGGCAGGCGATGCCGGGCAGCTCCAGGCCTTCCAGGAACTCCAGGGAAGCGCCGCCGCCGGTGGAGATGTGGGTGATCTTGTCAGCGAAGCCCAGCTGCTCGCAGGCTGCTGCGGAGTCGCCGCCGCCCACGATGGTGATGGCGTCGGAATCGGCCAGAGCCTGAGCCATGGCGATGGTGCCCTTGGCCAGAGTGGGGTTCTCGAACACGCCCATGGGGCCGTTCCAGACAACGGTCTTGGCGTTCTTCACAGCGTCAGCGAAGATGGCAGCGGTCTCCTCGCCGATGTCCATGCCCTCCAGGTCGTCGGGGATAGCGGACACGGGAACGGTCTTGACATCCACGGGGCCGTCGATGGGAGAGGGGAAGTTGCCAACCACGCAGTCAACGGGCAGCAGCAGCTTGACGCCCTTGGCCTCAGCCTTGGCCATCATTTCCTTGCAGTAGTCAATCTTGCTCTCGTCCAGCAGGGACTTGCCGACGGTGTAGCCCTTGGCAGCTGCGAAGGTGTAGGCCATGCCGCCGCCGATGATCAGGGTGTCGACCTTCTCCAGCAGGTTGTTGATGACGTTCAGCTTGTCAGCAACCTTGGCGCCGCCCAGGATGGCGACGAAGGGACGCTCGGAGTTGGCCAGAGCCTTGCCCATGATGGAGACTTCCTTCTGGACCAGGTAGCCGGAAACAGCGGGCAGGTAGTCAGCCACGCCGGCGGTGGAGGAGTGAGCGCGGTGAGCGGTGCCGAAGGCGTCGTTCACGAAGATATCAGCCATGGATGCCAGATCCTTGGACAGTTCAGGATCGTTCTTGGTCTCGCCCTTGATGTAACGGGTGTTCTCCAGCAGCATGACCTGGCCCTCGGTCAGGGCAGCGGCCTTGGCCTTGGCGTCCTCGCCGGCCACGTCGGAAGCCATGATGACTTCCTGGCCCAGCAGCTCGGTCAGGCGGTCAGCGACGATCTTCAGGGACAGCTCGGGCTTCCACTCGCCCTTGGGCTTGCCCATGTGAGAGCACAGGATGACCTTGGCCTTGTTGTCGATCAGGTACTTGATGGTGGGCAGAGCAGCGACAATACGCTTGTCGGAGGTGATCTTGCCGGCCTTGGTGGGAACGTTGAAGTCGCAGCGGCACAGAACGCGCTTGCCTGCTACTTCGATGTCTTCAATAGACTTCTTGTTGTAGTTCATGGTGTTTCCTCCATAAATAATTGCGGATTATTTCCGCATTTTACCGTAGTCTTGCAGATTGGGAAATTCCAGCTGGCGCAGAGCCTCGAAAACCGTGATGGCAACGGCGTTGCTCAGGTTCAGGCTGCGGATGGTATCCCGCATGGGGATGCGCACGCAGCTGTCCCGGTGCTCTTCCAGAAAGCTTTCGGGCAGACCCTTGGTCTCCTTGCCGAAAAACAGGTAGCACTCATCGTGGTATGCTGCCTCGCAGTAGCTCCGGGGAGCCTTGGTGGACAGGCACCACATTTCGCGGACCTGATTTTTGGAGAAGAAATCATCCAGGTTTTCGTAGTCCCGGACCTCTACCTTGTCCCAGTAGTCCAGTCCTGCCCGGCGTACGGCTTTTTCGGAAATGTCAAAGCCCAGGGGCCGGATCAGATGCAGCCGGGCGCCGGTGGCGGCGCAGGTACGGGCAATATTGCCGCAGTTCTGGGGGATCTCGGGTTCTACCAGCACAATATTCAGCATGACCCTCACCTCAGAACTTTTTACAGTGTGCAGCTGCGGATTCCGAATCCGCTCGGAGTATATTGTATGTCAAAACTTTGGCAAAATCAATCCAAAATATGCCTAATTCAGTACTTTTTTATAGTATTCACTAAAAAATCCGGCAAGATCAGAAAAAATTGTGAAAATTGCAGCTTGACGAAATGATTTGCTGCCGTTTTTGAAATTCCGACAGAATAATCCATGAAAAAAGCACAGGATAATTCCGGACAATTCCGGAGGATAACGGAAAAAAACGGAATAAAACTTGACGCTGTCAGGGAATTTGTTTACAATAGATTTTATCCCGGCGGTTAGGTCTGAAAGAACGCCGGAAAGGAAAGGCGATGGTTATGAACACGAAAAATACCTGGAATCTAAACCGCATATTGTCCCTGCTGCTGGTGCTGGTGGGCAATATCGTCTTTGCCCTGTCCATTAAGCTATTTATCCTTCCGGCCAATCTGATCAGCTGCGGCACCACGGGCATCGCCCTGGTGGTGGACCATATGACCGACATCCCCATGTCCACCTTTATTCTGGTGTTCAATGTGGTGATGCTGGTTCTGGGCTGGGCAGTGCTGGGCCGGAGCTTTGCCATGACCACCATCTTCAGCTCGATTTTCTATCCCCTGGCGCTGGAATTCCTGAACCGGACCCTGGGGGATTTCATCATTACGGAAAATCTGATGCTCATGACCATCTTCGGCGGCATGTGCATGGGCGGCAGCCTGGGACTGGTGATCCGGGGCGGCGCCTCCACCGGCGGCATGGATATTCCGCCGCTGATCATCAATAAATTCTTCCGGATCCCTGTATCCGCAACGCTGTGGATGTTTGACCTGATCATCATGTTCTGTCAGCTGTCCTTCCACCCACTGGAGGACCTGCTCTACGGCGTGCTGCTGATCATCAGTGTATCCTTCGCCCTGAACAAGGTGATGCTCTTCGGCACCAGCCGGACGGAGATTAAGATCATCAGTGAGCATTCCGAGGAGATCCGCCAGGCCATTTTGAAGGAAGTGGACCGGGGCTGCACCCTGCTCCATGGCGCGGGCGGCTACCGGGGCAATGAGCTGAACGTGATTCTCAGCGTGGTGAGCAACCATGAGCTGCCCAAGATCGAGCGGGTGGCCCGCCAGATCGATCCCGGCTGTTTTGTGATTATCAGCCAGGTTTCCGAGGTCTGGGGCCGGGGCTTCACCCGGGCCAAGAAGGACTGAATTGTATAGCAGTGTGCCCGGCAGCATAAGCTGCCGGGCACTTTTTGCGGGCGGGGTATTTTTCGTGAAGTGGGCATTCCCTTCTGGGGGGGAAGTCTTTTGGACGCTCCCGCGCCACAGCAGAACGTCAACACGAGAAACAGCGAAAAACCGGGCCGGACAAATCGTCCGGCCCGGTGGGGAAACACGTTACTTGTTGCGCACTTCCATGAACAGTCCCTCCACATACCGGGAGATATCCTCCGGCAGGAAGGCGAAGCTGACGCCGTTTTTCAGGATTTCCTCATCGGGATAGGCAACGGGGTCATTGACCACATCCTCACTGAGGTATTCCTTGGCGGCGCTGATGGGGGTGGAATAGCAGACCCAGTCCATGTTGGCGCCGGAGATCTCCGGGTCGCACAGGAAGTTGATGAACAGCTCCGCGGCCTCCTTCTCATGGCAGCAGGTGGGGATGCACATGGCATCGATGAACAGGTTGAAGCCCTGGTTCTCCGGCAGGTAGAAGGCCAGGTCCGGATTGTTCTCCATCATCACCATGCAGTCGCCGGCGTAGTAGGGGGCGATCCAGGCTTCCTCGTTCTCCATGGAGTTGAACACCTGGTCCATGACGTACTGCTGTACCACAGGCTTCTGCTCATAGAGCTTGTCGGCGCAGAGCTGAAGCTGCTCCTTGTCGGTGGTGTTGATGTCGTAGCCCAGGAGGAACTGGGCGATGCCGAAGGCGTCCCGGGAGTTGTCGAACATCAGGATCTTTCCGGCGTACTTCTCGTTCCACAGCAGCTCCCAGCCGGTAACGTCCGCCTCGTCCACATGCTTGGTGTTGTACAGGATGCCCACGGTGCCCCAGGTGTAGGGGACGGAGTACTTGTTATCCGGGTCGTAGGCGGTGCCCTTGAAATTCTCGTCGATATAGCTGTAGTTGGGGATGTTGTCGAAATTCAGCTCCAGCAGCATACCTTCGTTGATCATCCGGGCGATCATATAGTCCGAGGGAATGACCACGTCCACGGTGATGCCACCGTTACTGAGCTTGGAGTACATCATCTCGTTGGAATCGTAGGTGGAGTAGTTGACCTTGATGTGGGGGTAGCGCTCCTCGAAGGCGGCGATGATATCCAGGGATTCGTCGCTGCCGTCGGCGATATACTGGCCCCAGTTGTACACATTCAGGGTGATGGACTCCTGGCGGGTGGAGAAGATCAGGCAGCCGCCGCCGATGAGCAGGGCAGCCACGCAGGCAAAGGCCACGGCCCGCTTGATCAGCTTCATCTGCTTGCTTTCCGTCTTTGCCCGGTTTTCGGTCTTGCGCTTGTCGGCCCGCAACTGCAGCAGGTTCATGGTCAGCATCAGAATGAAGATCAGACCGAACAGCAGGGTGAACATGGCATAGACCTTGGGCTGGATGGGCTTCTTGGTGTAGGAGTAGATCTCCACGGGCAGGGTGATGAAGCCGGTGCCGGTGACGAAATAGCTGATGACGAAGTCGTCAAGGCTCATGGTGAAGGCCATGATGGCGCCGGCCAGAATGCCGGGCATGATCTCCGGCAGAATCACCTTGAAGAAGGCCTGGACCGGGGTGCAGCCCAGGTCCATGGCGGCATCCGTCAGGGAGGAGTCCATCTGCCGGAGCTTGGGCATGACGTTTAAGATCACGTAGGGCAGGTTGAAGGTCACATGGGCGATCAGCAGAGTCCAGAAATTCAAGGATTCCTTATGACCCAGCAGATTGCTGCCCAGGAATACGAACAGCAGGGAAAGAGACACACCGGTGACGATATCGGGATTCGTCATGGGGATGTTGGTCAGGCTCATGACCAGGCTGCGCATCCGGGGCCGCAGGTTGTTGATGCCCACAGCGGAGAGGGTGCCGAAAACCGTGGCGATGAAACTGGCCAGGATGGAAACCAGCAGGGAGTTGCCCAGAAGGCCCAGCAGGGTATCGTCCTGGAACAGCCGCACGTACTGCTGCAGGGTGAAGCCTTCAAAATCGGTAATATCCTTGCCGGTATTGAAGGAGGCCACGATCAGCACCGCCATGGGCAGGTACAGGAACATGAACATCAGGATGGTGAGGAATTTGTTGGTCTTCTTCATACGATGACCTCCTCATCCCCGCCGAAGCGGTTCATGATGCCGGTGCAGACAAACACCAGCAGCATCAGCACCAGGGAGAGGGCGGCGCCCAGATTGGGGTTGTTGCCCTGCTTGAACTGGCGCTCGATGACGTCGCCGATGAGCACCGTGTCGGTGCCGCCCAGCTTCTGGGAAATGTAGAAGGTGGACACGGCGGGGACGAACACCATGGTCATGCCGGAGAGGATACCGGGGACAGACAGAGGCAGGATCACCTTGGAGAACACCTGAACGGAGTTGCAGCCCAGGTCCTCAGCAGCCTCGATGAGTCTGCCGTCGATCTTGACGATGGTGGAATACAGGGGCAGGATCATGTAGGGCAGGTAGTTATACACCATGCCCAGGATCACAGCACCGGGGGTGCGGATCATCTGCAGCCGGGGCAGGCCCAGAGCGGACAGCAGATTGTTGATGATGCCGGTGTCCTGCAGCAAACCAACCCAGGCCAGGGTCCGCAGCAGGAAGCTCATGCACATGGGCAGCATCACCAGCATGTACAGCAGCTTCTGGGCCACGGGACCGGTATGGGCGATGTAATAGGCCACAGGATAGCCCAGCAGCAGGCAGATACAGGCGGAAACCAGAGAGTACAGGATCGACTGCCACAGCACCGGCAGATACATCTTCAGGTTCATCAGGTTTCCCCAGGTGAATTCCCCGGTGGCGGGGTCCGTCAGGGCATAGTAGCCCACAACGCCCAGGGGGATCAGGGTAAACACGATCATCCAGAGGATGTAGGGGGTGCTGAGCAGAACAGAATTATTCTTCTTCATCTTCGGCATCCTCCGTCAGCTCGTCATACTCGGCAGAGTAGGAGCTGTAGTCGCCAAAGAGTCCGGAGTACTCGCTCTTGTGCATGATGTGAATGTCTTCGGGATTCAGGCGGATGCCGATGGTGGTGCCCACGCCGTGGAAATCGGTGGTCTGGATCAGCCACTTGAAGCCCCGGAAGTCCACGATGATATCGTAGTTCAGGCCCTTGAAGGTAACGGAAGTGACCACGCCGATCAGGTGGCCCTGGGGCGGGGGCACGATGTCGATATCCTCGGGACGGATGACAACGTCCACAGCTTCGCCCGGGGCGAAGCCCTTGTCCACGCACTCGAAGACCCGGCCGAAGAATTTTACCCGGTAGTCCTCCAGCATGACGCCGTCTAAGATATTACTTTCGCCGATGAAGTCAGCAACGAAAGCGTTTTTGGGTTCATTATAGATATCCTCAGGTCTGCCGATCTGCTGGATCCGGCCCTTGTCCATGACAACCACCGTATCAGACATGGAAAGTGCTTCCTCCTGATCGTGGGTGACATAGATGAAGGTGATGCCCATGGCCTGCTGGATCCGCTTCAGCTCGTTCTGCATATCCTTGCGCAGACGCAGGTCCAGAGCGGCCAGAGGCTCGTCCAGAAGCAGCACCTTGGGCTGGTTCACCAGGGCCCGGGCAATGGCAACACGCTGCTGCTGGCCGCCGGAGAGGGAATTGACGTTGCGGTTTTCGTAGCCCTTCAGGCTGACGATCTCCAGCATCTCCGTGACCCGGCGGTCGATCTCGTCCTTGGGAAGCTTGGCTACCTTCAGGCCGAAGGCGATGTTGTCGTAGACGTCCAGATGCGGGAACAGGGCATAGCGCTGGAAGACGGTGTTGACCTGCCGCTGGTAGGGCGGCACATCGTTGATCTCCTTGCCGTCAAAAAGCACCTTGCCGGAGGTGGGCGTCAGAAAACCGCCGATGATCCGCAGGGTGGTGGACTTGCCGCAGCCGGAGGGGCCGAGCAAAGTGAGGAATTCGTGATCGTTAAAATAAAGGTTGATGTCGTCGAGAATACGCTCCCCGTCGAACTCCATGCAAAGGTTCTGGAGTCTGATGAGTTCCTTGGACATTATCCTCCCCCATTTCTGTAGGATTTCGTCAGAGTTTGACAAGATAAATATATCGTAAAATTGCGTAATGTCAATGTGTTTGGGAAAAATATCTTTACCGGACGGACAATTGGCGCTGTAAACCCTCGTTTACAAGAGCTTCCCCCAATGGGAAGGTATTATGCCAAACGATAATTTACCGTTACAATCCGAAAAGAGCGCCCTCCGGAATCGGCGGGCGCTCTTTTTTGCAGAAAATCAGCCTACGACAGACTGAAGCCTGCCGTTTTCCAGATACCAGCTGATGCCGAAGGCCTGCATATGGCGGCCGTCGGAGAGGACGACCTCCAGATAAAGCTCCAGAGAGTCGGCTTGTTCCAGCTCAGGCATGGGAAGAGAAAGTTTACTGAGAGTGGCATCAAAGCTGTTTGCCACCTCGCTGGGATTCAGGGAAACGGGAACACGGGTGCTGCTTTCACCGTTGAGCCGCAGAACCAGCTCCGTAGAGTCGATCTGCACGGCGCCTGCGGCGCTGATCTGAGGCAGCTGAACCTGCGCGTAGGCAGAGGACAGAACAAGAGAATCTTCTTCCTGAGCCCAGTCCGTAATCACCAGGTTGCAGTAGGACTGCATACCGGAGTGCAGGTACACTGGAATTCCCGCGTCGGGGGAATCGGGTGTGGTCAGGGTCAGCTGCTGGGTTCCGCCGGGGGAGGTGAGCAGGCAGTAATAGCTGTAGCCGTCAGCTGCGTCCAGGGAAACGGTGACAGTGAAACTGCTGCCGTCCCAGAGACAGGGGGTGGAAGAGACCTGTTTTCCCTCCAGCAGCACAAGCAGTTCCGCACTGACACCGGAGTGGAATTCCGAGGGGACTGCGGTGAAGGTCACATCTGCGCCGGTACTGTCTGCCCAGGGAGAGACATCCAATTCCCATTCCTGCAGGGTTGTCACAGTGATGAACCGGTTCAGCTGGGCATTCAGTTCCTCGATTTGGATCTGAAGGGCACGGTTTTCCCGGTAAAGATCGTCGATCAAATGTGTCTGATCCTCAGGCAGCTGCGACAGTGTGAAACAGGAAACCACCAGCGCAGCTACCGACACAATGACAGCCAATACAGAAAGAACGGGTTTTTGCTTCTTCTTCATAAGAAACCTCCAAAAAAATTCAAAATTTGGTTTAACCTCCGCTATTTGGGGCAATACTCAGCTTCGGAGGTGCTTATTTATGAGCGATAACAAAAATACACGCGGCATGAACGGTAAGGGCTACTACATAGCCCTGATCCTGTGCGCTGCCGCAATCGGGATCACGAGCTATGTGTTCTACCGCAATACAGAGGACCCTGCGGCCGGGGAGGCCATGGAGGCATCCGCTCCACTGGAACAGGCTGAAAACGATGTGGCGGTGATCGCCACCCAGCCAAAGCCCCAGACGCCGGATACCCAGCCAACCCAGGCGCCGGAGAAAAAGGCCCTGAAGACCACCTCGCCGGTGGCGGGGCAGGAGGTATTCGGCTACTCCATGGAGGCACTGAGCTACAACCAGACCACCCGGGACTGGCGGACCCACAACGGTGTGGATATTGCTGCCGAGGCGGGAACCGAGGTGGTGGCTGCCGCCGACGGTGAGGTCTATACCACCTACGAGGATGAGACCCTGGGCTACACCGTGGTGATCCGCCATGAGGGGGGCTATACCACCCGCTATTCAAGCCTGGGTGAGGACATCCGGGTTCAGGCCGGGGACCAGGTGGTCATGGGCGATGTGATCGGTACCGTGGCTTCCACCGCCCTGGTGGAGACGGTGCTGGGGCCCCATGTCCATTTCGGCGTCACCTATATGAATGAACCCATGGATCCTGCGGAATTCCTGAACCTGGGCCAGTAAGCTTCTTCTCTTTCTTTCCTCTTTGAAGGGCCGCGTACATCGCGGCCCTATCCTTTTTGGAAAGGTAAATTATCGTTTAGCGGCGTAAGCCGCTCACGCTTCCCCCGGGGGGAAGCTGTCGAGCGTCAGCGAGACTGAAGAGGAATGCGGGCAGAAATCTAACGATTTCGCATCCTTACCAGGCTTTTTCTGCACTTCAGATTTCGCCGTTCCTCTTCCGACCCGCCTTACGGCGGCCCACCTTCCCCCCGGGGGAAGGGTTGCGCTTCGCGCATAAACGATAATTTACCGTATTATACTCCCAAATATGCCAATATGCAAGCCAAAAGCGGCAGCAGGAACCCTCTGCTGCCGCTTTTTGGGCGGGAATTATTCAGTTTCGTCCAGTTCCAGGAAGCTGTTCCCCTGGAAGATCCATGTTCCGGAGCATTCCTCTAAGGAAAGGCCGTTTTGAAGCTCCAGCATCACCCACAGCTCGTAGGTGTCGCTCTCCCGGGGTGCTTCGATGGTGAGTCCCAGGGTGCTGCCCCACAGCTCGTAGGTTTTTGCCTCCGTCTCCACAGAGAGGATGGGGCAGATGCCCACCTCCGTCCGGACACCATCCCGGGTCCGGTAGAGTACATAGTCCGCCCGGGTCCAGAACCAGTCCCCGGGATTTTCCTCCGGGTGGGGCCGCTGCAGATGCATGCCCTCCACCTTGAAGTGCAGGTCGATGGTCTCCTGGTGGGCAAAATACTGATAGCCGGCCAGGATGGGGGTTCCGGCATAGAGAATGGTGCAGCTGCGCCGCAGGTTCTGGGCCTCTTCATCCTGAAGCTTCATGGATTCCTGGGTGCCGTCGGGGTAGGAGATTACCAGATAGTATTCCAGACCATCCACAAAGTTCAGCTTCAGGGCGGCGTTCAGAGCGGTACCGTCCCAGTGGCATTCCTGGGTCACGGAGAGGGCACCCTGGTGGCGGACATGGAGCGTGGCGGTCCAGTCCTCGTTCCAGTTTTTGGGGATGGCTGTCAACTCCACCCGGGCCCAGGCTTCCGCTGCGTTGGGGATGATCTCAAAGCCGTAGGAGGCCAGGGAGGCGGCCGCCTCCTCCACGGTGATATTGATATTCTCAATCCGGTCTTCCAGGGTGTCCAGCTGTCTGAGGATGCTGCTGTTCTGCTCGTTGTTGTTGCGCAGCTGAGCGCCCAGGTAGGTGACCTCCAGCCGGGTATTCTGCCACTGCCGGGACAGCTTCACACCGCCCCAGAGGAGCAGGACTGCGGCAATGCCGATGAGAACCTTTTTGCCGGTTGACAGGGGCTTCTTCCGGGGCTGGTAGCGGCGGACAACTTCCTCAATCTTCCGCAGCAGCTCTTCTGTGATCTGGGGCGTTTCCGGCTGGGGCTGGGGCTGCTCCTCCACGCCCAGGAGCCAGCCCACACTGACCTGAAAGAGCCTGCTCAAGGCGATGAGCTTGTCGATATCCGGCAATGTGGCATCGGCTTCCCATTTGGAGATGGCCTGGCGGGATACGCCTACTTTTTCGCCCAGGGCTTCCTGGGAAAGATTCAGCTGCCTGCGGCACTGGGCGATCCGCTTACCCGTGGTCAGGTCGGTCATGGAAGATACCTCCTTTTCGCTTTTTCCTGGCTTTAGTATAGCGGAAAAGGGGCCCTTTGGCAACCATCCGGGGGCTTGCATCCTGTCAACCGGGAGTTGACAGGGGGCTTTGTTCAGTGAAATGTTGATTTGTCTTCCCGTTTGCGCAGAAAAATATCCCCGAAGCGATGTGCTTCGGGGATAAAGGTTATACGGTACGGGTCCATTCGGTGATCAGAAGGCCGGGAACCAGCCAGACCAGCTGATACAGCAGGATATTGAAGGGGCTGAGCAGCTGAACATCGCCCAGGTATGCCAGGGCTGCCATGACCAGCAGACCGACCACACCGGCAAAGATGTGCAGCACCATGCCCACACGGCTGGCGGTGCGCAGGGACTTGGCACCGGACACGGCATAGGCGGCGGAGGCCAGATGCTGCTGGGTGCTGAGGGCACCGGCAATCAGCTCCGGATCCGGCTGGGAGGCGGCCAGTTCACGGCGCAGCTCCCGGTCGGGGAAATCATAACGTTTTGTCCGAATGCCGAATTTGTCCCGCAGAAGCTGGGCGTTGATCGTAAAGTTCTCAGCCAGAACCATGGGACGGATCTTGCGGCAGCTGCCCAGGGTGACCAGACCGCCGGCGGAGGACCGGGTGCGGTTGTAGTTCAGGGCGAACACAGCGGCCAGCTGACCGCCCATGGCGAAGTAAACGGCCTGTTCCACCAGGGCGTTTTCGGGGATCTGGATGCCCTGCTCCTCCATGCATTCCTGCAGGCCCAGCAGGCAGCTGCGGCCCCGGACCAGGGCGCTGATGCCGTTGGGAAGGATCTGAACCTCATCGGCCGGGTACACAAGGCCGTTGCGGCTCTTCAGCAGCTGGGTAAAAACGCTCTCCAAACTGCCGCCGTTGGCCCGCATCAGAGCGGTTGCCGCGGCGATGGCGGAATCCGGGTCGATATCGCCCACGAACTTCACGCCGTTGAGCTTGACGGAGCCTAAGGGGAAGATGTCCCGGTCGGTAAGGGGGAAGGATGCCTTACCACAGAGGGTCTTGACACCCTGCCAGCCGCAGATAACGGTGCCCACCATGTGCAGCCGGCGCTCTAAAATGGCGGCGGGGCGGGACTGGGAGATGAAGGCTCCTGCGGGAACAGCCACCAGCATACTGGTGGAGAAAACCTGCACGGCCAGAGAAAGGCCATGGCGCATGCCTGCCAGCACGGCAATGCCGGCGCAGGCCAGAACGCTCAGCAGAGCGTAGATGTTCAAAACTTTTTCCGGGGAAGTGGGGACATTGTAGTTGTCCATGAAGTCCTCCACCCGGCCTTCGGTGCGGACAATGCCAGACTCCTCGCCGAAAAAGTTCTTTACCTTTACCAGCGCGTCCAGCCGGTTGGCCTTACGCAGGGTATCCATCTGGCCCATTTCCGTGCTGCGGCGCAGGCTTCGGTTCCACAGGGCGAAGGCCATCTCCAGAGAGAAGGCGGCACAGCAGGGAACCCGCAGCTCCCGCAGACAGAACACCGCATCAGCAGCGCAGGCAGCCAGGGTCAGGAACAGCATGGTATTCAGGGAGAACTTGCCGGTGAACAGATCGAGAATGCCCTCCATCAGCAGGTAGCAGCCCAGCAAGGCAGAAACCATCATAGCCAGAATCTGACTGAAGACCATCAGACGCAGGCGGTTTTCCATGACAGCACCCATGGCATACAGGGCGGTGCCGCCGGTACACAGCAGCACGATCAGAAGATTCAGGAAAACTGCAATCTGGACCCGGCCAACGCCGATTTCGGACAGATCGTAATAGCGCTTTTCGGGTCCTGCCACCAGCTTGCGCTTCAGCTCGCTTAAGCGGGAGCGGAAGGGAATGGCCTGGGGTGCGGGGATCTGGTCCTGGGTGAAAACTTCCTCCCGGGCAGAAGTATCCGCTTCCCCGGAAGCTTCTTCCTCCACAGGGACTTCCTCTTCTTCGGCGGGAGCCTCTTCAGCAGGGGCGTCCTCACCTTCGGAGGGTTCTTCTTCAGTGGAAGCTTCCTCTTCCACGGCGGAGGTGTCTTCCTCTTCGGGGGACTCTTCCGGCTCTGCCAGCAGATCCTCAATGGTTACGGGAGTGAAGACCTGCGTTTTATCCGGATGACCGGCAGGAATTTTCTCGTCTTCGTCAGAGACTTTTTCAGTGATGATTTCCTCTTCTGCCGGGGCTTCCTCAACGGAGGGGACCATCTCCTGCCCGGAGACGGATTCTCCGGCAGAAATATCGTTCACCGCAGGGACTTCTTCTGTACCGGGTACCTCCGCGTCGGGCGTTGTATGCACAGCGGGTGATGCGTCTTCCAAGGTCACAGGGGTAAAGATCTGGGTGCTTTCCAGGCTTAAGCCGGATTCCCCAGTGACCTCCGAATCCTGATCGCCGGTGCCGAATTCCTTCATAATATCTTCCAGAGTAAATTCGGGAAGAGACTCCGGAGTTTTATCTTTGTTTGCCATAAGGATGCCTCCTAAGGGTTATCCGAGCCGCTGGCGCACTGCCTCATACAGCAGGATGGACGCGGCGGCGGATGCGTTCAGAGAAGAGATCTTGCCCTTCATGGGAATGTGGACCATCACATCGCAGTTTTTCCGGACCAGCTGGCTCATGCCCACACCTTCATTGCCGATGACAATGGCGGCGGGACCGGTCAGGTCGGCCTTGTACATGGGGATGGAGCCCTCGGCAGCGGTGCCGAAGACCCAGACACCCTTTTCCTTCAGTTCCGCGATGGCGTTGTTGATGTTGGTGACCCGGGCCACCTTCATATATTCCATGGCACCGGCGGAGGCCTTGGCCACGGTGGCGGTCAGACCCACGCTGCGGCGTTTGGGGATGATGACGCCGTGGGCGCCGGCGCACTCGGCGCTTCTCATGATGGCACCCAAGTTATGAGGATCGCTCAGCTCGTCGCAGATGACGATCAGGGGAGTTTCGCCCCGGGAGGCGGCCTCCTCCAGAATGTCATCGATGGTGAAATATTCGTGGGCGGCGGCCAGGGCGATGACACCCTGGTGGGAATGGGTAAAGGACATCTGGTCCAGCTTCCGGCGGTCAACGGGGACGATGACGGCACCGGCCTCCTTGGCCTGGGCGGCCAGTCGCTGCAGGCCCTTGTCCGTGTCGCCGTCGGCGATGAAGACCTTGTCGATGGTGCGGCCGGAGCGCAGGGCTTCGGTCAGGGCGTTGCGGCCCTCCAGCTGGCCCTCCACCTCCTCCACAGGGGCGGCAGGGGCTTTCCGTTCGGGACGGCCGGGGCGGTTGGGACGCTCAAAGCGGCGTTTTTCGTTCATGATCAGTTCACTCCATAGATTCGGCCCAGCCGAAAAGCCGGCTGGGGATAATTTGTCGCATACCAATAGATAATAGCATTATAGCAGGTTTTCTTCGGTTTCACAACTTAAATTTTTCCGTTCCCCGGTGGAAAAAGTGGAAATTCACAGAAAGTTTACCGCAAAGATGTGAAACATTCATTGCGGGCAGTGGGAAAATGTGCTATGATGGGGCAAAGTCAGCATAAAAAAGGAGGCAACGAGGATTATGGAGCCTAATTCCAAGAACCCCAATGACAAGAATAACTCCGGCCAGCCTCAGAAGCCGAAGGGAAATATCTGGGGGGCGCTGCTGGTGACCCTGGCGCTGGTCCTGGTGGTCAGCACCATTTATAATAATGTAAAGCAGAGCCAGTACACCCAGACCACCTTCTCCGACTTCATGACGGCCTACGAGCAGGACAACCTGGCAGAGGTGGAGTTCCACACGGACCGGGTGATCTACATGACCAGGGAGGAAGCTGCCAAGGATGCCCGGGAGCAGAAGGCCTGCTTCACCGGTCTGCCCTTCGGCGATATCCTGGCCCTGGCCCGGGAGATGGAGGCAGACGGTATTACCGTCAACGAAGTGATCGTGGAGGATAACTCCGGTATCATGATGATCCTGAGCTACGCCGTGATGATCGGCACCACCTTCCTGCTGATGAATATGCTCAGCAGACGGATGGCCAGCGGCGACGGCATGATGGGCGGCATGGGCAAATCCAAGGCCAAGGTCTATATGGAAAAGCAGACCGGCGTCACCTTCCGGGATGTGGCCGGTCAGGACGAGGCCAAGGAGAGCCTGCAGGAGATCATCGACTTCCTGCATAACCCCGCAAAATATACGGAAATCGGCGCGAAGCTGCCCAAGGGCGCTTTGCTGGTGGGCCCTCCCGGTACCGGTAAGACCCTGATCGCCAAGGCTGTGGCAGGTGAGGCGGGCGTGCCCTTCTTCTCTCTGTCCGGTTCCGATTTTGATGACATGTTTGTGGGCGTGGGCTCCAACCGTGTCCGGGACCTGTTCCAGCAGGCAGCCAAGGTGGCACCCTGCATCATTTTCATCGACGAGATCGACGCCGTGGGCCACAAGCGCAACGAGCGTCTGGGCTACAACGACCAGACACTGAACTCCCTCCTGGGCGAGATCGACGGCTTCGATTCCAACAAGGGCATCGTGGTCCTGGCGGCCACCAACCGTCCCGAGATCCTGGACAAGGCCCTGCTGCGGCCCGGCCGGTTTGACCGCCGGATCATCGTGGACCGTCCCAACTACCAGGGCCGTCTGGACACCCTGAAGGTCCATACCCGGAAGATCAAGCTGTCCGAGGATGTGGATCTGAAGAAGCTGGCCCAGGCCACCGCCGGCTGCGTGGGCGCGGACCTGGCCAACCTGGTCAACGAGGCTGCCCTCCGGGCCGTCCGGAAGGGACGGAAGCTGGTGAATATGGACGATCTGCTGGTTTCCTTCGAGACCGTCATCGCCGGTACCGAGAAGAAGAATACCGTCCTGACCGATACGGAAAAGCGGCTGGTTGCCTACCATGAGGTGGGTCATGCTCTGGTCTCTGCCATGGAGAAGGAGGATACCCCCGTAACCAAGATCACCATCGTGCCCCATACCACCGGCGCACTGGGCTACACCCTGTACACCCCTGAGGAGGAGAAGTTCCTGGCCACCAAGGACGAGCTGCTGGTGAAGCTGCGCAGCCTGCTGGGCGGCCGGGCAGCGGAAGAGATCGTTTTCAGCACCATGACCAACGGCGCCTCCAACGATATCCAGCAGGCGACTTCCCTGGCACGGAACATGGTGGCTCTGTACGGCATGAGCGAGGAGCTGGGCCTGATGGCCGCTGCCGCGGTCCATAACCAGTATCTGGAGGGTCAGAGCTATCTGGACTGCTCCCAGGAGACCTATGCCAAGATCGACGCCACGGTGATGAAGATCCTGAATGAAAGCTACGCTGACGCCAAGCGGATCCTGACGGAGAACCGGGCACTGCTGGACGAGATCGCCGAGTACCTGCTGCTGAAGGAGACCATCACCGGTGAGGAGCTGATGGCATTCGTCCATGCGGACAAGGCAAAGGCGCTGGAAGAAGCACAGGAACCCACTGAGGAAACCATCGAAGAATAACGCAAAGGGGCGCGCCAACAGGCGCGCCCCTAAGTTTTTGGAACGAAGAGTAAATTATCGTTTACAAGAGCTTCCCCCCGGGGGGAAGCTGGCACCGCGTAAGCGGTGACTGATGAGGGGACTACCCTACGATGATTGGAAATGCAACGGTTTTCCTGCTGCTGTCCCCTCATCCGCCCCTTCGGGGCACCTTCCCCCCAGGGGGAAGGTATTACGCTAAACGATAATTTATCATCGCATTATCTTGGAATTTAGGAAATTCTCCCGGCACACAGGAGAAACCATTCCCCATGAGATGGACACCGGACGGAGACGCGGATCATCGATTCTGTGCAAATTGTTGAACAGTGATGCAAAAACGGATGTGTCCACCGGGCGCATCCGTTTTTCTTTGGCCGGAGGATTGTGCAGGGTGATGAAATGAACCCTGGAAAATTGTGCGTCTTGCACAGAAATACAATCGTCCACCGCACACTTTACACAATTTTGCATTCTGACGAAAATAAGCGTTGAAATTATTCCTGCATTCATGTATAATGTCCGTATTGCGGTGTAAAGACACCCGAAGTGCAACAAGAGAGGGCTAACGCCTCTTGAAAGGAGTTATTCAACCATGTATTCTGTTAACGCGATCCGTAACGTTTGTCTGCTGGGCCACAGCGGCAGCGGCAAGTCCGCTCTGGCTGAGAGCCTGCTTTACATCACCGGCGCCATCGACCGTATGGGCAAGAACGCCGACGGCAACACCGTCTGCGACCATGATCCCGAGGAGATCCGCCGTAATATTTCCATCTCCACCGCTCTGGTTCCCCTGGAGTACAAGAACACCAAAATCAATGTGCTGGACACCCCCGGTGCCTTCGATTTCTCCGGCGCCGTGATGGAAGCTCTCCGGGCCGCTGACGCAGCCATTCTGGTTCTGTCCGCCAAGGACGGCATCACCGTCGGCTTCGAGAAGGCATGGAACTACTGCGAAGAGCGCAACATGCCCCGCATGATCTTCATCTCCAAGGTGGATGAGGACAACTCCGACTACAATGCCACCTTCGAGGCTCTGCGCGAGAAGTACGGCAACAAGATCGCTCCCGTTATCGTTCCCATCTGGGACGCTTCCAAGAAGGTCACCGGCGTTATCGACGTGCTGAACAAGCGCGCCTGGGAGTCCAAGGGCCTGAAGCGCGCCGAGATCGACGTGCCCGCCGACAAGGAAGGCGTTGTCGAGGAGTTCCACGACGCTCTGAAGGAAGCTGTCGCCGAGACCGACGAGGAGCTGATGGACCGCTTCTTCGAGGGTGACGACTTCACCTACGCCGAGATGATCAAGGGCCTGTACACCGGCGTTCGCGAGCTGAGCCTGTTCCCCGTGCTGTGCGGCTCCGCCATCACCACTCTGGGCACCACCCTGCTGATGGACTACATGATCGACCTGCTGCCCAACCCCGTCCAGGGCAACTACCACAAGGCCACCACCGCTGAGGGTAAGGTTGAGGAGTTCGTGGTTTCTCCCCAGGCTGCTCCCGCTGCCTTCGTCTTCAAGACCGTTTCCGATCAGTTCGGCAAGTACTCCTACGTGAAGGTCCTGTCCGGCGAGATCACCCCCGACACAACTCTGGTCAACGCCCGCACCGGCGAGACCGAGAAGCTGGGCCGTATGTACGCCATGTGCGGCAAGAAGGCCACTGAGGTCAAGGTCCTGTCCTGCGGCGACATCGGCGCCTTCGGCAAGATGGACAAGGTCAAGACCGGCGACACCCTGTGCGATCCCAGAAAGGTCGTCTCCCTGAAGCAGATCCCCTATGCAGAGCCCTGCTACTCCATGGCCATCGCTCCCAAGACCCGTGGCCAGGAAGAGAAGGTCGGCACCGGCCTGAACCGTCTGAACGAGGAAGATCCCTCCTTCACCCTGGTCAACAACGCCGAGACCCATCAGCTGGTCCTCTCCGGCGCCGGCGATCAGCAGCTGGACGTTCTGGTTGCCAAGCTGAAGAGCCGCTTTGGTGTTGATGCCGAGCTGTTCCCTGCCAAGATCGCTTACCGTGAAAAGATCAAGAAGACCGTGGAAGCTCACGGCCGTCATAAGAAGCAGACCGGTGGTTCCGGCCAGTTCGGTGACGTCTGGGTCCGCTTCGAGCCCCAGGAGGAGCAGGACGATCTGATCTTCGACGTGGAAGTCGTTGGCGGCGCCGTTCCCAAGAACTTCAACCCCGCTGTTGAAAAGGGTATTCAGGAAGCTATCCTGAAGGGCCCCCTGGCCGGTTACCCCATGGTCGGCCTGAAGGCAGTCCTGTACGATGGCTCCTATCACCCCGTTGACTCCAACGAAATGGCATTTAAGCTGGCTGCTATCCTGGCTTACAAGGAGGCTATGCCCAAGGCTATGCCCACCCTGCTGGAGCCCGTGGGCGCTCTGGCCGTCACCATTCCCGACAGCTACATGGGCGATGTCATTGGCGACCTGAACAAGCGCCGCGGCCGCGTCATGGGCATGAACCCCGACAACAAGGGCAACACCGTTGTGGAGGCTGAGGTTCCCATGGCTGAGATGTCTTCCTACGCTATTGACCTGCGCGCCATGACCCAGGCCCGCGGCTCCTTCACTCTGACCTTCGAGCGTTACGAGGAAGTGCCCAAGCAGAACCAGGCCAAGATCATCGAGGACGCAAAGAACGAGGACTAATTCCATAATTCGCAGCGGCACGGAGAAATCCGTGCCGCTTTTCTTGCTATGAAGGGTGGAAGCTGAGATAAATTATCGTTTATACGCATAACATGACGGTGTGAATGTAGGGGCGCTCAGTGAGCGCCCGGCGGGGGAATGTACGAATTCGCATTGGATTTCGGCGAATTCGCAATACGTACCGCACGGGCGATCAATGATCGCCCCTACGATATCCCCGGTAGATGGTACTGTAAACGATAATTTATACGATTGCCCTTGCATTGGGTGGTCAGGTCGGGTAAAATAGTCTTAGAATACAACACAAGGAGGAGTCCCTATGAAGTTCAGCCTCTGTAAATCTCAGTGGGAGTTTGTACCTGAATGGTTCGACGGCTTCGCTTTGGGCGAGGGCGTGGGTGAGCAGGTGCGGATCCCCCACAATGTAACCGAAATGCCCCTGCATTATTCGGACCACGAAGCCTATCAGATGGTCTGCGGCTACCGGCATACCATCGTCATTGACGAAGCCCTCCGGGGCCAGCGGCACTTTGTCCAGTTTGACGGCGCCGCCCACATTGCCACCGTGTATGTCAATGGCGTGGAGCTGATGACCCACCGCTGCGGCTATACCGCCTTCCGGGTGGACATCACCGACCAGGTCCGCTACGGCGCTGACAATATCCTTGCCGTGAAGCTGGATACCACGGAGAATCCGGCGGTGCCCCCCTTCGGCTTCGTCATCGACTACCTGACCTACGGCGGCATCTACCGGGAGGTCTGGCTGGAGAGCAAGAATGCGCGTCACATTGCGGATATTTACCTGACCACCCCCAACCTGACCCAGCTGAACGTGCAGGTCACTGCCGTCAACGCCGAGGGCTGCACCTTTGTGACCCAGCTGCTGGATGAAGCCGGGCGGCTGCTGCTGACCCAGAAGAATCCCGCTTCTGCCGGAGCCTTTGCCCTGATCTACCCGGAGGCAAAGCCCTGGGACCTGGATACGCCCACCCGCTACATTTGCCGGGTGAGCCTGGTGAGCCCTGAGGGGGAAGTGCTGGATGAAATGGAGGATAAATTCGGCTTCCGCACCGCGGAGTTCAAGGCCAATGAATTCCTGCTGAACGGAAAGCCGGTGTTCCTCCGGGGTCTGAACCGGCACCAGTGCTGGCCCTACATGGGCTACGCTGCCACGGAAAGCCTGCAGCGGGAGGATGCCCGGATCCTGAAGGAGGAGCTGGGCTGCGTCATTGCCCGGACCTCCCACTATCCCCAGAGCCAGCACTTTGTTGACGAGTGTGACCGTCTGGGCCTGCTGGTGTTCACGGAGATTCCCGGCTGGCAGCACATCGGCGATGAAAGCTGGAAGGAACAGGCCATCGAGAATGTGAAGGAAATGGTGCTGCAGTACCGGAACCACCCCTCCGTGATTCTCTGGGGTGTCCGGATCAATGAAAGCCAGGACGACAACGATTTTTACATCAAGGCCAACGCCGTGGCCCATGCCTTGGATCCCAGCCGGGCCACCTCCGGTGTCCGCTTCATCAAGCAGAGCCATCTGTATGAGGATGTGTACGCCTACAACGATTTCTCCCACACCGGAAAGAACGCCGGTGTGGAGCCCAAGAAAGCGGTCACCCCGGATGTGACCAAGGCTCTGCTGATTTCCGAGAACAACGGCCATATGTTCCCCACCAAGTCCTTCGACACCTGGGAGCGGCGGCAGGAGCATGCCCTGCGCCATGCCCGGGTCCAGAATGACGCCGCTGCCGACGGCGAGCATGTGGGCTGCATCAGCTGGTGTATGTTCGACTATGCCACTCACAAGGATTTTGGCTCCGGCGACCGGATCTGCTACCACGGCGTCATGGACGCTTTCCGGAATCCCAAGCCCGCGGCCTATCTGTATGCTGCCCAGCAGGAGAAGGAGCCGGTGCTGTTCATCACTTCCTCCATGGACATCGGCGACTATCCCGCGGGCACCATCGGGGATGTATATGTGCTGACCAACGCCGATGAGGTGGCCCTGTACAAGAACGGCGACTTCGTCACCAATCTGAATAAGGGCCAGTGGAAGGGCCTGCCCCATGGACCCATGGTGCTGGATGACCGGGTGGGCTGTTTGCTGGAGAGCAAGGAAGGCTTCCCCAAGGAGAAGGCGAACCTGCTTCGGGGCGCCCTGAATGCCATCGGTAAGTACGGCTTGGCAGGAATCCCCAAGGCGGAAATGGCCAAGATGGGCTATGCCATGGTCAAGTATAAGCTCAGTTACAAGGATGCGGTGGCCCTGTACGGCAAGTATGTGGCCAACTGGGGTGGCGAAGCCACCGTATGGCAGCTGGAGGCGAAGAAGGACGGCCGGGTGGTAAAGACTCTGCGGGTCTGCCCCAGCGCAAAGCTCCATCTGGAGGTGACCGCCAGCGCCCGGGTCCTCCGGGAGCGGGACACCTACGACATGGCGGCGGTTCGGGTCCGGATCCTGGATGAGAACGGCAATCCTGCCCCCTATGCCCAGAACCCTGTGAAGTTTACCCTGGAAGGTCCCCTGGAGCTGGTAGGTCCGGATTTTGCAACCGCTGAGGGCGGTATGACCGGCACCTACGTTAGGACCAATTTTCACAAGGGAGCCGCAAAGCTGACCGTGTCCAGCCCCGGACTGGAAAGCGTTACGGTGGACTTCCTGGCAGAATAACATACTGCGGCGGTACGGAGCCTGCTTTCCTGAGGAGCAAGCGCTGTACCGCCGCTTTTTTCACTATTTACTCTGCGTCGTAGGCCCGCCGGTTTTCCATATGGCCGGACTGGACGATGGGTGGCTTTGGGTCGGACATTTCCCAGGGTATGGGCTTCTTTTCTTCCTGCTTTTTCACGATTTCTCCCCCTTTTCGCCCTTAGTTTGCGCCGATGGGAGAATTCTATGCAAAAGCTGCGCCAAACAGGGAACGCCAGACTGCTTTGCAGTCTGGCGTTTTTTGCAGATTGTCCGGAGAAATCAGAAAATACCCTTGTTGTATTTTCTCTGTACAGCGATGATGCAGCCGATGCCCAGGATTAGTCCGGCCACCAGCACCCAGAGAGCCAATTGTGCAGCTGGATCCCACAGAGCCAGACTGCCGCTGAGCAGCATGGTAATAGGAATCACCAGCATCGCTTTTCCGAAGGCTTTGCCGTAGGCTGCTTTGTCGGTGACGTTTTTCTGATGGTAATCGTGAATCAGATGGATGTTCCCCTTGTAAATGGAAAGGCTGAGTCCCAGGAAAATGGCGGCGGTTACAAACAGGATGATGGCATAGAGCAGCATAGCGATACCTCCTTGAAAGATAATGGGTGGATATGTTCTTAGCCCAGGATTTCCTCAAAGGTCCTGCGGACCCGCTGGATCCGGCCTTCGGCGAAGGGGCTTTCCAGGCCCGCGGATTCCAGGAAGGAGAGGAAATAGTATTCTTCTGTGGTCAGGTTTTCCTCGAAGCGGGCAAGACCTGTCCCGGGAGTTTCCTGCTCCAGCTGGTACAGCTCCATGGCGGCATCGTTGCTAACCACATAGCTCATAATGTACAGGGGGTTGGTATAGTAGTGGTTGATGGTCACAAATTCCCGGGGGTCGTAGTCAAGGCTTTCAAAACCGTAGCTGTCACCAACTTCCTCGTAAAGGTCCAGCAGCGCATCCGGGCTGAGCTTGATTTTCGGGATCTCATACATCCGCATCTCAAACTCGGCGAAGGCTGCCTGCTCCACATACATGGCAAGGGAGTCGGCCATCTTCATTTTGGTCAGCTGGCCGTTGTCCGGCACATAGCACAGGCTCAGGTATTCCATGCCCTGGGAGAAAAATTCCAGCACATCCACACCGGCGTAGCTGCCGTAGGAAGCATAATCGTTGCAGAAATGGCCGAATTCATGGGCAAAGACCAGCTGATCGTAGGTGGTCAGGCTGGGGCAGAGGAAGACAAAGGGCTCATAATAGCTGGTCAGATAGACCTCAAAGGAGGAGTTATACTTGTTTTCGCTGTAGCGGATATCGTACAGGCCGCCCCGGTCCATGACGGTGAATGCTTCCTCCACGATGCCGCCCATATTCCGGGCCATCTGCTCCACATAGGCATAGGTGTCCTGCTCCGACGCATAGGGAAAGCCATTCTCCCAGATATCGGAGCGGTTCACCCGGCAGTAAAGCTCCACCAGTTCTTCCCGGATCTCATTCAGGTAGGCCCGGGATTCTTCCACGGTGTAGTCCCGGTAGTAATAAAAGTCCGTTGCGAACCTGTTGTAGTCATCATACCCCCAGTAGGCGGCGATCTCATGGCGAAGAAGGATCAGATCCACCAGCACCTGGGCCATATCCTCATAGCAGACGGCGAAGTATTCCTCGGTGCCCTGCTCAAATTCCGCGCCCAGAGCGGCAAGCTCATAGTAGCGGCTGATCAGAGCGGACTGCTCTTCCAGCAGAGCGGTGAATTCTGCGTCCCAGTTATTCTCCCCCTGATAGGCATCAAAATAGCCCGGGCCGAAGTATTCTTCGCTTTCCAGTTCCGCAAGGCACGGGGATTTGGCCAGAGAATAATACAGCTCCTCCAGGATAGCATCTACCCGGGGGCTGTTATCGGCGCAGAAATTATATTCCGTCTCCCAGTATTCGTCGGTCAGATCACCGCTGTAGCGGATGTCTGCCAGGGAATAATTGGTGTAGAAGGCGTCGTAGGCATCATAAACCTCGTAAACACAGTCGATGATGGCGGAAACATCCGTTCCGGCGGCGGTTTCCTTTGCGCTGGACAGAGTATCTTCCAGCTGCTCCATATCCGGGCGGACATAGACCATCTCGGAATAGGGGATCACATCCAAATCAGCTTCCCGGCCGCCCTGGGCGGCATAGAGGGCATCGGTGTAGCGGCTCAGGTCCAGACCGCAGCCTGTCAGCGGAAATGTCAGCAGAAGCAGCAGGGCAAGATATACACGGTATTTTCTCATGGAACTTCCCTCCTTTTCGCCCATTTTAGCATAAAAATGCGGCAAAGGCAATGTGCTTCGGCAAAACACAAAGCCCGGAACCTTTTGGTTCCGGGCTTATAGTTATCTGTCTTCCATATAGCAGCTGGCCCGTCTGCTCATTTTGCCCAGGAGCGAAGAAATCAGCTCCTTTTCCTCTTCGGTCAGGTCGGCAGTGATGCAGTTTTCCCAGCACATGAGGATATTGCTGATCTGGGGCAGGATCTGCAGCGTTTTTTCCGTGGGGTACAGCTCCATGACCCGCTTATCTGCAGCAGAGGGTTCCCGGCGCACAAAGCCGTCCTCTTCCAGAACGGCCACCTGCCGGGCTACATTGCTCTTGTTGATGCAGATGATCCGGGCCAGCTTGTCCTGGGAGATGCCGGGATTGGCGCAGATCTCCGTCAGATAGCTGGCGTGGGTGGATTTGAGGCCCAGTGGTGCCAGCTTGTCCGAGCGGTACTGAACGCCGCAGCGGGAGATTTCAAGCATATCACGAATAATCTGGGTCATAAAATCACTCCTCAGGATTTGTATTAATTATTTTAGCACAATTTTCCACGGATGTAAAGGAAAAGAAAATTATCGTTTACGGTACAATTTTTCGATGATATTGTAGGGGCGATCATTGATCGCCCGCGCGGTACGCACTACGAATTCGCCGAAATCCAATGCGAATTCGTACATTCCCCTGCCGGGCGCTCACTGAGCGCCCCTACATTCACGCCATTACATTGCGTCGCTAAACGATAATTTACCGACTTCACACATATTTTTCTGTCTCTGGGGAATACTGGCTTTGAAAAGGCGGTGGATGATGATGGAGACGTTCTCCTGCAAGACCAGGATTCTGTCCGGCAGCGGCAGCATCGCAGCCCTGGCGGATTTCAACCCCAGGCGGCTTTTCCTGGTGACGGACCCTTATTTTATGAAAAACGGCACTGCCCTGGATGTGGTAAAGCAGGCAAAGACCGAAAATTATGAGATTTTTGACGGCGTCATGCCGGACCCGACGGTGGAGCTGGCGGCCCGGGGCGCCGCCCGGGTGAAGAACTTCAGACCCGATCTGCTGGTGGCTCTGGGCGGCGGCAGCGCCATGGACTGCGCCAAGGCCATGGCCTATTTCAGCGGCGTTTCCTGTCCGGTGGCGGCCATTCCCACCACTTCCGGTTCCGGCTCCGAGGTGACGGATTTCGCCATTCTGACCTACGATGGCGTGAAGCATCCGCTGGTGGATGAAAAGCTGCGGCCGGAGCTGGCCATTCTGGACGATGCCCTTTTGCAGCAGCTGCCAAGGTCCCTGATCGCGGACACAGGCTTCGATGTGCTGGCCCATGCCCTGGAGGCCTGCGCCGGGACGAAGGGGGGCAGTATCACCGATGCCCTGGCACGGGAGTCTTTCCGGATGGCCTGTGCAGCACTGCCTAAGTCCTTTGCCGGGGACAAGTCGGTGCGGCTGGAAATGCACAAGGCAGCCTCCATGGCGGGGCTTGCCTTCAGCCAGGCGGGACTGGGGCTCTGCCATGCCCTGGCCCACGCCCTGGGAGGGGCCTTTCATGTGCCCCATGGACGGCTGAATGCGATTCTGCTCCCGGCGGTTCTGGAATGCAACGCATCCTATGCGCTGGGGAAGTACGCGGCGCTGGCAAGGGCCGCAGGCTTTTCCGTCAGTGCCGATACCATGGCGGTCCGGGCCCTGAAAAACGGCCTGATCGGGCTGCGCCGGGAGCTGGAACTGCCCCAGACCCTGGCCCAGGCGGGGGTGGACCCCAGAAAGCTCCGGGAACAGGAGCAGCAGATCATCAACGCAGCTCTCAATGATCCCTGCTGCGAAACCAATCCGGTGAAGCCGGAGGCCCACATGGTCCGCGGAATTCTCAGTCAGGTGTCCGACCGTGGGTAATGTGCTTCGCAGCGTGGGGCTGGACGTGGGGACCACCTCCACACAGCTGATCGTTTCGGAACTGACGGTGGAAAACCGGGCCGGAAGCTTCTCCGTGCCGGAAATGGCCATCGGGGACCGGAAGATCCTCTACAAAAGCCCTGTCCACTTTACGCCGCTGCTGCGGGGAGAACTGGTGGATGGGGAGAAATTGCGGACAATGGTCGCTGCGGAATATGAGGCGGCTGGGATCAGCAGGGAGTCTGTGGATACCGGGGCCGTTATCATCACCGGGGAGACCAGCCGCCGGGAAAATGCCGCAACGGTGCTGCGGGAGCTGGCCGGCTTCGCCGGAGATTTTGTGGTGGCCACAGCGGGACCGGACCTGGAAAGCGTACTGGCGGCCAAGGGCTCCGGCGCGGTCGCCCTTTCGGAAGAAACCGGGAAACGGGTGCTGCACATGGACATCGGCGGCGGCACCAGCAACCTGGCACTGATCGAAAACGGTGCCATTGTGTCAACAGGCTGCCTGAATGTGGGCGGACGGTTGGTAAAATTTGATGAAAACCGGACCGTGACTTATGTTTCCCCGGTTTTGCGGGGACTGTGCCCATTGCGGGTGGGCGATGCGGTGACGGAGGAAGCCTTGGAGCAGGTATCCGGTGTTCTGGTTCGGGCTCTGGAAATGGCCGCGGGGCTTCGGTCCCGGGAAGCGCTGCTGGATGGGCTCACCACCGCCGGAACTTTCATGGAGCCGCCGGAGGAAGATGTGATCCTCTCCTTCTCCGGGGGTGTGGCGGACTGCATCGGCAGGGACCATCCCTGGAGGGCATACGGTGATCTGGGGCCCATTCTGGGCAGAACCATTCGGGAAAGCGCCCTGTGTCGGGGTGAATATGTGCTGGGCCGGGAGACCATCCGGGCTACAGTCATCGGAGCCGGGTGCCACAGCGCCCAGCTCTCCGGCAGCACGGTTTTTCACCGGAATGTGGTCTTTCCGCTGAAGAATCTGCCGGTGGTCCAGGTGCCGGAGCAGCTGCAAAGGGAAAGCGGACTGGGTACGTTTCTTCACAGTGCCTATATCAAACAGGAGGCTACGCCGGTCATCGCCCTGCCGGGGCTCCAATCGCCGGATTATGGCAGTATCAAGGCCCTGGCATCGGCCATTGCACAGGCGAAGCTGCCCGGGCCCATATTTCTGTGCCTGGAGCAGGATATGGCAAAGGCTCTGGGACAGGCGCTGGCCCTGCTTCTGCCCCAGGAACAGCCCATCCTCTGCATCGACCGGGTACGGTTGGAGGCGGGGAGCTATCTGGATGTGGGGGCACCGGTGGGCCCGGCGCTGCCGGTGGTCATCAAGACCCTGATCTTAAACAGGTGAATCAGCCTGAGCAAAAGGAGCGAGTTATGAACAACGCAGATCTGGAAGCCCTGGCCCGGGTGATTATGGGCCGGGTCTTTATTGAACTGGAAGCCTCCGGGCGTCATGTCCATGTGACAAAGGAGCAGGCCCGGACCCTGTTCGGCCACGGTCTGACCCCCAGCCGGGACCTTTCCCAGCCGGGGCAGTATCTGGCCAAAGAGCGGGTCACGGTGAAGGGCCCCAAGGGAGAATTTCATGAGGTGGCGGTTCTGGGCCCGGAGCGGAAGGAGGCCCAGGTGGAGGTGTCCCTGACGGATGCCCGGACCCTGGGACTGTCTGCACCGGTGCGGCCCTCCGGCAATGTGGCGGGGAGCCCCGGCTGCGTTCTGGTGGGGCCCAAGGGCCAGGTGGCCCTGCATCAGGGAGTCATCGCCGCCCAGCGACATGTGCATATGACCCCGGCGGACGCCAAAACCATGGGGGTGCAGGA
The DNA here is from genome assembly GCA_015067615.1 of Oscillospiraceae bacterium. GTDB lineage: Bacteria > Bacillota > Clostridia > Oscillospirales > Oscillospiraceae > Faecousia. The sequence goes on from SVMD01000001.1 coordinate 128,321, forward strand.
TGGACAGGTGGTGAAGCTTCAGGTCTACACCGGCCGGCCCCTGATTTTTGAGGATGTACTGGTCCGGGTCAGCCCGGATTTTGCCACCTATGCCCACCTGGACTACGATGAGGCCAATGCCTGCGGCTGGCGCAGGGGGGATTTGGGGAGAATCCTGTCATGAGGGCCCTGCTGATCGGCCGGGAACCCACTGGGGACTTGGGCTTTCAGTATGTGACGGAGGAGCCCTGGGATGCGGTGGTCATCGGTTCTCTGACACCGGGACAGCTGCTGCGGTTCCGAAATGAGCAGGTTTTGCAGGCTCTCGCAGAGGGGAAAAGCGTGTATCTGTACACCCCGGGGCTGCCCCAGGCAAAGAACCGGGCGCTGGCAGCAAGTCTTGCCAGTGCCCAGCGGGAGCTGAAAAACTGGGGCGTATTGTTCACCGACGGTGGCAGGAAGCGTCTGGTCACGGCGGAGGAGGCAAGGCTTCTGAAGCGAAGCGGACAGCGTCCCGGTCCCGGGGCGGTGCTGACACCCCTGGCCAAGGAAATTATGGAGGGAACGGAATGAAAATCGGCAAAGTCATCGGCTCGGTCTGGGCCACCCGGAAGGCCGCCTGTTTGCAGGGCCAGACCTTTTTGATCGTGAAATCCGAGGGGGACGAGATCGTGGCGGCGGATCAGGTGGGAGCAGGGCCCGGGGACCGGGTACTGCTGGTTACCGGCACCGTTGCCAGCCGCTTCTGCATGGATGCCCCGGTGGACGCGGCGGTGGTGGCCATCGTGGACGCCAAGAAGGAGTGAAACACATGGAATTAGACAAGGACTTATCGGCCCGGCAGGAGGCCAGGGTATTGGCAAAGCAGGCCCAGAAAGCCCAGGAGGCCCTGGGCAGCATGCCCCAGGAGAAGCTGGATGCCATTGTGGAGGCTGTGGCGAAGGCCTTCTCTAAAGAGGCACCCGCCCTGGCGGAAATGGCCGTATCCGAGACCGGCTTCGGCAATGTGGAGGACAAGATCCGCAAAAACCGCTTCGCTTCCGAAACGGTGGCCGAGGCGGTCCGGGGAATGCAAACCGTGGGCTTTCTCCGGGAGGACCGGGAAAACCGGATCTGGGAATACGGTGTGCCTGTGGGGGTCATCGCGGCCATCGTCCCCAGCACCAACCCCACCTCCACCGTCTGCTACAAGGCCCTTATCGCCCTGAAATCCGGCAACAGCATCGTCTTTTCGCCCCATCCCAAGGCCATTGTGGCCACCCGGCAGGCGGCTAAGATCGTGGCGGAGGCGGCGGAAGTCGCAGGAGCCCCCAAAGGCGCGGTGAGCTGCCTGAGCATTCCCGCATTGCAGGGCTGTCAGGAGCTGATGACGGCGCCCCAGACCCGGCTGATTCTGGCCACCGGCGGCCCTGCCATGGTCAAGGCCGCCTACTCCTCCGGCAAGCCCGCCATCGGTGTGGGCGCCGGCAATGGCCCCGCCTACATCCACCGCAGCGCGGATGTGAAGAAGGCCCTTTCCCGGATCTTGCGGTCCAAGACCTTTGATAACGGAACGGTCTGCGCCTCGGAGCAGAGCATCATTGTGGAAAAGGACCTGGAAGATACAGTTTTGCGGGAGGCCAGGGCGCAGGGCTTCTATCTCATGAGTCCGGAGGAGGCCGGGAAGCTGGCAAAGCTCCTGTTTAAGCCCAATGGGGCATTGAGCCCCGATGTGGTGGGCAAGACGGCCCAACATCTGGCGAAAATGGCGGGCTTTTCCGTGCCCCGGGACACGAAGATCCTCCTGGCCCGGGAGCGGGAGGCGGGGCCCAGCGTTCCCTACTCCATGGAAAAGCTTTGCCCGGTGCTGGCCTTCTATGTGATGGAGGATGAGGACGCGGTGCTGGACAAGGTGGTGCAGGTGCTGACCCATGAGGGCAGCGGCCACACCTTTGCCATGCATGCGGAGGACGAAAGTGTGATCCGGAAATTTGCCGCAAAGGTGCCGGTGTCCCGGTTCCTGGTGAACACTCCGGCGGCTTTGGGCGGCATTGGAGCCAGCACAGGGTTGTTCCCGGCCCTGACTCTGGGCTGCGGCGCCGTGGGGGGCAGCTCCTCCTCCAACAATATTTCACCCCTGGATCTGATCAACATCCGCCGGGTGGCCTGGGACGTAGAGAAAACACCTCAGCCCCAGGTGCAGCTGAATTCAGACCTGGTGGAGCTGCTGACCCGGAAGATCCTGGAACGGCTGGGATAAAAAAAGGGGGGATTCTATGTCCGCTGAGAAAATCGTCATCGGCATTATGGCCCTGTTTGCCCTGCTGGGGGCCCTGGACCGGATCTTCGGCAATCGTTTTGGATTGGGGAAGGAATTTGAGGAGGGAATCATGGCCATGGGGTCCCTGGCTATGGCCATGCTGGGTATCATTGCCCTGGCCCCGGTGCTGGCATCGGTGCTGAAGCCTGTGGTGGTGCCGGTATTTTCCCTGCTGGGGGCGGACCCTGCCATGTTTGCCGGGAGCATCCTGGCCTGTGATATGGGCGCCGGGTCCCTGGCCCTGGAGCTGACGGAAAACCGCCAGGCGGCCATGCTGGGCGGAGTCATCACCGGGTCCATGCTGGGGGCCACCATCGTATTCACCATCCCGGTGGCCATGGGGATCCTCCGGGAGGAGGACCGGCCCGCCATGGCAAAGGGGATCCTCTGCGGCATCGTGACCATTCCGGTGGGTGTTTTGGTGGGGGGGCTGGTGGCGGGCTTCTCCATCGGAATGGTGCTGCGGAACCTGATCCCCATCGTGATTATCGGCGCCCTCATCGCCTTCGGCCTGTGGAAATCCGAAGCGGCCATGGTCCGGGGCTTTTCCGCCTTCGGCAAGGGGGTGGTGGCCCTGGTGACGGCGGGGCTGGGGGCGGCCATTGTGGAGGAACTGACAGGCATTACCCTGATTCCCGGTTTGGCACCCCTCAGCGAAGGATTTCAGACCGTGGGGGCCATTGCCATCGTGCTGGCGGGGGCCTTTCCGCTGGTGGCGGTGATCACAAAGCTGCTGCGAAAGCCCCTGACGGCCCTGGGCCGGAGACTGGGCATCGATGACACCGCCGCCGCAGGCCTAATTGCCAGTCTTGCCAATTCCATCGCAACGTTAAATCTGGTCAAGGATATGACCTACCGGGGCAAGGTGGTGAATATCGCCTTTGCCGTATCCGCGGCCTTTCTGCTGGGGGATCATCTGGGCTTCACGGCAGGCTTCGCCCCGGAGATGCTTACTGCCGTCATTGCGGGAAAGCTGGCCGGGGGGATCAGTGCCGTGGCCGTGGCCCTGTGGCTGACGAAGGAACGGTAAATGATCGTTTACAAAAGCTTCCCCCTGGGGGGAAGCTGGCACCGCGAAAGCGGTGACTGATGAGGGGACTACCCTGCGATGATTGGAAATGCAATGGTTTTCCTGCTGCTGCCCCCTCATCCGCCCCTTCGGGGCACCTTCCCCCCAGGGGGAAGGCATTACGCAAAACGATAATTTACCTCTGAAAGGGGAATACTATGAAACTGAAAACCACTTTGTTGGGAAAAACATATCATTTCCGGGATGTGAAGGATGTGCTGGCCAAGGCCAATGAGGAAAAGACCGGCGACAAATTGGCGGGCCTGGCGGCGGAAACTGCCCAGGAGCGGGTCGCCGCCAAGGTGGTGCTGTCGGAAATGCTTTTGGAGGAGCTGGGGGAGAATCCGGCGGTACCCTACGAAGCGGACGAGGTGACCCGGATCATCCAGGATGATGTGAACCGGGTCCAGTACGAGAAAATCCGCCGCTGGACAGTATCCCAGCTCCGGGAATGGATCCTGTCGGAAAGTACCTCCGGGGCGGATATCCGGAGGGTAAGCCGTGGCCTTACCTCCGAGATGGTGGCGGCGGTGTGCAAGCTCATGAGTAACCTGGACCTGATCTACGCCGCCAGCAAAATCACCGTCACTGCCCACTGCAACACCACCATCGGCCTGCCGGGGACCTTAAGCTGCCGCTTGCAGCCCAACCACACCACCGACGACCCGGAGGGCATCACCGCTTCCACACTGGAAGGGCTGTCCTTCGGAGCCGGTGACGCGGTGATCGGCCTGAATCCGGTGACGGATTCTCCTGAACAGGTGGGCAAGGTGCTGCGGCGATTTCAGGAGATCAAGGAGCATTGGCAGATTCCTACCCAGATCTGCGTTCTGGCCCATGTGACCACTGCCATGAAGGCGGTGAAGGACGGGGCCCCCTGCGACCTGATTTTCCAGTCCATCGCAGGCTCGGAGGCGGGGAACGCCGCCTTCGGCTTCAATGCGGCAACCATTGAAGAGGCACGGCAGATGCTTCTGACTGAGGGCACGGCAGAGGGGCCCAACGTGATGTATTTTGAGACCGGCCAGGGCTCGGAGCTTTCGTCCTCTGCCCACCACGGCACCGACCAGGTGACCATGGAGGCCCGGTGCTACGGCTTTGCCAAGCGCTTTTCGCCCTTCCTGGTGAATACGGTGGTGGGCTTCATCGGTCCGGAGTACCTGTATGACGCCCGGCAGGTGACCCGGGCGGGCCTGGAGGACCATTTTATGGGCAAGCTGACGGGGATTTCCATGGGCTGCGACTGTTGCTACACCAACCACATGAAGGCGGACCAGAACGATATCGAAAATCTGGCATCTCTGTTGACTCTGGCGGGCTGCAACTATTTTATGGGTATTCCCCATGGAGACGACATCATGCTCAACTACCAGACCACCGGCTTCCGGGAGACTGCGGCGCTGCGGGAGATCACCGGCAAGACCGCCATCCCGGAATTCCAGCGGTGGCTGGAAAAGATGGGCTTTGTGGAGAACGGAAAGCTCACAGCCAAGGCCGGCGATGGGTCCAGCCTGCTGTTTTAGTTGCATAAATGATCGTTTAGCTTACAACTTGGCTCTCCCTCTGGGAGAGCTGGCACCGCTTTAGCGGTGGCTGAGAGGGCAAAAGACGTTACGACACCCCCTCCGAGCCGCCGTACGGCGGCCCACCTCCCCCAAAGGTGGAGGCAAGGGCGCTCCCGCGCCACTGCAACCATCTAAGATAAACGATAATTTACCTGCCCAGGAAAGGAGAAATCCATGAACAAACAGGAACTGACCAATCTGGTGGCGGAGATCTTAAGCCAGATGAATGAACAGCAGCCCATGGTCAAGGGCAGCGACTACAAGACGGTGCTGCTTCAGCCGGACCGGCACGAAGTGGCCCCGGTGGATACCGGCTGTGCCTGCGATGTGACGGCGCTGGATCTGCGGAAGCTCTACCTGACGGAAAATCCGGAGAACAAGGAAAAATTCGCCCGGATGAAGGAAAAGACCCCTGCCCGGTTAGGCTCCGGCAAGGCCGGGGCCCGGTACAAAACCATCACCATGCTCCGGTTCCGGGCGGACCACGCGGCGGCCCAGGACGCGGTGTTTTCCCAGGTGCCGGAGGACTATGCCCCCAAACATGGCATGACCCCGGTGCAGACAGAGTGTTCTTCCAAGGACGAGTACCTGACCCGGCCGGACAAGGGGCGGCGCTTTGATCAGGAGAATCAGCAGAAGATCCGGGCAGCTATACCGGGTAAGCCCCGGGTGCTGATCGTGGTGGGGGATGGCCTCAGCTCCGCCGCCATTACCGCCAACGCTGTGGACTGTCTGGAAGCAATCAAGGATGGTCTGCGGGTGCGGAACATCGAATTCGGCCCGGATCTCTTCGTCCGGTACTGCCGGGTGGGTGCCGGGGACGCCATCGGCGATGTGACCGGCTGCGAGCTGGTCTGCATGCTGGTGGGGGAGCGGCCCGGTCTGGTGACGGACAAGAGTATGTCCGCCTATATCACCTACAGGCCCCACACCGGAGTTTCCGAGTCCGCCCGGACGGTGGTCAGTAACATCCACGCCCAGGGTACCCCGGCTGTGGAGGCCGGGGCCTATATCGCGGAGCTCATCGAGATGATTCTGAAGAAAAAGGTCTCCGGCGTGGGCCTGCACACGGGAGCGGGCGCATGATTCCGGTAAAGGTACTGGCGGTACGGTATCTGGCAAATGCTTCGCCTGCCCTGGCCCGGGGGCTGGGGGCTCCGGAGGGGTATCCAAGCTTGGGGATGCTGACCACCGACTGTGACGATGCCACCTATATCGCTCTGGATGCGGCTACGAAGGCAGCAGATGTGGAAGCCGTATACGGCAGGAGCTTCTATGCCGGGGCGGCCAATGCCTCCACACCCCATGCCGGGGAGGTCATCGGGATCCTGGCGGGAGCCACTCCCGGAGCGGTGAGAAGCGGCATGGAGGCGGCCCTGGCCGCACTGGGGAGACTGGGCTTTGAGGATGTCGGCGGTGTGCCCTATCTGGCCCACACGGTGGCCAGTGTGGGAAGTTACCTTGCCAAAGAGGCGGGGATTCCCCGGGGCAGCGCACTGGCATACCTGATTGCGCCGCCCCTGGAGGGGATGTATGCCCTGGACGCGGCGCTGAAGGCGGCAGATGTGAAGTTATGTAAACTATATGCGCCCCCCAGTGAGACGAATTTCGGAGGAGGACTCCTCAGCGGCAGCCAGTCCGCCTGCGCCGCGGCCTGTGGGGCTTTTGCCGGTGCGGTGGCGGAAGTGGCGGGAAAGCCGATTGAAAGCTAAATTATCGTTTACAATAGGAACTTAGCTCTCCCTTTGGGAGAGCTGGCACCGCCTTTGGCGGTGACTGAGAGGGCAAAAGACGTTACGACACCCCCTCCGAGCCGCCGTTCGGCGGCCCACCTCCCCCAAAGGTGGAGGCAAGGGCGCTCCCGCGCCAGTGCAACTATTGTAGATAAACGATAATTTTCCACACCAACTATGAAAGGAAGCAATTATTATGGACACCAACAGCTTAGGTATGATCGAAACCAAGGGCCTCATCGGGGCCATCGAAGCGGCGGACGCCATGGTCAAATCCGCCAATGTGACCCTGGTCGGTAAGGAGCAGGTGGGCGGCGGCCTGGTTACCGTCATGGTTCGCGGCGACGTGGGCGCTGTAAAGGCAGCCACGGACGCCGGGGCAGCGGCGGCGGAGAAGGTGGGGGAGCTGATCTCTGTTCACGTCATCGCCCGGCCCCACACGGAGGTGGATGTGATTCTGCCCAAGGGCCGCGCACAGCAGAACCACCCCCAGGGTAAGTAAATGCTGTACACGGAAAGCTCTGTCCGGGACAATATCCGCAACCGGGAGGGAAAACGGGTCTTTTATCTGGGGAAGGGAGATACCCTGACTGCCGGGGCCCGGGACTGGCTGAGAAGTGAACGAATCGAAATTCTCAGCGCCGAGGCTGCCCGGCCGGACCGGTTCCGGCTGGCCGGGGGCGGATATATGGATGAAAAGCCGGAGCATATGACCCACCTGAATGGAGAACTCCTGGTGCCCAAGACCCACCCCCGGATCGCTTTCCGAGGGAGCCTGGATACCCTGGAGGCGGATCTGATCCTGGCCCAGATAGCGGCACCCCAGGCTGCCGGGAAGCTGGAGGAAATTCTGAATCTGAGCCGGAAAATTATGCGCTGTGACGTGCTGGAGGAGCCCCTGGAAAGTCTGATGCTCTGCGGTCTGACGGAAGGGGAACTGCGGCAGCGGAGTCACCGACCCCAGGAATACTATGGGATCCCTCACTTTATGCCCTCGGCAGCGGATGGGGAGGCTATAGCCCGGCTGAACCGGGCCCGGTGCGCTGCCCGGGAGGCAGAGCTGCGGGCAGCGGAAGCCTTTTCCGACCGGGAGGGGAATCCCACCCGGGAGGATATTCTGAAAGCACTGAACCGGATCAGTAGTATGCTCTATCTTCTGATGCTGGAGGAGAAGAGCCGATAAGATGACCGGAGAGGCGGGAATCCGCCTCTCCGGTGCTGCGTTCAATTATTTCTTGCCAAATCGTCCCTTTTCCTCTATAATGGCTGTATCCATCCGTTAAGGAGCGTACTTATGAAGAAAATTCTGAAAAATTACGGCTTTATCATTATGATGCTCACCGGCGTCATCGCGGGCTGCATCGTGGGTGCCATTTTCCCCATGGTGAAGGACGGCGATACGGTGATCAACCCCGGCGCAACGGTCCTGGAGCCCTTCGGCACCGTGTTCATCAATCTGATGTTCTGCATCGTGGTGCCCATGGTGTTCTGCTCCATCGCCTCCGCCATTGCCAACATGGAATCCATGAAAAAGGCAGGCAAGATCATGGGCGTCACGGTGGTGACCTTCTGTGTCACTGCGGGCATCGCCGCGCTGATCATGTACATCATCGCCCGGATCTTCCCTCTGGTCCAGGGTAAATACGATATGACCGAGGGTACCGTGGGTTCTACTCTGGGCCTGGCGGATATGATCATCAATTTCTTTACCAAGCCCGACTTCCCGGAGCTGTGGAGCCGGAAGGCCATTCTGCCGCTCATCGTCTTTGCCATCCTCTTCGGCTTCGGCATCCAGATGTCCGGCGGAAAGACCACCATGACCGCCAAGCTTCTGGCGGATCTCACCGGCTGCATTATGAATGTGGTGAAGATCATCTCCTACTATGCCCCCATTGGCTTCTTCGGCTTCTTTGCCACCCTGGTGGCCACCTACGGTCCGGAACTGGTGGGTGACTACAGCCGTACCCTGATCATCTACTACACCCTCTGCTTTGTGTACATGTTCACCTTCTTCCCCCTCTATGCCCGGTTCGGCGGCGGCAAGGGTGGCGCAAAGGTTATGTTCAAGCACCTGTTTAAACCCGCTGCGGTGTCCTTCGGTACCTGCTCCAGCGTTGCCACCATCCCCACCAACATGGAAGCGGCGGAGAATACCGGCATTTCCAAGGACATTTCCAACATCGTTCTGCCCCTGGGTGCCACTATGCACATGGATGGCTCCGCCATGAGCGCCATCATTAAGGTGGCCTTCCTCTTCGGCATCTTCGGCAAGGACTTCGGTACCGGCGAGGCAATCCTGGCCATCATCGTGGCTATTTTCTCCTCCGTTGCCATGTCCGGCATTCCCGGCGGCGGCGGTACCGGCGAGCTGGTGCTGTGCACCATCTTCTTCCCGGACCAGATGGCCATTGCCTATCCCATCGCCATTGCCCTGGGCAATCTGGTGGATCCTCCTGCCACCATGGTCAATGCCGCCGGTGACTATGTTGCCAGCTTCATCGTGGCCCGGTTCGTGGACGGAAAGGATTGGCTCCAGAAGCGGCTGCGGAAATGATCAATATTTAAATTTTTCTGAACAACAGGCCATCCCTCCTGGGATGGCTTGTATTTTTTTGTCCAATGTGATAGAATCTTATTGGCATAAAGTATATCGATTTATAAATATCCACACTCATTTTCCGAAAGGCAACACTATGGCAAAAAAATCCGCACCCCGGAGGAAGCCTACCATTGCCCAGCGTACCGTGGCCTGGCGGTCCGGTAAAACCGCCTTTATCCTGCGGTGGCTGGCGATGATTCCCCTGGCTGTCCTCTGGTTTCTTTTCAAATTTATGCTGGCAGGTTACAGCTTTTCGGCACTGGTCTGCCTGTGCCTCATGGGCATCATGCTGTTTTACAACGGCTGCTATCTGGCCCGGAAACGATACCCCAAAACGACCAGGGTGGTGAAGCGTGTGTTTACAATTCTGCTGTGTCTTGGCCTGCTGGTGGTGGGCGTGACGGAGTGCCTGATCATCCACGCCAGTCTGGGAGACAAAGACGAAACCTGTGAATATATGCTGGTTTTGGGAGCGAAGGTTCGTCCTGACGGCCCTTCCGTTTCCCTGATGGACCGGATCAGGGCTGCTGCCGAATATATGGAAGATCACCCGGATGTGATCGCCATCGTTTCCGGCGGCAAGGGCACCGATGAACCCATGACGGAGGCCCAGTGCATGTATGAGGAGCTTATCAAGCTGGGCATCGACCCCGGCCGCATCTGGATGGAGGACCAAGCCACCTCCACCTGGGAAAATCTCCACTTTGCGCTGAATCTGATCGAAGAAAAAACCGGCGGGCGGCCCACCAAAATCGGCCTGCTCTCCAGTGAATATCACCTGTTCCGGGCAAAACTCTTCGCCGATGCCTGCGGTGTTGAGGCGGTGGGTATCCCGGCACGCACATCCCGGCTTCCTCAGATGATCAACCACTTCATGCGTGAAGTGGCCGGCGTCTGGCACTATATTTTATTGGGAGGAAATTATCATGATTGACAGAAAGTATGCCGAATACGCATGGGAGCAGACCGAGCAGATCCTTGCTATTGATTCTCCTGTGGGCTATACCATGGACGTGGCTGCCTGGTCCAAGAAGGCCTTTGAGGACCTGGGCTTTAAAGCACACTACTCCAACAAGGGCGGCGTGGTGGCAGATCTGGGCGGTGAGGATACCGAAGATGCCCTGCTGCTGACTGTCCATTCCGATACCCTGGGCGGTATGGTCAGCACCATCAAGCCCAACGGCCGTCTGCAGCTCAGCGCCCTGGGCGGCCTGGAGCCCAATAATACCGAGACCGAGAATGTGCGGGTCCGGACTCGGGACGGCCGTGTCTATGAGGGCACCTTCCAGCTGGCAAACGCCTCCTTCCATGTGAACGAGGAATTTGAGAAAACCGAGCGGGACTGGGATACCATGGAGGTAGTCCTGGACGAGGATGTGCGCTCCGCTGCCGATGTCCGGGCTCTGGGCGTTGAGGTGGGCGATATCGTCTGCTTTGAGCCCCGGACCCGCCGCACTGCCTCTGGCTATATCAAGAGCCGCTTCCTGGATGACAAGCTGAGCATGGGCATCGTGCTGGGCTTTGCCAAGTACATTGCGGACAATCAGATCCGCCTGCCCCGAAAGACCTATGTGGCGGTGACCATTTACGAGGAAGTTGGCCACGGCTGCAGCTCTGTGGATCTGAAGGGTGTTACCGAGATCCTGTCCGTGGATATGGGCTGTGTGGGCGATGGCCTGCAGTGCACCGAAAAGCAGGTTTCCATCTGCGCCAAGGACAAGGGCGGTCCCTACAACTATAACATGGTTACCAAGCTGATCAATGCCGCCAAGAAGATGGAGGCTGACTACGCGGTGGACGTGTACCCCCGGTACAGCTCCGACGCCACCGCAGCCCTCCGGGGCGGCGCCGATGTGCGCCACGGCCTCATCGGCGCAGGTGTCTACGCCAGCCACGGTTACGAGCGCAGCCACATGGACGGCGTGTACAACACCATCAAGGTGATCTGCGGCTATCTGGGAGTTTAACGCAATGGAAGGCAGAAAGTTGACCCGGGGCGAAGCTGTAGTCTTCGTATTTCTGTTCCTTGGTATGTTCTGCCTGGTTCATTTCCATGAAAAGCTGCAGGAATGGAATCTGATTCTGCCTGTTATCATCGTTGTTGTCGTCGCTTTCCTCGGCTTCTTTGCCTGGCAGATCGCCAGGGACTGGAAAAAGCCGGACGAGGAAATCCTTGATTTGGAGGATACCGTTCAGAACGGCTCTCTTTCCAACAGTTCCAAAAGGCAGCTCACCTACCGGGACCGAAAAAAATACTTCTTCGGCTGTATTGGGTTCATTGTCTTTATTCTTTTCCGGGAAAAACAGATCAGTCCCGGTTCCCTGATTTTTTGCGGAATTGTACTGCTTGCAGGATGCATCTGGTTTCTTCCTGCCTGGATTCAGAAACGACGGGGAAAAGAGGGTGAGCCTCTATTCCCTAACGCAAAGCTTCAGCCGGAACAGCTCTTCTATATGCTCTTCAGCCTGGCTGGTACATGCTTCATCATCTTCTGGATATATCTTGTTCTGCGCAATGTCCCCCAATTGTGGTGGTTCTCCATTCCGGGCTTCATCATAGGCGCAGGTGTGTCCCGCCCATTGGTTGCCGGACTGCGGCTCCTGTTCCGAAAGGAAAAAGACCCGGGGGAGAAGCATGTCCGCAGGCAGAAGGATATGGATCCCTGGGAACGTCCGGACAGAAAAACGTAATTGCGCAAGGAGGTACACTCTATGGGAAAATATGATGACAAGAAGCCTCGGAGCGGGAGCAAGTGGATCGGACTTCTGATCTTCCTGATGTTTGCCAATCCGGCTCTGTTCATTCCTCTTGCCGTCATCGGCGGCACCGTCTATCTGGTCAGCAGGAACCTGAAAACCGGCGGAAAATCCTCCTCCGGTACCTACAGACAGCCGCCTGTCCGCTACACCACCCGTCAGGAAAAATTCGACGAATGTCCCCAGCCCCTTTTCTGCCGCCATAAGGACAAGGGTGAACACCATGTCCGCCGGGGCAGGGAAATCGACCCCTGGGACCGCCCGGACATCGACATCAGCAAATATCAGCGCAACCGATAAAAAGAACCCTCCCCGGTTAGAAGACCGGGGAGGGTTTCTGCAAAAAAAAAACAACAGGGCAGCGGATGCTGCCCTGTTATCTTTTCGGCATTTAATTAGCCGTTGTTGTGCATCTGGGAGAAGCACTCGCTGCAGAACACGGGACGGTCGGTCTTGGGCTGGAAGGGAACCTTAGCCTCGCCGCCGCAACGGGCGCAGGTAGCGGTGAAGAACTCACGGGGAGCGCGGGTAGCGTTCTTGCGGGCGTCACGGCAAGCCTTGCAGCGCTGGGGCTCATTCTGGAAGCCGCGCTCTGCGTAGAAAGCCTGCTCACCGGCGGTGAACACGAACTCGTTGCCGCACTCTTTGCACTTTAAAGTCTTATCTTCGTACATTTGGATTTACCTCTCTTCGGTTAGTTGATGCCCCGTAAGTGACTACCAGTTTTGGTGGAAACGCAGGGTCGGAATATGTGGCCAAATTGTGAACCACAAGTCGGATTATACACAAAGGCTGTGCTTTTGTCAATCCTTTATAAAATCTTTTCTCCGTATTTTCTGAATTTATGCAATCTTTTCAAAGAAAATCAGAGAGAAAACTGCTGCTGGCCCTCATAGGGGATATGCAGGTGGTCATAGGCCAGGGCGGTGACGCAGCGGCCCCGGGGTGTCCGGGTCAAAAAGCCCAGCTGCATGAGGTAGGGCTCGTAAACATCCTCCAGAGTTACGGCTTCCTCGCCGATGGTGGCTGCCAGGGTTTCCAGACCCACCGGGCCGCCGGCGTAGTTCTGGATGATGGCGGTGAGCATCCGGCGGTCGATATTGTCAAGACCCAGGTGGTCCACTTCCAGACGGCGCAGGGCCAGATCGGCGGCTTCCTTGGTGATGGTGCCGTCGCCCAGGACCATGGCAAAGTCCCGGACCCGCCGCAGGAAGCGGTTGGCGATTCGGGGGGTGCCCCGGCTCCGGGAGGCGATCTCCATGGCACCGCTGGGGTCAATGGGCATGCCCAAAATGGTGGCGGAGCGGGTGACGATTATCGCCAGTTCCTCGGGAGTGTACAGCTCCAGGCGCAGGTTCACGCCGAACCGGTCCCGCAGGGGAGCAGACAGCTGTCCGGCCCGGGTGGTGGCGCCCACCAGGGTGAACTTGGGAAGGTCCAGGCGGATGGAGTTGGCAGAAGGGCCCTTGCCCACGATGATATCGATGGCGAAGTCCTCCATGGCCGGGTAAAGGATTTCCTCCACAACCCGGTTTAAGCGGTGGATCTCGTCGATAAAGAGAATATCGCCGGGATTTAAGTTGGTCAGCAGTGCCGCCAGATCGCCGGGCTTTTCAATGGCGGGACCGGAGGTGACCCGGATGTTCACGCCCATCTCGTTGGCGATGACCCCGGCCAGTGTGGTCTTGCCAAGGCCGGGAGGGCCGTAGAGCAGGGTGTGGTCCAGGGGTTCGCCCCGTCGCCGGGCAGCTTCAATATAAATGGACAGGTTGCCCTTGGCCTTCTCCTGACCGGTGTAGTCGGAGAGCAGCTTGGGCCGCAGACCGATCTCACCGGCGTCCTGGGGGGCGTAGGTGGGGGAGATGATGGGGGCAGTATCCAGTTCCTGTGAGAATTCTAAACTCATGGCGTTTCCTCCGTAGGAAAATGTTGGGACTATCTATTCGGCGGAAGTACCGCCACCGTTACACTGATATTATCAAAATCCTGATCCAGGTGGGCGGTGTCCGTCCAGCCGTTCAGGCACACATCCAGCAGCATACCCAGCACCGCTTCTACCCAAATCTTGGTTGCGGTTATGGTTTTACCGTCCAGGTTCAAAACATAACCATCGGCAGCGGAAAGCATTGCGTTACAGGATTGGCTCGTGAATGTTACCCGATCCAGCTTCCCATAAATCAGCCCAGACAGCAAAAGCGCCGCATCCGTAACCGCTTCCGTGGGAACGGAAAGGATCCATGCAGTTTCACCAGGGAAGTAAAGTGCTTCGATATTGCAGGACACATATGCTTTCATTGTTTACCCTTTCATAACCATCTGCCGCAGGGCGTAGCGGACCATCTCTTCGGTGGTTGTCTTGGGGTCCACGCCCTTTAATGCGGCGTTGATTTCCGCGGCAGAGTAGCCCAGCTCCTGGAGCGCCGCATGGGCCAGGGCGGCGGCGTTGCCGGTCTGGACCGGGGCAGCGGCAGGTCCGGCGGAGAAGTCCAGCTCGGCGGAAGCGCCACCGATCTTGTCCTTCAGTTCCAGAATGATCCGCTGGGCGATCTTCTTGCCCACGCCCTGGGCGGCGGTGAGCATCTTGTCATTGCCGGTCATGACCGCCAGAGTAAAGTTCTGGGGGCCGCCGGAGGAGAGAATGGCCATGGCGGCCTTGGGACCCACGCCGTTGACAGAGGTCAGCAGCTCATAGCACCGCTGCTCCTCCCTGGAAATAAAACCGTAGAGGTCGTGGGCATCCTCCCGGATGGACTCGGTGATGTACAGCCGGGCATTCTGATTCAGTTTTAATTGTGAAGACGTATAGGCCGTGACCCGGCAGCCGTAGCCCACACCGCCGCAGTCAATGACGGCCAGGCCGGGCTCCAGAATGGTCACCGGACCGGAAACATAGTAGATCATATAAAGCCTCCCTGTTTTTTCTGCGCCTGGGCAAGGAGTGAGGTGGAAGATCTGCCGTGGCACAGGGCGATGGCAATGGCGTCGGCTGCGTCGTCAGGCTTGGGCATGGCGTTTAAGTGCAGCAGGCGCATGGTCATGTCCTGCATCTGGTGTTTGGTGGCGCCGCCGTAGCCCACCAGGGCCTGCTTGACCTGCATGGGCTTATAGGAGAAAACCTCCAGCCCCGCCTGGCGGATGGCCAGCAGCACCACGCCTCTTGCCTGGGCCACGCCGATGCCGGTGGTGACGTTCTGGCCGAAGAACAGCTCTTCGATGGCCACCACGTCGGGCTGGGCGATGCGCAGGAGCTCCACCATATCGTTATAGATCACTTCCAGCCGCCAGGAGAAGTCCGTATTGGCCGGAGTGGTGATAGCGCCGCAGTTAAGCAGTTTAAACTGTCCCCGCTCCGCCTCGATGAGGCCGAAGCCGGTGATCCCGTAGCCGGGGTCGATTCCCAGTATCTTCATCAGGCGCCTCCTGTGGCGATGGCAAGGATCTGATAGATCACAAACAGGATCATAAAGACCAGGCCGATCCGGGCCAGCCAGACCTGGTATGCAGGCCGGGGGGTGTAGCCCTCGTTCTCCGGTACCTGGTTTTCATTTCTTTCGTCCATGAAATTTCACCTCAGAATATATGATAGCACATTTGTTTTGATTTCGCTATCCCTATTTTACCCGGTTGGGGAGATAAATTATCGTTTACAAAAGCTTCCCCCTGGGGGGGAAGCTGGCACCGCGAAAGCGGTGACTGATGAGGGGATTACCCTGCGATGACTGGAAATGCAATGGTTTTCCTGCTGCTGTCCCCTCATCCATTTGTTGTGGTGCGCTTGCCACCGGCAAGCGATTGATTTTGATTCGCTGCGCGGAGCACCACCCTTCGGGGCACCTTCCCCCCAGGGGGAAGGTATTACGCTAAACGATAATTTGCCGCAATTGGGACAAAAAGTGAGGCCCCGCGGATTTTCCGCGGGGCTGAGGGTTATTCTGTGGGAGCCAGGGTGAAGGAGAGGATTTCTCCGGTCTTTTCGTTCTTTTGAATTTCGGCGGTGGCCACCTTGATCAGGGAGCCGTAGGGGTCCTTCTTGGGACCGGACTTGGAATAGCCCCAGAGGGTATTCAGGGAATAGTATTTATCCGCGGCCTGTCCGGCTGCGAAGGCCTCCTCGTCCAGAATGTAAACGGATACGGTGTAGTCCGTCTCGGCTTCAAACAGCCCCCGGTAGGCGCTGTCCACGATGCAGACTACGGTTTCATCGTCCCAGTCCTCCGTTTCCTCCAGCACCAGGTCCGTCATGGTCTGGTTGGCTTGAATGCGCTGTTTGTCGGTATAGTCGGCGGAGCGGGAGGTGGAGGTGTAGCGGTAGCCCAGGTAGCTCACGGCGGAGACGATGCCCACCAGCACCAGCAGGATCAGCACAGCCACCTGCTTTTTGGTGAAGCGCATGTCGGACTCCGGGCAGTAGATCAGCCGGGCGCGTCGGGCCACGGGCATCAGAGCCCGGAGGAACAGGGTCAGGACCACCGTTTCAATGGGGAACAGGGCCAGATTCTTGAAGATCCGGGTCACCGTCATGATGCCCATGATGGACTCCTTGGCCTGGTCCGGGTTACCAATGTAGGTGTAGTACCAGGCGTAGATCACCTGCTGCAGCACCACATTGACAAGGAAACAGATGCCGAACCGGGCGAACATCACCCGGATGGGGGTCACTTTTGCCCGGTAGAGGAACAGGGCATAGATCAGGGTGGAGGCGATCTCCGTCAGGACGAAGGGCAGGAAGTAATCGCCGGTGGGCCAGATCATGAAGCCCACGGTGTCCGAAATGATGGCGGCGGGAATGGCCATAACGGGGCCGAAGATCATGGCACCCAGGGCGGTGGCCAAAGTGGCGGTCTGGATGTACAGGCTGGGGCCCAGGGGGATGGCGGCGGGCTTCAGGGCGATGCGCAGGGCCACCATCAGGGCGGAAATCACCAGCATTTTGGTATCCCGCAGCTCCGCGGCGGCATCAGCCCAGTAGGCCAGGGAAAAGGGATGGGAATACACGCGCATGGATTTTGGTGCTTTGGACATAATAAATGACCTCCTTTGTCTGTAGGCAACGGACGGCTGCAGAGCTTCCGGGAATGACGTAAAAAGCCCCCTCCGGCAGTTGCCGAAAGGGGAGTAAAGCATCATTCACCCAGAAAAGCAGCGGATAGACAGCCGACAAATTGCCCGACCGAGTATCGTTGCTACATAAAGGAGGTTTTCCCATATGCAACAGCGGGTGCGGAAGCCCCATCGTGGAAAAATTTCCTTCGTCCTCCGGACAACTCCCCGTTCCGGTGGCACTTAACGCAAGGCTTCCTACTCTGTTCAGGGATTACTATACATCATTTGCCGAAAAAAGTAAAGGGCGGGGAGAAAAAACCACGCATATTCTGCGGAAAATCCCCCGGTATCGGCAGATACCGGGGGATGGGATCAGGCTTCTTCTTTTTTCTCCGCGTTCAGGGCATCCACCACGATGTCCGGGTAGGGATTGACGATGGCGGTGCGGTAGGTATGGTAGATGACCATGCCGGGCTTGCCGTTGGCAGGTTTCTTCACCTGTTTCACAGGGGTCACGTCCACCGGCAGGTTCTGGCCGCCCTTATGCTCGGAGTAGTAGGCCGCCAGCTGGGCTGCCTGGGTGATGGTATCGTCCGGGGGCGTGGTGCCGCCGCAGGAGATGATCACATGGGAGCCGTGGACCTTGGAGGCGTGGCACCAGATGTCGTCCTTGCGGGCCAGGCGGAAGGTCAGCTCATCGTTCTGCTTGTTGTTCCGGCCCACGTAGATGGGGTAGCCGTCAGTGGACTCAAAGCGCATGGGGGGCAGCTTTCCCTGCTTCATCCGCTTTTTTCCGGGGTCGGCCTTGATATAGCCACCCTCCTGGAGCTCCCGGCGGATCTCTTCCAGCTCCGCTTCCGTCTGGGCCCGGTCCAGCTCCTCCAGAACGCTCTTTAAATAGTGCAGCTCGTTTTCACCGATCTCCATCTGGTGGGTCAGCTCTTTTTCGGCGTTTTTCAGCTTGGCGTAGTCCTTGTAGAATTTGGCCGCGTTCTGCTGGGGGGACAGGATGGGGGAGATGGGAATGTCGATCTCCTTCATCTCCTCGTCGTAGAAGTCCTCGCAGCGGACCAGAGTTTGGCCCTTTTTGATCTTGTGGATGTTGGCGGTGACGATGTCGCCCAGCTGCCGCAGCCGCTCCCGGTCATAGGTGGCTTCCAGCTCTTTCTCCTGGATGGCCAGCTTCCGGGTCAGGCGGGTGCAGAGATTCTGGACCGTTTTGCGGACGGCTTGGCTCTTCTGGCGCATGGCGGCCTGACCGTCCCGGACGGTGTAGTACATGTCCAGCAGGGCGGCGAAGGATTCTGCCGTTTCGCAGCCGCCGTACTGGCGGATGGGGCAGAAGGCAAACTGCTTGGGGGTGCCGTCAACCTGGGCATAGTAATAGGGGGCCGGGTGGTTTAAGTGTTCCGTGAAGAAAAGGTGCAGCTTGTCTGCCACGGTGTCCACGTCCATACCTTCGATCCGGGCATCGGTGGAGCCAGCGGCAAAGAGGGCTGCTTCCCGGCAGACCAGGGGGCTGAGGCCGCCTAAGGCATCCATCAGCCGGTCGGAAAGAAGATCCGCGCCGGGGGCGGATAAGAGGTTGACATAATTCTGAACCTCGTAGTTTCGAGGATCGTCCTTGGTGATGGGGTCCGGGTACTGGTAGTTAAGACCCGGCAGGGCGGCCCGCTTGGCGCTCTCGTCCAGGCCGATTCTGCGCAGACAGTCGATAATCCGACCTTCGGGGCTCAGCAAGTACAGGTTACAGGTGCGGCCCATCAGCTCACAGACCAGTTTCTTTTCCACATGGTCGCCCATTTCATCGATGCAGTCGAAGGTGAACTCCGCGCAGCGCTCCATGGGAATCTGGGAAATGTTCAGAAGCCGTGCGCCGGACAGGTGCTTGCGCAGCAGCATACAGAACATGGGAGGCTCCGCCGGATTTTCCGGGGAAGCGGAGGTCAGGTGCAGCCGGGGGGCGGTGGGATTGGCGGCGAAGATCAGCTTCTGCCGGCCCTCCTGGCATTTCAGGTGCAGGATCACCGTGTCCCGGCTGGGCTGGTGGATTTTATCAATTCTTGCACCAGCGGCTTTGGAACGGATCTCGTCCAGAACCGCGGATAAAAAGGTTGCGTCAAAGGCCATGGTTTACTCCTTTGTAATTGCTGTAAATTATCGTTTAGCGTAATAAGGCCCCCTTGCCTAAAGGGGGCTGTCAGCGAAGCTGACTGGGGGATATCGTGCCGCTTTTAGCGGCACATCGCCCTACGGGCGAGAATCCCTCCGCCCCTCCGGGGCACCTCCCTTTAGGCAAGGGAGGCTTTGGTACGGTGCTGACTTGAAACGCTAAACAATAATTTATCTCTGTTCCAAATAAATGAGAAGCACGGCGATGTCTGCCGGGCTGACGCCGGAGATCCGGCCGGCCTGTCCGATGGACATGGGGCGGATCTTCTGGAGCTTCTCTTGGGCTTCCAGCCGCAGTCCGGCGATGGACAGGTAGTCGATGTCGGGGGGCAGCAGTCTTGCTTCCTCCTTTTTAAATTCCGCCACCTGTTTCAGCTGCTTTTCCAGGTAGCCCGCGTATTTCAGTTGGATCTCCACCTCGGCGGTGACGGCGGGGGACAGGTCCGGGCGGGAGGCATCGAAGGGGGCGATATCGGCGTAAGAAATCTGGGGGCGGCGGAGCAGGTCGGCGAGCCTTGCGGAACTGGAAACAGGGGTGGAGCCCCTGGTTTCCAGCATGGCGTTCAGCTCAGGGCTGCCGGGGACGCCATTTGCTTCCAGACGGCGCATTTCTCTTGCCACCTGGGCGTATTTTTCCTCCACAGCGGCAAGCCGCTCCGGGGGCACCAGGCCCACTTTGGCGCCGATGTGGGTCAGGCGCTGGTCGGCGTTGTCCTGCCGGTGGAGCAGACGGTATTCAGAGCGGCTGGTCATGATCCGGTAGGGCTCTTCCGTGCCCTTGGTCACTAAGTCATCGATGAGGGTGCCGATGTAGCTGGTGTCCCGGGTCAGGATCAGGGGCTCCTGATTGCGCAGCTTCAGTACGGCGTTGATGCCCGCGATGAGGCCCTGGGCAGCGGCTTCTTCGTAGCCGGAGGTGCCGTTGAACTGGCCCGCGCCGTAGAGATTCTGGATTGCCTTGGTCTCCAGGGTGGGGAGCAGAGCGGTGGGATCCACGCACTCATACTCGATGGCGTAGGCCGGGCGCATCATTTCGGCGTTCTCCAGACCGGGAATGGTGCGCATCATTTGCAGTTGCACATCCTCGGGCAGGGAGGAGGAGAAGCCCTGGATGTACATTTCCTCGGTGTCCAGGCCGCAGGGCTCGATGAACAGCTGGTGGCGGTTCTTGTCGGCGAAGCGGACGATCTTGGTTTCGATACTGGGGCAGTACCGGGGACCCACGCCGGAGATGGTGCCGTCGTACATGGGACTGCGGTGCAGATTGGCTTTGATGATCTCGTGGGTCTGCTCGTTGGTGTAGGTGAGATAACAGACGGCGGCGTTGCAGGGGGCGTGTTCGGTGCGGAAGGAGAAGGGCTCGATCTGCTCGTCACCGGGCTGCAGCTCCATTTTGGAAAAATCGATGGAGCGGCGGTTGATTCTGGGAGGGGTGCCGGTTTTGAAGCGGCGCAGGGGCAGACCCAGGGTGCGGAGGTTATCTGCCAGACCCTTGGAGGGGTGCATGCCGTCGGGGCCGGACTCGATGACGCTCTCGCCGGTGATGATGGTGCTGTCAAGATACGTGCCGGTGGCGATGATGACCGCCTTGGCATCATACTGGGCGCCCAGCTGGGTGCGCAGGCCGGTGACGGCACCGTTTTCCACCAGAATCTCCGTGATCTGGGCCTGTTTCAGCTCTAAGTTTTCCTGCATTTCCAGGGTGTGCTTCATTACCTGCTGGTAGTGGCGGCGGTCCGCCTGGGCCCGGAGGGAATGGACGGCGGGGCCTTTGCCACGGTTCAGCATTCGGTACTGGATACAGGCCTTGTCGGCAGCCACGCCCATTTCACCGCCCAGGGCGTCGATTTCACGGACGATGTGGCCTTTTCCCGTGCCGCCGATGGCCGGGTTACAGGGCATATTGCCCACGGCGTCCAGGTTGATGGTGAACAGGATGGTGTGACAGCCCAACCGGGCAGCGGCCAGGGCGGCTTCAATGCCTGCGTGGCCCGCGCCGATGACGGCGATGTCACAGCTTCCTGCGTGGTAGTAGTTCATAGGATCACTCCTCATCACCACACCAGTGCCTTGCGATTTGGGCACAGGAGCGGCTCATTTCCCGGCTGAAATCGCTGTTCCACTTCCGCTTGCAGAAGCGGCGGATCCAGTCGGAGAGTTCTTCGTTTTCTCTGCCGGTCTGCTGGGCCAGCATTCGGGGCATGGCGGCGGCCTTTTCCGGGTCGTAGCCGTTTTCGTGGACCATATCCTCCACCCGGAACCGGGCGGGCTTCAGACGGTCCTTCTGCTGCTGGGTGGGATAGCCGAAGCAGAGCATGGCGGCGGGGGTTACATACTGGGGCAGGCCCAGAAGCTCCCGATGGTATTCGTAGTTTTCGGTGATATCGCCGATATAGCAGCTGCCTACACCCAGGCTTTCCGCTGCCACCACCGCGTTCTGGGCGGCGATGAGGGCATCGGCCTGGGAAAGGAACAGGTCGCCCATAGCAGGCTTGCGGACCTCCTGCTGGAACAGGCAGAAGGTATCGTACCAGCGGCGGTAATCGGCGCAGAAGATCAGCACCATAGGGGCCGTGGCGATGAAGGGCTGGTTGTCACAGCTTTTGGCCAGGGCATTTTTCTTTTCCTGGTCGGTGATGTCCAGGATAGTGTACAGTGCCATATTGCCCGCGGTGGGGGCCTGGAGGGCAGCCTCCAGGATGGCGCGCTTTACATCCGGCTCAATGGGCCGGTCTTCGTAGACCCGGACGGACTTGCGCCGGTGGAGCTGTTCAATGGTGGAATTCATTCTGCGTCCTCTTCGGTCAGGGCGGGCTTCTTCTCCTCGGCAGGCAGCACAAAGGGCTTGCAGACCACCTCGCAGCGGTTGATGGGGGTGCCCAGGCCGTGGAACTTCTCCTCATAGCCGGTCATGATGCCCACAATGCCGTTTTCATGGAGATTCCGGGTCAGATTCTTGACCTCAAGGCCGCAGGCGGCAAACTCCTCCACGGAGAACTCAAACAGGGGGGCGTTGTCGGTCTTGTAGTGGATCTCGCCGCCGGTCTTGATCACACGGCAGTACTTGTCCAGGAAGCCCCGGTGGGTCAGGCGGCGCTTGGCGTTCTTCTTCCGGGGCCAGGGATCGGGGAAGTTGATGAACAGACGGTCGATCTCAAAGGAGGCGAAAATTTCCTCGATATTGGCCACGTCCATGTCGATAAAGAACACGTTCTTCAGGCCCATGTTCTTTGCCTTCTCCATGGCCACCACCATGGCTTCCCGGCAGCGCTCCACGGCGATGAGCAGCACATCGGGGTTGGCTTCGGCAGTTTCGGCGGTGAACTTGCCCTTGCCGCAGCCTACCTCTACCCAGAGGGCGGTGCAGTCCTTCTTCAGCTCTCGCCAAGTTCCCTTCATGGTTTCGGGCTGGGTGATCCGGTAATCGGCGCAGGCGGCCATCCGGGATTCCAGGTTCTTCATTCTTCTCATTCTCATAGGATTTATCCTCCAAAAGGGCAGTTATGGCCCATAATATTTCAATTTATCATTATAGCAAAAAGAATTCCGCGAATCAAGAGAAAAGATGAGGTTTGCCCTTGCATCCCGGGGAAAAACTGTGTACCATATAGAAAACGGACAGAAAGGACGTGATGTATCCATGATCGAAGTGGATATTTCCAATATTTGGGGAGAAATCTCCCTGCCGGAGCTTTTGGGTATGGAAAAGGCGGTTTTCGATGCCCACATGGGCATCAGCGAGGCCTGGATGGAGCTGCCGGATGAAAAAGAGCGGAACAGATTGCTGGCGGTGGCGGAGGAAATCCGGGAGAGCAGTGATCTTTTGGTGGTGGTGGGAGGCAATGCTTCCCGGGCTGCCATGAGGCTGCTCCGCCATAAGGATGCGCTGCAGGTCCATTTCCTGGAAGGCAGCATCAGTGCCCGGGAACGGCAGCAGCTTCCGGCCCTGCTGGAGGGAAAGGCTATTTCCGTCTGTGTGGAATCGGACTCCGGTCTGGGAGATGCGATGATGCTGGGGGAGCTGAAATGGCTCCTGGAGCGCCGGTACGGCACGGATGAGGCCCACAGCCGGATCCACCGGGATCCCTGGGGCCTGGTGACTATGGCGGCCGCCGGACTGGATCTGGGGGCTGTGATCCGGGGCATGGAAAATGCCCGGCAGGAGCTGGACCTCCGGGCCTACGAAAACCCCGCCTGGCTCTATGCCGCTGCCCGGACTCTGCTGGGCCGGAAGGGCAAAGCAGTGGAAATTCTCATGGGCTCGGAGCCGGGCTTTGAGGATTTGGGCAGCTGGTGGCAGGGGCAGTTTGCGGCCGGAGAAGTGGTTCCCATGCCTGTCCGGATGACCGGAGATATGGCTCCGGCGGGAAATCAGCACAGCTTTGAGACCACGCTTCGCTTCTCCCATCCGGAACAGCAGCTTCCCCTGGGACCTGAGGTGCTGGGTGTGGCAGATCTGGCCCGCTTTGCCGGGAAGACCCCGGATCAGGTGGAGCAGGAAATCTGGGACGATCTGCTGGAACGGCATACGGAGCAGGGAATCCCGGTGATCGCGGTGGACTGCGGGGAACTGACGGAGGAAACTTTAGGCAGCCTTTTCTGGTTTTTCCGGCTCAGCGGGGCCCTCTGCCGGGGAATTTCCGGCGGAGAAAGTGCGGAATCTGCCGAATAACGGAGAAAATATCCGGGAAGAAGAACGAGATAACTCTTTTTTTTATTTCCCACAATGAATTCACAAAATAGTTGTTGCAAAATTCTGCGATAACTGGTAGAATGTCCATACAGCAAAAAACGCTGCAAGCAAAGGAGGAAATTCCGATGATTCATCTGATTATGGGCCTGAAGGGCTCCGGCAAGACCAAGAAACTGATCGACGCCATCAACGCTGCTGTTGCTGAGGCACACGGCGATGTGGTCTGCATCGAGTACGGCAAGAAGCTGACTTACGACGTTACCTATAAGGTCCGTCTGGTCGACTCCCAGGAATATGGCATCAGCTCCGCTGAGATGCTGAAGGGCTTCCTGAGCGGCCTGCACGCCGGTAACTTTGATATTACCAACGTCTTCATCGACAACCTGTACAAGACCATCGGCAAGGACGTGGCCGCTGCTGAGGATTTCATTGCCTGGTGTGCAAAGTTTGCCGCCGACAATGGCATGGAGATCACCATCTCTGTTTCCGAGGATCCCGCCAACCTGTCTGACGCTGCCAAGCAGTACGTGTAATCAAAGGTCTCCTACATAACGCCGCTGTGTATGCAGCGGCGTTTTTGTATGCGCGCAAAGATGGGCGCCCCCAATGGGGCGCCCTGTGTTTTTTAGCAGCAGCGGTCGTTGTCGCAGCCGCAGCCGTTGTTCCAGCCGCCGTTGTTGCCGCAGCAGCCGCCCCAATTGCCATTGCCGCCGCAGTTGCAGAACAGCAGGATCAGAATGATGATCCACCACCAGTTGTTGCCGTTGCCCATATTATTGTTGCAGCACATAATTCATACCTCCAGGATTTACTTGAGCGTCGGAGCGCTCATGTTCCATGGTATGACAGGGCAGGAAAAATGTGCGGCGGCGAGGCTGTCCGGGGAAATGTGAAATTTTTCCGGAGCCCTTGACAAGCATCGGCGGAAAAGATAAAATAAACGTAGCGTGCTACATTTTTGCTTGGAGGTGATAGTGTGTCTGTTCATTATGGTCATCTGCTCCGGATATTGCACTGGTGTACGGATCAGTCCATGACCAACGCACTGGAAAACATGGAACTGACCGCGGCCCAGGGCCATATCATGGGCTTTCTGGCCCACAGGAAGGAACCGCCCTGCCCCCGGGATATTGAGGAGGCCTTCCAGCTGTCCCATCCCACGGTGTCGGGCCTGCTGTCCCGGCTGGAGAAGAAGGATTTCATCCAGCTTCGGCCCGATGAGCATGACCGGCGGTGCAAGCGGATCCATGTGCTGCCCAAGGGTAAGGAATGCATGGAAAACATGCATCAGGTGATCCAAAACAACGAAAAGCGGCTGGTGGAGGGCTTTACGGCGGAGGAACAGGCACTGTTCGCCGATTTCCTGAACCGGGCCATCGCCAATATGGGCGCAAGCCCCTGCCGCAAACAAACCCATAAGGAGGAAAACAGTCAATGATACGACGCGTTGCCCGGAGCATCCGGGAATACAAATGGCCGGCGATCCTGAGCCCCCTGTGCATGATCGGCGAGGTGGCCATGGAGGTGCTGATCCCCCTGGTCATGGCAAGCCTGTATGACTACGGTGTGGTGATGCAGAACATGAACATCGTGGTGACCCGCTCCATCCAGCTGATCATCTGCGCCCTGATGAGCCTTTCCTTCGGTGTGCTGTCCGCCATTTTCGCATCCCGGGCAGGTACCGGCTTTGCCAAGAATCTGCGCCACGATATGTTCTATAAGGTGCAGAAATTCAGCTTTTCCAACATCGATAAGTTCTCCTCCGCTTCCATCGTGACGCGGCTGACTTCCGATGTTGCCAACCTGCAGATGACCTTCCAGATGATGATCCGTATGGCCATCCGCTGCCCCATGATGCTGGTCCTGGCCTTCATCTCCGCCAACCGGATCAGCCCGGAACTGAGCCGCATCTACCTGTATGTTATGCCTGTGCTGGCCCTGGCCCTCATCGCCCTGACCCCTGTGGTCTTTAAGATCTTCGACCGGGGCTTCCGGATGATGGATAAGATGAACAACATCGTCCAGGAGAATGTTCACGGCATCCGGGTGGTCAAGAGCTTTGTCCGGGAGGAGAAGGAAATCGAGAAGTTCACCGGTATTTCCAGTGATCTGGCAAGAAACTTCTCCAAGGCGGAAAAAATCCTGGCCCTGAACAGCCCCATTATGATGAGCTGCGTGTATGTGTGCATGCTGACCATCTCCTGGGTGGGTGCCCAGATGGTGGTGGCCTCCGGCAATAATCCCCTGAACGGCCTGACCACCGGCGAGCTTTCCTCCATGTTTACTTACACTACCCAGATCCTGTCGGGCCTTATGATGCTCTCCATGGTCTTCGTCATGCTGACCATGTCCCGGACGCCCCTGCGCCGCTGCTCCGAGCTGCTGGCGGAGGAGCCGGATCTGGTTTCCCCTGACGAGTCCATCGCCGTCACCACCGTTCCCGACGGCTCCATCGACTTTGAGAATGTGGGCTTCCGCTATGCCGCCACCGCCCAGCACCGGGCCCTGAAGGAAGTGAATCTGCACATTCCCTCCGGCGCCACCGTGGGCATCATCGGCGGCACCGGCTCAAGCAAGTCCACCCTGGTGCAGCTGATCCCCCGGCTCTATGACGTGTCCGAGGGTGTGCTGAAGGTGGGCGGACTGGACGTCAAGTGCTACGACCTGAAGACCCTTCGTGACTCTGTTGCCATGGTGCTGCAGAAGAACGAGCTGTTCTCCGGCACCATCAAGGAGAATCTGCGCTGGGGTAACCCCGAGGCCACTGACGAGGAGCTGGTCCATGCCTGTAAGCTGGCCTGCGCCGACGAGTTTATCCAGGGCTTCCCGGACAAGTACGACACCTACATTGAACAGGGCGGCACCAACGTCTCCGGCGGCCAGAAGCAGCGGCTCTGCATTGCCCGGGCCCTGCTGAAGAAGCCCCAGATCCTGATCCTGGATGACTCCACCTCCGCTGTGGATACCCGCACCGACGCCTCCATCCGCCGGGCCTTCCGGGAGGAAATCCCCAACACCACCAAGCTGATCATCGCCCAGCGGATCGCCTCCGTGCAGGACGCGGACATGATCATCGTTCTGGACAACGGCCAGGTCAACGCCGTGGGTAACCATGAGCAACTGATGAAGACCTGTGCCATCTACCAGGAAGTATTCTACTCTCAGCAGAAAGGAGGGCTCGAGTAATGCCTCCTGCAAAAATGCGCGGCGACGGCCGCATGGCTAAGGATCCCAAGAAGACATTCTTCCGGCTCCTGAGTTACCTGAAGCAGCACATGGTCATCATGGTCATCGTGATGCTGTGCATCCTGATGGGTGCCTACGCCACCATCACCGGCTCCACGGCCCTGGGCAAGATCATTGACCAGTTCATTCTGCCTATGGTGGAAACCGGTTCCACGGATTTCGGGCCCATGGCCGCCTTCCTGACCAGAGTGGTCTGCATCTTCGCTCTGGGTATTGTGGCTACCTTCCTGCAGAGCTATCTGATGGTGGGCGTCACCCAGGGCATCCAGAAGACTGTCCGTGACGAGATGTTCGCCAAGATGCAGAAGCTGCCCATCCGCTACTTCGACTCCAATACTGCCGGCAATATCATGTCCCGGTACACCTCCGACATCGATACCCTGCGTCAGATGATCTCCCAGTCCATTCCCCAGGCCTTCTCCTCCGTGGTGACCCTGGTGGTGGTCTTTGTGACCATGGTCAAGACCTCCTGGATCCTGACCATCGTGACCATGATCACCGTGCTGGGCGTGGTGTACGTCACCAAGACCCTGGCAGGCAAGGCAGGTAAGTTCTTTATCGGCCAGCAGAAGTCCCTGGGTGCCGTCAACGGCTATATCGAGGAGATGATCACCGGACAGAAGGTGGTCAAGGTCTTTAACCACGAGGACGTGTGCAAGGAGGAGTTCAACAAGCTGAACACCACCCTCTGCGAAAACGCCTTCTCCGCCGGTAAGTTCTCCAACATGATGGGCCCCATCAACAATAACTTAGGCTACGTCCAGTATGCCATCCTGGCCATCGTGGGCGGCGTGATCGTGGTCCAGTCCGGCGGTGCCCTGCTGAAGCTGGGCGAGCTGGTCACCTTCATGGTCCTGTCCCGGAACTTCAACCAGCCCATCAACCAGATCTCCCAGCAGATGAACTCCATCGTCATGGCTCTGGCCGGTGCCGAGCGGGTGTTCGAGCTGATGGATCAGGAGCCTGAGGTGGATGACGGTTACGTGAAGCTGGTCAATGCCCATATCGCTGAGGACGGCACCATCACCGAGTGCGCTGAGCGCACCGGCCGCTGGGCCTGGAAGCACTACCACAAGGCAGACGATACCACCACCTACACCGAGCTGAAGGGCGATATCACCATGTATAATGTGGACTTCGGCTATGTGCCGGAGAAGACGGTGCTCCATGACATCACCCTCTACGCCAAGCCCGGTCAGAAGATCGCCTTCGTGGGCGCCACCGGCGCAGGCAAGACCACCATTACGAACCTGATTAACCGGTTCTACGACATTGCCGATGGCAAGATCCGCTACGACAATATCAACATCAACAAGATTGCCAAGGACGACCTGCGGCGTTCTCTGGGCGTGGTGCTTCAGGAGACCAACCTGTTCACCGGCACCGTCATGGAGAATATCCGCTACGGCAATCTGGACGCATCCGATGAGGACTGCATCAAGGCGGCGAAGCTGGCCAATGCCCACGATTTCATCACCCGACTGCCCAAGGGCTATGAGACGGAGCTCACCGGCAACGGAGCAAGTCTTTCCCAGGGTCAGCGGCAGCTGATCGCCATTGCCCGGGCGGCTGTGGCGGATCCCCCTGTGATGATCCTGGACGAGGCCACCTCCTCCATCGATACCCGTACCGAAAAGCTGGTCCAGGACGGCATGGATGCTCTGATGCATGGCCGTACCGTCTTCGTCATTGCCCACCGCCTGAGCACCATCATGAATTCCGACTGCATCATGGTGCTGGACCACGGTCATATTATTGAGCGGGGCAGCCATGATGAGCTGATCGAGAAGAAGGGTACCTACTACCAGCTGTACACCGGCGCATTCGAACTGGAATAAGGAAAAAACAGCAGACCGGGGGCGGATTTCCGCCCCCGGTATTTTTGTGCAGATAGATTATCGTTTGCTTTAGAAACTTGGCTCCCCCTCTGGGGGAGCTGGCGCCGCTTTGGCGGCGACTGAGAGGGCAAAACTCTTTGTGATACCCTCTCCGTCAGCCTTCGGCTGCCACCTCCCCCAAAGGGGGAGGCAAGGCGGCTGCGCCGCTAAACGATAAATTACAGCAAAAACTCCCACGGCAGAAGCCGTGGGAGTTTTATTTATCTGCCGAACTTTTCCAGGAGAGCGTCCACGTCTGCGCCGTAGGCGCGGAGCCAGTTCAGGGTGTTCTCCGCATTGGAGAAGACGGTGATGGCTTCACCGGCGGAGCGGTTGATCCAGTAAAGGCTCTCGTCCGGGTGGTGGAAATCCCAGAGCTGGGCCATGGTACCGGCCTCGCAGTCGGCGATGATGGCCCGGTACAGGCCCCGGAGGTCCGCAGGATCGTGGACGTAGATCTCCTGGCCATCCCAGGTGTCCCGCAGAAGCAGCAGACTGTTTTCTTCCAGGAACCGTTCCTCGGTCATGTCACTGCCGAAGACGGTCTCCGGGCGGCTGAAAACCTGCCGGAGGAAGTCGCCGGTTTCGTCGCCCATCCAGACGGAATA
This sequence comes from Oscillospiraceae bacterium, assembly GCA_015067615.1. Taxonomy (GTDB): domain Bacteria; phylum Bacillota; class Clostridia; order Oscillospirales; family Oscillospiraceae; genus Faecousia. The sequence goes on from SVMD01000001.1 coordinate 157,961, forward strand.
GTACCGGGAGACGGTGCGGCCGCTCTTCATATGGTAGTGGATGGTCATGGACAGGCTGAAATCCATCCTCTCCGCATCCTCCTTGGAGTAGACGTATTCCGCGGTGACGGTCTCGATACGGAACTGGCTGCGGCCATACTGCTCATAGAAGTCCACAGCCTCCTGGTGCATATCGATGACCTGCTGGATTTCCGCCGGGTCCGTCAGGGTGATGTCCTCGTGGAGATTGTAGGGAGAGTACCAGTAGTTGGACAGGCCCACGGATTCCACCTGGTCTGCTTCCGGCACCCAGCGGACAATGCCGAAGATATCCAGGGAGGCGACCACCAGGGTCAGGCCGAAGACAAGCATCAGGGCCCCGCAGCGCAGGAAGCTTTTCAGCCGGAATACCCGGGGTGTCCGTTCCAGCAGCATCTTGCCCACGAACCATCCCACGGCCAGTCCGGCGAAGAGGAAGAACAGGGTATTGATACCGATGATCTGGTCCGTGAAGAAGTAGAAGACCGCGCCTGCCATCAGGCTGAAGACCACCTGGAATACAGGCTCCAGACCCTTAATGGCCATGAAATCTCCGGCACATTCCAGATTGCGGCGGCGGTACAGGCGCATGGCGGCAAACAGCAGGGCGATGCCGACGGCGGCCACGATGAAGTAATAGGCGAAGGCCTCACCCAGGTAGTATTCCACCCAGCCTGCACCGTGCATATCGTCAACAAATGCTGCTTCCATCATCTTTCCGCAGGGACAGAAATTGAAGAAGGGTTCAAAATCCAGCCGGATGCCGTAGAACTGGGGAACATAGAGGAGTTCCAGGAGCCAGCCTATAATCAGAGCTCCGAAATTCACGATGCCGTAGACCACCGCCTGGGCAAAGCGGCTGCCCACACAGAAAACACAGAACACGGCGATGCCGAAGAAGCACATGAATTGCAGATTTACGCCTGCGAACCAGATGCCAGCGGCCGGAATGTTGTCAGCCGGTCCAACCAGGAGCAGCAGGATTGCAGCCAGGGCGGCCATGATGGCGGTGGGAATCAGGTGGAACGCAAAGCCGGAAAGTACATTGCTCACAAACCAGGTCTCCCGCTTCATGGGCAGGGCGTGGAGGGCGTTGCACATCCGGGAATTGTACAGGTCGCCAAACAACAGCTGGGCGCAGATCAGGGCGTAGCAGGGGGTGATCAGGGCGAGGACCTGCAGGCTCTGGATCAGATTGGAGGCGATCCAGTGTCTGCCGCTGTCCATCACCAGAACCAGACCCATCAGGGCGCAGATGGTGTAAAGGCCCCAGGCCGGGGAGAACCGGGTCAGGTTCTTTTTGAAGATGGTGGCATTAAAGGACGATTGATTTGACTTCATAGTTCACACCTCCCAGTTCGTAAATAAAGATCTCTTCCAGAGAAAGGGGCAGAATGTCGTAATAATCGGGGCCTGCGGCAATTACGGTTTCCTCAATCTGTCTGGGGTTGCCCCGGACGATGAGGGTCTTCAGGCGGCCGGAGGCGGCTTCATGGAGGATATCCAGCCCCTCGGGAATATTGCCCACGATCTGCAATTTGTGGGTGGCGCCCTGCATATCGGCCAGGCTCCGCTCCAGGAGCATTTTGCCGTGGTCCATGATGCCCACATGGTCGCAGATGTCCTCCAGCTCCCGGAGATTGTGGGAGGAGATCAGCACCGTGGTGCCGTGCTGGGCCACATCGGACAGCAGCAGGCTCCAGACCTGGCGGCGCATGACAGGGTCCAGGCCGTCCACCGGCTCATCCAGTACCAGCAGGTCCGGCCGGGTGCAGATGCTCAAATGGAAGGCCGCCTGCTTCTGCATGCCCTTGGAGAAGCGGCGGATGGGGTTCTTTTTCGGCAGGTTGAAGACCTCGTAGAGCCGATCAAAGAGCTCGTCGTCGAATTTGGGGTAGATCCCCCGGTAGTATTTGCGCATGTCCTCCAAGGTTGCGGAGGGGAAGTAGAAGATATCGTCCGGGATGGAGCCGATGGTGGTCTTGATCTCCGGATTTTCGTAGATTTCTTCACCGTTCAGGGTAATCTGGCCGCAGTCCGGGCGGTAAACGCCCAGCAGGCACCGGATGGCGGTGGATTTTCCCGCGCCGTTGGGACCCACCAGGCCGTAGACGGCGCCCTTGGGGACGGTCATGGAAAGATCGTCCAGAGCCTTGAAATCACCAAAGGATTTGGTGACGTTTTTCAGTTCCAGCATGTTTATTCCTCCTTTTGCAGCCGGGCAATCAGTTCCCGGCGGTCTACGCCGCAGCGCTCCAGCTGAAGTATCAGCTTGTCGAATTCCGTCAGCAGCCGGTCAGCCTCCCGCTGGCGGATGCTCATTTCGCCGCTGACGAAGCAGCCCTTGCCCTGCATGGACACGATCCAGCCCTCCAGCTCCAATTGGCGGTAGGAGCGCTGGATGGTGTTGGGGTTGATGGCCAGCTCCGCGGCCAGGTCCCGGACGGAAGGCAGCTTGTCGCCGGGCTTTAAGATTCCCGCGGCGATTTGCTCCCGGAAGCCGTCAATGATTTGGCTGTAAATGGGCCGGGCGTCCCGGTAGTCCAAATGTACCATGGCAAACCTCCTTAACTGTATGAATTGTATTAGTACAGTTAGTATATCAGTGATGCAGTTTAATGTCAATGGAGGGAAGTTTAAGAGTTTGTTAAGAAGGGGAATTATTGTTTACATTAGACACTTGGCTCCCCCTCTGGGGGAGCTGGCACCGCCTTTGGCGGTGACTGAGAGGGCAAAAGACGTTACGACACCCTCTCCGTCAGTCCTTCGGACTGCCACCTCTCCCAAAGGGAGAGGCAAGGCGACTGCGCCGCTAAACGATAATTTTATTATTTTTATGGAGTTGCACTATTTAGTGCAACTTTTTTTATTTTCCGGGGTGCGGATGAAAGGGAGGGGAAGTATGAAGGAAAACAATGGGGAGAAATCCCTGCGGTCCCGGATTCGGGGCGGTGAGATCCGGCGGCGGGATGTGACACGGCGGCTGGCTGAGCTGGCCTTCGGCAAGGCAAACGACTGTGTCCGGCTGGCGCTGGAGGACGATCCCATGCTGGACAAGCTGGACCTTAGCCTGCTCAGCGAGGTCAAGCGCAACGACAAGGGCACCGTGGAGATCAAGCTCATCGACCGGCTCCGGGCACTGGAACAGCTGGCACTGGTTGCTGAGGAGGAAAAGACGGACCTGGAATCCTTCCTGCAGGCGCTGCAGGAGGAGGGCTCATGAGCTACGCCGCCTTCTCGCCGAAGCAGAAACGGGTGCTCTCCTGGTGGGTGCCGGGAAACCGGGACTGCAAAAAGGAGGCCATCGTCTGCGATGGGGCGGTGCGGTCGGGGAAGACCATGGCCATGGGACTGAGCTTCTTTCTCTGGGCCTTTGCCTGCTTCGACGGGCAGCGGTTCGGGGTCTGCGGAAAGACCATATCCAGTCTGCGGCGAAACGTCCTGTCGGAAATTTTGCCGCGGCTGGAGGGGATGGGGGCCACCTGGAAGGAGAAGCGGACGGAAAATCTGGTAACCGTCCGCTTCCTGGGCCGGGAAAACAAGTTCTACATCTTCGGCGGCCGGGATGAAAGCTCCGCCAGCCTCATTCAGGGCATCACCTTTGCAGGGATATTACTGGATGAGGTGGCCCTGATGCCCCGGAGCTTTGTGGAGCAGGCCTGCGCAAGATGCTCCGTGGCGGGGAGCAGGCTCTGGTTCAACTGCAATCCGGCGGGGCCCAGTCACTGGTTCTACCAGACCTGGATTCTGGAGGCGGAGAAGCGCAACTGCCTGCGGCTGCACTTTACCATGGAGGACAATCCCTCCCTGACGAAGGAGATCCGGGAGCGGTACGAGCGGCTGTACACCGGAGTCTTCTACCGGCGGTTCATCCAGGGCCAGTGGGCCCAGGCGGAGGGGCGGGTGTACGACTTCTTTGAGCCGGAGATGGTAAAGCCTGTGCCGGAGGGGCCCTTCGAGAAATGGTACATTTCCTGTGACTACGGCACGGTGAATCCCACCTCCATGGGGCTCTGGGGCCGGTGCCGGGGGACCTGGTACCGGGTGAAGGAATTCTATTTTTCCTCCCGGGTGGCCCAAAGGCAGATGACCGATGAGGAATACGCCACGGCCCTTCAGAATCTGGCCGGGGAAAGGAAGATCACCGCGGTGATCGTGGATCCGTCGGCCGCCAGCTTCATTGAAGTGCTGCGGCGCCGGGGCTGGCGGGTGCAGAAGGCGGACAACGACGTGCTGTCGGGGATCCGACTTACTTCAGACTGCCTGAAGGACGGCAGAATCGTCATCTGCGAGGGCTGCGCCGACTGCTTACGGGAGATGGATGAGTACGTCTGGGATCTGTCCGCCGGGAACAAGGACCGGGTGAAGAAGGAGCACGACCACGCCATGGACGATATGCGCTATTTTGTGTCTACGGTGCTGAAAGAGCAGACAGGGGGCTTTGCGGCTCTGAGCGTGGAGAGAAGAAGGTAAATTATCGTTTATCTACAATAGTTGCACTGGCGCGGGAGCGCCCTTGCCTCCACCTTTGGGGGAGGTGGGCCGCCGAACGGCGGCTCGGAGGGGGTGTCGTAACGTCTTTTGCCCTCTCAGTCACCGCCCACGCGGTGCCAGCTCTCCCAAAGGGAGAGCCAAGTTCCTATTGTAAACGATAATTTAGTTCACAAGCGGAAAGGAGAATCAACATGAAATGGAAACGGAAGGAAAGGGTTCCGGTGGCTGTGACCCAGCTCCGGGGCGGGGAGACCCATCCCTTTGGGGCGCTGCGGAGCTTTGCGCCCCTGGGCGGCGGCGAGGAGCGGCTCTACCGGCAGATGCGTCAGGCGATCCCGGTGCTGGATGCGGCGGTGGGGAAGCTGGTGCGCCTCAGCGGCGGCTTTCAGGTGCAGTGCCGGGATGGGGAGAGTCAGCGGAAACTGGAGGACTTTCTGCGAACTTGCCCCTGCGGCAGGGGGCAGGTGGGCATCAACAGCTTCCTGGCGGGGTACCTGGACAGCCTGCTGACCTATGGCCGTGCCATCGGGGAACTGGTGGTGGCAGGCGGCAAAGTCCGGGCGGTTTGCTGGGGGGATGTGACGCTGCTGGATATTCAGGAAGGGGAGAGCCTGCTGGATACCGTTATCTGGGGTCCTGACAGCCATGGGCTCATGCGGCCCCTGCCTTACCAGAATCTGCTGCTGTTCACCACCTTGAATCCGGAGCCCGGGGCTCCCTACGGCGTCAGCATTTTCCGGGGGATGCCCTTTTTGGCGGACATTCTGCTGAAAATTTACAACACCATCGGCGTCAACTGGGACCGGGCAGGGAACATCCGCTACAGCGTCATCTGCAAGGGCGGCGAGGATATGGACCCGGCGGTGGTCCAGGAGCGGGGCCGTCAGGTGGCCACGGAATGGGCCAGGGCCATGGAGGATGGAAAAAACGGCACCGTCCGGGATTTCGTGGCCGTGGGAGATGTGGAGATCAAGGTCATCGGCGGTGAAAGTCCCATCCTGGACAGCGAGGTGCCTGTACGGCAGATTTTGGAACAGCTGGTGGCCAAAACCGGCCTGCCGCCCTTCCTGCTGGGACTGAACTGGTCCACCACCGAGCGGATGAGCACCCAGCAGGCGGACCTGCTGACTTCCGAACTGTGGGCACTGCGCAGAAGTGTACAGCCTGCGGTGGAGAAGATCTGTAGGTCTTATCTGGCGCTGGAGGGGCTGGATCCGGATGTGGAGATCCTCTGGGATGATATCAGCTTACAGGATATCACCGAGGAGGCCAGGGCGGAGCTGTATCGGGCTCAGGCCGAGAAGTATCGAAAGGAAGCAGAATCTTAAAGGAGATTGCCACGCCAGTCTGCGGACTGGCTCGCAATGACATGCATTTTAGGAGGGACATAATGCAAATTAAGAAGGGAACGGAAGTAAAAACCGGGGGCGTGCCCACGGCGGTGCAGCTGGGGGCCATTAACGCCCTGGCGAAGGCGGAGCTGACCGGAGAACAGGTGTATGTGTTCTCCCTGCGGCTGTGCGACGATCAGGTGGACCGGGATTTTGAGCGGTTTGACACCGGGGCGCTGCCCGCTCTGGCGAAGCTGTTCATCGGCAAGACCGGCGTGGTGGATCACAAGTGGAGCAGCGAAAACCAGGTGGCCCGGATCTTTGCTGCGGAGACGGTGATGGAAAATGGCGTCAGCTATATCAAGGCCTGGGCTTACATCCGTCGGGGCGGCAGCAATGACGAGGTAATCGCGGATATCGAAGCGGGGATTAAGAAGGAAGTGTCCGTGGGCTGCGCCATGGGACGTTCGGTTTGCTCCGTCTGCGGCAGTGAGTACGGCAGCTGCGGCCATCAGAAGGGGCAGCATTACGACGGGGTTTTGTGCTGCGCCATTTTGAAGGAACCCATGGATGCCTACGAATTTTCCTTCGTGGCGGTGCCTGCCCAGGTCAATGCCGGGGTTCTGAAGGGCATGGGCAGAAACAAGTGCCTGAAGGAGCTGGCTGATGAATTTGGGGCCCAGAGCGAGTATCGGTCATTGTTCAAGGAGGCGCAGCTGGGGCGGCAGTACCGCAAAGAGCTGGAGGACAGCGTGGTGCGGCTGTGTCTGGCGCTGGAGCTGGGGGCGGAGGCAGATACCTACCGGGGCGTGGCGAAAATGGCCGCTGCGGAGGACCTGATGAAGCTGAAGTCGGCGCTGGAACAGCGGCTTGCGGAGAGCCTGCCGGTTCAGACCCAGCTGGGCGGCAATGCAGGCAGCATGGAAGCTGTGGAGAGCGGATTTCTGATTTAATGAAGAATGATAAATGCAGAAGGAAGAATGAATGTGTCTGCTTCGCAGACTATATAAATCATTTTCGAAGGAAATACATCAATTCTGCATTCTACATTCTGAATTCTGCATTATATTGCGGTTTATCCGGGTTTCCCGGTGACCATACATTACTTTTAGGAGGAAAATGAAAATGGGTTACGACAATCTGAAACTGGAAAAGGGTATGTACCGTCAGGCGGGTAAGAGCTTTACCCAGGTGCTGGAATCTCTGGATCCCAGCGAGAATTACCGGGGCACCGCGCTGGAGGGCACCGACGCCTTCCAGCGGCAGCTGAAGCGCTTTGGTATCCGGGCCAAGGGCGCCGGTTCTTCTCCTGTGGAGAAGTTCTTCGCCACCATGGATTCCGCTGTGCTGTTCCCTGAGTACATCGCCCGGACCGTCCGCCAGGGTATGGAGGAAAATGACATTCTGCCTGCCATCGTGGCGACCACCACTGTCATCGACGCCATGGACTACCGCTCCATCTACTCCGTCCCCACCGACGAGGACAAGGCACTGCAGGACGTGGCTGAGGGCGCTGCCATCCCCGAGACCACCATCAAGACCAAGGAGCATCTGGTGAGCCTGAAAAAGCGGGGCCGCATGCTGGTTGCCTCCTACGAGGCTCTGCGGTTCCAGAAGCTGGACATCTTCGGCGTCATGCTGCGCCAAATCGGTGCCTACATTCAGAAGCAGCAGCTTGCCGATGCGGTGGGTGTGATCCTGAACGGCGACGGCAACGACAACGCCGCCGTCCAGTATAAGATCGGCACCTCCCCCATCTCCGGTACTTCCGGTACTCTGGGCTATGATCAGCTGGTGGAGTTCTGGAGCCAGTTTGATCCTTACACCATGAATACCCTGCTGTGCGGCAATGGCACCATGACCAAGCTGCTGAAGGTGCCTGAGCTGCAGAATCCCCTCACCGGCCTGAATTTCCAGGGTACTGGCAAGCTGACTACCCCCCTGGGTGCCCAGCTGCACCGAACCTCTGCTGTGGGTGAGAATATGCTCATCGGTCTGGACAACCGCTACGCTCTGGAGATGGTCCGGGCCGGGGATGTGCTGGTGGAATATGACAAGCTCATCGACCGTCAGCTGGAGCGTGCCGCCATCACCTCCATTTCCGGCTTCTGCAAGATCTGTGACGGCGCTTCCGCCGCGCTGAGCGTATGATTCTGACGGATCAGGTATATGCCCAGGCTGCCCTGCTTGCAGGGCAGCTGGAGGGGAATCAGGTGGATATCCTCCGGGCCCTCTGTGCCGCAGCCACTGCGTCCCTGACGGCCCGGCTCCGGGAGGGGCTGCGTCCGGAGGACTGCAAGGCGGATTTCATCGCCTCCGCCAGCCTTTATGCTCTGGCTGCCCTGAACGCGGTGAAGGATGGGGATACTCTGGAGCAGTTTACCGCCGGGGATTTGACCATCCGGAAATCCGCTTCCGCGGACCCTGCCTCCAATGTGCTGCGCAACCAGGCGGAGCTGATGATCGCGCCCTACTTAAAGGACCGGTTCTGCTTCCGGGGGGTGTAGCATGCAGCGGATGGTAAGTGGGATCCTGCGGCAGTACGGAACCCAGATGCAGCTGGACCGGGGCGGTGACGTGATTTCGGTGAAGGGCTTCTTTCAGCCGGTGCGGTCCAAAAGCTGGCAGAGCATGGTGAATCTGGAGACACCTCTGGGGGAAGTCTACCGGGGGCAGTATATCTACATCGGCCCGGCGGATGTGGCGGTATCCGAGGGTGATGTGCTGACCGTGGGGGAGAAGCGGTATTTCCTGCGGCGGGTGGAAGTGTATTACCACCGGGACCAGGCGGTGTACACCTGGGGAATGTGCGTGGAGAAGGGGGTCAACGATACATGGGGATCTCGATCTTAGAACTGGTGCTGCGCCGGCTCCGGGAGGAGAATTTCCTGGCGGATGTGGCCTTTCCGGGGCAGAAATATCCGGCCATTACGGAGCCGGTGGCGGCGGTCCATATTGAAAAGGTGGACCGGGCCAATCTGACCGTCACCGTGGAGGTCAGCATCATCTGCCCCGCCTCCCTGGGCGGTGTCTACTGCGAGGTGGAGGCCCTCCGGGCCACGGAGGTGCTGCGTTGGGCTGGGGCTACCTGCATCCAGAACGGATGCGAGTATGACGGTCTGGCCCAGGTATATGTGGTCAGTGTTCTGGCTACCTTCACCTGCGTCACCGAGGCGGAGGATTGCGTCATGGGCCCCGGCTTCAAGGTATATCTGAATGAGATCCTGATGCCCTATGCTGTCTCCTTCCAGGCGGAGCAGACGGTGGATGTGGACGCCATCCACGAGATCGGCGAGGATGCGCCCATCGGCATCCGCAAGGGCAGCTGGGTGTGGAAGCTGCAGCTGGAGGAGCTGATCCCATCGGGCAGTCTGGAAGCGGACGACAGCGGCGGCCTTTTCCAGCTGCGGCTGGAGAGCGACACGGTGACGGAGACCTATTACCACTGCCGCTGGACCTCCGTTCGCCGGGAGTACACCCGGCAGGGGCTGCGGCGGATCCGCAGCGGCATCAGCATGCTCAGACAGGAGGAAAGCTATGGATAAGCTGAGCTTCAGAACCTTTACCTGGCCCACCAATCCGGAGGTGTATCAGGAGGAATTCATCCGGGAGGCCCTGTACGCCAAAACCGATTCCGGCGACACGGTGTTTTCCGGTATGGGACCCATGAAGCGGGTGATCACCGGCAGCGGGTCCTTCTTCGGAACCAGTGCCTACACCAATTTCAACAAGCTGGCGGAGCTGTTTGCCGCAGGAGGGATGGGCGCCCTGACCCACCCGGTCTGCGGCATGCGGACGGTGTATTTTACGAAGCTGGAGATGATGCAGAGTCCCAAGTCGGACTATGTGGCCTACAGCTTTGAGTTCAAGGAAGCAGATGAGGACGGGGCCATCCCTAAGTAAACAGGAGATCCGCAGCCAAAGGGCTGCGGATCTTTTCATTTCCGGGCTTCCAACCGCAGGTTGGAAGCATTTTTTGCCATATCAACCAGCGCTTCATTGCATTTCAGGCTGAGCCATGTTACTTTTTAGATGTAGCTACAGACTTTTTTTGGGAGGTAAATGCCATGACCCTTGGAAATAAGATCGCGAATTACAGAAAGAATCTGGGAATCACCCAGGATGCGCTGGCCCAGCAGCTGGGCGTCACCAATCAGGCGGTGAGCAAGTGGGAGTCGGATCAGTGCTGCCCGGATGTGATGCTGCTGCCGAAGATAGCGGACATTTTTGGAATCTCCCTGGACGAACTGTTCGGACGGGAAATGCCCCGGAGGGAGCTTGCCGCTGTGGAACCTGCCTGGCCCGACGACAACGTGCTTCGGGTGGCGGTGTATGTGGGCAGCAGGCTGGTCTGCGGCGGCAGGGCAGAGCCGGGGAGCGAGTATGCCTATAACGGTGATGTGGCCGGTGTTCTCAGCCGTGTGACCGTATCCTGCGGCGATGTGCAGGGCGATGTTTACGGCGATATCAGTGTGGCGGGCTCTCTGAACTGCGGCAACGTAGAAGGCGACGTGGACGCAGGGAAGACCGTCAACTGCGGAAATGTGGGCGGTGACGTGTCTGCCGGTTCCGCTGTCAGCTGCGGTAACGTGGGAGGCGATGTGGATGCGGGAGCCCATGTGGGCTGCGGAAATGTCGGCGGTGATGTGGATGCAGGCACCGACGTGAAATGCGGTGATGTGGGCGGCGACGTGGACGCCGGAGGAAAGGTGGAATGCGGCGGCGTGGAGGGCGATATCGATGCCGGCGGCGCTGTAATCATCCGCAAATAAGAAAATTTGTGACCCAACCGTCCGGAGGATGCCTCCGGGCGGTTTTTTCGTCATAAATCTTTCATAACTGCACATACTATTTACCCATTGACAAAGTAGGTAAGTGGTGCTATATTACCTATGGATTTACTGGGTAATTCCAAATCCTTCCAAAGGAGTAACAATATGTACGTTTACGCTGACAACGCGGCGACTACCGCCATGAGCCAGGTAGCCATCGACGCGATGATTCCCTATATGAACAAGGTCTACGGCAACCCTTCCTCCCTCCACTCTGTGGGTCAGGAAGCCAAGGAGGCTCTGGAAGCCGCCCGTGAGACCGTGGCCAAGTGCTTGGGCTGTGAACCTCGGGAGATCACCTTCACCTCCGGCGGCAGCGAGGCCGACAACCAGGCCATCATTTCCGCTGCCCGCTTCGGCGCCCGGAAGGGTAAGAAGCACATCATCTCCACTGCCTTTGAGCATCACGCCGTGCTGCACACCCTGAACAAGCTGGAAAAGGAAGGCTTCGAGATCCAGCTGCTGGATGTTTCCAAGGGCCACAACATCACCGCCCAGCAGGTCAAGGACGCCATTCGGGAGGATACCTGCCTGGTCACCGTCATGTACGCCAACAACGAGATCGGCTCCGTGCTGCCCATCGCGGAAATCGGCGCCGTCTGCAAGGAAGCCAAGGTTCCCTTCCACACCGATGCCGTCCAGGCGGTTGGTCACCTGCACATCAACGTGAAGGAACAGAATATCGATATGCTGAGCCTCTCCGGCCACAAGTTCCACGGCCCCAAGGGTGTGGGCGCTCTGTACTGCCGCCGTGGCCTGCCCCTGGTGAACGTCATTGAGGGCGGCGCCCAGGAGCGGGGCAAGCGGGCCGGTACTGAGAATATCGCCGGTATCTGCTCCATGGCCGCAGCCATGAAGGATGCCTGCGACCATATCGACGAGAATATGCCCCGGGTCGCCGCCATGCGGGACCGGCTGATTGAGGGCCTTTCTCAGATTCCCCACAGCGCCCTGAACGGCGACAGCGTCAACCGGCTCCCCGGCAACGTGAACTTCTGCTTCGAGGGCATCGAGGGCGAGAGCCTGCTGCTTCTGCTGGACATGAAGGGCGTCTGCGCTTCCTCCGGCTCCGCCTGCACCTCCGGCTCCCTGGATCCCAGCCATGTGCTGCTGGCCATCGGCCGGGTACACGACGTAGCCCACGGCTCCCTGCGCCTGAGTCTGTCCGAATACAACACCGAGGAAGAAGTGGACCACATTCTGAAGGTGGTTCCCGAGGTGGTCGCCTATCTGCGGAACATGAGCCCCGTGTGGCGGGATCTGCAGACCGGCAAGCGGCAGTATATTCTGTAAATAATGCCCTCCCCTTTGGGGAGGGGGGACCGCTTGCGGTGGGAGAGGTGGTTTGCGGCTTCGCCGCCCTCTTCCGGCGCTGCGCGCCACCTTCCCCAGAGGGGAAGGCTTTGACAATCGAAAAGATAAGGAGAAATTTAGATATGGCACTCTACAGCGACAAGGTCATGGACCATTTTATGAACCCCCGGAATGTGGGCTACATTGAAAACGCCGACGGTATCGGCGAGATCGGCAACGCCAAGTGCGGCGACATTATGAAGATCTATCTGAAGATCGAAAACGATGTGATCGTGGACGCCAAGTTCGAGACCTTCGGCTGCGGCTCCGCCATCGCTTCTTCCTCTATGGCCACCGAAATGATCATCGGCAAGCCCGTTTCCGAAGCGCTGGAACTGACCAACAAGGCCGTTGTGGAGGCTCTGGACGGTCTGCCCGCCCACAAGGTCCACTGCTCCGTGCTGGCTGAGGAGGCTATCAAGAACGCTCTGAAGGACTACTTCGACCGCAACGGCATCCCCTACGATCCCGAGCAGTTCAAGGAGACCGACCACGACGAGCTCCACGCCCAGGTCCACGGCGAGTAAACGGCCATGATCGTATCCACCAAGGGACGTTATGCCCTGCGGGTGATGGTGCATTTTGCCCGGCGGGGCGGGGAGGAGTACATCCCCCTGAAGGAGATCGCGGAGGCTGAGGGCATCAGCCAGAAGTATCTGGAATCCATTATGACGGTGCTGAGCAAGGCTGGCTTCGTGGACGCGGTCCACGGCAAGGGCGGCGGCTACCGCCTGAACCGAAAGCCTGAGGAATACACCGTGGGCAGTATCCTGAAGGTGACCGAGGGTGGCTTAAGCACCGTGTCCTGCACCAGTCAGGGCGCCGCGGCCTGCTCCCGGGCGGAATGCTGCGATGCCCTGCCCATGTGGGAGAAGCTGGACAAGCTGATCAACGATTTCTTTGAAGGCTACACCATTGCAGACCTGCTGAAGGACAATGAAAAATGAGAAAGACGGCCGCAAGGCCGTCTTTTTGTATCTGTACGTAAATTGTCGTTTAGCTTTGTAGGGGGCGGCGCCCTCGACGCCCCGCTCCCCTCGTCCACTACTGTAGTAATACTGAAAATTTGCCCATCGAGGTCAAATTTTCAGACGGGACGTCGTAGGCGCCGTCCCCTACGGAATGTACGGTATATGTCAGCCAAACGATAATTTATCCGCCAAAATAAGAAGGACGGCCTGGATTCGGGCCGTCCTTTTGGGTTACATATCGAAAATATTGCCCAGGACCACACCGTTGTCGTTGGGCTTTTCCCGGAGCTGCTCATAGGCAGCCAGATAGGTGGCCTCCACCTTGTTTCGCAGGGTGAACTGGATCAAAAACTGCACCGCCAGGGCTGCGCAGTAGACCAGCAGGGACAGAAGTCTTGCGTCCATGGGGATCACAATGCCCAGGGTGGACAGAATCATATCCAGATACATGATCAGTGTCATGACCAGGGTGGCAGCGTAGTAGGGCCACAGGCTCAGATCGATCTTCAGCATGGACAGGAAGCGGCGGCGCATGATCCGGGAGCTGGTCCGCAGGGCCACAAGAGCCCGGCCGTTGGGTTCGTCCAGGAGGCAGTAGTTAGCCATCCGGTAGCGGTGGAGAATGGGGATCACAAGCAGCAGGGATACGATGCCGGTGATGATGAACATGGGACCCATGGTGCCCATCAGGGCATTCAGGGTGGCTTCGTCTATGGCGGTGGCGCCGGATGCCATCAGGGGAGTCAGGATCTCCAGCATGGGGTCTGCCAGAGGTGTCATGGCGAAGATGGTGCTGCCAAGCTGCACGGCCAGAAGGGTTGCGGTAAAATACACCGCACCCTGGAACAGGCTCATCCGGACCAGGGGCCACAGCTTCCGGAAGCCGATCTTCAGGTCTGTATGGTCGGCGTACTGGCCCCGGACAATGCGCATCATGCCACCCAGGTATCCCAGTTCCAGACACATGGACATAAAGCTTGCCACCAGGGGCAGCGCTACCTGGGCAGTGGAGAAGATGGCTCGGTTGCCCAGATTGCTCAGGCCGGAGGTTCCGGAGATCTGCTGCTCCAGCCACAGATCCGCCAGGGTTATCAAAAGGGACAGTCCCACAATGACGCAGGAATAGGCGGTTACCAGCTTTTTCGGTTCTCTGCCCCGGCGAAGCGCAAATTCGGCGCGCTCCCGGAGCGGGCGGGGATTGAGGATGTCCATAAAGGTCTCCTTTTCGTAAGATAATACCTATGTTATATACGAAAAGGATAGAAATAGCAAATGAATTTTTTGTAACGGTAGCAATTGGAGGAAGAATATGATAAACTAAGGTAAATTCTGTTTACCGGGGGTGACCATATGGAACTGGGGGAGAAGATCCGCCGGGCGCGGCTGGAGGCCGGACTATCCCAGCGGCAGCTGTGCGGGGAGGAGATCACCCGCAATATGCTGTCCCTGATCGAAAATGGGGCGGCGAAGCCTTCCATGAAGACCCTGCGCTACCTTGCGGATCAGCTGGGGAAGCCCCTGAGCTTTTTCCTGGATGAAGCGGCCCCGGAGCATGACCGGATTCTGGAATCCGCCCGGGCCCTTAACCAGGCAGAGGAAGCCCTGGCAGCAGGGAAGGATATCTATGCAGCCCAGCTGCTGGAAAAGGTGACCTGGCCCCGGCTTCGGCGGGAAACGCTGCTGCTCTGTGCCAAATGCCCTGGGGCAAAGCTGACCGAAGTGGCAGCGCAGCTGCCGTCACTGGATGAGGAACTGCTGCTCCGGGCGGAGGCGGCTCTGGCAGATGGGCTGCCGGACAGATGCGAAAAGCTGCTGCTGGCTGTGGAAGATTCCACAAGTCCCCGGTGGCAGCTGCTGATGGGCAGGCTCTGTATGGCCCGGCTGGATTGGGCCAGGGCGGCAGCGCATCTGGAACAGGCAGAGGCTGCCTGCCTGGAAGCAGTCCCGCTTCTGGAAGTCTGCTTCCGGGAATTGGGGGACTACAGGCGGGCCTACGAATATGCCTGCAAGGGAAGATAGTGAGGTATGCACAAAGCGGAAAAAGCGGACTGCCCAAGGGCAGTCCGCTTTGTTGGTTATTCGGTGGGCTCTGTTACGGGCTCCGTAACCTCCGTGGGTTCCGGCTCAGGTGCGGGGACCCAGTTGGGATCGCTCAGCACGGCTTCCTTGGACTGGTGGAGGGTATCATACCAGGCCTGGGCCTTTTCAAGGCCCTCGCCCACCAGATCCATGGTGCGGTTGTAGGAATCCACACAGGCGTTGTAGGTGGTATCGCTGATCTGGAAGGTCTCCTGCCAGCTGTCCAGCCGGCTGTAGTCCAGGGGAAGAATGGTGTAGCTTTCCTTGTTGCCAACCATGTACACCCAGGTGGGGATGCAGGATGCTTCGATGACCTCCACGCTGCCGTCGATATACCGGGCCAGGGTGAAGTTGAACAGAATGCCGTCCTCCGTGTGGCCGGACTTCATGCGCATCTCGTGGATCCGCTGGTTGGACACGGCGTTGCCGGTGGAGTAGATGATCAGGGTCTTGTGGCTGTCGTCCAGGGTGGAGGTCAGCAGATCCACAGGCTCAACCACATGGGGATGGCCGCCCACGATCACGTCCACACCCATATCGCACAGCTGCTGGGCGATCTTCACCTGATAGTCCGTGGGCTTCAGCTGGTACTCCTCGCCCCAGTGCATGTACACCACGATAGCCTCGGCGCCCTCGGCCTTCATGGCATCAAACTGGGTGCCGATCTCCTCGTAGAACTTGTTCAGCTGACCGTAGTCGAAGGAGTTGATCATGCCGAAGGAGTCGGGGCTGCACTGGATGGCGTTAATGGAGGGCACCCCGGGCATGCCGTCGGAGGTTTCGGCGGTGTAGGCAGTCATGCCCACCTTGATGCCGTTGACCTCGATGACCTTGTGATTGGGGTCCTCCTTGGTCTTCTGGGTGCCCAGACTCTCAAGCCCGGTCTGCTCCAGCACCTCCAATGTCCGGCTGATACCTGCCGCGCGGGTGTCGTAGCAGTGGTTGTTGCCGGTCAGGAGCATGTCAAAGCCTGCGTTCAGGGAGCCCAGAGCGATGCCGTCGGGGCAGTTGAACAGGGGGTTGCCGGAGTAAGGATAGGTGGGATTCTCGCCCCGGAGGGTGGTTTCCAGATTGGCCACGGCATAGTCCGCTGCCTGGATGTAGGGGGTCACATGGGTGAACAGGCAGTCAAAGACCCAGTCACCCTGCTCTGCGTCCCAGCAGCTCTGGAACACGGGCTTGTGCATCAGCAGGTCACCGGTGACGGTGAAGCTGGCGGTGGTCTCGATCACATTGACCGGAGGCGGGACCGTGGTGGGAGGCACGGTGGTGGGGGGCACCGTAGTCTCCGGGGGCAGGGTGGTCTCTGCTGTGGTTTCAGAGGGCTCCGTGGGATCGGCGGGGAGCCTGTCCCGCAGCAGAAGCACAGCCACAGCGACCAGTACCAGAATCAAAATGGCGATAAAGGGAAATACAGGGAATTTCCGTTTCCTTGCGTATTTACCGGGCATGGGAAAAGACCTCCTTTATATGTCTTTGGAGAAGGGATCCAGCAAATAGTGGACCGAGTGGACGGTTTTTCCGTCCTGGGTGTAGATTCGGGGGACACGGCGGCTGATACCGCAGACAAATTCATAGTTGAAGCTTCCGGCGGCTTCGGCGATGGCTTCCATGGTGATCACCTCATCGCCGCTGCGGCCCACCAGCACCACCTTGTCGTTGATGTCGATATCGGGAATATCGGTGACGTCCACGATCATCTGGTCCATGCAGATACGGCCCAGGATGGGGGCCCGCTTGCCCCGGATCAGCACATAGAACTTTCCGGAAAGGCTCCGGCGGTAGCCGTCGGCGTAGCCTACGGGCACCGTGGCCACCCGGGTGGGCCTGGTGGTGGTGTAGGTGGCGCCGTAGCTGATCTCCCGGCCAGCCGGGAGGGTCTTGATATGGCTGACACGGCTCAAAAACTGCAGGGCAGGTTCCAGCTTCAGCAGGGAGGGATCCACCTCGTCACTGGGGTACATGCCGTAGGTGACGATACCGGAGCGGACCATCTCGTAGTGGTTGTCAAAATTCATGAGGCCCGCGGAATTGTCCATGTGGCGGATGGGGATGTGGATGCCCCGCTTTTTAAGCTCGCCGTCGAACCAGTCAAAAAGCTGGGCCTGCTTCCGGGAACGTTCCAGGTCGGCAGAATCGGCGGTGGCGAAGTGGCTGAACAGGCCCTCAGCCTTGATACCGGGCAGGCTTGCGATCTTTTCGCACAGGTCCAGGGATTCTTCCGTAGCCTGGAAGCCCAGACGGCTCATACCGGTGTCCACAGCCAGGTGGAACAGGGCGGTATGGCCGGCGGCCTGGGCAGCTTCGCTCAGAGCCACGGCGTCCTTCCAGTGGAAGATGGCCGGGCGGATGCCCTGCTCAATGGCCAGGGGGAAGGCGTTGATGGGGGTGTGGCCCAGAATCAGAATGGGGTTGCGCAGACCTGCCTGCCGCAGCTCCATGGCCTCCAGCATGGAGGAGACGCCGAAAAAGCTGCACTTGTTCTCCAGCAGCCGGGCCACCTGGATGGCACCGTGGCCGTAGGCGTCGGCCTTGATGATGGCCATGATGGGCACGCCCACTTTTTCCTTGACTGCGTCAAAATTCCGGGCGATCACGTCCAGATCGATCTTCACGCGGGTGCTGTCAAAATTCAAATCATCAGCTCCTGTTTTGGGTACATATTTCCAACATTCTATCATGGAAAGCGGAAAAAGTAAACCGTCAGGAGGTAAATGATTCTTGAACAACCAGTGCAACTTTCGATCAATGGAAGAAAAAATCGAAAGGGGCAGATATTTACTGGACTTTCCGTGAGAATACGGTATACTTATCTTTAGAATGTCGCAGTCTGCGGCAATACATACGGAGGTAGTTCCCATGAAGCTCAACTACAAACGCACGATCCTCGTCGGCTTTGCCTTTTTCCTGATCAGCGCCTTCTGGCAGGCCTACGATGCCACCATCCCCGTGATCCTGACCAACAAGTTCGGTATGAGCCAGACCTGGTCCGGCGTCATCATGGCCCTGGACAATATTCTGGCCGTGTTCATGCTGCCCATTTTCGGCGCATTGTCTGACAAGTGTAACACCAAGTTCGGCAAGCGCACTCCCTTTATCACCGTCGGCACCATCCTGGCTGCCTGCGCCATTATCTGCCTGTCCTTTGTGGACAATATGCAGCTGAAGAACATTGCGGATGTGTCCACCATCGACGATCCCACCGCTATGGCCGTGATCTACGACCTGCAGGCTGACAATCAGCTGCTGACCCCCGAGGGTGACACCATCGTGCTGTCCGAGGAGTTTACCAAGGAAGAATTCGTGCAGATTACCTGCAAGATCACTGACGAAGCTACCGGCAAGACCATCACCAATCCCGATTACACCAACTATGTGGCCCCGGCCCGGCAGGCCTGCGCCGCCCAGGCAACGAGACAGAACTCCGTGCCCCTGATCCTCTTCGTGGCGCTGCTGCTGATCGTTCTGGTATCCATGGCCACCTTCCGCAGCCCCGCCGTGGCCCTGATGCCCGACGTGACTGTAAAGCCCCTGCGCTCCAAGGCCAATGCCATCATCAACCTGATGGGCACCGCCGGCGGCATTCTGGTGCTGGTGCTGGGTATGGTGTTTGCCACCTCCGCTGTCCAGAATGCTCTCATGAGCTACACCGTCTACTACGGCGTCATCGCCGCCATTATGCTGGGCGCCCTGGCGGTATTCCTCTTCACGGTCAAGGAGCCCAAGTGGGCCGCCGAGATGGCCGCCGATTCCGTGAAGTACGGCATCGAGGAGGAAGTGAAGGAGGATTCCGGCGAGAAGCGTCAGCTGTCCGCTTCCGAGAAGCGCTCCCTGATGCTGATCCTGGCCTCCATCGCCCTGTGGTACTTCGGCTACAACGCCGTTACCTCCAAGTACGCCGTCTATGCCGGCAACATCCTGGATAAGGACTACAATACCACCATGCTGCTGGCCCAGGCCGCCGCCATCGTCTCCTACGTCCCCTCCGGCAACGTGGCATCCCGCATCGGCCGGAAGAAGACCATCCTGGCAGGTGTCGTGATGCTGGCCACCGCCTTCACCTGCGCGGCCTTTATGCGGGCCGGAAGCCCCACCTGGATGATGAACGCCATGTTCGCTCTGGCCGGCGTTGCCTGGGCTACCATCAACGTCAACTCCTTCCCCATGGTGGTGGAGATGTGCTCCGGCGGCGATATCGGCAAGTACACCGGCTTCTACTACACCGCCTCCATGTCTGCCCAGATCGCAACCCCCATGCTTTCCGGCTTCCTGATGGACAAGATGGGCATGACCGTCCTGTTCCCCTATGCCGCCATCTTTGTGGGCCTGGCTTTCGTGACCATGAGCCTGGTCAAGCACGGCGATGCCAAGATACTGCCCAAGAAGGGCCTGGAAGCGCTGGATATCGACGACTAAGGAGGGCAATATGAACTATCCCAAACTGATGAAGACCGCTGTGGCAGCCACCGCCGCGGTCAGCACCCTGGGCCTCTACGCCCTGAAGGGAAGAAGCGATCATCCCGGTCTGGAAGCCCTGCAGGGCTGGGCCTATGCCCACCGGGGCCTGCACAGGGTAGGCATCCCCGAAAACTCCATGGCCGCCTTCCGGGCCGCTCTGGAAAAGGGCTACGGCATCGAGCTGGACATCCATCTGATGCGCGACGGCAATCTGGCGGTCATCCATGACGCTTCCCTGAAGCGCACTGCCGGTGCCGATGTGCAGATCGAGGATCTGACCGCGGAAGATCTGGAAAATTACCGTCTGGAGGGCACCGACGAAAAGATCCCCCTGTTCCGGGATGTCATGGCCCTCTACGAGGGGAAGGCGCCCATGATCGTGGAACTGAAGCCCATGAATGGCAATCATGCCGCCCTGGCGGAGGCCGCCTGTGAGATTTTGAAGGACTACAACGGCATCTACTGCATGGAGTCCTTCGACCCCCGGTGTGTGGCCTGGCTGAGAAAGAACCGCCCCCAGATCATCCGGGGACAGCTGACGGAGAATTTTGTGGCCCATGACAAGACTCTGCATCCGGCCATCCGCTTCGCCCTGACTCACAATCTGCTGAACTTCCTGACGGTGCCGGACTTTGTGGCCTATAAGTTTGCGGATCGCCGCGACAGCATCACCACCGCCCTGTGCCGGAAGGCCTGGGATGTTCAGGGTGTCAGCTGGACCATCAAGACTCAGGAAGACTATGATACCGCCGTGAAAGAGGGGTGGCTCCCCATCTTCGAGGGCTTTGAACCGTAATACAGCATGCCCGGGTGCATCCGCACCCGGGCATGTTTGTGAAGTGGGAAGATAAATTATCGTTTAGCGTAATACCTTCCCCCTGGGGGGAAGGTGCCCCGAAGGGGCGGATGAGGGGACCGCAGTAGGAAAAACGTTACATTTCCGGTCATCGCAGGGTGTTCCCCTCATCAGTCACCGCTTACGCGGTGCCAGCTTCCCCCCCAGGGGGAAGCTATTGTAAACGATAATTTACCGAACCAAGAAAAAAATCGCCCCGAAGTGATCCGGGGCGATTGTCATGTAAATCAGGCCATCAGCTCGTCAGCCAGGGCTGCGATCTGGAGCTTGTTCTCCTGGTTCATGGCGGAGAAGATCTTCACAGTGGTATTGGTGTAGGAGATATTCTTGCTGCCCTCCAGATATTTCATCATCATCTTGGCGGCGATGGGTGCCCAGGAGCCGTTCTCGATCATGCCGATGGTGCGGTTCTTGTAGCCCCGCTCGGTCAGGTGGTGGATGAACTCCTTCATGAAGGGGAAGATGTCGCCGTTATAGGTGGTGGTGGCCAGCACCAGCTTGCCGTAACGGAAGGCATCCTCCACAGCCTCGGCCATATCGCAGCGGGCCAGGTCGTTGACGACCACCTTGGGGCAGCCCTTAGCCTTCAAAGTCTCGGCCAGCAGCTCCACGGCGGCCTTGGTGTGGCCGTAGATGGAGGTATAGGCAATGACTACGCCCTCGCTCTCCACGCCGTAGGAGGACCAGATGTCATACAGATTGATATAGTAGCCCAGATTCTCATTCAGCACGGGACCATGGAGGGGACAGATGGTCTGAATATCCAGATTGGCGGCCTTTTTCAGCACATTCTGGACCTGCACACCGTACTTGCCCACGATGCCGATGTAGTAGCGGCGGGCTTCACAGGCCCAGTCCTCCTCCACATCCAGAGCGCCGAACTTGCCGAAGGCGTCGGCGGAGAAGAGGACCTTGTCATAAGCGTCATAGGTCATGATGACCTCGGGCCAGTGGACCATGGGAGCTGCCACAAAGTGGAGGGTATGCACGCCCAGGGAAAGGGTATCGCCCTCACCGACGACAACACGGCGGGCAGAATAATCCTCACCGAAGAACTGCTTCATCATCACAAAGGCTTTCTGGGAGGAGACCACCTGGGCATCGGGGTAGGCTGCCAGAAAATCGTCGATACCGGCAGAGTGGTCCGGCTCCATGTGCTGCACGATCAGATAATCGGGCTTCCGGCCCTCCAGAACGGCGGCGATATTGCCCAGCCACTCCTGCACAAAATTGGCATCCACCGCATCCATCACGGCGATCTTCTCGTCCAGAATCACATAGGAATTGTAAGCCATGCCGTTGGGCACCACATACTGGCCCTCAAACAGGTCGATTTCGTGATCATTTACACCCACATAGCGGATATCCTTGGTAACGGTCATAATCTGCGCTCCTTTGATTTTTCTTTATCATACAGTTTTTTCCTGTTTTCAACAGTGACTTTATCACAAATTTCCGCATTTGTACACAGTTAAATTTCGGAAATTGCCGGAGGGCTATTGGTTTTTTGTTGCAATTTTGCCCTGATGTGATATGATATTTACATTGAATAGAGAATAGAGGAGGATGCCCCTATGTACATTTCCGATTCCCACAAGGTCTGGCTGGCCACATCCGACAAGCCCATCTACCTGCAGCCCGGGATGGC
Organism: Oscillospiraceae bacterium; assembly: GCA_015067615.1. GTDB lineage: Bacteria > Bacillota > Clostridia > Oscillospirales > Oscillospiraceae > Faecousia. The sequence continues at coordinate 180,001 of SVMD01000001.1, forward strand.
CAACCGCCACGGCCTCATCGCCGGTGCCACCGGTACCGGTAAGACCGTCACCCTGAAGGTGCTGGCAGAGTCCTTCAGCGATATGGGCGTGCCCGTGTTCGTGGCCGATATCAAGGGTGACCTGAGCGGCATGTGTGCCCCCGGTGAGGAGAACAAGCATATCCGCCGCAGTATCGACACCATGGGTCTGGGTGATTTCCAGTACCGTTCCTATCCCGTCCGTTTCTGGGATGTCTACGGCAAGCAGGGTATCCCTGTCCGCACCACCATCTCCGAGATGGGCCCGGAGCTCCTAAGCCGCCTGCTGGGCCTGAACGAGACCCAGAACGGCATCCTGCGGATCGTGTTCCGCATCGCCGACGACCGGGGACTGCTGCTGCAGGACCTGAAGGACCTGCGGGCCATGGTCCAGCACGTGGGCGATAATTCCAAGGAATACAAGCTCACCTACGGCAATATCGCCCCCCAGAGCGTGGGTGCCATTCAGAGAGCCCTGCTGAAGCTGGAGGACGAGGGCGGCGAGATCTTCTTCGGCGAACCCGGCCTGGAGCTTTCCGACTGGTTCGACTGGGACGAGAACGGCAAGGGTATCATGAATATCCTGGAATGCTACGAGCTGTTCCAGCATCCCCTGCTCTATGGCACCTTCCTGCTGTGGATGCTGACTGAAATCTACGAGATGCTGCCCGAAGCCGGCGACGTGGATAAGCCCAAGTTCGCCTTCTTCTTCGACGAGGCCCACACCCTGTTCAACGATGCCCCCAAGGCTCTGGTGGAGAAGATCGAGCAGGTGATCCGTCTGATCCGCTCCAAGGGCGTTTCCGTCTGGTTCATCACCCAGAATCCCGCCGATATCCCCGAGGCAGTCCTGGGTCAGATCAGCAACCGGGTGCAGCATGCCCTCCGGGCCTACACCCCCAACGATCAGAAGTTCATCCGGGCCGCTGCCCGGTCCTTCCGGGAGAATCCTGCCTTCAACACCGAGGAGGCCATCCAGTCCCTGGCCACCGGCGAGGCCCTGGTGAGTGTTCTGGACGAAGAGGGCATTCCCACTATGGTGGAGAAGGCCAACATCCTGCCTCCCCGCTCTTCCATGAAGGCCTGTGATTCCGTTACCTTACAGGCCAATATCCTGGGCTGCCCCCTGCGGGAGAAGTACCTGAATGAGCAGGACGAGGAATCCGCCTACGAGGTCCTCACCCAGGAGCAGGAAGAAAAGGAAGAGGCTGAGAGCCTGGCTCTGGAAGAGAAGCAGAAGGAAGCCGAGCGCAAGGCTGAGGAGAAGCAGAAGGAGAAGGAAGCCAAGGAGCGGGAAAAGCGCATCAAGAACAATCCCATCGTGAAGATTGCCAAGTCTTCCATCCACAGCGTTGGCCGGGAATACGGCAAAAAGCTGATCCGCGGTATACTGGGTACTTTCCTGAAGTAATTCCGTACATAATGCAGTTGACAGGCACAGCCATAGGGCTGTGCCTGTTCTTGCGTATTTGAGCATTCTGCGATTTGTTTCATGTATTGCGTAGTCGATAGGTGTTACTTTCTTGCAGCCATGCAAGAAAGTAACCAAAGAAGATGGCATAGGGGAGGCGCTGACCGCGAAGCCTATCGAAACAGCGTTTGTCAGTTCACTTATTTCCCCGGCTTCGAGCCGCCCTTCCTGTTGCGGTGCCCGGCATCTTCCTTGCCTTACCGGCTGCGTCATCTGCCGACCGCTGCCACTCGCTCAAGTCGCTTCTTCCGCCGCAGGCGGCGCTCCTCTCGCTCCCCCTATGTACCCCTTCCGGCGCTGGTCGGAAGATTTCTGTAGTCTTTTTTCCTAAGACTGACAACCGCAACAGCAGACGAACGCAGGCAGTCCCGGTAAAAACGACTGGCACCAGGCCATCGACGGGGGCCGGGTGGGGGTCTGGGGGAGGGCGGCTCAAAGTCGGGCTGCCCATGCTGGATTTGCTGATGGTACCGAAAGGCTTTGCGGTCAGCGCCTCCCCCAGCCGCTTTCTTTGGTTCGTTTCTTGTGCGGGCACAAGAAATGAACACCCACCAAGTCCATACGCAGAACCAGCAGAAAAAGTAAAGCCAAGCTGTAGAACGCAGCTTGGCTTTTACTGTTCTTTGAGGTGCGTTTCTTAGAACCGCAGGGACAGGCAGGACAGGCCGCCGTCCAGCTTCCGGTATTCGGAGGTGTCCACCAGAATCACAGGATAACCGGCATTTCTGACGGCTGCTTCCACAGCGGGGAAGCCCATGGGCACGATGACGGTGCCGTTGACCCAGATGCAGTTGGCGGCGTAGGCCTCCTCCTCGGGGATCTCGATCCGGTTGTACTTGGCGAAGTCGGGCTTCTCCACGAACTCGCCGGAGACCAGCATGTTGTTGTTTTCCAGATAGTTGACGCCGGTCTTCAGATGCAGCACTTCACTCAGGGGTACTTCGCTGCCGGTGAGGCCGTGCTTGTTGAGAATTTCGATGAACTGACGGATGCCCTCCTCATTGGTCCGGGCGGAGCGGCCCACGTAGAAGTGATCGCCCACCATCATCACGTCGCCGCCCTCCAGGGTGCCGGGGGCTTTGATATATTCGATCTTGTCCTCGGGGAAGAACTCCCGGATGGCGCCGATGATCTCGTCCTTCTCGCCGTTGCGGCTTTCGGCGCCGGGGTTGGTGATGATGGCGCACTTACGGGTGATGACGGCGGGGTCCTCCACGAAGCAGGAGTCGGGGTAGCGCTCATCGGCGGGCAGGACGGTGACATTGACACCGCACTTCTTCAGGGCCTCGATGTAGGTGTCGTGCTGCTGCAGGGCTTTTTCATAGTCGGGCTTGCCCAGCTGGGGATTGGAGGTGATGCCCTCCACCATGGCGCGGCAGGGGCGCCGCACAATTACATTCTGAAACATAAAAAATCCTTCTTTCTTTCCTGTTTTCCATGGGAATGGTATATTTATCCAGATTATACTCTCCCCGGGACCATAAGTCAAGGTAATCGGGCAGGATTGTCCACTTGCCGGGCGGGAAGAAATGTGCTATACTAAACAAAATATGACTCTGGAGGCAAAACTGTGAGAAAACTCGTGAAATTTCTGCTTGTGGTCCTGCTGGTCCTGGTTCTGGTGCTGGCGGCCATGATCCTGATCCCTAAGTATCTGCTGGGGATCGATATTTTTGACCTCAGCGGCTGGCATACCGATGACGCCGGACAGCTGCAGTATCTGGACACCCGGGGCAGGCCCATCACCGGCTGGCAAACCATCGACGGAAAATGGTACTATTTTGATCCCCAGGACGGCGCCATGACCACTGGCTGGGCCCAGGTGGACGGACAGTATTACTATCTGGATGAAGCGGGTACCCGCCGCAGCGGCTGGCTGAAGCTGGCCGACGGCAGATACTACCTGGACCCCGCCACCGGCGCGGCGGTGACCGGCTGGACGGAGCTGGAGGGGGAGACCTTCTATCTGTCCGAACAGGGCAAGGTCTGCACCGGACTGACGGAGATCGGCGGCAAGACCTATCTGCTGGATGCCCAGGGCAAGCGGGGCACCGGCTGGGCGGAATTTGACGGCAAGCGCTACTTCCTGGATGAAAACAGCGTCATCACCACCGGCTGGGTGGACACGGAATTTGGCAGCAGCTATTTCCTGTCCGACGGCAGCCTGGGCACCGGCTGGACGGACACCGATCAGGGCCGGTACTACCTGACAGAAAACGGCACCATCGGCTCCGGCTGGCTGGAAACAGCTGAGGGCTGGCTGTATCTGGATGAGACCGGCCTTCCCGGCACCGGCCTGGTGGATACCCCCCAGGGCAGAGCCTACTTAAATGAATCCGGCATCGCCCAGACCGGCTGGATGGAGCTGGATGGGGATACATATTACTTCCGGGAAAACGGCATCGCCGCCATCGGCAAGATGATCATCGATGACCAGACCCACTATTTCTCCTCCAAGGGCAAAGAGGTGGTCCTGGTCAATATGTGGAACCCCCTGCCGGAGGATTACGAGGTGGAGCTGGTGGCCTACGGCAACAACAAGATCGCTGCGGAGGCCTACGACGATCTGGTTGACATGGTGAATCAGATCAAGGGCCTGGGCTACTACAAGGTCACCTCCATCCACCGCAGCAAGGCTACCCAGCAGGTGATCTGGGACCGTTACTACAATGGCTTCCGGGCTGTTGGCTACAGTAAGGAGGAGTCCGAACGGCTCACGGCCGAGAAGGTGGCCGTTCCCGGCACCAGCGAGCATCACACCGCCTACGCTGTGGATATCGACGGTGTCAAGCCCGTCCACAACTGGCTGGCGGAACACAGCTGGGAGCATGGCTTCATCGTCCGGTTCCCGGAGGGCACCACCGAGATCACCGGCATCGTCTACGAGCCCTGGCACTTCCGCTATGTGGGCAAGGAGCTGGCCAAGGAGATCTTTGAGCTGGGCGTCACCCTGGAAGAGTATATGGATATGCTGACCGAGCAGGCCGGAAACGGCACCGGCACCGCATCCAATCCCGAGATTTTCGGATAAGGTATAACCGCCCGGCAAACGCCGGGCGGTTTTCTGCTGATATGGTAAATTATCGTTTAGCGTAATACCTTCCCCCTGGGGGGAAGGTGCCCCGAAGGGGCGGATGAGGGGACAGCAGCAGAAAAACCGTTGCATTTCCAGTCATCGCAGGGTAGTCCCCTCATCAGTCACCGCTTGCGCGGTGCCAGCTTCCCCCCAGGGGGAAGCTCTTGTAAACGCTAATTTACCGCAATACAGCACTTTCATCAAAATTATCCTCCGGATTTCTTGAGAATTGCCGAATGGAAAATTACTCCAAAATATGGCATAATTACTTTGTATAAGTCCTCTTGCGGAGGACGTGATTCTTAGAAAGTGGAGGAATCCCAATGGCAATCAAAGCATCCGACAATTTTAAGGTCTACCACAATCCCAATGGACCCAAAATCAGCACTCTGAACCGCCCCATCATCGAGGCCGACGGCCTGTATTTCAAGGACATCGACGGCACCGGCACCGTGTCCCCCGTCAACGACTGGCGCCTGAGCCCTGCTGAGCGTGCTGCCGCCTACGTCAAGCTGATGACCGTGGACGAGAAGATCGGCCAGCTGTTCATCTCCGACTGGCGCATGGGCCCCAAGTACCCCTCCGCCCGCTTAAAGGGCCATGTGGCCGTGGCCGATGAGTCCGGCTGCGTGGACGAGGCTGAAGTGAACCAGAAGACCATCTTCGGCGAGCAGAAGCTTCCCGGCACCACCACCCTGATCAAGGAGTGGTTCGCCCGCCACACCATTCTCCGTGAGAACGCCCAGCCCGACGACCTGGCTGACTACCTGAACCAGCTCCAGGCCATCGCCGAGGAGTGCGAGCGCTTCGTGCCTGTCCAGGCTGCCTCCAACTCCCGGAACGAAAACGGCGAGATCGTCTTCGGCATGAACGACGCCGGCGGCGTGTTCCCCACCTGGCCCGGCACCCTGGGCATCGCAGCCGCCGTCAAGGGCAGCGGCATTGAAGTGGCCGACAAGTGGGCCGAGGCTACCAGAGAGAGCTGGGAGGCCTGCAACCTGCGCAAGGGCTATATGTACATGGTGGACTGCATGTCTGACCCCCGCTGGCAGCGCTCCTACGGCACCTTCGGCGAGGATCCTGCTCTGATCTGTGAGATTGCCGAGCACATCATTCCCAGAATCCAGGGCTCCGAGAACGGCGTCACCCAGAGCGGCGTTGCCGTCACCACCAAGCACTTCCCCGGCGGCGGTCCCCGTGAGAACGGCTTTGACCCCCACTACGCCGCAGGCCAGTGGAACGTCTACGCCACCCCCGGCTCCCTGCAGAAGTACCATATGCCCGGCTTCAAGTCCGCGGTTGCCAAGAACACCTCCTCCATTATGCCCTACTACTCCAAGCCCGCCGCTGCCAAGTCCTCTGTCCAGCAGGACTGCCAGGGCAACGACGTCCGCTTCGATCCCTACGGCTTCGCCTACAACCGGGTATTTATCCATGACATCCTGCGGGGTCAGATGGGCTTCAAGGGCTACATCAACTCCGACACCGGCATCGTCCACAACATGAAGTGGGGCGTGGAAATGCTGGACGAGCCTGAGCGCATCGGCTTCGCCGTCCGCAACTCCGGTGTGGATGTGATTTCCGGCCTGTATGACAATGCCTACGGCCGTGAAAGCTATGACCGTGCCACCAATGGCTACTACGAGACCCACCAGCTGCCCGAGGGCTTCACCCCTGATATGGTTACCCTGAATGACGAGGCCATCGACCGTGCTGTCACCCGAACCCTGACCGAGATGTTCACCCTGGGCATGTTCGAGGATACCTACCGTGACGCCAAGGCCGCCAAGGAGACCGTCAAGGGCTCTAAGTACTGGGCGGATGCCGAGCTGGCCCACCGCCAGAGCGTGGTCCTGCTGAAGAACGACGGCACACTGCCCCTGAACGCTGCCGGCAAGAAGGTCTATGTGGAGGCCTTCAAGAAGGATCCCAAGCAGGGCGAGCTGGCTACCGCAGCTCTGCGGGAAATGGTTGCCCAGGACGCAACCCTGGTGGATGACTACAACGAGGCTGACGTTGCCATTTTGTTCGTGAACCCCTCCTCCGGCGACTACTTCACCGCTACCGCCGGTTATCTGGAGCTGGACATCTGCGAGGGCAAGGAAGTTCCCAACGTGGACGACAACTGCCGTCCCATGAAGGAGACCCACCTGGAGACCACTCTGACCGGCGTTCAGAAGATTGCCGACATCGCCGCTGCCATCCACGCCAAGGGCGGCAAGGTCATCTCCAATATCAACTTCCCCCTGGCCTGGCTGGTTGGCAACGTGGAGCGCAATGTGGACGCACTGCTGGCCGGTTTCGAGACCTACCCCGCAGCCACTCTGGACGTGATCTTCGGCCGTTACAACCCCACCGGCAAGTTGCCCATCACCCTGCCCAAGGGCGACGAGGTCCTGGCTGTCAACGAAAACGGCGTCTGCATCTCCCCCAACGACGTTCCCGGCTTCGACAAGGACCAGTATATGCCCGAGTCCCTCAAGGACGAGAACGGCAAGGCCTACGCTTATCGTGATGCCAACGGTAATTACTATGAGCTGAACTTCGGCCTGAGCTTCTAAGATGGCAATTACCCTTTACAACCAGAACACCCCCCGGATCCGGGGGGTGCTCTTTGATATGGACGGCCTGGTGCTGGACACGGAAAAGCTCTATACCCGGTTCTGGATGGAGGCCTGCCGTTTTTACGGCTTCCCTATGACCCGTGACCAGGCCCTGAAAATGCGTGCTGCCAACGCAAGACTCAGCGAGGAGAACCTCCGCAGCTTCTTTGGTCCTACGGTGGATTACAAAAAGTGCCGAGCCAAGCGCATTGAGCTGATGGATGCATTCATTGAAGAAAACGGCGTGGAAACGAAGCCGGGCATTTTCGAGCTTCTGGATGCCCTGGACACAAAGGGGATCCCTGCCGCCATCACCTCCTCGGCACCGAAAGAGCGGATCGAAAAGCATCTGGCGTCGGTGAATCTGAAGCACCGGTTCGCCGCCATTTGCAGCGGTCATGAGGTGCCCCACGGCAAACCTGCCCCCGACATCTACCTCCACGGCGCTGCGTCCCTGGGCCTTCCACCGGAAAGCTGTCTTGCCCTGGAGGATGCCCCTACCGGCATTTTGGCGGCACACCGGGCAGGCTGCGTGACGGTGATGGTTCCTGACCTGGACCAGCCGGATGAACGCACCCAAAAGCTGCTCCATGCCAGAGCCGACAGTCTGCTGGATGTGATAAAACTGCTGTAACCAAAATTGGAATCGTTTTATTCATAATTTAGTCGTTTTTTGTTTATAATCTTGTTAAGTGGTATTCAAAAAGTCCCGTTAAGATGAAACCATAAAGGATGCGGAAGCCGTGAGCCGCATTCCTGCGTAGATCCTCTTTTCTACCTCTCTTCTTTCCAAAAATCCCTGAGCGAGAAACCCCGGTATCGATAGATACCGGGGTTTTTCCTTGTCTTTGGGCTCTGTGTATGGTAAAATAAATTATCGTTTACAATAGCTTCCCCCTGGGGGGAAGCTGGCACCGCGTAAGCGGTGACTGATGAGGGGAACACCCTGCGATGACCGGAAATGTAACGTTTTTCCTACTGCGGTCCCCTCATCCATTTGTTGTGGTGCGCTTGCCACCGGCAAGCGATTGATTTTGATTCGCTGCGCGGAGCACCACCCTTCGGGGGCACCTTCCCCCCAGGGGGAAGGTATTACGCTAAACGATAATTTATCTCAGGAGGAATCTTTATGAACATCATGGAAAAGATCACCGCCGCTGCGGAATATATTCTCTCCAAAACCCAGCTGCGTCCCACCATCGGACTGGTGCTGGGCAGCGGACTGGGCGATTTTGCCGACACACTGGAGGACGCTGTGCGGATTCCCTATGGTGAGATCCCTTATTTCCCCATCTCCACCGCCCCGGGCCATGCGGGCAATCTGGTCATCGGCAAACGCTGCGGCCAGGTGGTGGCGGCGCTCCAGGGCCGCTTCCACTACTACGAGGGCCACTCCATGCAGACGCTCACCATGCCCATCCGGGTCATGGCGAAGCTGGGCGTTAAAAATCTGGTGCTGACCAACGCCGCCGGAGGTGCCAATGCAAGCTATAACCCCGGCACCCTGATGCTGATTTCCGATCACATTAACTATTCCTTCGACAATCCCCTCATCGGCGCCAATCTGGAGGAGTTCGGCCCCCGCTTCCCGGACGTTTCCGACCTGTACAGCAGGGAACTGCGCAGCGTGGTAAAGGAAAAGGCCGCTGCCGCGGGGATCCATCTGGAGGAGGGTGTGTACATGATGTTCACCGGCCCCAATTACGAGACCCCTGCGGAGGTCCGGATGGCCCAGATCCTGGGCGCCGACGCTGTGGGCATGTCCACTGCCCCGGAGGCCCTGGTGGGCGGCCACTGCGGCATGCGCATTCTGGGCATCAGCTGCATCACCAACCACGCTGCCGGCGTCACGGACGCTAAGCTGGACCACAGTGAGGTGGTGGAGGTGGCCGCTAAGGTCCATGATACCTTCCAAAAACTGCTGGAACTGGTACTGACAGTGTTCTGATTCTTGACATTTTTCTGCCCGGTAGTATAATTATTGTAGAATATTTTGGAAAAGGAGCGTTTTCCCATGTATTACCGTATGACCGTTGCAGGCCTTGAGCGTGACCTGCCTATCTGCCCCCTGAATGACAAGCTGTCCATCGCCGGTTTCGTCATCTTCGGCGACCAGGAGCTGACCGTGGCCTGCGCCCGTGACCTGCTGGCCAAGGCCCCCGAGTACGACTACATCATCACCGCCGAGGCCAAGGGCATCCCCCTGGCCCACGAAATGGCCCGCCAGGCCGGCGACGCCAAGTACATCCTGGCCCGGAAGGGTCCCAAGCTGTACATGCGGGACATCTTCTCCGTCACTGTCCAGTCCATCACCACTGCCAAGGAGCAGAAGCTGTACCTGGACGGCGCTGACGCTGCTCTGATGAAGGGCAAGAAGATCCTGGTGGTTGACGACGTTATCTCCACCGGTGAGAGCCTGAAGGCTCTGGAGGCCCTGGTTGAGAAGGCCGGCGGCGAGATCTGCGGCCGTATGGCCATCCTGGCCGAGGGCGATGCCATCGACCGGAAGGATATTATCTACCTGGAGCCCCTGCCCCTGTTCAACCCCGACGGCACTGTTCTGGGCTAAAAACAAACGAAACCGCACCCTTTTGGGTGCGGTTTTTTATTTTAGAACGTTATTCAAGTAATTCAGGACCTTTTTCTTATCCCCGGACCAGAGGGGGGCAATCAGGTCTTTTTTGGCGCCGTCGCCGGTGATCCGGTGGACCACGATGCGGGGAGGGAGAAGATCGACGCAGGCTTTCAGCCAACGGCCGTATTCTTCCAGCGTCAGGCAGTCAACTTTTCCGGCGGCGTAGTCCTCTGCCAGGTCCGTGGCCCGGAGCACATGGAGCAGATGGAATTTGACACCGTCAGTGCCGGCGGCAATGGCGTCCCGGGTGGTCTGCACCGCATCTTCGATGGACTCTCCCGGCAGGCCCAGGATGATATGGGTCACAACTTCGACCCCGGCATCTTTCAGCCGTTTCACCGCATCGAAATAGACCGCGTTTTCATAGCCCCGGCGGATATACCGGACGGATTCCGGATTCGTTGTCTGCAAACCCAGCTCCACGGACACAGGCTTGAGGTTGTTGATTTCCTTCAGCAGGGAAATTACAGCATCGCCCAGACAGTCCGGCCGGGTGCCGATGGCGAGGCCCACAATATCGTCCGGGGCAATGGCTTCCAGATAGAACCTGCGAAGATGCTCCACAGGGGCATAGGTGTTGGTGAAGGCCTGGAAATAGGCCATGTACTTTCCGCCGGGATTCTTATCTTCCACCCGCCGTTTTGCCTGTTCCAGCTGCGCCGCGACGCTGCTTCCTTGTTCCGCGAAGGCACCGCTGCCGTCGCAGAAGATGCAGCCCCGGTTTCCGCAGGTGCCGTCCCGGTTGGGGCAGGAGAAACCGCCGTCAATGGACAGCTTGTAGACCTTGCAGCCGAATGTCTCCCGGTAATGCTGATTCAGGGTTTTGTACATTACGCCGCACCTAAGTACTCTTCCAGGGTGATGCCCAGATTGGTGATTTCCTGAGCGATTTCCACACCCACATAGCGGTAGTGCCAGGGCTCATAGATGATGCCGGTGATTTCCGTTGAGCCCACGGGATAGCGCAGGATGAAGCCGTACTCATGGCAGTGCTCCATAAGCCATTTCTGGGCGGGCATGTTGGCCTGGTGGTCATCCAGGTATCCATAGTCCACATCGATGATATCCACCGCCAGGCCCAGCTGATGTTCGCTGGTGCCGGGAACGGCAACTTCCTTGGCGGCTTCGGTTTCCGCCCGCTCCCGGGACCAGTTCAGGGAAAGGTAGGAATTGACCTTTCGGTTGAAGAGGAATTCCTGATCCTCCTGGGTCCGGTAGGCGGATACGATCATGGTCTCGTGGCCTGCGGCTTCGCAGTCTGCCAGCATCTGAATCAGCGCCTCAGAAGACTCCACAGCCATCCGGTCCCGGTAGGTGATGTCCACCAGCTCCACTTCGTAATCCTTGGGCAGGGGGTTCCAGGGATTGACCAGCAGAATTTTCACGCCATGGGGGCTGAAATGATGGGTTTGACCGTCAATCTCCACGGGACCTACGGCCATTTCGCCCTCAGGTCCAAAGTAATAGGTCTTGCCATCCAGCTCCAGCCAGCCGCTGTAGCGCAGGCCGCTGTCGGAGAAATAGTAGCCCTTACCCTCAATGTTCAGCAGTCCCCGGAACATGGAGCCGTCGATACCAAAGTAGTAGTGGCCGCCGTCCAGCTGGGCCCAGCCCACGGTCATGGCGCAGGAATCTCCGAAATAATAGCGCTTGCCGTCTAAGTCCTGCCAGCCGGTCAGAGCCATGCCGTTTTCGTCCAGAAAATAGCGCTGACCCTCCTCGGTGATCCAGCCGGAACGGGGATTACCCTGGGAATCAAAGCAGTACCGTCTGCCGCCAATCTCCTGCCAGCCGGTGAGGATTTCCGGACCGGTGGTTTCCGCAGGAGCGGAGGACTCCCCAACGGGGACCTCCGGCGTGCAGGCGGTGAACACTGCCAGCAGAATCACAGCCAGAAAAATGGCTGAAAGCTGTTTCATAGTGATTTCTCCTTACTGTTACTTGTTTGCGCCCAGATATTCCTCCAGGCACAGTCCGGTGCCCTTCATGTCCATGGAAACCTCGGTTCCCACATAGCGGAAATGCCAGGTTTCCGGAGCGAAGCCGGTGATACTCTGTTTTTCCTTGGTATAGCGCAGGATGAAGCCGTATTCCCAGCAGTGCTCAGCCAGCCAGGCCTGGACCTCTTTGGTGGAGCCGGGGCGGCCGCTGTAGAAATAGTCATGGCCCACGATATCCATGGCAAGGCCCGTGTGATGCTCGCTGGTACCGGGCACGGCCACATAGGTGGCGGTCATGGAATTGGCCTTCTCCTCATCGTAGCCCGCGGCCATGTAGCGCTCGACATACTGCTGCCAGATGTCCTTCTGTTCACTTTCCCCTCGGTAAGTGGAGGAGAAGTAGGGGTACAGACCCTCGCCACGCATGGCCTCCAGCATGGCCTTCAGGGACTCATAGGCCTGCCGGTCCACCATCCATCCCGACTCGATCTCCACCAGGTCTGCTTTGTAATCCCCATCCAGAGGATGCCAGGGATTTACCAGCAGCACCCAGATGCCCTTGGGGCTGAAATAGAGGGTCTCACCGTCGATTTCCGTGGGACCGACTGCTGCGGTGCCGTCGCTGTGCAGATAGTAGCGGTATTCGCCCAGCTCCAGCCAGCCGGTGTGCATCAGGCCGGAGTCACCGAAATAGTAAAGGCTTTCTTCAATTTCCTGCCAGCCGGTGGCGATGGGGCCCGTTTCCGGCTGATAATAGGTACCTTCCTCCGTCTCCAGCCAGCCGGTGTGGAGGGCGCCGGATTCGGTGAAATAGTAGCGGCTTTCTTCAATCTCCTGCCAGCCGGTGTGCAGCGTGCCCTCTTCACCCAAATAATAGGTAAGGCCGTCGATCTCCTGCCAAGAGGTGTGCAGGATGCCCTCGCTGCCAAAGTAGTAGGTTGCGTCTTCAATTTCCTGCCAGTCGTACAGGGGAGAACCTTTTTCATCCAGAAAGTAGGTGTTTCCGGCATACAGAAGCCAGCCGGTTTGCAGCACACCGTCTTCATCCAGATAATGCAGGGAATCTTCTGTTTCCAGCCAGCCGGTGTCCATCAGGCCCTGTTCGCCAAAATGGTAGCGGTTGCCGTCGATCTCCTGCCAGCTGACAGCCATCCGGCCGTCGGGACCAAAATAGCGGCGGCCCTCCTCCGTATTCAGCCAGTGGGTATGCATCCGACCGTCCAAACCCAAATAATAGGTGCTGCCTTCCAGCTCCAGCCACCCGGTCTGCAGGGCGTGGTCCTCCCCGAAATAGTAGCGGCTGCCGTCAATGTCTGCCCAGCCGGTGACGGGCTTTCCGTGGAAATCGGCGTACATGGTCACGCCGTTTTTCTCCCGCCAGCCGCTGCGGTCCACATTGTTATCGTACCAGGTCCAGCCGAACCAGCCCGCGGCACCCAGCGTAAGGCAGATCAGCAACGACCAGAGAATTATCTTTGTTTTCTTTTTCAAGGGGAACCTCCGTTATGCAACAAAGTATGACCATTGTATCACGGCACAAATTGGGATGCAACAGAACAAGAAAAATTTAAGCTTTGAAAAATCTGGACGAGGAAGTATTGTTTAGCGGCGCAGTTGCTTACGCTTCCCCCGGGGGGAAGCTGGCTGCCTGAAGGGCAGACTGAAGAGGAATGCGGGCAGAAATGTAGGATTCTGTGCGCGGTAACAGGCTTAGCAAGACGTTACCCATCAGCAAGTCTCTGCGCGTTCCACAAATCAGATTATTTCCCGAATTCCTCTTCCGACCCGCTTCGCGGGCCACCTTCCCCCCGGGGGAAGGGTTATGCTTCGATTATACACAATAATTAATTCCATAGAAAAAGCGCCGCAGTGGGCTACTGCGGCGCTAAAATTTACAGAACGGATTCGTAGATACTTTCCACAGCCTCGGCAAAGGCCTTTTTGTCAAAGGTGGCGGCGATCTGCTCGGAGCGGCGGGCAGCGGCTTCCCGCCAGGCGGGGTCGGCCATTACGGTGTCAATGGCCTGGAGGAATTCATCGCTGCTGGTATATTCGTAGCCGTTTTCGCCCTCCTGCAGCACATCGGCCAGGCAGTCATCCTGGCGGCACAGCAGGGGCAGGCCGTTGGCGGCAGCTTCGATGTAGGTCAGACCCTGGGTCTCGCTGGTGGAGGCGCTGACGAACACATCGCCCAGCTGGTAGTAATCCTGGACCTCACTGGGTGGCACCATACCGGTGAAGATCACATGCTGGGAGACATTCAGCTTCCGGGCCAGCTTTTCCAGATCCTCCCGGGCGGGACCGTCGCCCACGATGAGGAACTTCAGGTTTTCGTTTTCCTCTCTGGCCTGGGCAAAGAGCTCGATCAGCTCGCCCAGGTTCTTTTCGCCGCCCAGACGGCCCAGATTCAGCAGCACCAGATCCTCGTCCCTGAGGCCCAGGCTGCGGCGCTTTTCCTGCCGGGTCATGGGATCCAGCCGCTGCCGGTGCTGCTCTAAGCTGATGCCGGAGGGGACAATCTCAATGGGGCTTTCCAGACCGTAGCCCTGGAGGGTATTCTCCACCTTCTGGGTGGGGGCGATGAGGGTCCGGACTTTTTTCAGCCGCTTCCGGGACAAAAATTTCACCATGGCATCACTGAAGCGCTTGCTGGGGATCAGGTAGGAGGTGACGTACTGCTCGTACAGGGTATGGTAGGTATGTACAATGGGGGCGCCGGTGATCTTGGAGATCCGGGCGGCAAACTGATAGCTGAAGAACTCGCACTGACTGTGGACCACGTCCGGCTTCCAGTCGATGATGTCCTGGATCAGCTCGTGGCGGTAGGAAACAGGCATGCGCACGTTGGGATACACCTTTTCCAGGGACACGGAGCGGATGTAGGTGACGGGACCCTCCCGGTGAGAGTGGAGGGTATCGGAAATGGTCAGAATCTTCACATCATGGCCCTTGGCAGTGAGCTCGTCAAAGAGGTTCTGAACGGAAGTGACAACACCGTTGGTGTTGGTGGTATACAGATCGGTGGTGATCAGGATTTTCAGTTTCTTTTCCTGGTTTTCCATGGAATTCCTCCGGGTAGTAAATGGAATAAGAAGTGACAAATTTTTCTTTTGATGATTATACCAGAACTTACAAAAAAATCTACCGTTAAAATCCTTAAGAATGTTGGAAATTTTCCCTAAGAACCTGTGCCAAACTTCCAGAAAAGCACTTTTCGATACCCATTTACATCGGAAAGAAAATTTGATATAATCAACAATTATGACGAAAAAGGGGGATCCGGCATGAAACTGATCCATACCTCCGACTGGCATTTCGGCAGAAGTCAGGGAACAGGAAGCTACGCCGAGGACCAGCGGTATTTTCTGGAAGAACTCTATAGGCTGATCGAAAAAGAGGGCGTGGAGGCACTGCTGCTGGCCGGCGATATCTACGACAGCTCTGTGGTGAATCCCGAGGCCATCGGCCTTTACAACGAGGCCATGACCCGGCTGTGTCTGGACCTGGGGGTTCAGGTTATTGCTATTGCCGGAAACCACGACTCCGCCGCCCGGCTGGCCTCCTGCCGGGAACTGCTGAAGGGGGCGGGCCTGCACATCACCGGAAAGCCTGAGCGGGATCCTGCGCCTGTGCTGCTGGATGGGGGCAAGGTGGCGGTGTACAGCATCCCCTTCTTCACAAGAGATGAAATTGTTGCCCTGCTTCCGGAGAAAAAGGCCGAAATCCGCAATACGGAGACCGCCATGCTGGCCTACTGCGACCACGTCCGGGAAAGGATGGATCAAGATAAGAAAAACGTCGTCCTGTCCCATTCCCTCATCGTGGGCTCGGAGCTGTCCGAGTCCGACCGCAGCGCCCGGGTGGGCTTTGCCACGGCGGTTTCCAAGGACGTGTTCGCAGGCTTTGACTATGTAGCCCTGGGCCACATCCACAAGCCCCAGGCCATCGAAAACCACATCCGCTATTCCGGCTCCCCCCTGAAGTATTCCTTCGGTGCCGAGGAGAAGCAGGAAAAGGGCGTGGTGCTCATCGATACGGATACCATGGACATCCGCTTTGTACCGATCAAACCTAAGCGGGAACGGCGCAGCGTGGAGGGCACGTTGGAAGAACTCATGGCCCGGAAGGACATCCGGGAGGACTACCTGCGGCTCTATGTCACGGACAAATACGCAGGTCTGGAGCTGATCGCCCAGCTGCGGGAACGGTTTCCCTACCTGTTGGAGGTCTACGGCAAGAGCCTTTCCGAGGAAGGGGAGCTTTCAGCCCTTTCTGTGGAGGAGCTGGAAACCTTAAGCGAAGAGGATATCATGATCAAATTCCTGGCGGAGAGCTTCTCCGCCGAGCCCACCCCTGAGCAGCTGCAGCTGTTCCGGGAGGTGCTGGCCTGGAGCCGGGAGGAGGGGAACGTAGGATGAAGCCTGTATCCGTTCGATTCAAATGCTTCGGCCCTTACATGGACGAGCAGTTCATTGACTTTTCCCAGCTGGAACAAAACGGCCTGTTTCTCATCAGCGGTGAGACTGGCGCCGGTAAGACCACTATTCTGGATGCCATCTGCTATGCCCTCTACTGTGAAAGTAGCGGCGGGCAGCGGGGCGATATCGAGGCCATGCGCTGCAAGCTGGCCGAGAAAAACGAGGAGACCTTTGCGGAGTTCATTTTCGACAGCGCGGGGCAGCGGTACAAATTCACCCGCTCCATGAAGTATAAGACCAAGAACCTGCACAAGTACCACAACTGTTATGTGTTAAACGGCGAAAATTGGGAGGTGATGGATACTGGCCTGAGCCAGGTCACCGCCCGGGCGGAGAAGCTGGTGGGTCTGACCAGCTCCCAGTTCCGGCAGGTCATCATCCTGCCCCAGGGCAAATTCGAGGAATTTCTGGTATCCGATTCCAAAAAGAAGGAGGAAATTCTGGTAACGCTGTTCAATGTGCAGCAGTGGAGCCGCATCAGCGACGAGATCAGCCGCCGGGTCAATGCCCGGGCGGCGGAGCTGAACCGGGAAAAGACCGCCATTGAGGAGGGCCTGCGGCGCTACGGCTGCCAGACGATAGAAGCCCTGACGGAAAAACGTCAGCAGCTGGAACTGACACTGGAGGAAACCACAGCCGCCGCGGCGGCCTCTGCCAAAGCTCTGGAACAGGCGGAAAACGCCTTTCAGGCCGGAAAGCTGGAAAGCGAGGCCTTTGCCCAGCTGAACAAGCGCCGGCAGCGGTGCGAACAGCTGCAGGCGCGGGAAGCGGAAATGGTTCGGGCAGGGGAGCGACTGGCGGAAGCCGACCGGGCCGATACCCTGCGGGACAGCTACAGCGCTTACCGCACTGCCGCTGCCGAACAGGCGAAGGCAGAGCAGGAACTGAAAAAGGCAAACATCCGCCGGGAACAGGCGGAGGCGGAGTTGACCCGGGCCCGGGAGCATCTGACCCAGCACCAGGCAGGTCAGGAAGCCCATCAGCAAAATCAGCAGGAAAAGCTGAAGCTGGAACAGGCCCGGCAGGTCTATCAATCCCTGGACAGCCTGCAAAAGGAACTGCTGCTGGTCCGGAAAAAAACGGCGGAAGCAGAAAAGACGCTTCAGCAGCGCAGCCTGGACCTGCAAGAGAAGGATCAGCAGCTGGCCCAGGCCTTTGAGGCCCAGAACCGGGCCGGGGAGGAATACGACCGGGCCCAGCTGAGCTACCGCCGGGGCATCGGCGGCATTCTGGCGGAAACCCTGGAAGAAGGGAAGCCCTGCCCGGTCTGCGGCAGTGTGACCCATCCGGACCCGGCGAAAAAAGAGCCGGATCATGTGTCGGAGGCGGAGCTGGACAGGCTGAACAAGGCTTTTGCTCGTTGCGGAAAACAGGTTTCCGCCGCCATGAAGGCAAGAACCCTGGCAGAATCCGCCCGGAATGAGGCCCAGCAGGTCCACAATGAGGCCCTGCGGCAGCAGAACATGACGGAACACAGCCTGCGTCAGGCCGAAACACAGCTGATCCCCGGCATCGACACCGCCGGGGCACTGGAACGGGCCATCCGGGAGCTGGATGAGAAAATCAGTAAGTTTGAAGCTCTGGGACAGAAGCTGCTGCGGCAGCAGACCGATGCCCAGGCGGAAGCCGCTGCCGCAGCCCTGAACGAAGAGCAGTGGGGAAAGAATCTCGCAGCTGCTTCCGAAAGCTATAGTGACCAGACGGTGATCTGGCAGGAAGCATTGGCGGCTTCGGGCTTCGGCAGGGAGGATGCATTCCTGGCTGCCGCCATGGAGCCGGAGAAAAAACAGCAGGGCTACCGAGCCCTGAATCAGTGGCAGGCAGATCTGCAAGCGGCAAAAGAGGCTCTGGAGGAGCAGCGCGCCGCGCTGGAGGGAAAGACAGCCCCGGACCTTGCCGAGCTGAAGACAGCAAGAGATACGGCTGAAAAGGAAAGCCGGACCCTGACGGAGAAGCGTATCCTCCAGGGAAAGACGCTGAAGGATATGAAAGCTGACGAGAAGAAGCTCACTTCCCGGCTGGAAAGCTGCCGGGAGGCTCTGGTGAAGCTGGAAGCGGACCAGGTCTTTGCCCGGCGGATCGCCGGAAGCCACGGCGTGGGCCTGCAACGCTATGTGCTGGGCGTCATGATGAATTCCATCACAGCCCAGGCCAACCGGCTGCTGGAAAACGTCTATGGGGGCCGTTACCGGCTGTATCGAACCGACGAAACCACCGGCCGGACCCTGAAGGGCGGCCTGGAGCTGGAGGTTTTCGACAGCCACAACAGCCAGCGCCGCAGCGTCCGGACTCTCTCCGGCGGTGAAAAATTCCTGGTGGCACTGTCTCTGGCCATCGGCCTGTCCACCGTGGTCCAGGCCCAGGGGGAGGGCATCCGGCTGGAGGCCATGTTCATCGACGAGGGCTTCGGCTCCCTGGACCGGGAGGCCATCCAGGACGCTTTGGAGATTCTCCAGGGCATCCGCCGCAGCGCCGGCATCGTGGGCATCATTTCCCATGTGGAGACCCTGGCGGAAAGCATCCCTGCCCAGCTTCAGATCACCAAGGGGAAGCGGGGCAGCCATGTACGGCTGCTGGGTGTATAAACAGGCAGGTCCCTCTTCCTTTGGAAGAGGGACCTGTATAGAGATTGCAGGAAGACAAATTGACTTTGTCCATAGATACTGCTACAATATAGCTTTGAAATTTTGCCTGTATTGGGCTTGCAGGAAAACAGGGAGACAATGACATGAGAAATAGAAAAATCGGATTCTGCTCCGGCCTGTTTGGACTTCTGGCGCTGTGCCTGACAGTGGGAGGTATCTGGCTGGCACTGCACAACCGCAATGCCGGTCCTGTGCTGGTGCGCCAGCCGGAGGCTGCCCGCAATCAGGTGCAGACCATGCTGGACGCGCTGTGCGCCGGAGAGTATGATACCGTAAGCGGCTGCCTGTACGGTACCCCCGATTTGGGAATGGAGGGCGAAGCCGCGGATCCGGTGGGACAGCTCTTCTGGGAAGCACTGGAGGAGAGCTTTTCCTACGAAATCCCGGGGGATTTCCATGCCGCCGATTCCGGCGTTTCTCTGGACGTGACCATCACGGCACTGGACATTGACTCCGTCACCGTCAATCTGCGCCAGCGTGCCCAGACATTGCTTACGCAGCGGATCGGCGAAGCAGAGAACACCTCTGAGATCTACGATGAGAATAACGAATACAAGGAAGAATTTGTCATGGGCGCGCTGTACGACGCAGCCCGGGACGCGCTGGCTGAGGATGCAGGCTATATTACCTGGGACCTGACCCTGAACCTGATTTATGAGAACGGCCGGTGGTGGATCATGCCGGAAGCCCGTCTGCTCCAGGCCCTGTCCGGCGGTATCTTGAAGTAATGGGAGGATCACTGTGGAAAAAAATGAAATAAGAAGAAAGCGGCGGTCTCCCTGGATGATTCTGCTGACATTTTTTCTGGCAATTCCCGCAGCATGGCTGACGGTGAATTTCCTAATGTGGGGCGTGCTGCATGTGGGTGTGCCCGGTGGCGGCGGACAGTCCGCACCCATGGAGCTGGGAATCCTGGACCGCTACGATATGCATTTGACCAATCAGATCAGCTCCGCCCTGGAGGGCGTGCTGTCCATTGAAAAGGTCTACTGGCTTAATGACGACGATCAGATCGCCCCGGAGCCCGATCAGGATAAGTTCATGACCACCACGAATCCCGCGGACCTGCAGGGTTTCCTGGAGGAAGCGAAGGACCTGCTGGGGGTGGAGGATACCGTCTTTAATACGGAAGTCAAAATATATGCGGGTTCTGAGATCACTTGCTATCTGGATGAGACCATCATGTGCATTACCTGGAAGGAACTGATCGATGGCACGGTGTATACCATGTCCGAGGTGAAAATCGCCCATCCGTCCCAGTTCCGCCGGTTCCTGGCGGACGGTGTTTACGGCTCTGACAAGCAGTATATCACAACGCAGATGGCGGCCACCGTCAATGCAGTCACCGCCTCCTCCGGAGATTTCTATAAGTTCCGCACCGCCGGCATCAAGACGTATGACGGACAGGTGATGCACTTCAACAATTCCATCGACACCCTGTTCATCACGGAGGCGGGTGAGTTCCTGTTTGCCTACCGCCGGGAGCTGGGGGACAAGGCGGCTGCCCAGAAATTTGTGGATGAGAATAACGTCCGATTCTCCCTGTCCTTTGGTCCTGTGCTGGTCCAGGATGGACAGCTGGTGAAGATCCCCCAGGATTACCCCCTGGGAGAGGTAAAAAACAACGAGTTTTATCCCCGGGCGGCCATTGCCAAAATGCCGGGCCAGCTGCACTATCTGATGGTGGTTGCCAGTCAGGATCCTGACCGGGGCTATGAGCGGGTGCCCAATATGACCCAGTTCGGTAAGCAGCTGTACGCCTTCGGCGCGGAACAGGCTTACGCTCTGGACGGCGGCCAGACGGCGGTGATCGTTACCAACGACAAGCTGATCAACCGGCCTTCCTACGGCTACCAGAGAGCCATCAGTGATATCATCTATTTCGCCACGGCGATCCCGGATGGAGAGTGAGAGCATGGATAAGATCGCATTTATTTATGGAGAGACTTTCCTGTACTGGAACTCCATCATTCTGTCCCTGGCTGTGGCGGCTTCCGTGTGCGTATTTCTGTTTCTGTACCTGCGGGAGCGGTACAACGGCCTCAGCGCCGCGCTGCTGATCCCTTCCTCTATGGTGGTATCCCTGCTGCTGTCCCGGGCTATGCACTGGTACTGCATGGCCAACGCCTATGAGAGTTTGAACGGTGCCCTGACCACCTTCACCGGCGGCGGCTATGCCCTGATGGGCGTGTTTGCGGGCTGCGCCCTGGTGGCCGGACTGCTGCGGCTGCTGCGGATCATCAAAAATCTTCCCTTCACCTTTGACTGCATGGCCCTGGCCGGCGGCGTGGGCATTGCGGTGGGACGGCTGGCCTGCCTGTACACCACCGCCGACCGGGGACCTGTGATGGAGTCCATCCGGAGCCTGCCCCTTGTCTACCCTGTGGAAAACGCGGTCACCGGCGTGGTGGAGTGGCGGTTTGCCACCTTTATGATCCAGTCCATCGTCACGGGCCTGATCACCGCCGTGCTGCTTGTGTTCTATCTGGCAGGACAGCGGGGCCGGGACCGCAAACTGCGGGACGGCGATACCGCCTGCCTGTGGCTGTGCGCCTATGGAGCCAGCCAGGTGGTGCTGGATTCCACCCGGTACGACTCCCTGTTTATGCGCAGCAACGGCTTTATCAGTATCGTCCAGATCCTGGGCGCGGTGGCCCTGGTGGGAACCATCATCTATTTCTCCACGCGCATGATCAAGGCCCGGGGCTTCAAGTGGTGGTACATCCCTGTCTGGCTGGTCTACGGCGGCTGTGTGGGCGGCGCGGGCTTCATGGAATACTGGGTCCAGCGCCATGGCGACCAGGCCCTGTTCTCCTACAGCGTCATGACCGGTTGTCTCATTGGTCTGGTGGCCATTACCTGCGTGGTGCGGCTGCTGGCGGTGACCATGGAGCGGAAAAAGCAGATGGTGGAATCTGCCGAAATTTAACGATAGCGGCACAGCCATGGCTGTGCCGTTTATCAATTTATCGATAATAAACCCTTATTTTCGACTATTCCGGTTGACAAAATCCCGGGGGACCATGTATACTAAGCGTAGCTTTACATAGAATAAAATGCCGAACTATGATTTCATCAAGGAGGAAACTATGACAACCCAGGAAATCAAGCAGCTGTCCATTCTGGCCTGCAAAGTCCGTATGGGCATCATTGAGTCCACACACGCCGCCAAGTGCGGTCATCCCGGCGGCAGTATGTCTGCCACCGAAATGTTTACCTACCTGTACAATAAGGAACTGAATGTCGATCCCACCAACCCCAAGTGGGAGGATCGTGACCGCTTTGTGCTGTCCAAGGGCCACTGCGCCCCCGGCCTGTACGCCGCGCTGGCCCACCGGGGCTTCTTCCCCGTGGAGGACCTGATTCAGCTGCGTAAGGTCGGCAGCTACCTCCAGGGCCACCCCAACATGAACACCGTTCCCGGTGTCGACATGTCCACCGGCTCCCTGGGCCAGGGCATCTCCACCGCCTGCGGCATGGCCCTGTCCGCCAAGGTCCGGGGCAAGGACTACCGGGTCTACACCCTCTTAGGCGACGGCGAGACCCAGGAAGGCCAGGTCTGGGAGGCCTGCATGTTTGCTGCCCATTACAAGCTGGACAATCTGGTGATCATCATCGACAACAACGGCCTGCAGATCGACGGCGATGTGACCAAGGTCATGAATCCCTACCCCTACAAGGATAAGCTGGAGGGCTTCGGTTTCCATGTGGAGGCCATCAACGGCCACGACTTTAACGAGATCGAGGCCGCCCTGAATACCGCCAGAACCGTCAAGGGCAAGCCCACCGCCATTGTCATGTCCACTGTCAAGGGCAAGGACGTCTCCTTCATGGAGAACAATGCCGGCTGGCATGGCGTGGCACCCAACGATGCCCAGTATGAGCAGGCTATGGCTGAGCTGAATCAGAAGCTGAACGAACTGGAGGGCATGTAATATGGCAGACGTTAAGAAAATGGCCACCCGTGAGGGCTACGGCAAGGCCCTGGTTGACCTGGGCCGTGAGCACGACGATATCGTGGTTCTGGACGCCGACCTGGCAGGCTCCACCAAGACCGGCATGTTCGGCAAGGCTTATCCCGACCGTTTCTTCAACTGCGGCATTGCCGAGGGCAATATGATGAGCGTGGCAGCAGGTCTGGCCTCCACCGGCCTGACTCCCTTTGCTTCCTCTTTCGCCATGTTCGCCTCCGGCCGCGCCTACGAGCAGATCCGCAACTCCATCGGCTACCCCATGCTGAATGTGAAGATCGGCGCTTCCCACGGCGGTATGTCCGTTGGTGAGGACGGCGCTTCCCATCAGTGCTGCGAGGATTTCGCCCTGATGCGCTCCATCCCCGGCATGGTGGTCATCTGCCCCGCCGACGGTATCGAGGCTGAGGCTGCCACCAAGGCTGCCTACGAGTACAAGGGCCCTGTCTACCTGCGTATGGGCCGTCTGGCAGTGCCCCTGTTCCATGAGGAGGGCTTTACCTTCCGGATCGGTAAGGGCGAAATCATGCGTGAAGGCAATGACATTGCCATCATCGCCAACGGTCTGATGGTGTACGAAGCCATCCAGGCGGGTGAAAAGCTGGCTGAACTGGGCATCAACGCCCGGATCATTAACATGTCCACCATCAAGCCCCTGGACGAGGAGCTGGTTCTGAAGGCAGCCAAGGAATGCGGCAAGATCATCACCTGCGAGGAACATTCCGTTATCGGCGGCCTGGGCGAGGCTGTGTGCAGCTTCCTGTCCGAGACCTGCCCCACCCCCGTCAAGCGTATCGGCGTCAACGACCAGTTCGGCTTCTCCGGCCCCGCTGCTGAGGTGCTGAAGGCCTTCGGTCTGTGCGCTGACCACATCGTGGAAGTGACCAAGGAATTCCTGGGCAAGTAATTGCATATGTTTTCAGGCCCCTGCGGAAGCAGGGGCCTGATTTTTGTATGTGAGCCGGTGTACTATAAATTATCGCTTAGCGTAATACCTTCCCCCTGGGGGGAAGGTGCCCCGAAGGGGCGGATGAGGGGACCACACTCGGAAAACCATTGCATTTCCAGTCATCGTAGGGTGTTCCCCTCATCAGTCACCGCTCACGCGGTGCCAGCTCTCCCAGAGGGAGAGCCAAGTTACAAAGACAAACGCTAATTAATCGCAACAGCCATGATATTATCCGATAACCTGTTCAATTTTATCCGCGGCACCCCTTGCGCCGGGGCAGCGGCGGAAGCCTTCGGAGATGACCTTTGCATTTTCACGGTATTTGGAATCGGAAAGCACCGCATCCACAGCTGCGCGGATGGCTTCCGGGGTGGTTTTGGTCAGCTTCAAACCGGCACCCAGCTGGGCTGCCCGTTCCGCCACGGCTCCCTGCTCGGAGGTCTTGGGCAGCATCACCAGCGGCACGCCGAAATACAGGGCTTCGCTGACGGAATTCATGCCGCAGTGAGTCAGAAAAACGTCCGCCTTTTTCAGAACCGCGATTTGATCCACAAAGGGGAAAACCTGCACATTTTCGGGAAGCTCGCCGAAATCCGACAGCTTCACCTGGTTTCCCACACTCAGAACCACCTGGTAAGGGGTGTCCCGGAGGGCTTCGATACAACGTTTATACAGGGGCAGCAGGGCATTGTTCACGGTGCCCATGGATATGTAGACGAGTTTTTCCCGCTGCTTGACATATTCGGATTCCGAAGGCCGAATGGAGGGGCCCACAAAGGCATATTTGTCGGAAAAGGTGTCGGCGCAGGGCTGGAAATCGGGTGAGGTGTAGACAATCGTATGGGTTTGGTCGTCGTTCTGAATGATGTCCAGCACGCTGTTGATGGGATAGCCTTTTTCCTGAAAACGCCGGATGCATTTGTTGATCTTCGGCATGGAAAAGAGCAGGGAAACAAGCTGCATGGGGCTCTGCTTCATGTACTTTGCCGAGTGCTGGTTGAAGGCGAAGGTGGTGGTGGAGGAGACAAAGGGGATCCCCAGCTTCAGCGCCACCGCCTTGCCCCAAACGGCCATGGAATCCGCCACGATGCAGTCGGGCTGAAGCTTAAGCATATGGCGGCAGACGGTCTCATCCAGGGCCATGGTGGTGTCGGTAAGTACCTTGGTGGACAGGGCCAGATCCTTGCCCAACCGGGCGGCATCCCTGGGAGTCAGGCGCATCTCGGAATCGAATTCGTCGCAGGCAACGAACCTTGCGCCGGTGGACTCGATCTTATCCCGGAGGGACTGGTAGGAGTAGTACCAGACCTGGTGTCCCCGTCGGACCAGTTCTTTCACTACGTTCAGGGTGGGGTTGGTATGCCCATGGGCGGGAATGCAGAAAAATACGATCTTTGCCATATCATTCTTCCTCGATCTCCGTGAAAATCCGGGCGATGAATTCGCTCTGCATCTGCTTGGGAAGAATGGCAAGGCCCTTCTTCGCGTCACCCAGAACCAGAATGGTGGCGCCGGGCTGCAGATCGAACATGTCCCGGGCTTCCTTGGGGATGACAAACTGACCCTTTTCACCGATCTTCACCATCCAGGCGTATTTATCCTTGGGGAGTTCCATGGTAATACCTCCATTAAGTATGATTAGTTATACTAATCATACTTAAGGAATCGCAGATTGTCAAGAGTTTCGGATTGTGTTTTGCCTTTTTTCGTGATATGATGAGTATAGAATACTTTGGAAGGAGAATTTCTATGCATATTTCTGAGCTGAACACTGTCGCCTGCACCATTCCTGCCGAGGACGTTACCAGGGTCAAGGGCCTGGGCTGCCTCCGGGACAAGACCACCCCCGACTGCTTCAACTGCCGGGTGCTGACCCGCAACGGAAAGATCACCTCCGCCGAGAGCATCGCCATCGCCGAGGCTGCCGCCAAATTCGGCAAGGGCGAGGTGGCCATGACCACCCGCCAGACCATCGAGATCCAGGGTGTTCCCTATGAAAACATCGACGCCATGCGGGCTTTCCTGAATGAGCATGGCCTGGACATCGGCGGTACCGGCCCCAAGGTCCGGCCCATCGTCTCCTGCAAGGGTACCACCTGTGTATTTGGCCTGATCGACACCTTCAGTCTGTCCGAAAAGCTCCATGAGCTGTACTACATCGGCTATCATAATGTAAAGCTGCCCCATAAGTTCAAGATCGCCGTGGGCGGCTGCCCCAACAACTGCGTCAAGCCCGACTTGAACGATCTGGGCATCGTGGGCCAGCGGGTGATCAAGCACGATCTGGATGCCTGCCGGGGCTGCAAGAAGTGCCAGGTAGAGCAGGTCTGCCCCATCAAGATCGCCTCCGTCAAGGACGGTAAACTGGACACCGAAGGCTGCAATAACTGCGGCCGCTGCCTGGGCAAGTGCCCCTTCCATGTCTGTGACGAGTTCGAGGTGGGCTACAAGGTCTACATCGGCGGCCGCTGGGGCAAGCGTGTGGCCCAGGGCCAGGCCCTGGAAGTGATCCTGCCCAGCGAGGAAAAGGTCATTTCCCTGGTGGAGAAGGCCATTCTGCTGTTTAAGGAGCAGGGTGTGGCCGGTGAGCGTTTCGCGGACACCATCAACCGCATCGGCTTTGAGAAGGCCCAGCAGATGCTGCTGACCGACGATATCCTGCTGCGTAAGGACGAGATCCTCAAGTGAAAAGAATTCTGATCCTTTTCCTCTGCCTTGTGCTGCTGAGCGGCTGCGCCGCGCCGGAAACGGCGGGGGAGGGCTACACCTTTACCGACGATACCGGCACCCAGGTCACAGTGGGAGAAAAACCGGAAACCGTGGCGGTGTTATTGTCCTCTCTGGCGGACCTGTGGATCACCGCCGGAGGGAATGTTGACATCACCGTGGGCGAGTCCATCCAGCGGGGCTTCGCGGATACATCCGTGATCCTGGTGGACGAAGGAGCAGGCAAGACCATCAATCTGGAAGCGCTCATCGCAGCGGAGCCGGATTTCGTGCTGTATTCCTCCGACCTTTCCGGACAGCTGGAGTGCGCCGAAACCCTTAGGGCGGCAGGAATCCCCGCTGCGGGCTTTGCGGTGGAGACCTTTGAAGACTACCTGCGGCTGCTGAAGATCTGCACCGATATCCTGGGTACCCCGGAGCGGTACGAGCAGTACGGCACCGCCCTGAAGGCGGAAATCGATACCATGATCGCCGCCGCCCAGGCCCGGGAAATCCAGCCGGACCTCCTCTTTGTCCGGGCAGGCTCCTCCGCCAAGGTGACCAAGGCCAAAACCGCCGATAATCACTTTGTCTGCGGAATGCTGAAAGATTTAGGGACCTTCAACATTGCGGAAAAGGCCCCCATTCTTTTGGATGGCCTCAGCACCGAGGAGGTTCTGATTTCCGACCCGGATTTCATCCTCTTTACCACCATGGGCGACGAGACCGCAGGCCGGGCCTATATGGAAAGCCTGATTTCCGACCCGGTGTGGCAGAGCTTAAGCGCTGTAAAAAACGGCAGCGTCCATCAGCTGCCGAAGGAACTGTTTCAGTATAAGCCCAACGCCCGGTGGGGTGAGGCTTATGCCTATCTGATCGAATTACTGTACGGAGATATTTTATGAAGCTGCGGCGAATCTACATGATCCTGTTGCCGCTGCTGATGCTGACGATGGCAGCGGGGCTATGCTTTGGCAGCGCCCCGCTTTCCCTTTCAGAATTGGCAGCGCTTAAGGGGACTGCCCGGACCATACTTTTCGGGATCCGGCTGCCCCGGGTGCTGGCGGGGGCACTGGCCGGAGTGGGCCTGTCCACCGCCGGTGTGCTGCTGCAAACGGTGACAGCCAACGACCTTGCCAGCCCCAATATCATCGGCATCAACTCCGGCGCCGGTCTGGCAGTGATCTTGATGCTCACCTTTGCGCCCGGGGCCGGGACCTGGCTCCCTCTGGGGGCCTTCTGCGGTGCCTTTGGGGCAGCGCTGGTGATCCTGGCGGCGGGAAGCCGCTTGGGAAGCTCCCGCAGCGGGATCCTGCTCATCGGCATCGCCATCACCACGCTTTTTAACGCGGTCATCTCCTTTTTGTCATTGCTGGATGAGGGAATCCTGGCCCAGTACAACCATTTTACTGTGGGCTCCCTCCGGGCCATCCGGCTGGGGGAACTGCCGGTGCCCGGCATCGTCATTCTGGCGGGGTTCTGCGCCGCTCTGGCTCTGTCCGGACGGTTAAACGTCCTGTGCCTGGGTGATGCCGCCGCGGCGGCTCTGGGTATCCGGGTGAAGGGGCTCCGGGTGGCTGCTATGGCCTGCGCCGCCGCCTGCGCAGCGGCAGTGGTGAGCTTTGCAGGGCTCCTGGGCTTTGTTGGCCTGGTGGTGCCCCACATTGCCAGAGCTTTGGTAGGGGAGCGGCCGGGGAAGCTGATCCCGGTGTCGGCCCTGGTGGGCGGGATTCTGGTGATCCTGGCGGACCTGCTGGGCAGGACGCTCTTTGCACCTTCGGAGCTGCCGGTGGGCATCCTCATGAGCCTCATCGGTGCCCCCTATTTTCTGATCCTGCTGGTAAGGAGGAAGCACCATGCTGGAAATTAAGAATCTCTCCCTCCGGCTGGGGCACAGGCAGGTGCTGGAGGATGTGTCCTTTCAGCTTCGTCCCCACCGGCTCACCGTTCTGGTGGGCCGCAACGGCAGCGGAAAATCCACCCTCCTAAACTGCGTCAATCAGCAGCTTCCCTATACCGGGATCATCACCGAAGGGGAGAAGAATCTGGCTCTGATCCCTGCCCGGGAGCGGGCAAAGTCCATTGCCATCCTGCCCCAGACTCTGCCCTCCCCCCATATCACAGTCCGGGAGCTGGCGGGCCTTGGACGGAATCCCTGGCTGGATTTCACCGGGCGGCTGACAGATACCGACAAGCAGGCGGTGGAGGCAGCCCTCCGGGATGCGGACGCTGCCGAACTGGCGGAGCGGTATGTGGACACCCTCTCCGGCGGCGAAAAGCAGCGTGTGCTGCTGGCTATGATCCTGGCCCAGAATACGCCCATTGCCCTGCTGGATGAGCCCACGGCTCACCTGGATTTAAGCTACGAGGCGGCCTTTCTGGAGCTGCTGCGGAAGCTGAAAAAAGAGCGGAAAAAGACCTTTCTGGTGATCCTCCACGACCTGAATCTGGCGGTGCGGTACGCCGACGATCTGATCGTGCTGGATGGCGGAAAAATCCGCTTTGCCGGAACAAAGGAGGCGTGCCTGGAGCAGGGCGTTCTGGAAGAGACCTTCTCCCTTCGGCGCTTTACCCTCCGGGATGGGGCAGAGGAGCGGATATTCTTCACAGCTGAATAGTCCGAAATGTTGGACTGATTCTGTGGTATACTTCAATCAGAAAAAAGAAAGGAAGTACATACCATGGATCAGAAGCTGAAGAATGAGATTGAGAAGAAGCTGGGTAAGATGGAAGCCCATCTGGAGAATCAGGAGACGGTCCGGCTGCGCTGGCAGTTTGTGGACAAGTTTATCCTCTGCGAGGTGGCCTGCAAAAAGGTTCTGTCCGCCTATCGCGCGGACCAGAAACTGGACAAACCAGCCTATGAGAAGTTGAATATGAAATACATTCCCGATGCCATGGCCTGGGCAGGTCTTGACTTTACCAGGGATGAACTGAATGCCATGTTCTACACCAGGGACAAATACAGAATCCGCGGAACAAAGTCCGCCAAGCTGCTTCGGGACGGTGCCATGCATGAGCACAATGAGCAGGACATTCAGGAAATCGTGAGCCGATTTGATGAGCTTAACAGGATGATGGATGCGTTTCTGGATAAGTTCAGCCAGGCGCAGACGGAGCAAAAGCCCAAAGAAACAAAAAAGAGGACTTCCAAGGGGAAGTCCTCCGGGAAAAAGAAACCGGAGAGGACCAGCGGGTCCTCTCCGGATTTTTTGATGTCAGCGTGATTTCTTTCTATATTTTCCGGAACTGCGTCGGGAACGGCGCAGCAGGCGAAGCAGCCAAATCAGAATCAGCAGCAGTGCCGCGTCGATGAGCAGCGGGAGCCACAGGGGCGGCAGTTCTTCGGCAGGGACCTTTTCAGGAACCGGGATCGGCTCGGAGGGAGCCTGTTGGGTGGTTTCTTCCTGACGGGCAGCTTCTTCAGATGCCTTCCGGGCTTCTTCGGAGGCCTGCCTGGCTTCCTCTTCCGCCTGGAGCCGGGCTTCCTCAGATGCCCGGCGGGCCTCTTCTTCCGCTTTCAGCCGTGCTTCTTCCTCGGCAGCGATGCGGGCCTGATCCGTGTGGCAGATCAGATTTTCGAACATATCATTTTTCTGCACATCTTCGCCCACTGTATTGCGGTACAGACCATAGAAGCTGGGGTTGTAGTGGGGGATGTCGGCACAGGTGTCGTGTCCCCGGAAGAAGTAGCCCCAGCCCTTTTGCTGGGAACTGTGCTTCGGGAATCCCAGTTCCTTGGTGACCTGATAGGGGGTCATACCGTCAAAGTTTTCCATGGGGATGTCCCAGTTCATGACGATGGGGTTTTCCTCATACAGGTGAACATAGGTTTTGGGCACATCCCAGGCTCCGTAGGTTTCAGCGGAATCGGGATAAGCCTCGGGATCCTGGCTTACGGCCACGGCGTCCGCCACCAGCTGGGCGTAAACTTTATGCTGCGTGTGGCCGTACTCGCCGTTAAAGTCGTGGGAAACCGCTACAAAAGGCTTAAAGCGCCGCAGCTGCTCCACCACAAATCCGGTCATATCCTCCCGGCTGTAGCCCCACCGCTGGAACCGGTAAAAGGCCTGCTCCACGGTATAGGTGTCACCAAAATCGGGGAAGGGACCGAATACCGGGTAAGTACGGATGCCAACGGCCCAGAGACCGTCCAGAACCTCGTGAATACGGAAGGGTGCGGTATTAAAATGGCTGGTCAGATAGACCACCTGGACCTGATAGCCCCGCTCCACCGCGTAATAGGGCAGCAGACCGGCAAAGAACAGCTGATCGTCGTCACTGTGGGTGGAAAAGAGAATCAGATCGGTTTTACCGTCAACCGGCTCCTGCCATTGTTGAATGGAATCCGGAACCGGGCCGGGTCCGTAGACCTGAAGCTCATACAGCGCAACGGGTCCGGAGGAAAATGTCAGGGTAACGGTTTTTGGGGTGGTGCCGAAGGCTTCTGTCAGATTTACAAAGTCGTGATAATAGCTCTGTTCACCAGCGGTGATGGTGTCTCCGGTGTCGTCGTTGGTGATGGTGTAGGGCTCATAGGTTTTTCCGAAGGTCAGGTAGAGGGAGCCGATGCCGTTCTCATGGAAAAGAGTGAGGGATGCCTCATCCGCGGTGTTCCAACCGTCATAGCGCTTGGAATCGAACAGGGAGCCCAGGGAAGGGAAGCCGGAGGAGCCGGTGACAATGTTCTGCCCGGAGATGTTTTCGGCGGTGTTTTCCTCAGCGGAAGTGGAAAGCGGGGATAAAAGCGTAAGAACAAGGAAAAAACAGATCAGAAGCGATAAGCACTGTTTCATGACCTTGCTACCTCCCTCATGGATTTTGAGGGTATTATATCAAAAGGGGATAAGGTTGTCAAAGAGAATCGAAAAGGGACGGCTGCGTGCAGATGGGTTTGAGTTCTCTTTCTCCTTCGGAGAGGCCGATATAGGACTCGATAGAATTAAGGTGTTGCCGCCGGGGACGGCAGCAAGCGGCGTTCATCCGCGCCGCATTTAAATGGAGTCGAGTTCTTGACACCTACGGTGTGGACGATATAGGACTCGATTGAATTAAGGAGCGTTTTCCGTCGAGCCGGAAAACGGCAACAGTCCACCGGACTGTTGCATTTGAATTGTTCGAGTCCTATATCTATATTGTCCACAAAAAAGAAAGACCACCCAAAGGGTGGTCTTTCTTTTTTGGTGGACGATATAGGACTCGAACCTATGACCTTCCGCACGTCAAGCGGATGCTCTAGCCAGCTGAGCTAATCGTCCAGGCGCTTGATTAGTATACACAGGCAGGCGCGATTTGTCAAGCCCTTTTTCGAAAATTTATCCCACGACCATGTCGATTTCCGCTTTACCTAAAAATTCAATGACCAGGCGGTTGGGCAGGCACACGATCTGGGCACCACTGTTGCAGAAGCCTCTGGCCATGCAGTAGTGGTCCGGGCAGTTGGCCTGGGTGACGGCGATCTTTCCGTCCCTGACTGTAACGATATTGTAGCCGCCCTCTGTTTCCACGGTAAATTCCTGATCAACTGCCAAATCCACGGTGCGCAGAACCTGACCGTTGCTCACAATTTGGGCCCGGGAGGCAGCTTCGCCGCCCATGGTCGCAAAGCTGATGCAGATGCAGATCAGCAGAATTCCCGCCAGAAGGGCGATCCAGTATTTTGTCTTCAAAATTATCACCTCATTTCCAAGCAGTATAGCAAATTCAGGAGAAAAACGCAAGAAAAATAGCGAAAATGTTCTTGACAATTTATTCCCGGGATGCTAAAATAGTCGAGCCGCATTGAAGAGGTTTAAGTGGTGCGCCCAAAAACGCGCCCGCCTTTAAAGCGAGACTACAAATAATGAAGTAGGTGAAACAAAATGAAGGCAATTATCGTTACCGGTGGTAAGCAGTACACCGTCTCCGAGGGCGACGTCCTGTTCATCGAGAAGCTGAACGCTGAGGCTGAGGCTACCGTCAAGTTCGACACTGTTCTGGCTGTCCTGGACGGCGAGAACTCCAAGATCGGCGCTCCCGTTGTTGAGGGTGCTGCTGTCGAGGCTAAGGTCGTCAAGAACGGCAAGGGCAAGAAGATCCACGTCCTGCGCTACAAGGCTAAGAAGGGCGAGAAGAAGAAGATCGGCCATCGCCAGCCCTACACCAAGGTCGAGATCACCAAGATCGCTCTGTAATTGAGAATATGACCAGATGCGAATTTTTCATGGAGGACGACAGAATCACCGGATTCTCCGTCTCCGGACACAGCGGCTATGCCGAGGCAGGCAGTGATATCGTCTGCGCGGCGGTTTCCGCGATTGTGACCATGGCTGAGGCCACCATCAATGATGTGTGCGGCGCAAAGGCCAAGGTCCGGGTCAAAGAGGATGGCGCCCGCGTCACCCTGACCCTCCCCGCTTCCTGCGACGAGGAAGAGACCGTACAGGCAGTGCTTGCCGGTATGATGCTCACCCTCTGCGGACTGCGGGATGACTATCCTGATTATATCGAAGTTTTGGAGGTGTAACATAATGCTGAAGATTGGTATTCAGTACTTCGCTCACCATAAGGGCGGCGGTTCCACCAAGAACGGCCGTGACTCCGAGGCCAAGCGCCTGGGCGTCAAGCGTGCAGACGGTCAGTTCGTTCTGGCCGGCAACATTCTGGTTCGCCAGAGAGGCACCCACATCCATCCCGGTGTCAATGTCGGCATCGGCAAGGATGACACCCTGTTCGCTCTGGTGGACGGTACCGTCCGTTTCGAGCGCAAGGGCAAGGATCGCCGTCAGTGCTCCGTTTACGCTGAGCAGTAAGTTGTTTAAAAAAGCTGCCGCATGTATTTGCGGCAGCTTTTTTAACAGTTGAGAGTTGAGAGTTGAAAGTTGAAACTTTCGGATACACTAACTATCAACTCTGAACTATCCACTCTCAACGCAATCCGACAAAAGGAGGATTTTCTATGTTTGTTGATAAAGTACGAATCACTGTCATCGGTGGCCGGGGCGGCGATGGTGCCGTGGCCTTCCACCGGGAGAAATATGTGGCTGCCGGCGGTCCCGACGGCGGCGACGGCGGTCACGGCGGCAGCGTGGTGCTGCGGGTCAGTGACCACATGACCACACTGCTTGACTTCCGCTACAAGCGCAAGTACGCCGCCCAGGCCGGTGTCAACGGTATGGGCCGGAAGATGGCAGGCAAGCGGGGCGAGAATCTGATCATCGAAGTACCCCGGGGCACCGTGGTCCGGGACGCTGAGACCGGTCAGGTGATCATCGATATGTCCACCGACGAGGATTTCATCATCGCCAAGGGCGGCCGTGGCGGCTGGGGCAATGCCCACTACGCCACCCCCACCCGTCAGGTTCCCAGATTCGCAAAGGCCGGTATCAAGGGCCAGGAGCGGGACATCATTCTGGAGCTGAAGCTGCTGGCTGACGTGGGCCTGGTTGGATTCCCCAACGTGGGCAAGTCCACCCTGCTCTCCGTCACCTCCAATGCCCGGCCCAAGATCGCCAACTACCACTTCACCACCCTGTTCCCCAACCTGGGCGTCATCTATGTGGATGAGGGCGTGTCCTTCGTCATGGCCGATATCCCCGGCATCATCGAGGGCGCTGCGGAAGGCGCCGGTCTGGGCCACGACTTCCTGCGGCATATCGACCGCTGCCGGCTGCTGGTCCATGTGGTGGACGTGTCCGGCTCCGAGGGCCGTGATCCTGTGGAGGATTTCCACGCCATCTGCGAGGAGCTGCACAATTACTCCATCGACCTGGGCGACCGTCCCATGATCGTGGCTGCCAATAAGACTGATATCATGGACCCCGATTCCGACAACCTGGAGCGGCTCCGTGCCGCCGTGGAGGAAGCCGGCTGCGAGCTCTACGAAATCAGCGCAGGCACCACGTTAGGTACTAAGAATCTGATGCGTGTGGTGGCGGAAAAGCTGCGTACCCTGCCCCCTGTGACCATCTACGAGCCTGAGTACGTGGAGGTCATTGAGGAAGCCGGCGATCCCAACGCCCTGGAGATCGAGCATATGGGCAACACCTGGCTCATCACCGGCACCTGGCTGGAGCGGCTGATCATGAATATCAATTTTGACGATTACGAGTCCCGGAACTACTTTGACCAGCAGCTTCGCAAGTGCGGCCTGTTCGCCCGGCTGGAAGAAATGGGCATCCAGGACGGCGATACCGTCGATATTTACGATTTTGTATTCGAATATCAGCGATAATTCACAAAAATATCGGAAATCGGAAAAAGCGTTTGCCAATTTCAATTGTAGGATATATAATGAAAGGGTCACCGAAAGGTGACCCTATTCTGCTTTTATCGGAGGCGAATGCCATGATCCGTAATTTGAATCAGATGACCTTCCAGGGCTTCGGTACCATTCCGCCGGAGCGGGCTCAGAATGTACGCAGTGTGGAGAAGGGGAACCTCCATGAACTGGGCCAGGGGGAAGCCAATGTGTACCGGGCGGTGTCCGAAACCTGGATCAGCTGCGGCAGTGGCAACAGCGTCCTGTCCGTGTCCAAAGATGGGGAGAATTTCCTCCACTTCTATCTGGACAAGCGGGTGTGTGTGTCTCCCGGGATCTTGTTTGCCCTGTCTCCCTTCCAGGGGGAGTCCTCCGCCTATGTCAGCGCCCGGGTGGAGCCGGAGGCTGTGGGCAAGCACCTCAGCGGCGGCCTGCGGATCGAACATCAGCTGCGGGTGGACGGCCTGTACACCTTCTTCTATCACGAAAAGGAACAGGGCTTCCTGTTCCCCGGCGAGTCCCATCCCATGCTGGAGCTGACCTATGTGGATCAGGGCAGCCTGCACAGCGTTGCCGATGGTCAGGACCTGCTGTTAAAGCAGGGCGACATGGTGATCTACGCCCCCAACCAGTGGCATATGCAGTATGCAGACGTGGACGTGGCGCCCCGGTATGTGACACTGACCTTTGATCTCCGGGGCGAGGGCGTGGAGCCCCTGACAAACCGGAAATTCACCGCCTCCCGCCAGATGGTTGCTCTGCTGCGGCAGATGCTCCGGGAGCATGAGCAGGTGGATGAGTTCTCCAACGATATGATCATCGCCCAGCTGAATCTGCTGTTGCTGGAGCTGCTCCGGGAGGCTGCTGCCCCCAGCGGCAATAAGCTCCAGACCTCCAACGCCATCCATTCCGAGAATGAGATCATCCGCAAGGCCCAGCAGTATATCTCCTCCCATATCCGGGAGAAGCTCAGCGTGCCGTTGGTTGCACGGCAGGTGGATGTGAGCCCCAGCTACTTAACCGCTCTGTTCCACAAGAACCTGCAGATCTCCCCCGGTGAGTATATCCGCCGGATCAAGCTTCAGGAGAGCAAGCAGATGATTCGGGAAAACGACCTGAACTTCACCGAGATCGCCGCCGCTTTGCAGTATTCCACGGTCCACCATTTCTCCCGCCAGTTCAAGGAGAAATTCGGCATCACCCCCACAGAGTACGCAAAATCTGTCCGATAAGCATTACGCCCGCACCGATTCCGGTGCGGGCGTTTTTCGTATTTACCTGATAACCCAGAGGTTCCGAATCTGGCCCTGGATCTGCTCGTAGCTCCAGAGCTTTTCGGAATTATCGGGGGAGTTGGGGTCGTTGACAATGAACTTGCCGTCCTTCATGCCAACCAATACGATGTAGTGGCCGGAGGTGGTGAAATCTCCGGCGCCCATGGCCAGGATGATGGGATTGCCCACTTCCAGGTTGTCCTTGATCCGTTTCTCTACCAGCGGGATCTCCGTCACATCCAGGCCCAGCTTCACGGCACCTTCGCTGATCAGCGTCCAGGAGGAGCCGTAGCCGGAGGCATAGTAGCCGTTCTTCTCCGAGAAAGCGGCCACCGCCGCGGGATCGTAGGTCTCCGCGTCGCCGGTCAGGTAGTAGCCCGCCATGGCCACGCAGGTGGGACCGCAGCCGGTAATGGCCATCATGTCGCTGCCGTATTTTTCATAGCCCCAGCGTTCATCCCACTGTAAAAACAGAGGGATGCCCCGGCTCCGGTCGGTTCCGGACAGGTCGTAATCTTCCTCCTCATGGAAGGGGTAATTCAGAACGAAATCCTTGGTTTCCGGGTTCCGGTCCAGCAATTCGATGAGGCTTTCCGGATAGCGGCTGTAGGGAATGCCCATTTCGTCGGCGTAAGCTTTCACGGTCCGCTCCGCTTCGGTGGCCCGGTCCCAGTCGAAGCTGAGATTCCGGTACAGGGCCATAAGCCCATCCCCAAAGAGCAGCGCGCCCAGAGCGCAGGTCAGGACGATCAGCAGGAGGATCAGTCCCGGACGTCTGTTTTTCATGGTTATCCTTCCTTTCTCAGGGCAGCGTCCACATCCTGAAGAAACAGGCGCCAGCTGTCCTCGTTGCGTACAAAGTAGCGGGGGCATTCTTTTCCGGTGACGTCATAGTGCCGGATCACATCCTCAGGTTTCAGACCGGTGTTTTCCAACAGCCAGACAGTGAGCCGTACCAGGGAGGAATAGGCGGCATCGTTGAATCTGCCGCTTTCATCCGGGTGGCAGACCTCCACGGAAATGGTGTCCTTGTTCCGGTGGTTGGTGGCGGAGGAGAATTCGTCCAGGGGAATGCACTGAATGATCTCGCCCTCCAGACCGATGAGAAAATGGGAGCTGACCTCCGACTGGGGATTTTCGTACCAGTCGTGGTTCTGCTGGGCGGTGGTGCCGGGATTGCCCACATAGTGGATGACGATGTTTCGGATATCCTCCAGCTTTTCGCCCCGGCGGGAAAGACCGTCCACCTGGATGATCTGCACGTCCACCCATTCCGGGATTTCCACCAGACTCAGCTGAGCTACCCGCATTGCGCCCAACTGAGGCAGAAAAGTCAAGATCAGCCAGCCCGCCAGGACCAGTACCGCCAGGCGCAGAAGGGGATGCCCCTTCTTTCTCTTTCCGGACATATGCGTCCCTCACTTCCGTTTGTAGTTTACGGTGTGATTGTATCACAGCGGTTCTTAGGAAGTCTTTTTCAGGAACTTAAGAATTCCTTATTTTTTAAAACGGCGGACTTAAGAAACCTCAAGTCCGCCGTGTGAAATTTATGCGTCCAGTGCCGATCTGGCTGCGCGGACCGCCTCCGGACTGGTTTGCTGGATATGCCATTCGTCCAGACCAGGAAGACCCATGGGAACGCCCTCCCGGCGGAAGACCATTCCGCTTTCGATTTCCGTCTTGCCGCTCATATGGAAGGCCCGGGCGGTGGGAAAGGCTTCCCGGAACCGGGTGATCACCGCAGCCTTGACACCGGCACCGATGAGCACTTCGGGCCCCTTTTCACTGTCCCGGAGCTGCAGCATCTGCCCGATGACCTCCATGCCGGAAAGGCAGGCGGAGGCACCGCCGGAGGTCAGCACCGTGTCGATGCCCAGTTTTCCGGCATCCAGATAGGTTTTTACAGGATCCCGGCTCACATCGATGCACCGGTGCAGGGTGATACCCTTTTCGCCGCAGGCGTCGATCAGAGGCTTCATGGCCTGTTCGTCCAGGTCACCCTCCGCAGTCAGACAGCCGATGACGAAGCCGTCGGCACCGGCATCCTTCAACTGTAAAATCTGCCGCCGCAGCAGCTCCAGTTCCCCGGGGGTGTACAGGAAATCTCCTGCCCGGGGCCGCATCAGGCAGCGTACCGGGATGTCGGATTCCTCCCGGATTTGCCGAAGCAGGGCTTCATAGGGGGTCAGACCGCCGATGGCCAGGGCAGAACAAAGCTCGATCCGGTCCGCACCGCCCTGAATGGCAGAGCGGACGGAGGCCAGGGAGTCAGCACAGATTTCCAGTACCTTTGCCATAGGAAAAACCTCCATTTACCGGATTTTTTCGCCGTTGAGTACCGCTTCCACCAGCGTATCGCCTTCATAGCGCAGCTTCAGCAGGAAGAAGGGGGCATCGGCCCACAGAAGGTCCAGGAAGATCCGGTCACCCTCCCATTTGGGCAGCTGGTTCAGGAAATCCCGGCTGACCCATTGCAGGTCCCCCTCGTCGCATTCTTTCAGTTCCCCCTCAAAGCCGTCGGCGGTGAACAGGTACATGTATTCGCCGTCCCAGGGGCCGTTGGTCAGGAATGTCACCACGCCCCGGCAGCGCCAGGAGGTGAGTTTCAGGCCGGTCTCCTCCAGTGCTTCCCGGAGGAGACACTCGTCGGGGGTCTCATCGGCTTCGAATTTGCCGCCGATGCCGATCCACTTGTCCTTGTTGACGTCGTTTTTCTTCTTGACCCGATGGAGCATCAGAACTTCATCCCCCCGGGTGATATAGCACAGTGTGGAATTATGCATGAGTATCCACTCTTTTCATCAGACGGATGGCATGGTGCAGGTTCTCTACCTCAATCTCTGCCTGACCGTCATATTTTTCACCGTCCAGGGTCCAGGGCATTGTCTCCGGGGCAGAGACCCGGATCTTCCGGGCGGGGCCGAAGGTGATCATGGCGCAGTCGTTGTAGCGCTGGCTCTGGAGGGCCTGGATGCACTCGGAGATCTCCGTCAGGTTCCGGGGTGCCCGGACCAGGAAAACCTCCAGCAGACCGTCGGCCATGTCCACAATTTTGGGATCCAGGGTCAGCACGCCGCCGATGGAGGTGGAATTGCTGATGCAGCCGAAGATGAAATCATCCTCCACGGTTTCATTCTCCATTTCCATACGAATATGCAGGGGACGGATCTGGCTCAGCTCGGAGATACCCTCCAGCACGTAGGCGGTGTGGCCCAGGGCATTTTTCACGCTCTGGGGGGTGGCATAGCTGGATTTGGTGAAGGCACCGAAGGAGGCAACATAAGAAAAATAGCGGTCACCGAACCGGCCCACATCGTAGAAGGTGGCTTCGCCTTCCAGAATATCCTGGGCTGCCTGCATGATATTGGTGGACAGCTTCAGACTGGCGGCAAAGTCGTTGGTGGAGCCGGCGGGGATATAGCCGATGGGAGCCGTGGCGCCTGCGCGGAGCATACCGGTGATAGTCTCGTTCAGAGTGCCGTCACCGCCGCAGCAGACCACCAGATCCATGCCGACAGAGTGGGCTTCTGCGAAATTGGCAGCATCGCCGGTTCCGGCGGTCATGCGGATGTTGACTTCGTAATCCGCCCGGTTGAACAGGCTGATGATATCGGATAAGTAGCGGTTGGCCCGCCGCATACCCGCAAAGGGGTTCATAATAAAGAGCATTTTTTTCATGGAATTGGATTACGCCTCGATTATCGTGAAATCAGTTTATTTATTATACCACTCAGAAAAAAATACGCAAGCCGACAGGGGGAGGAAAATCGAAATTTTACGAAAGGTTCATAAACAAAACAGAAACACTGCGCCTGAGCTATGACGCCGGTGACGGACCCGATAAAATCAAGGTGTTGCCGCCATCGAGCTGGCGGCAAGCAGATGCCCACCGGGCATCTGCATTTAAATGGGTTCGAGTCCGTCGCAATACCAAGAAAAGGGATACCCCTTTGGGGTATCCCTTTTCTTGGTGCCGGTGACCGGACTCGAACCGGTACGCCATCGCTGGCGGCGGATTTTGAGTCCGCTACGTCTACCATTTCATCACACCGGCAGGTGTTTAATCAGTATAGTACACATTTAGGAAAAAAGCAAGAAAAAGTTTTTGGCGGGTGGGTTTTCCTTGACTTCTCCCTTTCCCTTCGTCATAATAAGAATGTTCAAAGAAGGAGGTACCCGTGAAATGAGGAAAAGGAAGCTTATTTTGGGAACCCTGCTGCTTGCGGCGGTTGTGGTGAGCTTGTTTGCATACCGTAACTATCAGAATCGGTATGCAAAGGTGAGTCAGATCCGTTATGAAAAGACAGTTGCGGAAATGGATCTGTCCGGACAACCTCTTAATGATCTGGAAGAGCTGAGGGCCTTTCCCAATCTGAAAAAACTGGATCTTCGGGGTACAGAAATTACAGCAGCGGAATTTGAAACCGTAAAGGCGTGGCTGCCGGAAGCCGAAATTCTGTGGGATATTCCCTTTCAGGGGGCATTTTATCCCATGGATACGGAGGAACTGACGGTGGAAGCCCTTACAGAAGCGGATGCAGCGGTGTTGGGATACTTTGTGCAGCTGAAGCGCATTTCCGCAGAAGCATGTCCTGACTATAGGGTGCTTCACAAGCTGAGAATGGAGCGGCCCAATCTGTATGTGAGCTACACCATTCCGGTTGGAGATGAGAAGTATGACTATGATGTCAGAGAACTTGTGCTGTCCGGCGAGGATGCAAAGGAGCTGCTGGAAGTGCTGCCCTATTTTACGGAACTGGAACAGGTGGAGCTGACAGTACCCCTGGCCCCTGCGGAGGAGCTTATGGCCCTGACTGCCGCGTTTCCGGAGGTTGCCTTCTCCTGGAATCTGGAGCTGGCAGGCCTGAGTGTCAACGAAAAGACCGAGACGCTGGACCTGACCGGTATCCCCATGACGGTGGAGCAGATGGATGCGGTGTTGCCTTAT
The DNA here is from genome assembly GCA_015067615.1 of Oscillospiraceae bacterium. Taxonomy (GTDB): domain Bacteria; phylum Bacillota; class Clostridia; order Oscillospirales; family Oscillospiraceae; genus Faecousia. The sequence continues at coordinate 220,954 of SVMD01000001.1, forward strand.
CTTCTGAGCCTTAGCTATGTGGATATGACGGACTGCGGTATTTCCAACGAGGAAATGGATGACCTGAACCGCCGCTACGAAAATATCAAAATCGTGTGGACTGTGGATATCGGCAAGTATTTCCGCCTCCGCACCGATGCCACCGCATTCATGCCTTGGAAGGAGGGTATTTTCGTCAATGACGAGATCATTTACAATCTGCGCTACTGCACGGATATGATCGCCATCGATCTGGGCCACAAGAAGATTACCAATATTGATTTCGTGGCCTTTATGCCGCATCTGAAATATCTGTTGCTCTGTGAGACAATGATTACGGATCTGACACCTTTGACAGGTCTGACAGAACTGGTGTATCTGGAACTATTTATGCTACCTCCTCAAGATCTGTCTCCGCTGCTGACACTTACCGGACTGGAGGATCTGAATCTGCACTATACCCAGGGTGACGCGAATATTATAGCCCAGATGACCTGGTTGAAAAACCTCTGGTGGCGCCAAAGTTCGGGGACACCTCAGAATCTGCAGCAGATGCTCCAGGAGGCACTCCCGAACTGTCATATTAACTTCACGTCTATTTCCTCCACCGGCGAAGGCTGGCGGAAATTGCCTAATTATTACGCCCAGCGGGAAATTTTCGGCATGTATTTCATGGATTAATGAAAATTGCGGATAAGGAGAAAACTGGGTGAAGTACGGAAAATTTGCAAAAAGAAAAAAGAGGGCGCCTCTGTGGTATTACGCCCTGCTGACGGGGCTGACGGTTGTCATGCTGGCCAGTGCCTGGTATCTGGGAACCTACTACATTAACTCGAAGCAGGCCGCAGTGGACTATGAGGACCTGACTGCCCTGGTGGAAGCTGCCCGGAATACGGCGCCCACGGTGCCCCGGCAGGAGAATGATACGCAGGAAGATATCCCTCCGGCAAAACTGGAAGATATCCGGGATGAGGGAGGTATCCTGCTGGAATATGCTCCCGCCTATGCGATCAATCCTGACCTGGCAGGCTGGCTATCCATTCCCGGAACCGAAATCGATTACCCGGTGATGCACACCCCGGACAGGAAGGATCACTACCTGTACCGGAATTTCGCGGGAGAATCCAGTGACTGGGGCTGTCTGTATGCCCGGGAGGAATGTGATCTCAACGGACCCTCAGACAATGTTACCATCTACGGCCACCATATGAAGGACGGCTCCATGTTCGCGGGGCTGGACGCCTACCTCAGCCGGGAATTCTGGGAGCAGCACCGTTACATCCGCTTTGATACTCTGACGGAACACAACACCTACGCCATCTTTGCGGTGTTCACCACCACCGCCTCCCTGGGGGAGGGCTTTGCCTATCACGATTTCATCGATGCCGAAGATGAAACGGCGTTTGATGCTTTCGTGGCGGCCTGTTTGTCCCTTTCCCGCTATGATACCGATATCGTTCCGCAGTACGGTGATAAAATGATCTGCCTTTCCACCTGCGAGTACACCCAGACCAACGGCCGTCTGGTGGTGGCGGCGGTGCGCATCGGCTGATTGCCGGAATATTCACTTTTGGTGTTGACAAAACCGTATATTTCGGGCTATAATGGCAAGGATATTTCCAAAAGCTGTGAAGAGAAGAGTAGTCCGATACTGTTCGGTCAGAGAGCCCGGTAAGGTGAGAGCGGGTACGAAAAAAAGACGGATGAACATGGTCTCGGAGCCGGATTGTCGATAGGTAGGCAGTCCCGGGTGCGCCCGTTATTGCGTTTACGAGTCGTCTTTATTCTTCAACCCTTAAAAATGGGGCCCCCGCAAAGGCGGATGGCCTTTGTGGGGAAGAGGAGATGCCAAGCCACTGGCGGAATTTTCTGCTTGCAGGAAAAGGAGCGGTGTGGCTTGTGCGTTGACGAGAAGCAAGGTGGTACCGCGTAAATTCTACGCCCTTGGGTTTCCCCAGGGGCGTTTTCATTTTCAGGAGGAAAACAATTATGTGCGAAAAGTGCAAGGGTAATTACTATATTACCACCCCCATTTACTATCCCTCTTCCAATCTGCATATCGGCCATGCCTACTGCACCGTGGCTACCGATACCATGGCCCGCTACAAGCGGCTTCAGGGCTACAATGTCAAGTTCCTGACCGGCACCGACGAGCACGGCCAGAAGATCGAGGACAAGGCCAAGGAAGCAGGCGTCACCCCCCAGCAGTTCGTGGACAACATCGTCCTGGGCGAGAAGGGTGTTATTGACCTGTGGAAGCTGATGAACATTTCCTACGACCGGTTCATCCGCACCACCGATGACTACCATGTGGCCGCCATCCAGAGGATCTTCAAGAAGATGTATGACAACGGCGACATCTACAAGGGCTCCTACAAGGGCAAGTACTGCACCCCCTGCGAGTCCTTCTGGACCGAGAGCCAGCTGGTGGACGGCAAGTGCCCCGACTGCGGCCGTGAGGTCAAGGACGCCGAGGAGGAGGCATACTTCTTCCGTCTTTCCAAGTACGCAGACCGGATCCAGGACCTGCTGGAAAACACCGACTTCCTGGAGCCCCGCTCCCGCGTCAACGAGATGGTGAACAACTTCATCAAGCCCGGCCTGGAGGACCTGTGCGTCTCCCGCACCAGCTTCACCTGGGGCGTGCCCGTGGACTTTGACCCCGGCCATGTGGTCTATGTCTGGATCGATGCCCTGTTCAACTACATGACCGCCCTGGGCTTCGAAAACGACAAGTATGACGATCTGGAGGCCTTCTGGCCTGCCGATGTCCACTTCGTGGGCAAGGAGATCGTCCGCTTCCACTCCATCATCTGGCCCGCCATGCTCATGAGCCTGGGCCTGCCCCTGCCCAAGAAGGTCTACGGCCACGGCTGGCTGAACTTCAACGGCGAGAAGATGAGTAAGTCCCGGGGTAACGTGGTTGACCCCTACCTGCTGAGCGAGCGTTTCGGCGTGGACGCTCTGCGCTTCTTCCTGCTGCGGACCTTCCCCTTCGGCTCCGACGGCAACTTTACCAACGAGCTGCTGATGGGCACCATCAACACCGACCTGGCCAACACCCTGGGCAACCTGGTGTCCCGTACCGTGGCCATGAGCCAGAAGTATTTCGGCGGCAATCTGGGCGAAGGCGGCGAAAGCGCACCCCTGGATGAGGAAGTGAAGGCTCTGGCTGCCGAGGTCATCGCAAATTATGAAAAGCAGATGGACAAGTTCCAGTTCTCCGTGGCTCTGAACGAGATCTTCCGCCTGCTGGACCGGGCCAACAAGTATATCGACGAGACCACTCCCTGGATCCTGGCCAAGACCGAGGAAACCATGCCCCGGCTGCTGACCGTCATGAAGAATCTGTGCGAGTGCATCCGCATCAGCGCCATCCTGATCACTCCCTTCATGCCCGAGTCCGCCGAGAAGATCCTGAACATGCTGAATGTGCCCGCAGAGGCCCGGGGCTGGAACGCCCAGTGCTACTGCGCCGACGAGAAGGCTGTCTGGAATACCACCGTCGGCCCTGTGCTGTTCCCCCGTCTGGATGTGGAGAAGGAGCTGGCCGCTCTGGAAGAGCTGAAGGCCCAGGCTGCCAAGGCCAAACTGCCTCCCCTGGAGATCGAGCCCTACTCCGATGAGAAGGTGGATTTCGACACCTTCTGCAAGAGTGACCTCCGTGCTGTGAAGGTCATTGAGTGCAAGAACGTGAAGAAGTCCGATAAGCTGCTGCAGTTTACCCTGGACGATGGTTCCGGCACCCCCCGGCAGATCCTCTCCGGCATCGCCAAGTTCTACAAGCCCGAGGAACTGGTTGGTAAGACCCTGGTGGCTATCACCAACCTGCCTCCCCGGAAGATGATGAGCAGAGAGTCCAACGGCATGCTCCTGTCCGCTGTCCACACCGAGAAGGGTGAGGAGAAGCTGAACCTGATCATGCTGAATGACGCCATCCCCGCCGGCGCAAAGCTGTGCTAATTGAATGAATTTCAGCCCTGCGGAGCAACCGCAGGGCTGTTCTTTGTGGGCAGAAAGGAAGAAAAATATACGATAAATTATCGTTTAGCGGCGCAATGTAATGGCGTGAATGTAGGGGCGCTCAGTGAGCGCCCGGCAGGGGAATGTACGAATTCGCATTGGATTTCGGCGAATTCGCAGCGCATGCCGCGCGGGCGATCAATGATCGCCCCTACAATATCATCGGAAAATTGTACCGTAAACGATAATTTACCGTCATAACCGCAAACCAGCCCCGGGATTTCCCGGGGCTGGTTTATGTATCTGCTTAAATGGCGCGGATCACATCTTCGGTGATGTTTTCCAGCAGGGCAATCAGCATCTGCACGCCGGCTTCGTAGTCGCATTCCGCGCTGATGCAGTCGGTGGCGTGGGCGTAACGGACGGGGATGCCCTCCACAATGGCCGGAGCGCCCACCAGAGCGGTCTGGATGGAGGCTGCGTTGTTGCCGCCGCCCTCCCGGACGGCCTCCTGGACGGGAATTCCCTTCTTTGCGGCCAGGTCCAGGGCCCAGCGCTGGTACCGGGGGGCACAGATGGCGCTGACGTCCATGTGCCGGAACATGGGACCCTTCTTAAGTGCTGTCTGGATCATATACCCTTCCGCGAAGGTGTCGTCGGCGGGGCAGCCCTCCATGACGATGGCAATGTCGGGATTCACATGATGGACTGTGACCTTGCTGTTCCGGGGACCCAGCTCCTCCTGGGTGGACAGAACCAGAGTTACGTCGCAGGGCAGCTCCCGGCCTTCCAGGCGGCGCAGGGCCTCGATGGCGGTGGCGCAGCCGATGCGGCAGTCGAAGCCCTTGCCGAAGAACAGACCATGCTTTTCGTCATACTGGAACTTGGTGGCGGGAACCGCAGGCTCACCAATGCGGACGTGGAAATCATTCACCGCTTCCTCGTAGGAGGTGGCACCGATATCGATGACCATGGCGGAGATATCCAGACCATTGGCGGCGTTTTTCTCGGCGGCGGTCATGAAATGGACCGGCTTGGCAGCGATAATGCCGGGGATATATTCACCCAGTGCATTGCGCACCAGCACCTTGCTGCCCACCAGAGAATTCTTATTCCAGCTGCCCAGCTGCAGGAACCGCAGCGTGCCGTTGGGCTTGATGGCCTGGATAATGAGACCGCACTCGTCGGAGTGGGCGTCGATCAGGATCACGGGCTTATGGCCGGTGTTTTCCTTCCGGCGGACATAGAGGTTGCGCAGGAAATCCTCCTGCATGGGGCCGATGGATTCGCACCAGCGGCGGGCAACCTGAACAACTTCCTCTTCAAAGCCGGAGGCGCCGGGGGCGTCGGAGAGCTCCTGGAGCAGTTTCAGGGCGTCGGAATTGACTTGCATGGGAAAATTCCTCCTTTTTTCTGATTAATTCGATTGTAGCGCTGACAAAACAGAATGTCAACCGGTATCACAGATTCAGCAGGACCAGAGCAATGAGGATGATGGCCAGGGCGACCCACTGGTGCTTTTTAAGCCTTTCCCGGAAGCACACCGTTCCTGCCAACGTGATCAGCAGAATGGCGGCGACGGAATAGCTGGGGTAAACGATGACGGCATCCAGCTGCTCCAGGGCGCCCAGCAGGAACCGGGCGGAGAAGAAATTGGGAATGCCGATGGCGAATCCAAAGACCAGCTCCCACCGGGTAAACCGCTGTTTTTTGACAGTCACCAGGCCCAGACACAGGAAAAAGGCAGTGAGGAAGGTGTACAGCAGAAACTGCTCCGAAAGCTGTCCGGGACCCAGCTCCTCAAAGACCTTGCTCATGGCATCGGCGGTACCGCCTAAAATCAGCAGCACCAACAGGCCCGCGGCAGAAGCGGAAGCCGCGGCATCCTTCTCATAATTGATCAGAATGATTGCGCCCACGGCCAGAATAAAGCCCAGAATCTGCAGCGGCGCGGGGATCTCGCCAAAGAGGAAGATGGACAGCACCATGGGAACCAGCAGACCAAGTTTCATAAAGATGGCTGACAGTACCATGCCGTTGCGGCGGACGCTGTGCTGGAAGGTGAGAAAAGCCGCAAGAAACAGCACACCGTGAATGATGCCCATCCACAGAGCCCGGGGAAGCTCCGGATCGGCAGGGAAGAGGTTTTGTCCTCCGGCAAAGAGCGCGGCCAGAAAAATACAGGTGCAGTAATTTACAGCCAGCATGCTGACATTGTTTTTCACCCGGGGGCCGCTGAGCCGCATAATCAGGGAAATGGCGGCACTGGAGCAGATAGCTAAAATCAGATCAGTCATAGGCATTACTCATGTACAATATCAAACTGCCACTGCTTCCGGATTTCCTCCGGGCAGGCGGCCATCAGTTTTTCGTAGGCATCCATCACGGCCACGGCATAGAAATCCTGGAGCCGGATCACGAAGCCCTGGTCGTTTTTTCCCAATGCCACATTGGGAGTCTCCTCCAGGAAGGGAAAAGTGACAAGCAGCTTCTCTGCCACGGGAGTCAGAGCTTTTTCGTACTGTTCCCGTCCCAGCAGACCGCTTAAGGTTTCGGAATATCCGGCAAACCACTCCCAGAATGCGGCGATTTTGCTTTCATCCAGCTGTTGGGGGAAGAACAGGGGATCGGTCTGAGCCAGAATCCGGTCAGTGCTTGCCTTAACTGCCTCGTAGACGGCGGGAGCGTGGTCTTTCATGGTTTCAAGGCACTGGGAAACGTTTTTCTCGTCTCCCCGAACCGCATACAGGGCTGCTTCCACCGCAGCACGGCCGGGGGCGTTGGGGTACAACTGTGTGGAAGTGGTTAGAGCCTCCTCTGCTTCCTCGTAGCGGTGCATGCTCAGCAGGCAGGAGGCCAGATTGGTATAGGCGGAGCCCAGGATTAGCTTGTCCTGGTCGGAGAGGCCCTTGGCGGTGAAACAGCTGATGGCAGAGCGGTAATTCTTCTCCGCCTTTTCGTACATATGGCCACTGAGATAGAACTTAGCCACCTTCAGATAGGGCAGATACAGCTTGTGGCCAAACTGGTTAGCCATGGAGTACAGGGCAACCATCTGATCCTGCTTGCCGGACATGTCACAGCACAGACCCAGAAAGAAAGCGTAGGCACACTTGTCAGCATCAGTCTGCACGTATTTGTCAAGGCCGGAAAGTTTGGCAAGACCCTGGGGAATCTGCTTCCGGCTGATATGGTTCAGACCGGCGCAAAGATGGACCTTTGCCTGGTAGTTGTCTGCAAAGGCGGGCTCCATAATGGGACCGAAGGAGCGCATATGCACCTGCCAGCTTTGCTGGAAGGCAGCGCTTTCAAAGCTCTTCCGGGCCAGCTTATCGGCGAGGGCTTCTTTTTTCATAGATGATTCTCCTTTTTGGGGATTGTTTTTTCGAATTCGGCAGCAAAATCCGCAATGTAGTCCGCTACGGCGTTCAGCATTTCCTGTCCCATGGCTTCCGTGGCCCGGGTGGGCAGATCTCCCTTGAAGGAATGGACCAGCCAGCCGTTGTCCGTGATGTCCCTGATTTCTCTGGGAACTGTGACGGATACACCCTTATAGGAAATGCTCGTCCAGGCACCGTAGGGGAGATTGTCGCCCAGGTCGTTGCGGATTCCTTCAGGCTCTTTCAGATATTCATATTTCACCAGGGCGGGGTCCACCGCCAGAATTCCGGCGGTTTCCTCGCCGCCGCCGTGGCCTCCGGCCCAGCTGGGATTGATCTGTCCCGCCATGAGCCACCAGTTGAGATTGGCTAAGTACGCGCCCTTCCGGTACAGGTGCATTCCCACCGCCTGGATGGCGGCGGTGTTGCCGCCGTGACCGTTGAGGATGAGAAAATGCCGGAAGCCATAACGGTAGAACTGATCGCAGATGGCTTTCAGCAGGTAGATCAGTCCCTCAGTGCCGATGGACACGGTGCCGGGGAATCCGCTTAAGTCGTCTGTGGCACCATAGTTGACCGTGGGGGCGATGAGGATATCGCTGCGCCCATCAAGCAGGGCGGCGATTTTGTCCGGGATCAGAAAATCTGTGCCCAGAGGTAGGTGCAGACCGTGATTTTCCAGACTGCCCACGGGAATCAGAACCGTGTCACTTGTTTGAAGATACTGCTCCACTTCCCGGTAATTCATTTTGGCAAGATACATGGCATATCTCCCTTCTCAATTTCTTGTATCATCATATCATATTTTCGGCCCAATGCAAGAAAAAAGGGCGGGCAAATGCCCGCCCTGCTCCTTTAATAAAAGGAACGGTGCGCCAGGGAATCCACGATCTGCTGCATTTCTTTCTCGCTGCGGGCATTGTGGGCCCGGTCCAGGACTGCCTGCTTCTGCTCCCGGGTCATGGCGGAGTAGGTGTTCATGGCGTTGAAATTCCTGGCTAGGGCCATGCCGAAGCCGATGGGGATCTGATAGAAATCCATAGTCTTTCCTCCCGGTGTCTGTTTGGAGCGCTGCTCCAAAGATAGGATGCCGGAAAGAGAGGCACTTTAATCAGCCAATTTCAGGAGGCTTCTTCGATCAGGGCGGCAATGGCCTCCGCAGTGCGTTTCAGCTGCTCTTCATTCGTAATACTGGGAATTCCATCACCTTCCTGAGGACCGTACATGCCAAACCAGGCGTGGCAGCCACCATCCAGAACGATTTCGACGGTGTTCTCAGGCAGATTCACTTTGTACTGCTGATATTTTTCACGGTTCAGCACCTGATCCTCGCTGCCGTAAATGGAGAGGACGGAAAGCTCCGTTTCAGACAGATCTGCGGTGGAATAGGAGCCCAGCAGGATCAGCCCCGCAAAGACGTCCGTGCTGCCTTCCAGATAGGACGCGGCCATGGAGCCGCCCAGGGAGTGGCCGCCGATATACCAGGTTTCAACCTGGGGATACTGCTCCTGAATGCCCTCAGCCGCGTCCATGTCCAGAACCGCCAGACGGAAGGGCATCTGAACCAGCACGCACAGGATGCCCCGGTGGGAAAGCTCGCTCATCAGCGGCGCGTAGGCGGCGTGATCCACCTTTCCGCCGGGATAGAAGATCAGTCCGGCAGAAGGCTGCTCAGGCACCCAGAGCAGGTTGCCGTTCTCCGCAATCTGCATTTCCACGGTGCTGCCCTCTGTGAAGACGGCAATGGCATCGGTATCCGCGCGGTAATAATCCCCCAGATACAGGGCGCAGGCTGCTCCAATGAGGATGAAAACAGCCAGAAGCAGAGCCGCGGCCTTTGTAAGCTTTGATTTGCGTTTCAGAAAATTCATCCAATGACCTCACAATGCAAAATGGAATACTGCCATTATAGCACAGCTGCCAAAAAATGCCAGAGGCAAAGCGCCCCTGGCATAGATTTATTCCGCCGCATCCAGTATATGCTCAATGAAAATCCCGTACCCCATAGTCGGATCATTCACCAACAC